>NZ_AKJG01000156.1 GCF_000282455.1 Pseudomonas sp. GM74
GTCAGTCAACATTGATGTTGAACAGTAGGCCCCCATCGCGAGCAAGCTCGCTCCCACAAGGATTGCGATTGAGCAATGACAACAGTGTTTGCGTTTCGCAAACACTGTTGTCGCCGGTCCTCTAATTGTTCGCCGAGGTGCTGCGACGTACTGTTGGCTCACTGTTACTACAACAACAAAACGGTGAAAACCATGAGTAGCGCTGCAATCGAAACGGTCTTCGGCTCGCTGGACAACTACACCAAAGGGTCGGTTGAAATCATCAGCGGCCAGGCCAGCCACTACGCCTTCTCCAACATTTTCGAAGTGGCCGATCTTTCCCGTCCTTATGAAAAAGTCGTGGTGGGTTTCAACCTTGGCTACGTCGTTGAGTCCATCCGTGCCGAAGGCCAGTCGCCCTGGTACACCGCAGCACACGACGAATTCGCCATCGTCATGGACGGCGAGGTTCGCGTGGATTTCCTCAAGCTCGATGCGCCGTTGAAAGCCGGCGAGGGCACGCATCTGGCCGGTGACGTACCTGCCGGCAAACCGATGGGTTATGTGTTGCTCAAGCGCGGCCATCAGTGCCTGTTGCCAGTCGGCACCGCTTATCGCTTCGAAGCCAGCCGCCCGGGTGTGATCCTGCAGCAGACCATCAAAGGCCCGTTGTCGGTCGAGAAATGGGCCGACATCTGCTTCAAGTGATCTGCCACGCCCGACCGCCCACCCCACAACAACAAGAGGAATTCCGCCATGGCCATGCTTGAAACCGCTGCCGACACCGCCCACCTTGCCGACGATGAAGTCCAGGCCAGCGCGCCCCATGCCGTCACCGGCTACCGCTCATTCAAACTCGGCGCCTTCGAACTGTCGCGCGACGAGTATTTCGCCCGCATCACCTGGCCGGCCAAGGGCCAGACCCGCTCGCACCTGATTCCGGTCGACGCCTTCCTGCGCGCCATGATGCGCGACGTGGCCTGGGGCTTTTTCTATGGCTGGGTCAACTTTGACCACGTCATTGGCACCCGCAATTACTACGGCAAGGTCGACCTGTACGCCGGCACCTTCAACGGCACGCTCAAGGCGGCCGGGGTCAATTACACCGAAAACTTCGAAACGCCACTGATCATGGCCACCTTCAAGGCCATCCTGCGCGACTGGACCAATGCCACCTTCGACCCCTTTGCAGCCCCGGAAGAAACCGGCAGCGCATTCGGTCGCAAGAACGGCAACAACATCGAAGCCATCGAGCGCTCGCGTATCGCCACCAAACGCATGCCGGGCCTGAAGGATGACTCGCCGCTGCGTGATGACTTGCCGGTCAACCGCCAGTTCATCGATGTGCCGCAGGACGAGCCGGAGGTCCATGCCGCCGAAGGCTTCGAAGGCGAACTGCATGCCTTCAACCTGTTCAAGTACCTGTCGCGCTCCGATGTGACCTGGAACCCGTCGGTGACCTCGGTGTGCAAGGCCAGCCTGTTCTGCCCGACCACCGAGGAGTTCATCCTGCCGGTGTTCCACGGCAATGACCGCATCGAGTGGTTCTTGCAGATGTCCGACGAAATCATCTGGGACGTCGGCGACAAGGACGACGGCAATCCCCGTGCGCGCATCACCATGCGTGCCGGCGACATCTGCGCCATGCCCGCGGACATCCGTCACCAGGGTTACTCGACCAAACGCTCGATGCTGATGGTCTGGGAAAACGCCACGCCAAACCTGCCGCAACGCTACGAAAGCGGTGAGCTCAAGCCGTATCCAATCGAGTTCTAGGACCTCGCGTCCGGCCCGGCCCAGCGCCGGGCAAAGCGCTCAGGAACCACTTCGTCAAACACTGCGCCAGCCGCGCGGTGCGAGGAAACCATTATGCAAAATCAGCTCTATATCGATGGCCGCTTCGTGGATGCCGTCGGCGGCGGCACCATCGACGTCGTGTCGCCCCATGACGGTTCGTTGATCACCCGCATCGCAGCAGCCGAAGCCGCTGACATCGACCTCGCCGTGGCCGCCGCCAAGCGCGCCTTCCCGGCCTGGTCGGCGCTGGGCGCCGCCGAACGCGGACGCCTGTTGCTCAAACTGGCGGACAGGATCGAAGCGTGCGGTGAAGAACTGGCGCAGCTCGAATCCCTCAATACCGGGCACCCGATCCGCGATTCCCGTGGCCTCGACGTACCGCGCACGGCGGCGTGCTTCCGTTATTTCGGCGGCATGGCCGACAAGATCGAAGGTTCGGTGATTCCGGTCGAAGCGGGGTTCCTCAACTACGTGCAACGCAAGCCGATTGGCGTGGTGGGGCAGATCGTGCCGTGGAACTTCCCGCTGATGTTCACCAGCTGGAAAATGGGCCCGGCGCTGGCAGCGGGCAACACCATCGTGATCAAGCCTTCGGAAATCACTCCGTTGTCGACCTTGCGCATTGTCGAGCTGATGACCGAAGTCGGCTTCCCCAAGGGCGTGGTCAACGTGGTGCCGGGCTACGGCCATACCGCCGGGCAAGCGCTGGCCGAACACCTCGACGTGGGCAAGATTGCCTTTACCGGTTCGACCGCCACCGGGCGTCGGATCGTCGAAGCCTCCAAAAGCAACCTCAAGCGCATCCAGCTGGAACTGGGCGGCAAGGGCGCGAACATCGTGTTCGAGGACGCCAACCTGGACGCGGCGGTCAATGGCGCGGCCTGGGCGATCTTTCACAACCAGGGCCAGGCCTGCATCGCCGGTTCGCGGCTAATTCTGCACAAAGATATCGCTGATCAATTCCTTGAGCGTTTCATTGTGTTGGCCAAGTCCATTCGCCTGGGCGACCCGCTGGACCCGGACACCGAAATGGGCCCGCTGACGTCGGCGCTGCACCGCGACCGGGTGATGGCGTACATCGATATTGCCATCGAGCAGGGCGGCAAGGTCCTCGCTGGCGGCAAGGCACCGGAGGATAAAGCGTTGGCCAATGGATTTTATGTCGAGCCGACAGTGATCGAGGCCAGGCCCGGTGACCGCGTTTGCCAGGAGGAAGTCTTCGGCCCGTTCGTCACCGTGGTGCGCTTCAGCACCGACGAAGAAGCCCTGGCCATCGCCAACAGCAGTGAATACGGATTGGGCAGCGGCCTGTGGACGCAGAACCTGAGCCGCGCACACAAAATAGCCGACTCGATTCATGCAGGTATGTGCTGGATCAACTGCTACAAACGGGTCAACCCGGGCAGTCCGTTTGGCGGTGTCGGTCAGTCCGGCTATGGCCGGGAAATGGGCTTCGAAGCGATCCACGACTACACCGAAGCCCGTTCGGTCTGGGTCAACGTCGATGCCAACATCCCTGCGTATTACAAACGTTGAGGCCTGCCATGAATCCTTTTGTTTACCAAAGCCTGCCGACCCGTGTGGTGTTCGGCTGGGGCAAGCTCTCGGCGCTGGCCGAGGAAATCGAACGGCTGGGTGCCCGGCGTGCGTTGATCCTGACCACACCGGAACAGCAGGGGCTCGGCGAAAAGGTTGCGGCGTTGCTCGGTGACCGTGCCGCCGGTGTCTATCCAAGGGCCGTGATGCACGTCCCGCTGGAAGTGGCGCAAGCGGCGCGCATCGAGGCGGCGCGGCTGGATGCCGATTGTTGCGTGGCCATTGGCGGTGGCTCGACCATCGGCCTGGGCAAGGCGATTGCGATGGATTCCGGCCTGCCCATCGTGGCGGTGCCGACTACCTATGCCGGCTCCGAGATGACGCCGATCTACGGGCTGACCGAAAATCGCCTGAAAAAAACCGGACGGGATCCGCGGGTTTTGCCCAAGACCGTGATCTACGACCCGCAATTGACCCTGACCCTGCCAGCGCAAATCTCCGCGTGCTCGGGCATGAACGCCATGGCCCATGCCGTCGAAGCGCTGTACGCCCAGGATGCCAACCCGATCATCGGTTTCATGGCCGAAGAGTCGATTCGCTCGCTGGCGCAGGCCTTGCCGGGTGTGGTCAACCATCCCGATGACCCCGAGGCGCGCAGCCAGGCGCTGTACGGCGCGTGGCTGGCAGGCATTTGCCTGGGTTCGGTCGGCATGGCCTTGCACCACAAGCTCTGTCACACCCTGGGCGGCACGTTCAATCTGCCCCACGCACAGGCGCACGCCATCGTCTTGCCCCACGCCGCGCATTACAACCGCGAAGCGGCGGCGGGCCCGCTGCAACGGGCCGCCCGCGCATTGGGTGGGAGCGAAGCGAGTGAGGTCGGTGCCTTGTTGTACGCGCTGAACCAGAAACTGGGCATCCCACTGGCCCTGGCGGACATCGGCTTTCCGGCAAACGGCCCGGCCGAAGCTGCGCAAATCGCTTGTGCCAGCCCTTACTACAACCCGCGGCCGTTCGAACAAGGCCCGATTGAGGCGTTGTTGAACCGTGCCCTGACAGGTCAGGCCCCAGCCTGATCTGCCAGCCACTTTTATCCTCGTCGGAATAACAACAATGACCGATCAAGACAAAGCCATAGAGTCACTGATCTCCCAACAGGCGGTGAACAGCTTCAACGACGCGCCCAACGCGCGTTACAAACAGATCATGCAAAGCCTGGTGCGCCACCTGCATGGGTTTGTCAGCGAGGTCGAATTGACCGAACGGGAGTGGTTCGAAGGCATTGGCTTTCTGACCGACACCGGGCACAAGTGCGATGGCCTGGTGCGCCAGGAATTCATTCTGCTGTCGGACACCCTGGGCGTTTCGATGCTGGTCGACGCGATCAACCATCGCCACAGCGCAGCGGCCACCGAGACCACGGTGTTCGGGCCGTTCTACATCGATGGCATGCCGGATCGCGAGTTCGGCGAAAACATGGCCTTCACGCCCGGGGAGACAGCGCTGGTACGCGGGCGCGTGGTCGACATTCATGGCAATGCCTTGGCCGGAGCGGTGCTGGACGTGTGGCAGACCGCCGAAAACGGCATGTATTCCGGACAGGACACCGAACAGCCTTTCGGCAACTTGCGCGGGCGCTATCGCACCGACGCGGATGGCTGCTTTGCGATTCGCACCATTGTCCCGGTGGCCTATCCGATACCGACCGATGGCCCGGTAGGGCGCATGCTCGATGCCGCCAACCGCCATGCGTGGCGGCCAGCTCACCTGCATTTCATGATCGAGGTGCCGGGCTATCGCAAATTGGTGACGCACTTGTTCAACCACGATGATCCGTATCTGCAATCCGATGCAGTGTTTGGGGTGAAACAGTCGTTGCAGGTGATTTACGAAGACTTGACCTGCCACGACGATGTGTCCGCCAGGCTGGGTATGGACGTGCCGTTCAAGCGTGCATGTTATGAATTTGTCATGGAATCTGCGTGAATCATGGGTCAGTTCTTTGCGGTGTTTGCCACTGATCATTCGGACTGCCAGGCGCTGCGCCAGCGTCTGCGGCCCAGTCACCAGGCGCATTTGCGTGCGACCGGGGATCATCGGGTCGTCGTGCGCCTCGGCGGCCCGATCCTTGATGATGCCGGCGCGGCGATGACGGGGACGTTGCTGGTCATCGAGGCGGGCAGCCTGCCGGAGGTCGAAGCGTTCATGCGCGACGATCCCTATGTCCAGGCGGGACTGTTCGCCAGTCTGCAGATTCGCCCCTGGCACTGGAGCCTGGGCAATCCGGAACTGCGCGGTTTTCCATGACCCGCATTTCCTTGTGCCGACTGGACGACATCGCCGACGGCGGGGCGTTGGGATTGCCACAGCACCAGCAACTGCATCCTGCCGGGCTGGTGGCGGTGCGTCAGGGCGAACAGGTGTGGGTGTACATCAACCGCTGCCCGCATTTCTCGGTGCCGCTGGACTTCAATCCGCAGCAGTTCTGCACCTGGCGCGGCAAGGTCCTGATGTGCGCCCATCACAGCGCGATGTTTCGTTACGACGACGGGCACTGCATCGACGGCCCGTGTAAAGGCGCGCAACTGGAGGCCGTGCCGGTACGTTGGATCGCAGACCAATTGGTCATGGAGATTGAACTCACCGCCGGTCAGTAACCGGGTGGCTGATGGGGGCTGATCTAAACTCCTGTTGGGGGTGAACCAGGTTCATCCGGAGGTCATCATGAAAAAACTGTCACCTATCAGTCTGTGTCTCGCCTTGTCGGTTTTGAGCGCCCCGGGATGGGCGCAAACGGTGGTGCCGATGAAAGGGCAAAGTTCGCAACAAACCCAGGCCGACATCAACGAATGCAACAGCATCGCCGCCAGCCAAAGCACCTCGACGGCTTCCACGCCTTCCGGCGGTCGGATCAAGGGCGCTGCTGCCGGGGCTGCCGCTGGCGCGGTTGGGGCCCAGGTGCGCGGCAATCAACGTGACGAGGTCTATGATCGTGTCGACGATGACACGAAACAGGACTATCGCCAGAACCGCGCCAAGGAGACGGCGGCAGCCGGTGCCGTGGTCGGTGCGTCACGTCAGCGCCAGGAACGCCGGGAGCAATCGAAAACCACGCAGGCGAACACCACGTCGGCTTACACCAGCTGTTTGCAGGGCAAGGGTTACCAGGTCAATCCTTGAATGCACTGTAGGAGCGAGCTCGCTCGCGATGGTCGTCAACGATAACGCGGGCTGGCAGGTGCCCCGCGGTGTTCTCCGGTTTATCGCGAGCAAGCTTGCTCCTGCAATCTGACAACCGTTCATCGGTGAACTACGCTGCGGTACGTACACTCGACCAGAAATTTGTGAAGTAGGGATCTGACAGATGCGGAGCAGGCTGCTCGTTGTATTGTTCACTGTTTTCGGGTTGTTCTGGTCGTTGCAGCTGTGGGCAGAGGATTCACCAAAGGTGGTTGATGCGCCTGCTGAGCTGAAAGTGGCCAACCGCAGTGTCATGGTGTTTCGCGCGACTCTCCTCGGTGAAGCCCCTGCCTCGCGGGTCAAACGGGCGAAAGCGGTGATCGGTGAGGCGCTGGACGAGGCCGACGACCTGAAGGTTACCCTCGATCCGATCATGACAAGCTACATGGTGCTGCTGGGTTCTCGCCGCGCTTTCATCGTTACGCCCAAGGATTTCGACGACACCGAATTCGACTCGGTGCATCTGGCCGCCGAAGCCGCAGCTGAAAAACTGCGTCAGGTGGTGGCCGAAACCCGGGAAGCTCGCAGCCTGCACTTGATACTCCGGTCGGTGGGCGCCGCGCTGCTCGCCACCGGTATCTATCTCGGCCTGCTCCTGGCCATGGTTTTTCTACGGCGCAAACTGCTGAAAAAATTGCCCGACCTGATGCATCGGCATACCCAGGCCCTGAAGGTCGGGCGGGTTCCGCTGATCGACGCCAACTTCCTCTATCCATTGGTCAGCCGTGTGCTGGAAGTGCTGCGCTGGGTCATCGTGCTGCTGCTCACCTACGAGTGGCTGGGTTTTGTCCTGTCGCGTTTTCCCTATACCCGGCCCTGGGGTGAAAGCCTTAACAACTATCTGCTGGAAGTCGCCGGTTATTTGCTGCAAGGGATTCTCGGTGCCATCCCCGGACTCGGCGTAGCGCTGGCGATCTTCTTCATTGCGCGAGGCGCGACCGCCTTCTCTCGCCGGATACTGCGGCGCATGGCCACGCCCGGTACCTTCAACTGGCTGAACCACGAAACCCTGAAGCCCACCCAGCGCCTGACGTCGCTGGCGATCTGGCTGTTTGCCCTGGCCATGGCTTATCCCTACTTGCCGGGTGCCGGTACCGATGCGTTCAAAGGCTTGTCGGTGCTGGTCGGCCTGATGATCTCGCTGGGTGCTTCCAGCGTCGTCGGGCAGGCGGCGGCCGGATTGATCCTGACGTACACCCGAACCCTGCGCCCCGGTGAATTCGTGCGCATTGGCGAGCACGAAGGCACAGTCACTGAACTGGGCATGTTCACCACCAGCATTCGTACCGGCCTGGGCGAAGTGCTGACCCTGCCCAACTCGATGATCACCGGCACGGTCACCAAGAACTATTCACGGGTTGTACAAGGCCCCGGTTATGTGGTCGACACCGTAGTCACCATTGGCTATGACACCCCTTGGCGGCAGGTCGAAGGGATGTTGCTGGAAGCCGCCAAACGCACGCCCGGCGTCCTCGAAACCCCACCGCCGCAGGTGTTCCAGACGGCGTTGTCGGATTTCTACCCCGAGTACCGGTTGGTGGCCCAGGCCATCCCCAGTCAGCCTCGGCCACGGGCGGTGCTGCTGAGCATGCTGCACGCCAACATCCAGGATGTGTTCAACGAGTACGGCGTACAGATCATGTCGCCGCACTATCTGGGTGATCCGCAACAGGAGAAATGGGTGCCCAGGGACAAGTGGTACATGGCACCGGCGCAGGAATCGAAGGAGACGTTGAAGTAATGGCGGGGGGCTGACAGGGCGAGGACGCGCATTGCGGCAAGTGCGATGAGCGACCGGGGCGGTCGCTCAGTTGTAGCGGTGTTAAAAAAGCATATAGGCGGACGCAGTCGTCTGATTCAGGTCGATCTCTCCGACCTCCAGGACTTCGTATTCAGCGCGCAGGCCGATATTGCGAAACACATCGACCTCCAGGCCGACACCATAGGTCAGGTCAACCCCGGTATCGTCGTCGGTGGCATTGCCGTCGGCGTCCCAGGCGTGAGCACCGAGACTGCCGAACACCCGCATCCGATCGCCCAGTGGAAAGCCCACATGGGCGGCAGCCTGGGCCGACTTGCCTTCGAAATCGACATTCTTGTCCTTGAATTGACCCAGGTCGACGTAGGCACCCTCGAAGGCCAGGTAACTATTGACGCGATACCCGGCATAAACCTTGTAGCTGGTGTCGTCGTCGTCCAGTCTGGATTCGTCGGTCTGTATGCTGCTTACGCCAGCTCCAAGATATAAACCTTTGTCATCGGCGAGCGCTTGAAAAGACAGCAGCGATAGCAGTGAAGCGAAGCCAAGGTTTCGAAGTAGCATGTGTGGTGGAGTCCTTGTACAGGTTTGTCTGGTGTTAGGGTTCGGCGAGCATTTGAGGGGCCGTGAGGGGTTAATAGAAGTCATTGATTGATATTTTTGAGTCATAGGGCGGGATGTTTGCCGGGCATTGAAAGTAGCGTCTTGCCAACGCTTGAATGGGCAGCGCTTTGGAGAACAGCCAGCCTTGCGCCAGTAGAACCCCCTCCGAAACCAGATGCGGCAGTTGCTCCGGAGTCTCCACACCTTCGGCCACGACCTTGAGTCTCAGCGACTTGGCCAACTGGGCAATATGGCGCCACAAGGCGTCCTTGGCCGCGATCTTGTCGTCTGCGATGAATGAGCGATCTATTTTCAGAATGTCGAATGGCACTGAATCGAGGAGCGAGAGGTTGGAGTAGCCGATACCGAAGTCGTCCACGGCAATGCGGTGTCCGCACGCACGAAGCCGTCGCAATTGCAGGGCGGCAGGCTTTTGGTCGAGCAGGGTCCTTTCGGTGATTTCAAAGGCCATGGCGGACACAGGCATGTTGTAGGTGGCCAGCACGCCGGCCACATAGTCCGGGAAGCTCGGGTCCTGAATATCCTGGGCGCAAAGATTGACCGTAATGTAGAAGTCCTTGCAGGCCCAGAGATAGGTGCTGTAATCCTCCGCCACTTGTCGAATCACCGAGCGCGTAAGTTTGCGGATCAAGTCAGACTTCTCCGCCACCGGGATGAAAACATCCGCAGGCACTTGGGTGCCGTTGTCGTTCCAGTGGGAAAGTGATTCGGCGCCCACCAGATAGCCCGTCGTCAAGTTGACGATTGGCTGATAGTGAACCCCCAGGGTGTTGGCTTTCAGGGCATTGCGCAGCCGTACAGCGGTAGAGGTGTAATGTCGTTGAATACACCTTGCGAGCAAGAGCAGCGCGGCGAACACGCACGCAAGGCCAATGAATAATTTGAATTTGAGACTTGTCAGGTAGCTCAACGGAAGAGAAACGACAGAGATCAGTTCATTTCGGTTGCCCGCAAAGGCGATCAGGGCCTTGTCTGCCGAGATAACCAGTTCTTCCAGGTGGAAGGGCTTGCGCATCATCAACGGCCTGAGACCCGTAGAGGCAATGGGCACTGCGCCGCCGGGGCCGATGAGGTCCAGTTGCAGGTCCTCGGGAAACTTCAGATTGTCGAGCAGGATTTTCTTGTTTGCCCAGACGTAGGTTGACTGTTCCGACACAATGATAAAGTCGGTGTCCGCGGAAACCGTGTGGCCGGAATCCACCCAGTAGGTTCGCTTGCCAACGGAGAACTTGCGTTTGTCGTTACCGGTCAGTATCGACGGGAGTTCTTGTCCGTAGGAGGAACAGATCTTGCCGTTGGGCAACTGGATTGCCGCTTGATCGACGAATCGCAGGTTCTTGACCAGGTCAGCCAGTTGCGAGTATTGCTCGGCGGAGCACGCTTGACCCGAACGATCAAGATCGCCGAGGGTTTCCAGTACTTTGTCGATCTGCGCATTGGGCTCCACTTGTGCTGCGCGCAGATCGGCATAAACGTTATTCAACTTCCGTGCAGTGAATGGCTCCGCCAGTCCTCCAGCGCAGAGCCATGCGGCCCAGCCCGCTGCAGCAATCAGACAGACAGTGACTGCGTGCCTTCCAAGTAACGCTTTATATGCGGCAACCATCGACAAACCCCGAGGTATCATTATTTCACTGTGCTTCCTGTAGTCGCGGATTAAGCGTCTTCAGTACCAGTCAATTACCCAGGCCAATAAGATGCCGCTTGCATAGACTGCAATGCACAGTGCGATCTTCTGCTTGAGTGGCAGTGTGTTTATTCGATGATGCATGCTTATCTCCTTGAGTAGGCAAATAAGCAATTTTTGATACCTGTTGTTAATCAAGGAAAATCATTAATCATCATTTACAGGGCTTTGATAAAGGCCTGTTAACGATGACTTCTATCGCCAGCGACCTGAATGTAAACGGGTGAGGTCGTGTTCCTGGGCCTGGCTGAATTGCGCCTGGCCGTTTCCGACGGCGTCTCTCCGTAAGCGATCTGATACGCCTTGGAGAACCGGCCCAGATGGTGAAAGTTCCAGAACATCGCGGTTTCTGTGACGGTGGGCCAGGTTTTATTGATCAGGTCGCGACGGGCACTTGCGAGTCTCAAGTTTCTGATATATGCGATTGGCGATATCCCGAACGTTTCAATAAAGCCAAAGTGCAGGGTACGCGTGGTGGTTTCAAGTTGTCTTACGAGCGACTTTATAGTGAGCGTTTTTTTTGTGTTTTCATGGATGTACTGGATGGCTTCTATCGCCACCTTTCTTCTTGTCGGGACTTTGCGGCTGACACCGCCTGCGGGCGTCAACGACTGCAACAGAGAAGCGAGTACCGCACTTTCAATCACCGAACCCTCTGCTTCGCTGCGTTGTGCTGAAGCAGCGTCATTGATGTCGTCACAGCAAGCGCTGATGGCTTGAATGGCCGATTGTATGAATTGAAAGTTTTCAGCCTGGAAGCTGTGTTGTGTCCGATTTGCAAGAATATCCATGACAGGGTGATGTTGGCGGCACCGGTTATAGTTTTCCAGTGTCGTGGTGATGGTGAACAGTGTTTCATTCGGTTCACAGGTGTAATGCACCGATTCATCGCTGTGCAGTACGATGACTTCGTCAGGTCGTAGTTTGTGATTGTTTACGACGGGGCGCCCAATCGGGACCTGGGAGATGGCGAATGTCACGCATCCGGCAGGGACAGAGCTGACCAGGGTTACGGATGAGTCGAACTCAAGGCGACTGCACTGCAGTTGCGGACTGTGAAAGAGTTTGTGTTGCCGAATGCGCGCTTCATGCTCGGTCGGAATAAGGCTCATTTCCCATTTGCCTATTGTTCTATTCAGTTGGCTCGGCAAGGCAGAAGACAAATGAAAGATCTCGTCGGGCGGTGCGATACTCATGAAATTGAAGGCTCATCTGTTAAATGATTAAGGTCAAGCCTGGCGGGCAGTCTGGAGAAGATACGCGATCGGGCGTTCATTCTGCCGGTGAGTTCGACCCCGTTTCCATTGGCTTTGAACGGGTTGTCAGAGTCCCCGGATCAGTTCCAGTTCCGCCGAAAATGCGTACTTGCTGTCCGACGGTGAGTCGTCCAGGCGTTGAATGTTGCGCGGATCGATTTTCGAACTGAAAATCTGCGATTGGGGTTTCATCGGGTCAATGGCTGCTGCCGTGAAGGAATAAAAGTCGTCAATACGATAACCGGTTTTTACCTGATAGCCAGTTTTCACGGTACTTGGGGCCTTCTTGTTGGTTTCGACACTCGTCAATTTGGCACTGTAGACGCCCTTGTCGTCGGCCATGGCCTTGAGGGAAAGCAATAAACCAAACGACACGGTGACGAAGTTTTTCAGTAGCATCGAGGCGATTCCTTATTAACAGTTTATTCAGGCAGAGCAGAGTGTCAGCTTCATCTCTGCCACGACCCGGCTGCAAACAATCTCACTTCGATGGTGCCTGCCAAAGTCAATAACTCATATTTTCCAGGTCGCCGGAAGAGGCCCGTCACCGTTTTCCCCTGCGAATACAACGCTCCTCAAAGTAGTATGAGCCTGTTGGCGTAGC
Organism: Pseudomonas sp. GM74; assembly: GCF_000282455.1. Classification (GTDB taxonomy): domain Bacteria; phylum Pseudomonadota; class Gammaproteobacteria; order Pseudomonadales; family Pseudomonadaceae; genus Aquipseudomonas. Next base: position 12,483 of record NZ_AKJG01000156.1, read on the forward strand.
TCATGCCGGTATCACTTTGTGGTGGGGCAGGGAGAGCAGAATCACTGTTCTGCTCGTCCGTATGATACTCATTCTCACTTTGAATCTTCAGATGCGACAGTTTCTGGCTGTCATCCGGGCTTGTTTCAATTTCATAATATTCAATGGTCGTGCTTTCGACGGAGCGTTCGTCGTGCGCCAACGAATAAAGTGGCATGGCAGACAGAAAAAAGACCGTCATGAATCCGAAAGTCGTCGACTTGTGGGTTCGCAGGAAATGCATGGTTTTCACTTGACTCTCCTGTATAGGGCATTGTCCCGGGCGAGAATCAAGCAGGCTCGATTCCAAGGATTATCGGCGAGGGATTTTTGTCAGGAGAGACGTTTGATTCAAATCAATAAGTATTATTTTTGTTTGAAAATTCTTTGATGTGAACCTGTACAAGGCGGGTGTCGAGTCGCTGCGGGAGGCTGATTAATGGTTCATGCAGCGCAAGCGGCCAAGTTCATGGATGTAAAAACACACGGCGTTTTTATCCTGGGTCGGGATCAACTCGTAGTTTAGAATGGCGCCTTCTTGCAAGACATACTGACGCCTGAAGAACAGGTCAGGGGTCTTTTCAATGGCAAAAAGTTCATTGTCCTGGCTGAGCTTGATATTGCTGACCTTGATCTCGACGTGTGTATTGTTTTCTCCAATTATATTCGCCGAGATGGTCGCGTTGCGGATTTTTCCATTCAGGCTTTCCAGTGTGGTCCCCGTGAGTCGACCATGCCCGATAGTGAGGTACTCTTCGGTGTTGAGTTGGTTGAGATCCTCCAGCCATTGTCGGGATTTTGTCTGGTAGCTGGTATTTTCCATGTAGTGCGAAGGTGAATAGACAAAAGAGAAAATGCACAGTGCATTGATCAAACCTATAAGAGGCCAGTGAGCGGCTTGCGGAATTCCGAACTTCATAAGGTGACTTCCAGACATTGACGAATCATCAAGGCGAGGTCTCTTTCGCTGCTGTTCAATTGCAGATTTGCAGTGCTTTGATCCTGGCGGATGCACGAAACGGAATAATTGGCTTTATACAGGTTGATCCAGACCTGGCCCTTCAGGTTTGGCGGTAGCTGTTCAGTTTGTTTGACTGACAGATCCATCAGCGCTTGAGCCTCGGCAAGATCGTTGCCCACGGCGTGTATGACCAGTCCATTCTTGTCGATACTGGAAATTTCAATTTTTGGTGCGTGGAAGTCGAATTGAAAAATAGTAAAGGCAACGACTGCCAGCGTAACGAAATAACCGATCAGTTGGGCCTTTGTAATGCGGGTGGAATTACTGGTTTTTCCTGGAGGGGCCAGTCGCTCATCACCACCCGGTGGCGGTAGTTGCTCAATGATGGGCGCGGGTGGTTGCGCTGTTTCCACTCGGGGTGTCGGTATATCTGCTTGCGCATCGACGACACATTGCCGGTTGAAGCAATATCCTCGTCGAGGAACAGTCATCAAGATCTCGTGATCCCGACTGTCATTGAGAATATTGCGCAGTGAGAAAACCGTTTGATTCAAACTGCCGGAGGCAACCACGCGGTCATTCCAGGTGTAGTCAATGATTTCATCGCGGCTTTTAGTGACACCTGGCTCCATGAGCAGCAGGTCCAACAGACGCGACTCAGCTCTACCTAGCGTGGAATTCTGTACATCTCCATGGGGTGTTGTAATGGAAAGCATGGCGCTCTCGGGGTCGAATACCGCCATGGCGCCATTTTTCAACTTGAAGGTGTAGCTCATAGAAATCTTCCGTTCAGGCGGTGCTGGCCTGAGTATAGGGGCCGGATTTGGCTCGGTACATTCTGGTCTGGGAAGTGAACGAAGATGAGGGCCAGGCGGAAGGTGCACTGCGTGTCGCATTTACAATGCCGGACTGGCTCGTTTCAGAGGCGTGCGGTTCGGCAAACAGCCCGGCCTGCCAGAGGTATCAGTTCAATCAAACAAAGGAAAAGCATTGCTGGATGACCCATGGTTTTCGATTTGGACACCATGAATAATGCTTGGAATGGATTAACTGCGCTATCCGAAAACTGCAAGCTCGGGCAGGCGGGTTTGCGCGCAACCAGGCCTGAATGAACTAATCTCGTTGTGCCGACAGTCCTCAAACTCAGCCTGAACTATCAAGATACAAATCAATGATTGTATTTTTGTGCACTTGGCTTGCTAAGGATTATTTTTGATTCTTATTAGCTTTGAACCGGGGGCGTTACCGACTTAAATGGCTCTCGAGGAGCGTTGACGCACATCGCGTTCATGATTTGTTTGTCGCGGCGTAAACGATCCTCACCTCTCGTTCTACGGCTTTGCCCCGGGTCCTTTCATGAAGGGCCCGGGGCTTTTTTTGAGCGGACGAAGTTGGCCAGAAGCCAGGGCGCGAGCAAAACGACAAGGACATAAACACGTCATGCCATTGTCGTCGCCGATCAAGGCAAGACATCGTAGCCACGTTGTTGCAGGCAGCTGCTGTAGACGGAGTTGTTGGCGGTGATGTCTTGTTCGCTCTCATTCATATTCTGCCGGCGCTCCTGACGTTGCCTGGAGCCCCCCACGACGGCGCCGGCAACCGCGGCACTGTGTGCGCGGTTCTGGCGATAGTCTTGCTTGGTATCGTCGTCAATCTGGTCATAGAGGTTTTCATGTTGGCGGCCGCGAACTTCTGCCGCGGTCGCACCGGCTACCGCGGCGGTTGCGGCGCCCTTGACCCGACCACCGGAAGGCACGGTGCTTTGCACCGGATGTTGTGCGTTGGCCTGGGATTGGCAGGCACTGGTGTCCTGCTGGATGGTCTGGGAGGTCTGACCTTTGAGGGGAATCACTGTCGCAGCCAGGGCGCTGGTGCTCAGCAACAGCATCAGAATCGCCAGAGTTTGGGCCGGAATTTTCATCATTGAGTCTCGCGTCAGGCGTTGGTGCGGCTAACGGTTTGTCAGAGGGAAAGCGCGGCGGGGTATCACATTGAAACCCCATGCCGGTCTGCTTGCGATGGGGTTTACCTGAACGTCAACGCTTGAGGAGGAGGGCCTGCATATCGTCTGTCATGCCTTTGAGTGCAACCTTGAAGTCATTGGCAACAATCGGCTGTTCGGCATTCTTGATGGTCTCGCCGAATACCTTGCGCACGATCTTCGCGACCGGCATACCGGTCTTGGCGTCGATCAGGTTGGCTTCGATGTACATCTCGGCGGTCTGGTCCCGATGCCCGGTGGCTGCTTGTGTCGCCCCGACAATGGCCCCGATTGGAACAGCTTCATACCAGTGCATGCCTTCGTTGTTGGCGCTGACGTGAGTGATCGCTGCCTGCAGGATCAGCGACCGCGAATCGGTCGGCGCCAGCTGCGGATAAGGGATGATCGCATAGCGTCGGGCAAAGGCGGTCTTGACGCTGTTGCTGGCCATCAATTGCAGGTCTTGCAGGGTCTTCAGGCTGACGCGCGCGGTCGGCTGCGGCGATGGATACAGCTCCATCTGCCGGAACACCACCGTGGAATACGCGCGAGGATCGAACCCTGGCGATACCCAGCGCAATACTTTCTGCTCACTCGGCGTAGTTTGCTCCTCCAGGCCCTGGTAATTGCCCAGGAAGCCCGAGTATTGCTCTTGCTGCGCGACTTTCGAGACACAGCCGACCTGAAATACACAGCTCAAAGCAATACCCGCAATCCATTTATTCGACATGCCCATGTTTTTGGTTCTCAAGTGATGAAAGTTGTCATTCGGGTTCCGACCTGGCCCCGGGCATTGGTCCGCACGCCTTGTATTCAGGCACTGGTACTTGCCGGTCGGTTACGCAAAGCAGGTGCTTGCACGCCGGACAATGCGGGCCGAATGCTGCCCGTAGCGGCGGGATAATCCCAATCAATAACTCTCAAAAACTGTCAAACACGGGGCCGGTAAAATTGCACATCGATCACTGTTGCCTACGCTAACCCTTAGCAACGCCGGCTTTGGCGTCTACAGGTGAGTGAAATGGATTTGAAAGAACAATGGATGGGTACCGCGTCGACATTCTTCGTTGCGTTGGGCTTCATCCCGATGGCTCAGGCCGATGATTCGGCAGAATTGGCAAAGAAAGCCCTCAACCCGGTCGCGGCGATGTACAGCCTGCCGGTGCAGTACAACTGGGACCAGAAAATGGGGCCTACCGGGGAGGGCATGCACAGCGTCACCAATATCCAGCCTGTGCTGCCGTTCGCCTTGAACGAAGACTGGAACCTCATTTCCCGGACCATTCTACCGATCATCGACCAGCACGGCCTGGCCCCCGATGGCGCGGCGGACAAATCCGGCACCGGCGATATCACCCAGAGTTTTTTCTTCTCGCCAACCAAACCCACGGAAAGTGGCTGGATACTCGGTGGCGGCCCGGCGTTGCTGATACCGACCGGCAGTGATGAATTGCTCGGCAGCGAGCAATGGGGCCTGGGCCCGACGGCGGTGGCGTTGAAACAGTCCAATGGCTGGACCCGAGGCATTCTGGCCAACCATATCTGGGGCCTGGACGACAGCCCGCCGGACGACAAGGAAAAGGTCAACCAGACCTTCCTGCAACCCTTCCTCTCGTACACCACTCATACGTACACGACCTACGGGGTAAACACCGAGTCGACCTACAATTGGCAATCGCGCGAATGGTCGGTACCGGTCAACCTGACGGTCACCCAGCTGCTGAGGATCGGCGGTCAACCGCTGACGGTGCAGGCCGGCCCGCGCTACTGGCTCGACAGCCCGGAGGACGGCCCGCAAGGCTGGGGCTTTCGCGCCGCCGTGACGTTCCTGTTTCCACGCTGATACGCCGTTTCGCACGGCCTGGAGGAGGCACCCCATGAACCGATTCACCGGCGGTTGTTTGTGCGGCAAGGTGCGCCTTGTCGCGTCGGGGCGCCCGTTCCGGGTTGGCGTTTGTCACTGCCTCGACTGCCGCAAACATCATGGGGCGCTGTTCCACGCGTCCGCGATATTTCATCAGGATGCCGTGACGATCGAAGGTGAAACCCATGACTACGCCGGGCGGCATTTCTGTCCGCTGTGTGGTTCCTCGGTGTTTTCACGCAGCGCAGACGAAATCGAAGTGAACCTCGGATCCCTGGATACCCCTGACCAGCTGACGCCAACCTACGAAATCTGGACTGTGCGACGAGAGGCCTGGTTGCCGGCGTTCGCGCTCACCCGACACTACGAGCGCGATCGAGCGCGCGCAGGGCGTTTAGAGGACTGACGGGCACCGAGGTAAGGGCTGGCGAACTCGTTCTGCTTCCTCGCAACGACGCACATTCCTTTGGCAGCGACCTGGGCATTGCGCCCACGCCGGCGAGGGACGTCATCCAGCCGCCAGAATTCGGCGCCATTTCACGGATCAAGTACGGCGGGAACGGTGGGGCCACGCAGTTGCTGTGCGGATTCCTCGGTTCGCAAACACCCTTCAGTCCGCTGCTTTCTTCGCTGCCCGAAGCCGCGTTCAGTCGCGTATTCAAACGCCAGTTCGGCACATCCCCCTGCACCTGGCGCAGACAATCAGCGTGAGAGGGGGGCGGTGCCAGCTCTTCATGGTTACCTGACCAGGCTTGACCCTTTGAACTCAGGGAAGTCGAGTCGATTCTGCCCGAGCCTGGCTGGCTCGCAGCGTTCTGGAGACCTGGGCTTGAATCTCGTAGGCAGGCGCCTCGACGGCTTCGTAGTCACGGGTATAACGAGTGGCAAACTCGCGATCACCCCATTGCTGGTACTGCTGCACGTGCTTCAACTCGTGCGCCCACAGCGCGACATCGTTCAGTGCATCCTCGGGATTTCGAAAGACGATGATGTCTATCAGGGTGACCGCACGTACATCGGGATTCTGCAGCATGGTGTGTGCGGCGTTCAGCTCCACATCATCGCCGACCTTGTAGCGCGCCGAATCGAGCACTTGAATGTCATACCAGGGTTCGAGTTGGGCCCGGATATTCAACGGGATTGGCCGGATATCGCCCGTTGCCGCGGAGTTGCGCGATTGCACAATCCAGTTCTGCAATCCAGAGGCCGCCATCTGGTTCATGTCGTCGAAGATCGTTCCAGCTTCCTCTTCGGAACCAGGGGCACAAAAACAAGCGACCATGCAGATCTGGGACTGGCCGGCCGGGCAGGCGAAAACCGAGGACGAGGTGCCTGCGCAAAGGAGCACGATCGCTAACCGGAAAACTTGACGCAAAAATACAGCTGACAATCGGTTCTCCCAAGGGCAATGGCGGTCGGCAGGCGATACGTTGGGCATCTTGCGCCCATTGTCCTGCCGCGTGTTGGACCGCAACGACACCGTTCGATTCCCTGGGTTCCAGAGTATTTTCAACATCGCCTGAAAGGCCGTGCCTGGCCGAATGCGGCACGTTTACGCTGCAAACTGTAACGGGTGTTTAAGAAAATCGCTTTGGCGTGGGAACTTTACTTCGCAAATCGCCTCCATAGGCTGTCCTGGTGGCCACTCGACATGCCTGCCACGCCAGGCATGGAGCAACACCAAGGAAATCTGGAAGCAACACACCATTCAGGGACTAAAGGACTTATCGAATGAACACTACAGATCAAGTGCAAGGCAGCAGCAAGTACAGCGCAAAATGGCAGGCGCGATTTGCCTTCTTCGATGCTCACGGTGCGCCCAATGCACCGGGTTACAAACCGGCACTGCAGCAACTTCCCCTGAAACAGAAGATGAGCATCAACGCAAACATCATTGCGTTCTTCTTCGGGCCGATTTACCTGTTTGTGCTGGGACTTTGGAAAAAGAACCTGACGCTGATTGCGATCATGGTTGCCATTTCCTTCGCTCTGGACGCTGTATTCGCACTGGTCGACTTTGGCTTCACCAAGCAGGTCAACTTTGCCGTGGGCTTCGCTTTCAATCTGCTTTATGCCCTCTCGACCAACTACGCCTACTACCTCAAGGAGCAAAAGGGCGAACAGGGATGGAACCCGTTTAAAGGCATGCGCTGGTAAGCAATTCTGCAAATACAGCTACAGGGTCATGACAAAACATGGCCCTGTCGTTGTGTTCTGATCGAATGCGCTTTCTTTATGCGCGCTTTCACCTACTTGATTGACCCCTTATGACACTGACAATGTTCGTCTTTTTCTTTCAGTCCATTGCGGGGGGCATTGGTACTTGTATCGTGATGCCCAGCCCCGGCGTTATCCCGCCATCTACCAAGAACATCGACCATCCCTCCAAACCATGGCGAATCTTTTATAGGGTCATGGCCATCTGCATGTGCAACCTGGGAGCGGTTGTGATGATCATGATTCCATTGGCCGAACTCGACAATAATTTCCCTGGCAATGACCTGTCGAACGTTACTCGCGCATTGCTGCTGCTGGTCCTGCCAACACCCTTGCTCCTCGTCCTCTACAGGCTGTTTGCTAAGGCCGCGCGCAAGCGGGCCAGGGATTCCAGGTAAGGCTGTCTCATGAAGCGGCGAAAAAGCCGGCTGTTAGCCAGACGCTAACGTAACCCCAAAGATTGACGCAACTGCGCCGGACTCACGCCAAGGCGTTGCTTGAAGGTGGTCGCCATGTGCGCCTGGGAGTTGAAACCGCAGGCGTAGGCGATCTCCGTCAGGGTGGCGGTCGGATTGCGCATCAGCGCGCGGGCCTTGGCGAGGCGTCGGTCGATCAGATAACTGTGGGGGCTTTTGCCGGTGGCGTTTTTGAAGGCCCGCATGAAATACCCTTCGGACAATCCAAGCAGGCTCGCCATCGCCGGTACGCTCAATGGGCCTTCGAGGCCTGCATCAATGAACTCATCGAGCAAGCGCATCCGGCTGCCGGTTATCGCGCCATGGGCTGCTGTCGACACCGCTTCGCTACCGGTCGCCCGCTCGGACAATGCCAGTGCCCAGACTTCCCAATCATCCTCCATGGAGGGCAGCAACAGCGCGGCGCGCATTCGCCAGGCGAGGGCAGTGGCCTGCTGGTCGATACGATTGTTGAAGGCACGATCCCCCTCCAACGCCATACCGTCGGTGCGAATCACCCGCAGGTATTCACCGCCCTGGGGTGATTCGGACAACACGTCACATCCGGCGGGGACGAACGCCAGGCCGTTGGGCACGGCATCGAAGGGGCGTATGCGGTCACTGCCGATGGCGTGCAGGCCTCGCTGGCTGTCAAAGGCAAAGCCGATTCCCGCCTGGGTCGCGACATAGCGGGTCGCGTAGGCACAACCGGGGAGCAATTCGATCGTCCAGGGCCCGGCCTCGATACGACGAACCGGTTCGGACAGCAGTGGTGGCGGCGGGCGGTTTCGATGACTCATGGACACCATAGTAGTGAAGAGAGGGGACAAAAGTCAGGTCGGTTTTTTGAAAGCCGCAATACGGCGCCGTTGTTCAGACTGGGCAAAATCTCAGGGGGACCACCCATGCACAGACTGACTCGCGACGATATCGAACAGGCCGCTCGCCAGGTTTACCAGGTCATGCCCGCCACCGCCCAGTACCCTTGGCCCTTGCTGGCTCAACGGTTGGGTTGCACGGTGTGGGTCAAGCACGAAAATCACACGCCTACCGGTGCTTTCAAAGTGCGCGGCGGGATCACGTTCATGCACTGGCTTAAACGCGAGCACCCAGGCGCGAAGGGCATTGTCAGCGCTACCCGCGGCAACCATGGCCAGAGCCTGGCACTGGCGGCTCGCACACTGGGTCTGCAGGCGTTGATCGTCGTGCCGCAAGGCAACTCGGTAGAAAAGAACAACGCCATGCGCGGCTTTGGCGCTGAAGTGGTCGAGTATGGCCGGGATTTCGATGAGGCTCGTGAAGAGGCTGCCCGCCTGGCGCAGGCGCATGACCTGTTCCTGGTGCCGCCGTTTCACACCGAACTGGTCAAAGGTGTCGCCACTTATGCGCTGGAGCTGTTCAACGCCGCGCCGGACCTGGACACCGTTTATGTACCGATTGGCTGTGGATCGGGGATTTGCGGGGTAATCGCCGCCCGCGATGCGCTGGGTCTGCAAACCGAGGTGGTTGGCGTGGTTTCCACGGAGGCCGCGGCCGCACAGTTGTCGTTTGACGCTGGCGTGATATGCGAAACCGCCTCGGCCAACACTTTTGCCGACGGCCTGGCCGTGCGCAAGCCGATTCCAGAAGCCTTTGCCGTCTACGCGGCAGGTGCGGCGCGGATCGTATCGGTCAGCGATGACCAGATCGCCGAAGCCATGCGTGTGTATTACACCGATACCCATAACCTTGCCGAAGGGGCCGGTGCGTCGGCGTTGGCAGCGCTCATCTCGGAGCATGAAGCCATGTCGGGAAAAAGGGTGGGGGTGATTCTGTCCGGTGGCAACGTCGACAGGTCGGTGTATGCGCGAGTGATTGCGTAAAGGGGGCCATGACCCTGGTCACATAAATTTGAAATGCACGGCATTGCTCGACAGAATCACGCCCCGATCCGGCCAAAGGCGCCGGACGTTCGTGGTGAAAAGGGGCCGCAGTTGAACGAACAGACATTGTCCATGCGCCTGGAGCGCGTGGCGGCACATGTGCCAGCCGGTGCGCGCCTGGCCGATATCGGCTCGGATCATGGCTACCTGCCGGTGGCGTTGATTCGCCGTGGCGCCATCGTGGCGGCGGTGGCCGGCGAGGTGGCGTTGACGCCGTTCCACGCGGCCAACCGCACCGTGCGCGAGAACGGCCTGGACTCGCAGGTCACCGTGCGCCTGGCCAATGGCCTGGCGGCAATCGAGCCTGGAGACGGGATCACGGCGGTCAGCCTCTGCGGCATGGGCGGCGAAACCATCCGCGACATCCTCGACAGCGGCAAGGCGTACCTGAGCGGTCAGGAGCGCCTGATCCTGCAACCCAACGGTGGCGAGCAGCCATTGCGCCAATGGCTGATGGACAATGGCTACCGCATCCTCTGCGAGGAAGTGCTGCGGGAAAATCGTTTCGACTACGAAATCATCGTCGCCGAGCGCTCCGGACCGGTGATCTACACCGCCCAAGAGCTGTACTTCGGTCCGTTGCAGATGCAGGCCCGCACTCCAGCGTTCCTGGTCAAGTGGCAGCGCAAGTTGCGCCAGAAACACAAGACCCTGAGCCACTTTACCCGGGCGCAGCAGGCCGTGCCCGAGGAGACGGTGCAGGACATCGCGCGGCAGGCCCGGTGGATTACCGAGTTGTTGGCTTGAGCCTGGTCCGGGATGTGTACGTGTCTGCGCTTACGCGGGCGATGGATCGACCTTTTTCCCGGACCCATTGCCTTTTGCCTGACGGGCGCTGCGACGCAGTTCCTGTGGCTGCCTGACGGCGACGGATACGGGAGCGCGCTGGTCAATTTCCGCTACATCGCCAACGGCCTGATGACCACCGATGAGGTCGTGAAAAAACCGGAAGGGCGCTGATCATTGATACGCCCTGATTTTTCAGGGCTATCAGCGCGGCATGGTCTTTCGCAATTTGATTGGCGTAGGCGATGGAGAACCTGCCGACGGCCTGGTCGAAAACGTCCAGCGGGCTCGTTTTTGCATATTTGCGCAGGTCTTCGTGGTAAGCAATTTTCGCCGTTGGTCGGGTCTGGAGACAAAAATTCAGCGAAATAGCGATTTTTTTTTCGGCATACGACCAGAAACGATTCAGCGGCGTAGCAACGCGGGTTTCAGCCAAAGAGGTAGGCGTCCCCAGGTTCTGGAAACAGTACCGTTTGTCGATGTTTTTGTTCAAAAATTGAACGATCGGGATATGCTGGGCTCTGATTTTCCAGCAGGCGGATCCTTCGGGGCGCGCTGCACTCACTAGAAAAATGGACGTATACCTCATCTGCATTGAATGGAATGCACATGGGGATTTTTTTTACCTGAGACCTGGAGTGATAGTATGCCGTCATCACTGACTCGCTGGGCGAGTCGCTCTCTCTTGTAATACCAAATTATTTAGTTGCTTCAATCTTTGCCAACTTGACCTTGCAGGTGCGAATAAATAATTCGCCTGCCTGGGGCATGGTCAATTTGCACTGCTGCTATAAGTGGAGATGTAGTTTTGGATATTAATACAATGATTGGCCTGATCGGCCAGAAAGAATCCATGGAGTTTTTGCGTTTAGGTGTTGTGTACGTTCATCTGTTGGCGTGCTGTGTGGCTATTGGCCTGGTGTTTGCGAGCGATGCCGCCATGGTCAAGGATCTATTGAAAGGTCGCGTGTCGTCGGGTCACGATAATGAACATATGGCCAGTCTGCAGAAGTCTGTTGCCAATGCGTTGATATTCTTGTGGGTGACGGGCGCTGCGATTATAGGTATTGATTACCTTGATAAAGGCATGACCTATTTTGCCAATCCGAAACTTCAAGCCAAAGTTATTATTGTATTGTTGCTGACGTTCAACGGCATGTTGTTGCACCGTTATGTATTGCCTGCAATGTTGAAGGCCGGTTCTTTGCTTGATCTTCAGGTCAATGTACGAATGTTTGCCCTGTTCTCTGGCGCACTGTCGGGCGTGTCCTGGTTGTATGCCGCCATGCTTGGTGTTGGTCGACCGCTGGCCTGGAAGTATTCGCTGACCGAGTTGCTGATGGCCTATCCGGTGTTGATCGTGCTCGGCTTTGCGATGATGGTGGCGTTGACCCAGTGGGCGCGTAAGCGCAACGAAGCAACGCCGGTTCAGGAATCTACCTGGATGTTTGCGGGAATTCCTGCGCTGCGCTGAGCTGACGAGAATCCGGGAAAGGACGGTTGAAACCGTCTGAACCGTTCAAACATCAAACCCCCTCCTTGTGAGGGGGTTTTTTGTGCGCGTGGGTATCAGGAAGTCAAAGAAACCGGCTCATATGGCTAATGCCAGTCAGTTAAGCGGTAATGCGATCTGTAGCAGCTGCCGAGCCTGCGAGGCTGCGTTCGGCTGCATAGCAG
>NZ_AKJG01000157.1 GCF_000282455.1 Pseudomonas sp. GM74
AAACAAAAACCCGCACAAGGCGGGTTTTGTTTTACAGCAGATCAGGCAATCAGTCAGCCAGACGCCAGGTCGTGCCGCCCTTGCCGTCTTCCAGCACCACACCCATGGCGGTGAGCTGGTCGCGGATGCGGTCGGATTCGGCCCAGTCCTTGCCGGCACGTGCCGCCAGGCGCGCTGCAATCAGCGCCTCGACTTCAGCTGCATCCACGCGCCCTTCGGCGCCGGCCTGCAGGAAGTCATCGGCTTCGAGCTGCAACACACCCAACACGCTGGCCAATTCTTTCAAACGGGCCGCCAGACCGGCCGCAGCGTTGAGATCGCTCTCACGCAAACGGTTGATCTCGCGGACCATCTCGAACAGCACCGCGCAGGCTTCCGGCGTACCGAAATCGTCGTTCATCACCGTGGTGAACCGCTCGACGAAGGCTTCGCCGCCAGCAGGGGCAACATTCGGCAGGCCTTTCAACGCGTGGTAGAAACGCTCCAGGGCGCCCTTGGCGTCCTTGAGGTTGTCTTCCGAATAGTTGATGGCGCTGCGGTAGTGGCTCGACACCAGCAGGTAACGCACGACTTCCGGGTGGTACTTGTCGAGCACGTCGCGAATGGTGAAGAAGTTGTTCAAGGACTTGGACATCTTCTCGCCATTGATGCGAATCATGCCGCAATGCATCCACGCGTTGGCGTAGGTCTTGCCGGTTGCCGCTTCGCTCTGGGCGATTTCGTTTTCATGGTGCGGGAACTCGAGGTCGCTGCCGCCGCCATGAATGTCGAAGGTTTCACCCAGGCAGCAAGTCGACATCACCGAGCACTCGATGTGCCAGCCCGGACGCCCGGCGCCCCATGGCGATTCCCAGCTCGGCTCGCCCGGCTTGGCGGCTTTCCACAGCACGAAGTCCAGCGGGTCCTGTTTCGACTCGTCGACTTCGATCCGTGCGCCGATGCGCAGGTCTTCGATCTTCTTGCGCGACAGCTTGCCGTAGCCCAAGAACCTGGCGACGCGGTAGTACACGTCGCCATTGCCCGGGGCGTAGGCGTAGCCCTTGTCGATCAAGGTCTGGATCATGCTCTGCATGCCAGCGATATGATCGGTGGCCCGCGGCTCCATGTCCGGCTTGAGGATATTGAGGCGCGCCTCGTCCTCGTGCATCGCGGTGATCATGCGCTCGGTCAACACGTCGAACGGCTCGCCGTTCTCCTTGGCCCGATTGATGATCTTGTCTTCAATGTCGGTGATGTTGCGTACATAAGTCAGGTTGTAGCCACTGAAGCGCAACCAGCGGGTCACAAGGTCGAACGCGACCATGCTGCGGCCGTGGCCAATGTGGCAGTAGTCGTACACGGTCATGCCGCACACGTACATGCGCACATTGTTGCCATCGAGCGGCTTGAAGACTTCTTTGCTCTTGGTGAGCGTGTTGTAGATCGTTAGCACGTTATTTCCCTTGACGCTAAATCACTGGCCCCACGAATCACGCAGGGTCACGGTACGGTTGAATACCGGCTGACCTGGTTTCGAGTCCTTGAGATCGGCGACGAAGTAACCTTCGCGCTCGAACTGGAAACGGTCTTCCGGCTGTGCATTGCCCAGCGAAGGCTCAGCACGACAACCGGTGAGTACCTGCAGCGAGTCAGGGTTGATGTTGTCCAGGAAACTGGCGCTGTCTTCGGCCTTCTCCGGGTTCGGAGAACGGAAAAGACGATCGTACAGGCGCACTTCGCACTCGACGCTGGCAGCGGCCGGCACCCAGTGGATCACGCCTTTGACCTTGCGGCCTTCCGGGTTCTTGCCCAGGGTGTCCGGATCGTACGAGCAGCGCAGTTCGACGATGTTGCCATCGGCGTCCTTGATCGCTTCGTCGGCACGGATCACGTAGCTGCCACGCAGGCGCACTTCACCGGCCGGCTCCAGGCGCTTGTAGCCCTTCGGCGGCTCTTCCATGAAGTCTTCACGGTCGATATAGATTTCCCGGGCGAACGGCAGTGCGCGCACGCCCATGTCTTCTTTCGGGTGGCACGGCAGTTCGAGGTTCTCGACCTGGCCTTCCGGGTAGTTGGTGATCACGACTTTCAGCGGACGCAGTACGCACATGGCGCGCGGGGCGCTGTGGTCGAGGTCGTCACGGATGCTGAATTCGAGCATGCCGAAGTCCACCACGCCGTCGGAACGGTTGGTGCCGATCATTTCGCAGAAGTTGCGGATCGATTTTGGCGTGTAGCCACGGCGGCGGAAACCCGACAGCGTGGACATGCGCGGGTCGTCCCAGCCGTTGACGTGACCTTCATCCACAAGCTGCTTGAGCTTGCGCTTGCTGGTGATGGTGTAGTTCAGGTTCAGGCGGCTGAACTCGTACTGACGCGGGGCGGCCGGCACCGGCAAGTGCTCGAGGAACCATTCGTACAGCGGACGGTGGCTTTCGAACTCCAGGGTGCAGATCGAATGGGTGATGCCTTCGATGGCGTCCGACTGACCGTGAGTGAAGTCGTAGTTCGGGTATATGCACCACTTGTCACCGGTCTGGTGGTGGTGAGCATGGCGAATGCGATACATGATCGGGTCGCGCAGGTTCATGTTCGGCGAGGCCATGTCGATCTTGGCCCGCAGCACCCGTGCGCCGTCCTTGAACTCACCGGCCTTCATGCGGGCGAACAGGTCCAGGTTTTCTTCAACCGAACGGTCGCGGAACGGGCTGTTCTTGCCCGGCTCGGTCAGGCTGCCACGGTATTCCTTGGCTTGCTCCGGGGTCAGGTCATCGACGTAGGCATTGCCGGATTTGATCAACTCCACCGCCCAGTCATGCAACTGGTCGAAATACTGCGAGGCGTAGCGCACTTCACCGGACCACTCGAAGCCCAGCCATTTGACGTCGCTTTCGATCGCGTCGATGTATTCCTGGTCTTCCTTGGCCGGGTTGGTGTCGTCGAAACGCAGGTGCGTGACGCCGCCGAACTCCTGGGCCAGGCCGAAGTTCACGCAGATCGACTTGGCGTGGCCGATGTGCAGGTAGCCGTTGGGTTCAGGCGGGAAACGGGTGACGATCTGCGTGTGCTTGCCCGAGTCCAGGTCTGCCTGGATGATCGGCCGCAGGAAGTTGACCGGCACGGCAGGGCCGGTCTTGGCATTCGAGGTAGGGTCGACAGTGGGCTTGCTCATAGGATCCTTGAACGTACAAGTGCGTGGCCGTAATGAAGGCCGGACAAAACAAAGGCGCTATCATAGCCGATGCCGTCAAGTACCTGACAGAGCGCACTCTGTAAACCGTCGTATTTAATAGGCCGTAAATGAAAAAACAGCCTCGAAATTCGCGTCTGGCACGCTAAACTGCGCACCTTGGCCAAAAAGGCTGAACCGGTGGCGGGACGAGATGTTCCAACACCACGAATTCCTCTAGTGAGTAACGATCATGACCCAAGTCAAACTGACTACCAACTTCGGTGACATCGTCCTCGAACTGAACGCCGACAAAGCCCCGATCACCGTGGCCAACTTCGTTGAGTACGTTAAAGCCGGTCACTACGAAAACACCGTTTTCCACCGTGTCATCGGCAACTTCATGATCCAGGGCGGCGGTTTCGAGCCAGGCATGAAAGAAAAGAAAGACAAGCGCCCAAGCATCCAGAACGAAGCCGACAACGGTCTTTCCAACGACAAATACACCGTCGCCATGGCCCGCACCATGGAGCCGCATTCGGCTTCCGCACAGTTCTTCATCAACGTGGCGGACAACAGCTTCCTGAACCACAGCGGCAAGAACGTTCAGGGCTGGGGCTACGCGGTATTCGGTAAAGTGACCGCCGGCACCGACGTTGTCGACAAGATCAAAGGCGTGGCCACCACGTCCAAGTCCGGCCACCAGGACGTACCGGCAGACGACGTGATCATCGAGAAAGCCGAGATCATTGAGTGATATTGCTGATTTCAGACTTACATCTGATCGATGCGCGCCCGGACATTACCCGGGCGTTTCTGGATTTGCTCGCCGGACGCGCCCGCTCGGCGAGTGCGTTGTACATTCTGGGCGACTTCTTCGAGGTGTGGATTGGCGACGACGCCATGACCCCCTTCCAGCGCTCCATCTGCCAGGCCCTGCGCGACCTCAGCGACAGCGGCACGGCCATTTTCCTGATGCACGGCAATCGCGACTTCCTGCTCGGCAAGGCCTTCTGCAAAGCAGCCGGCTGCACCTTGTTGAAGGATCCGAGCGTCGTGCAGTTCAACGGCGAGCCGGTGCTGCTGATGCACGGCGACAGCCTCTGCACCCGCGACGAAGCCTATATGAAGCTGCGTCGCTACCTGCGCAACCCGATCAGCCTGTTCATCCTGCGGCATCTGCCCCTGCGCACCCGGCACAAGCTGGCGCGCAAGCTGCGCAGTGAAAGCCGCACGCAAACGCGGATGAAGGCCAACGACATCGTCGATGTCACGCCCGAAGAGATTCCGCGGATCATGCAGGAATACGGCGTGAAGACCTTGATCCACGGGCACACCCACCGTCCCGCGATTCACAAGTTGCAGCTTGGCGAGCAAGCGGCCAAGCGCATTGTGCTGGGGGATTGGGATCGCCAAGGGTGGGCGTTGCAGGTGGATGAGCAGGGGTTTGCGCTGGCGCCCTTTGACTTCACTCCGCCACCGCAACTGGCACCTCCCACGAACTGAAGGCTGTAGGAGATCCCTGTGGGAGCGAGCTTGCTCGCGATAGCGGATTAACATTCAACATCTCTGTTGACTGATCCACCGCCATCGCGAGCAAGCCCGCTCCCACAGGGGTTCTGCAGTGCTTGTTAGTGCCCGGCAGACGCCGCAGGCCCCGCCTTGGCGGTAAACGGTGGCTTGGCCAGCCAGACAATCAATATCAGCCCCATGAACATCCAGCCCAGCAAGGTGAAGTAATCCACCGTGGACATGATGTACGCCTGGCTGATCACCATCTGGTCCAGCTGCGTATAGGCCTTGACCCCTGCCCCGCCGAGGTTGGTCAGCGTTTCGCGGGTCGCCGGATCGAAGGGGGTGATGCTTTCGGTCAGGTAGGCGTGATGCTGATCCGCCCGGCGAATCCAGATCCAGGTGGTCAACGACGCCGCAAAACTGCCGCCCAGGGTCCGCAAGAATGTCGCCAGCCCCGAACCGTCGGCAATCTGGCTCGGCGGCAGGTCCGAGAGCAGGATGGTCAGGGTCGGCATGAAGAACAGCGCCACGCCGATCCCCATGAACAGCTGCACCATGGCGATGTGCTGGAAGTCCACCTCATTGGTAAAGCCTGCGCGCATGAAACAGCTCAGGCCGATGGCCAGGAACGCCCCGCCCGCCAGCAGGCGCATGTCGAATTTCGGCGCGTATTTGCCGACAAACGGCGCCAGCAGCACCGGCAGGATCCCCAGCGGGGCCACGGCAAAACCGGCCCAGGTCGCGGTGTAGCCCAGCCGCGTTTGCAGCCACTGCGGCAGGATCAGGTTGATCCCGAAGAATCCGGCATAACCCAGGATCAGCACGATGGTGCCGTAGCGGAAGTTGCGATGGGCAAACAACCGCAGGTTGACCACCGGGTGTTCGTCGGTCATTTCCCAGATCACGAAGAACGCCAGGGCCACCACCGAAATCACCGAGCCGATCACGATGAAGCTGGATTCGAACCAGTCGGCATCGTTGCCCTTGTCGAGCACGATCTGCAAAGCCCCGACGCCGATGATCAGCGCGATCAAGCCGACGTAGTCCATCGGTTGGCGGCTGGTGACCACCGGGCGCTTTTTCATCTGTTGGGTCACCACCCAGGCCGCGAACAGGCCGATCGGCACGTTGATGAAGAAAATCCACGGCCAGCTGTAGCTGTCGGTGATCCAGCCGCCGAGGATCGGCCCGGCAATCGGCGCGACCACCGTGACCATCGCCAACAGTGCCAGCGCCAGCCCCCGTTTCGCCGGGGGGTAAACCGCAATCAGCAGGGTCTGGGTCATCGGGTACAGCGGCCCGGCCACCACCCCTTGCAGCACCCTGAAGCCCACCAGCTCGGGCATCGAGGTGGAAATCCCGCACAAGAACGAAGCCAGCACGAACAGCAGCGTCGCCCAGACAAACAGCTTCACCTCGCCAAAACGCCGACTGAGCCAACCGGTCAGGGGCAAGGCGATGGCGTTGCTCACGGCAAACGAGGTAATGACCCAGGTGCCCTGCTCCGAGCTCACGCCCAGGTTGCCGGAGATCGTCGGCAGCGCCACGTTGGCGATGGTGGTGTCGAGCACTTGCATGAAGGTCGCCAGCGACAGGCCGATGGTGCTGAGCAGCAGGCTGGGCGGTGTGAAAGACGCGTTATTGCTCATCGCGAATCCTTTGAAACAGGTCTGGCGCTGCGCCGGTTACAGACGCAGCTATCCCTGTGGGAGCGGGCTTGCCCGCGAAGAGATCGGCACATTCAACATGGATGTCGCCTGACGCTCCGCCTTCGCGAGCAAGCCCGCTCCCACAGGGGCGATGTAATGGCATTTCAGCGTTGCGCGGTTTTGCTGACCGCGGCGCTGTTGTCGTGGATCAACTGGGTGATCATCGCGTCGGCCTCGGCCAACTGACGGTCGTAGACGTTGGTGCTGAATGAAGCCTTCTGCGGCGGCTGTTGCGCCAGCACCGGTCCGCTCTGGTCGTGCAGGTCCACATCGACCATGGTCGACAGGCCGACCCGCAGCGGGTGTTTGGCCAGTTCCTGGGCGTTGACGTGGACTCGCACCGGCACGCGCTGCACGATCTTGATCCAGTTGCCGGTGGCGTTCTGCGCCGGCAGCAGGGCAAAGGCGCTGCCGGTGCCGGCGCCGGCGCCGAGGCTGTCGATGGTGCCGCTGTATTTGACGCTGCTGCCGTACAGGTCGGTTTCGATCTCCACCGGTTGGCCAATGCGCATGTCACGCAGCTGGGTTTCCTTGAAGTTGGCGTCGATCCACAGCTGATCCAGCGGAATCACCGCCATCAGCGCGGTACCCGGTTGTACGCGTTGGCCCAGTTGCACCGAACGCTTGGCCACGTAACCGGTGACCGGTGCAATCAGGACGCTGCGTGAGTTGTTCAGGTAGGCCTGACGCAGTTGCGCGGCGGCGGCCATCACGTCCGGGTGCGAAGAAACCACGGTGTCATCCACCAGCGCGCTGGTGGTCTTGAGCTTTTGCTCGGCATTGGCCAGGGCGTTTTGCGCCGAGGTCAGGTCGTCGCGGGCGTGGGACAGCTCTTCCTGGGAAATCGCCCCGCCGGCGGCGAGGTTCTTGCGCCGGCTGAAGTTGTCCTGGGCCTTTTGCACTTCGGCTTTCTGCGCATTGACCTGGGCCTTCATGCCATCCACATCGCTGTACAGGCCACGCACCTGACGCACGGTACGGGCCAGATTGGCCTGGGCATTTTGCAGACCGATTTCGGCGTCGTTCGGGTCGAAGTTCACCAATACCTGGCCTTCATGCACCAGATCGCCATCGTCGGCGCCGATGCTGACTACGGTGCCCGTGACCAGCGGAGTGATTTCCACCACGTTGCCGTTCACATAGGCGTCGTCGGTGCTTTCGCTCCAGCGCCCGTAGAACTCGTGGTAGGCCCAGACGCCCGCGCCGCTCAGCACGACGACGGCGGCCAGGATCAGCAACATGAACTTGCGCTTGCCCGAATTGGGGTTGCCTTGTGTGTTTTCAGGAGGTTGGGTTGTATCGGCAGTGGCCATGACAGGTACCTTGAATTAGTGGGTCAGCGTGGCTGGCGTGGCGTTGGCCGAAGCGATGGCCTCAGGCTGGAAACCGCCGCCCAGCGCCTGCATCAGCTGGATCGACAGGTCGATCTGCTCTGCATTCAGGTTGGCCAGCTGGCGCTGGGTCTGGAGCAATTGCTGCTCGATGCTGAGCACGTCCAGGTAGTTGCCGATGCCGGAACCGTAACGCTGGACCACGGTGTTGTAGGAATCCTGGGCGATGTCGGTGGCATGCTGCTGGGCAGCGATCTGCCGGCCGATATCGCGCAGCTGGTTGATGCTGTCACTGACATCCCCCAGCGCCTTCACCAGGCTTTTGTTGTATTGCGCCACGGCGAGGTCGTAATCGGCGTCGCGGGAATCGAGGTCGGCGCGCAAGCGGCCACCGTCGAAAATCGGCACAGAAATCGTCGGTGCAATGTTAAAGAAGCGGCTGGCCGATCCAAACATCGCATCGCCCAACAAGGATTCGGCACCGGCAGCGGCGCTGAGGTTCAGGTTGGGATAGAACCGGGTTTTGCCGGCATCGATGCTTTTGCTCGCCGCCTCGACCCGCCAGCGCGCGGCCACCAGGTCCGGGCGACGCCCGAGCAACTCGGCCGGCAGCACCGAAGGTAGCGCTACCGCACTTGGTTGAAGAATGCTGGGGCGGGCAATTTCATTGCCCCGGTCCGGGCCTTTGCCGAGCAGCACCGCGAGAGCGATTTTCGCGCTGTTCAAGCGTTTTTCGGCGTCGATCAGGTTGGCCTGGGAAGTGGCTTCCAGGCTTTCGGTCTGCTGGAACTGGTACTGGCTGTCGATCCCGGCAGTCAGGCGCCGCTGGCTCAGGTCGAGCATTTGCCGGGTGCGCTTGAGGTCTTCGTTGGACAGGTCGTAGACGATGTGTGCCTGGCCGAGGTCGCTATAGGCCCGGGCGACATCGGCGGCCAGGGTCAATTGCGCGGCCTGCTGGTCGACTTCGGCGGCGCGGGCCTGGCCGAGGGCCGCTTCCCAGGCATCGCGCTGACCGCCCCACAGGTCGAAGTTGTAATTGAAACCGGTGCTGATGTTACGCACGGTGGCATACGTGTCGCCCTGCCCGCGCGGGTCCTGGTCCCGGGCCAGGCGCGAGCGGCTGACACCGGCGCTGGCATCCAGGGTCGGCATCCGCTCGGCGTCGGCTGCGGAAGCGGCAGCGCTGGCCTGATGGGCACGGGCGTCGGCGATCTGCATGTCCGGGCTGTCACGCAGGGCCTCGCGGATCAGACCGTCGAGTTGCGGATCGCCGAGGCTTTTCCACCAGTCGCTTTTCGGCCAGGCGGCGGGCGACAAGGTCACGCCGCCGAGGGATTGCCCGGCCTTGAGGTTTTTCGCGTCGAGGCTGACACCTTCCGTTTTCAGGCCGCTGTAACTGGCGCAACCGGCGACGCTCATGGCCAACAGCACCAGGCTCAGGCCGGTACGCAAGGGGTTACTGCTCATTTGTCACCTACCCGCAGCAGGGTGATCGCGTCACCGGCTGCCACCAAAATTTTCTTCAGGATCAACTCCAGGGTTTTCAGCTCCTCCGGAGTGATGGCACCGGCCAGTTCATTCATGGCTTCGGCGCCGATGTGCGGCAGGCGGTCGGCGAGCTTCTGCCCTTCTTCCGTAAGCACAAGCTGCACCTGACGGCGATCCGCCTCGGAGCGTTGGCGAGCGAGGAAACCTTTCTGTTCCAGACGATCGAGCATGCGCGTCATCGAGCCGCTGTCCAGGGACAGGTGGCGGCACAACTCGCCCGGCGAATCGATGCCGAACTGGGCAATGATGATCAACACCTTGAACTGTGCGGCGGTGATGCCGTGGGGTTCCATGTGGGTGTCGATGATCCGGTCCTTGAGCAGCGCGGCACGTCCGAGCAGCAGGCCGAGATGGCAATTGTGGAAATCGTCTGGAGAGAAATGTTTCATCTGACCACCAATTAGCTGCCTAGGCAGTGAATGTATGTCGAGATGTTACTGCCTAGGCAGCGAATGTCAACGCAATAGTTAGCATGCTTGGTAAATAATTGACTAATGGTGTCGGGATTTGTTGCGGCCACACTGACGCCATCGTCGGAACGCCGCCCGGAGCAAGCTCGCTCCCACAGGGATCGCACTGGACCTTGTGGGAGCGAGCTTGCTCGCGATGGGAGCGACTCGGTTTTGAGAGGATGCGGGGGCCTAGAAATCCCGCTTGTAGAAGATGTCCAGCGAACTGGCCACGCCGCCGGCGGCTTCGAGGTAGACCTTTTTACTCAGCTTGTAGCGCAGGGCAATGGTGTTGGCCGGCTCGAACACGCCAACGCCATAGCGCAGGCTGAGCTTCTCGGAAATATTACCGCTGGCCACCACACTGGTGGCGTCGCCACTGCCTTGTGTGTCGAGCTGGAAGTCCTGGATGCCCAGGTTCTTGGCGATGCCGCTGGTCACACCGGAACTGCCCATCAAGCCCAACCCGAGGGCCGCCTGGGCGAGCATGTTGTTGTCTTCGCCATTGCTGCTCAGCGGACGCCCGAGCACCAGATAGGACAGGGCCTGCTCCTGGCTCATCGCCGGTTCTGAAAAGATTTGCGTGGTCGGTTGTTCGGCGCTGCCACTCAAACGAATGCCGGCGATGATGTCGTCGGTCTTGCGAATGGCCTCGATGTCCAGGTACGGCTGATCGATGGGCCCGGCAAACAGCAAACGTGCCCGGCGCACCGAAAGCCGCTGGCCGTAAGCACGGTAACGCCCATCGTTGAGCCACAGCTCGCCACGGGTGTCCATGTTGTCGCCGACGTGCACATGCCCCTGCACATTCGCTGTCAGGCCAAACCCGGCAAAGCTCAGCTTGTCCTCGCCGACCAGCACCTCAATGTCCATCTTCATCGCCAGCGGTGGCTTGCCCTCCTCGGTCTGCTGACCGACGATCACCGTGTCATCGGAGACCTTGACCGTCGACGGCGGCAATTCACGAATGGTGATTTCGCCCCTGGGCACCAGCACTTTACCGGCGATGGCCAGCTCATCGCCCTTCATTGAAATTTTCAGGTCCGGTGCGACTTCAAGCTTGGCATAAGGCTCGACGGTGACCGGCAACTGCGACCCCTTGAGCGCCAGGTCCACCACCAGCGCCTGGCCCCAGGCGATGTTGCCGTTCAGACTGCCCTGCCCGGCCTTGCCGCTGTTCCAGCCACCGTTCAGTTGCACGCTTTCACCGGCGATGAGCGCCTGAACGTGCAGGTTTTTCAGCTCCATAGGCAATTCAGGCCCGGTCACCACGCCGTCGCTGAGTTGCAGGCTGCCGTTGACCTGCGGCGCCAAAAGCCCGCCGGAAATCGTGCCGCTGCCGTTCAAGCGCCCGGTCAGCTTCTCGACCATCGGCACGAACGGTCGCGCCACCGACAGGTCCAGCCCGCTCAAGCGGAACGAGCCGCTCAACGGTTTGTTCTTTGGCAACGGATTGAGCTGCGCCTGCACCATCAGCTCGCCGAGTTTGCCGCCGACAAAATTGAGCTCGGTATCGATGCGCTTGGGCGTGAGTTTGCTGGTGAGCTTCAGGGTCTGGTACGGGAAGTCCAGCCACTGGTCCTTGTCCTTGATGCGCAACGTACCGCCGCCGGCATCGACGCTGACCTGGCCGTTGGGGCCACTGGCCGGCAGGTCCAGTTGCAGGTCGGCATTGAGCCGGCCCTGCCAGGCGAAATCCTTCGGCAACCATTGCGCGAGGCTGTCGATCGGGAATTGCTTGAGGTGATAACGCAGCTTCGGCTCGGGCATCAGCCGCGAGTCTTCCCCGCACAGGCTGGCCTGGCCGGATGCCCAGCAATGGGCACCGAAGTTGATTTTGCCGTCCGCCAGGCGTTCGAGTTTCGCCGGCCCTTGCAGCTTCCAGTCCTGGCCACCGGCCTGGATATCACCGCTGGCCAGGCGCCCGCGCCAATTGCCTTTGTCCAGCGCACCGTCCAGACCCAGCGCCAGTTTCAGCTTCGGCCCTTGCAGATCGAGGCTCAGCTTCTGGTTCTTGATGTCGCCCTGGCCACTGGCGGTCAGGGTTCCCAGGGAAGTGTCACCGGCCTGGATGCCGCTGCCCTTGAGGTCGATTTTCGCCCGTTGCGCACTGTCGAGCGTGGCGTCCAGGTTCAGGCTTTGCAGGCGATTGTCCTGGAAAACCAATTGCGAGCCTTGCAGGTCCAGCTTGCCTTGGGGCGCCTTGAGCGTGCCGGCGACATCCACGCGGCCATTGAGCTGGCCGCGCAGCTCTGGCCAGAGCTGGGCCAGGCGCGGCAGTTTGAGATCGATCTGGCCGGCGAGTTTCTGTTGCAGGCTGCCTTTGCCGCTGATGCTGTTATCGCCGAGGCGAACTTGCAGGGCATTGAGGTTCCATTGCTCGCCACGGCCATCGGCCTTGGCCTGGATTACCGCCGGTTGGCCGCGCAGTTTGCCCTTGAGGTCCAGGTCGGCATTGAGGCTGAGCACTTCATTTTTCATCTCGCCCGTGCTGCGTAACGGCCCGGCCAGTGTGCCCGGCAGCTCCGCGACCCAGTACGCCGGGTTGATCGCCGACAGGTCCAGCGCGGTGTCCCAGGCGATGCCATCGGCGAATTGCAGGTTCAGGTGCCCTTCGGCCTTGCCCTGCCCGGCCTGGAGTTGAATCTGTTGCAGGTAGATTTTCGTCAGGTCGCCGGCGAACGGGCTGGCCAGGGTGAAGGCGCCGGCCGGACCATCCGCCGCCGCGTCAAAATGACCGAGGTACTTGCCGTCGGTGTAAGAGACTTCGCCGGTGAACGTGCGAAGCGCTACTTGCGGTTCGTCGATGAGCGGATAGAGCCTGTGCCACGGGAAGTCCAGCCAGTCGATCTTCGCCTCGGCGCTCAGGCCCTTGCTCCAATCCAGCTGTCCGGTGAGCTTGAGGCTCTGCTTGTCGTTGGCGGTCAGGTCCAGCGTGGCGATCTGCGCGCCCTTGGCGTCGACCTTGCCTTGCAGCACCAGGGCGACTGGCCCTTGCTCGGCGGGCAGCGTGGCTTTGCCGAGCAGCGCGTAGCCGTTCTTCAGGTCCCCAGCCCCCGTGAGCTCAAGCTGATTGAGTTGCAGGGTGTCCGGCAGATCGGAACCGGGCTTGAAGCCATCGGCGGTGATCCGCACCTTGGCCGGCAGGTTTTCCACCAGCGGTTGCAGTTCGCCGGTCAGCTGCCCGTTGAGGTAACCGCTGCCGTCGGCTTTCAGGTTCAGGGTCTTGAGCAGGTCGCCGTCGACTTTCAGCGCCAGCGCCAAAGGTTCAGGCGTCGACAACAGGGTCAACTTGCCGGAGGCGCTGAGGGGCCAGTTGCCGGAGGGTTGCAGCAGACCGGACAGGTTCAGGCTCAGGTCATCGCGCTGCAACGACACCGCGTCGATCTTCAAACCGGCCGTCGTCCAGTGCGCCGCCAGTTGCAAGCCCTTGAGCTCTTCGCTGCCGTTGAACAACAGGCTGCCGACCTTGATCTCTCCCAGTTCGATGGCCAATGGCAACTTGAGCTCCGGGAGCGTGATCGGGCCGCTGTCTGGCTCTTCGGCACCTGGCGGGAACGTCAGGCTGACCTGATCGGCCTGCAATTGCTCGATGCACAGGGTCATGCGGGTCAGGCACAACGGCGACCAGGCGAAAATCACCTTGCTCAGCTCAACCCGGTTGCTGTCCTGCTGCCACAGCACCCGGTCGGCACTCCACTGCCCGCCCAACCGGCCCTGGAAGTTGTCCAGGGTCAAGCCCGGCACGAAACCCAATGCCCAGCGGCTGCCCGTCGCCGTACCCAGCACCGGGGCCAGCGTCAGGACAACCACTGCCACCAGTGCCGCCATCGTCAACAGTGTTGCTTTCAAACCGCGCTTCACAGCTCAGGCCCCATGGAAAAGTGCAGTCGAATGCCGCCTTCATCGTCCAGCGCATGGGCCAGGTCGAGACGGATCGGCCCCACCGGCGATACCCAGCGCACGCCGATGCCGACCCCGGTCTTGAGGTTCGGCAATTCAAGTGTGTTGAAGGAATTGCCCTGATCGACAAAGGTCGCGACCCGCCATTTTTCGGCGATGGAATACTGATATTCCGCGCTGGCGGCCACCATGTAACGACCGCCGATGCGGTCGCCGTCGGAGTTTTCCGGGGACAGGCTCTGATAGTCGTAACCGCGCACGCTCTGATCGCCACCGGCGAAGAAGCGCAGCGATGGCGGTACCGATTTGAAGCCGTTGGTGGCACTGCCGCCGACCTGCACCCGCCCGAGGAAGCGGTGTCTATCGAACACCGTGGTCAAGCCTTTGACCAATGCCGTGCCGTAGAGCAGGTTGCTGTCGGAGCCCAAACCTTCCTTGGCCACTTTGGATTCGAATTGCAGGCGATAGCCGTTGTGCGGGTCGATGCGGTTGTCGCTTTTGAGGTACGAGTAGCTCACACCTGGCATCAACAAGGTACTGAGTCCCGAGTCGTCACCCAGTTGGTAGTCCTCGCGTTGCCACTTCAGCGACACCACCCGTTGCCAGCCGCTGGGCAGTTTGCTGTGCCACTCAGGGCCCAGGGTCAGCAGCTTGCTGTGGCTGTCCTTATCGGCGATTTCTTCATTCTGGTAGCCACCGGCAAAACGCAGTTTGTCGGTCAGTGGCGGGTCCAGCGGAATGTCGTAGAACAGCCCGACGTTTTGCCGGGGTGCCGAGACTTCGGTTTCCCAGCCATAACTGTGCCCTTGCGCGTTGACCCAGTGCCGGGTCCAGTTGGCCTTGGCCCGTGGACCGACGTCGGTGGAGAAGCCCAGGCCCAGGCCCATGGTCCGCGGCTTGCGGGTTTCGAGCTTGACGTCCACCGGGATCGCCTCGTCCCTGGACGCCGTGGGCGCCGCGTCCACGCGCACGCCTTCGAAGTAGCCGCTCGATTGCAGGTTCTGGTTGAGTTCGGCGATCAGTTCCGAGTCATACGGCGTGCCGGACTTGAACGGCACCATGCGTTGCAGCAGCTCGTCATCGAACGGCGTATCGCCCTCGAAATTGACCTTGCCCAAGGTATAGCGCGGACCGCTTTCATAGATCAGTTCGATGTCGGCGACACCGGCACGGGGGTCGACCGACAATTTTGAACGGGTGAAACGGCCGCTGAAAAAGCCATAACGCGAAGCCTGATTCTGGATCAGGCGCTTGGCGTCCTCGTAATGCCCATGGTTGAGCACGGCACCGGGCTTGAGCGCGTCGCTCTTGGGGATTCGAAAGGCCTTGAGGGAGGCTGCCGGACCGTCGACACGCACCGTGACATTGCGCAAGTGCACCGGCTCGCCGGGGTCGACCTTCAGTACCAGGCGCGGCTTTTCGCCGCCCTTCACTTCACTGTCGATGTGCGGCTGGTAATAACCCAAGGCCTGGGCGGCCTTGCGCGCCTGCTCTTCGGCGCCACGGCTGAAGCGCAGCAACGCCTCTTCATCGCGATCGCCGAGGCTGCCGATATAGCCTTCGATATTGGCCTTCAGCTCGTCATTGGACGGTTTGATCCGTACATCCAATTCACTTTGTGCCAGCGCCGTGCAGCTGGTAATCAGCATTAGCACACCGCTGGTAATTCTTCCTGGAAACTTCATAGGCGCGGATGCTATCACGAGCTTGAGAGCGTGATAGAGCCTGACATGCCCGGAAAGTTCTCTGCTCAAGCCGTTGCTGTTTGTAACACCTGGGGATTGGGGTGAAAAAACACGTGCTCGCGAACCGGTCCTACGGCAACTTCACCGATTTCCTCGTAGCCCTGACGTTTATAGAACTCCAGATAGCGAGGGTTCCCGGTATCGAGGATCACGCCCTGTGAGTGTTCATCCACGGCGCACCAGTTGTGCACGGCTTGCAGCAATTGTTCGCCGAAATGCTGGCCCTGGAACTGCGGATGAACCCCCAGCAACGGCAGGACGTGCACCGACTCGTTCGGCACGCAGGCCTCCACGGCAGCGTGATATTCGAGGTAGCGACGGGTACAGCGAAACCCTGTGCTGAGCACCATGCGCAGGCGCCAGGCCCAACTTTCGGTGACCCCAAGGCGACGTTGCGGCGGCGCGATCAGGGCGATGCCAATCAGGCGGTCGTTGACCAGCAGGCCGATGGCCGGCAGGTCCTGGAGAAAGTGCTGGGTCACCAGTTCGCGCACGGTAGCGCGAACCCGCTGCTCGTAGCCGGGGCGCTCGGCTTCGAACAGATAGCCGAAGGTCGGTTCGTGTCGATAAGCCTGGTACAGCAGCGAACGCGCTTCACGGGCGTAGCCGCTGTCGAGCATGTGAATATCGGCGATGGCGGTCGAGGTTTCGGGCATGACGGTTGATCTCCCCGGCACAGCTCGGGTGGCTGCGCTCTTGTTGTTACGAGCCTGTCGGCGCTGACACAGTTCCTTACAGATCCGCAATCAGTGTAGGCAATGAAATCGCCTTCGCGAGCAAGCCCGCTCCCACAAAAGCAAAGTCAGGCACATAACCTGTGGGAGCGGGCTTGCTCGCGAAGAGGCCATCACTGCCCACACAAGACTGACTGGCAAAACCGAATCCCCTCACCCCACACTGGCCCGATTCCCACATGTCAGCTAGCATCGCCCTTTTGCCAGGACTGCCGACCATGAAGATCGTCTCCTTCAACATCAACGGGCTGCGCGCCCGTCCCCATCAGCTGGCGGCGCTGATCGAAAAGCACCAGCCCGATGTGATCGGCTTGCAGGAAACCAAGGTCCACGACGATCAGTTCCCACTGGCCGAAGTTCAGGCCCTGGGTTATCACGTGTATTTCCACGGGCAAAAAGGCCATTACGGCGTCGCCCTGCTCTCGCGCCAGGAGCCGCTGGCCCTGCATAAAGGTTTCGCCACCGACGAAGAAGACGCCCAGCGGCGCTTCATCTGGGGCACCTTCGCCGACGCCAATGGCGTGCCGGTGACCATCATGAACGGTTATTTCCCACAGGGCGAAAGCCGCGACCACCCGACAAAATTCCCGGCCAAGGAACGTTTTTACGGCGACTTGCAGCAATTGCTGGAAAGCCAGTTCAAGAATGACCAGCCGCTGGTGGTGATGGGCGATGTGAACATTTCCCCGGAAGACTGCGACATCGGCATCGGCCCGGACAACATGAAGCGCTGGCTGAAAACCGGCAAATGCAGCTTCCTGCCGGAAGAGCGCGAGTGGATGGCCCGCCTGAAAAACTGGGGCCTGGTGGACAGTTTCCGTCACCTGAACCCGGACGTGACCGACACCTTCAGCTGGTTCGACTACCGTAGCCGTGGCTTCGAAGACGAACCCAAGCGTGGCCTGCGCATCGACCTGATTCTCGCCTCCCACGGCTTGCTGCCACGGGTGAAGGCCGCCGGTGTGGATTACGAACTGCGTGGCATGGAAAAACCTTCGGACCATGCGCCGATCTGGCTTGAGTTGAGCTGATCCCTCCCGGCCACCTCAATACTCTGTGGGAGCGAGCTTGCTCGCGATAGCGGTGGTTCAGTGACAATGATGTCGACTGACACTCCCTCATCGCGAGCAAGCTCGCTCCCACAGGGGACCACCACTGCAACTTGTCATTTTTCGGAAACCTTACTGACTTAATCTCCCGACACCTCCTTTGGCTATGTAAGGTGCCGGCATGATGCTGCGCGTGTTGTTCCTGTTGATACTGTGCACGGGCTTGCCGCAGGCGGCTTCGGCCGGCGACTTGCCGACACCCGAACACGGCCCGGTGCTGCGGATCCAGGGTTCCAACACGATCGGCGCGGCATTGGGACCGGCACTGGTCGAGGGCCTGCTCAGTGAACAGGGTCTGCGCAAGATCCACCGCGAAACCCCGGACACCGCCAACGAACTGCGCATCGTCGGCGAAACCGTTCAGGGCCGTCGTGTCGTGGTGGAGGTGGCGGCCCATGGTTCCAGCACCGGTTTCACCGCGCTAAAAGCCGCCAGCGCCGATCTTGCCGCCTCGTCGCGCCCGATCAAGGACAGCGAACTGGCGAGCCTGCAATCCCTCGGTGACCTGAAAAGCCCGAGCGCCGAACAGGTCATTGCCATCGATGGCCTGGCGATCATCCTTCACCCGGACAATCCGCTGAACCAACTCGACACCGTGCAACTGGCGCGCATCTTCAGTGGCGAGGTGAAGACCTGGGAAGACATCGGCGGTCGCGGCGGGCCGATACACCTGTACGCGCGGGATGATCAGTCCGGGACCTACGACACCTTCAAGGAACTGGTCCTCAGCGGCCGTGGGAAAACCCTCGGCAGCGCGGCGAAACGCTTTGAGTCCAGCGAACAACTGTCCGATGCGGTCAGCGCAGACCCGCAAGGCATCGGTTTTATCGGTTTGCCCTACGTGCGCCAGGCCAAAGCCGTGGCCATTGTCGACGGTCAATCGCAAGCCATGCTGCCACTCAACAGCCTGATTGCCACGGAAGATTATCCGCTGTCCCGTCGGTTGTTCTTTTACCTTCCACCGACGGGGAAAAATCCCTGGGCCCAGGCGCTGGTGGCCTATGCCCAAAGCAGCAAAGGGCAAGCGATTGTCGCCGCAAACGGTTTTATTGCCCAGACCGTCCAGGCCATGGCCGTTACCCCCAATGCGTTGATGCCCGAGGGATACCAGTCCCTCAGTCGTCATGCCCAACGGTTGTCGGTGAATTTTCGCTTCGAAGAAGGCAGTGCCAGCCTGGACAACAAGGCGCGGCAAGACCTGACGCGAGTGCTCGACTATATAAAGCAGCAAGACAAAATGTCCGGGCAAGTGACGCTGGTGGGGTTTGGCGATGCCAAGAGCGACCCGGCGCGCGCCGATCTGTTGTCGAAGCTGCGGGCCATGGCGGTACGGCGGGAGTTGGTCAAGAGCGGCGTGGTGTTTCGCGAGATACGCGGATTCGGTGCCGAAATGCCGGTGGCGGCCAACAGCGCCGATGAGGGAAGGATCAAGAATCGGCGGGTTGAGGTTTGGGTGTATTGAATCTGATGTTTATGTGCCGGATCGACTGACGCCTTCGCGGGCAAGCCCGCTCCCACAGGAGTCACACTGAACCTGTGGGAGCCGGGCTTGCCCGCGATGAACGATAACGCGGTGCCTGTCAGTGCCCGCTACGCATCATCTCTTTCGGCACATATTTGCCGATTTCGAACTTGCCGATCGCCGCACGGTGCACTTCGTCCGGGCCGTCGGCCAGGCGCAGGGTGCGCTGCATCGCGTACATGTAGGCCAGCGGGAAATCGTTGGAAACCCCTGCCCCGCCATGGATCTGGATCGCCCGGTCGATCACCCGCAACGCCACGTTCGGCGCCACGACCTTGATCTGCGCGATCTCGCTTTTCGCCACTTTGTTGCCGACGGTGTCCATCATGTAAGCCGCTTTCAATGTCAGCAGGCGTGCCATGTCGATTTCCATCCGCGAGTCGGCGATCTTGTCGATGTTGCCGCCCAGGCGCGCCAGCGGCTTGCCGAACGCCGTGCGGCTCACCGAGCGCTTGCACATCAGTTCCAGTGCGCGCTCGGCCATGCCGATCGAACGCATGCAGTGGTGAATCCGGCCAGGGCCAAGGCGACCTTGTGCGATTTCGAAGCCGCGGCCTTCGCCCAACAGGACGTTTTCGTACGGCACCCGCACGTTTTCGAAGTGCACTTCGGCGTGCCCATGAGGTGCATCGTCGTAACCGAACACCGGCAGCGGACGCACGATCTTCACACCAGGCGCATCCACCGGCACCAGAATCATCGAGTGCTGGGCGTGACGAGGCGCATCTGGATTGCTCAGGCCCATGAAGATCAGGATTTTGCAGCGCGGGTCGCAAGCACCCGAGGTCCACCACTTCTTGCCGTTGATCACCCACTCGTCGCCATCGCGCACGGCACGGGCGGCCATGTTGGTGGCGTCGGAGGATGCGACATCCGGTTCGGTCATGGCGAATGCCGAGCGGATCTCGCCGCGCAGCAAGGGTTCGAGCCAGCGTTGTTTCTGCTCTTCGTTGGCGTAACGCACCAGCACCTCCATGTTGCCGGTGTCTGGTGCCGAGCAGTTGAACGGCTCTGGTCCCAGCAACGAGCGGCCCATGATTTCCGCCAGTGGCGCGTATTCGAGGTTGGTCAGGCCTGCACCCAGTTCGGACTCAGGCAGAAACAAATTCCACAGGCCTTCGGCCTTGGCCTTGAGTTTGAGTTCTTCCATGATCGCGGTCGGCTGCCAGCGATCGCCCTCGGCGACCTGACGCTCGAACACGGCTTCGGCGGGATAGACGTAGGTGTCCATGAACGCTGTTACGCGCTCACGCAGTTCCTGAACCTTGGGCGAATAAGCGAAATCCATGAGCGAGATACCTTCTTGGGGGAGGTTGTTTAGGTCATGTATCGATGCTAGAACAGCGTTGATAATTTACCTAGCCTATTCTCGGCGTGTATAAACATTCATCACCGATATATGATCGACTGATCGTCACGGTCAGTCCGCCCACACAATAAGAGAGCCGCGTAATGAATCTGAGCAAGGTCGATCTCAACCTTTTCATCGTCTTCGACGCGATCTACACCGAAGCCAACCTGACCCGTGCCGGGCAGATTGTGGGCATTACCCAGCCTGCGGTGTCGAACGCCCTGGCCCGGTTGCGCGAGACCTTCAACGACCCGCTGTTCGTACGCACCGCCCAAGGCATGGTGCCCACGCCCATGGCGCAGAACATCATCGGCCCGGTGCGCAACGCACTCTCGCTGCTGCGCGTGTCGGTGCAGGAAAGCCGTATTTTCAACCCCCAGCAAGCGGTCAAGACCTACCGCATCAGCATGACCGACCTGACCGAAGCGGTGATCCTGCCGCCGCTGTTCCAGCGCCTGCGCCGCCTGGCGCCGACGGTGATCATCGAAAGCTTCCTGTCCAAACGCCGCGAAACCACCAAGGAACTGGCCGCCGGTCGCCTCGACTTCGCGGTGGATGCGCCGCTCAACACCGACCCGCAGGTGCGTCACGTCAAATTGATGGAGGACCGCTATGTGTGCGCCATGCGCAAGGGGCATCCGCTGGCGGGCAAGGAGAAACTCACGCTGGACGATTACCTGGGCCTGACCCACATCCATATTTCCAGCCGACGCAGTGGCCTCGGCTATGTCGATCTGGCGCTGGGCAAGATGGGCATCCAGCGCAAGATTGCCCTGCGCTCCCAGCATTACCTGATGGCCTCGCAAGTGTTGCAGCAGACCGACATGGTCATGACCGTGCCGGAACGCTTCGCCCGCCGTAACGACCTGCATGCCTTTTATCTGCCGGTCAACGATGTGCCGCCGGTGGAAACCCACCTTTACTGGCACGAAAGCACCGACCAGGACCCGGCGAACCGCTGGATGCGCGAGCAGATGATCGAGTTGTGCCAGCAGGTGACGGCGCAGGAGAAAAAGCTCGAGAAGGTGTAAGGCTCGATACCGGGGTACCCCTATCGCGAGCAAGCTCGCTCCCACAGGGATCTGTGCAGGGCACCAGTTTTGTGTCCACTGAAGATCCAATGTGGGAGCGGGCTTGCTCCGGGCGGCGTTCCGACGAAGGGGCCAGCAAGAACACTGAAAATTCACGCCCCTTGACGTAAACGTCAACCTGCCATTAGCTTAGCGCCATGACCTTTTGCGAGCGCGCCCATGAGCAGCCAGACCTACAGCATTTCCGACCTCGCCCGCGAGCTCGACATCACCACTCGCGCCATTCGCTTTTATGAAGAGCAAGGCCTGCTCAGCCCCGAGCGCCGTGGCCAGGAACGCATTTACTCGCCCCGCGACAAGGTCAGCCTGAAGCTGATCCTGCGGGGCAAGCGCATCGGTTTCTCCCTGGCTGAATGCCGCGAGCTGATCGAGCTCTACGACCCGTCCAGCGGTAACACTAAACAGTTGCACAGCATGCTGGCGAAAATCAGCGAGCGCCGGGAGCAGCTTGAACAGCAGTTGCTGGACATCGAACAAATGAAACTGGAACTGGATACCGCCGAAGAGCGCTGCGTGCAGGCGCTGGAGCAGACGCTCAAGAGCCAGGAATCGATTCAGTAAATCCACACTATCCACTGTGGGAGCGAGCTTGCTCGCGATAGCGGAGTGTCAGTCACCAAAAATGTTGAATGTGATGCCCTCATCGCGAGCAAGCTCGCTCCCACAGGGTTCTCAGCGCATTCAGACGATAACAACAGGTCGAACCCCATGTCCCTCCCCACCCACGTACGCATTGTCGAAGTCGGCCCACGCGACGGCCTGCAAAATGAAGCCCGGCCCATCAGTGTTACCGACAAGGTGCAACTGGTCGACGCACTGACCGCAGCCGGGCTCGGCTATATAGAAGTCGGCAGTTTCGTTTCGCCCAAGTGGGTGCCGCAGATGGCCGGCTCCGCCGAGGTCTTCGCGCAGATCCGGCGCAAAACCGGTGTGGTCTACGGCGCGCTCGCCCCCAACCTGCGCGGTTTCGAAGATGCCCTCGCCGCCGGGGTCAAGGAAGTGGCCGTATTCGCCGCGGCGTCCGAGGCGTTCTCCCAGCGCAACATCAATTGCTCGATCAGTGAAAGCCTGGAGCGTTTCGCGCCGATCATGGACGCCGCCAGACAACATGGGGTGACCGTGCGCGGGTATGTGTCCTGCGTGCTGGGCTGCCCCTATGAAGGTAACGTCGCCCCCGAGCAGGTTGCCGTGGTCGCCCGCGAGCTTTATGCCATGGGCTGCTACGAGGTCTCGCTGGGGGACACCATCGGCACCGGCACCGCTGGCGCCACCCGCAGGATGTTTGAAGTGGTATCGAAGGATGTGCCCCGGGAGAAACTGGCAGGTCACTTCCACGACACCTACGGCCAGGCTGTGGCCAACATCTACGCCAGCCTGCTGGAAGGCATCTCGGTGTTCGACAGCTCCATCGCAGGTCTCGGCGGCTGCCCCTATGCCAAGGGCGCCAGCGGTAACGTCGCCACCGAAGACGTGGTTTACCTGCTCAACGGCCTGGGCATCGACACCGGAATCGACCTTGAAGCCTTGGTGCTCGCCGGCCAGCAGATTTGCACGGTTTTGGGTCGCCCTACCGGTTCCCGCGTGGCCAAGGCCCGCAGCGCACAGTGAGTGCGCTGAGTGTGTCCGGGTGTTACCGCTGCGTCTGAAACGTGGGCGCAAGCGAGTAACACGGAAACAAAATGTAGGGTTTTGCCTGAGGCGAAAAACCTTACAAATCTGTAAATAGCTGATTTTAAAGGCTTTTATAAAGTTGGCATGCCTCCTGCTATATCTATCGCACAACAAGAATAAAAAAATTGCGGCAAACCTAATAAAAACAAGACGTAACGACTCTGACATAACAAAAACAACACGGCAGAGACGCAGCTAACAGATTTTTTTGGAGAAGATGTGCTTTTCAGGGTGCTTTTCGGAGTTACCCGCAACCAGACAGAGAATAATAAAACTACCTTCAGGTAGCTCCCGTACTGGTTGGATCGCTCAGCGAGAAAGTAGATCAGCGCTCAAAAAAATACGTTTGCTCTTGATCCCGGATGGGGATCGCCAAAAACAGCGGTAAAGGGCAACGGTTGCCAAAAACAAAAACAGACCGACCCTCAATAATAAAAAAAGAGCACGCGCAACGAAATTAAAGGGGAGCTTCGGCTCCCCTTTGTGCTGTCTGGCGTTCAGGTTTTCCTCGATCAAAACTGTGGGAGCGGGCTTGCTCGCGAAGGCGGCGCTTCAGTCAATACATGTATCAACTGATCCGACGCTTTCGCGAGCAAGCCCGCTCCCACATTGGGTTGTGGTCAGGCTTTGTTGATGCGCAACTCCTCGATACTGATCTCGCGCATCCGGAATTTCTGGATCTTGCCAGTCACCGTCATCGGAAACTCCTCGACGAACTTGAAGTAACGCGGCGTCTTGAAGTGGGCGATGCGCTCCTTGCACCAGGCTTGCAACTCTTGCTCGGTGGCGCTGTGGCCGGGGTGAAACTTGATCCAGGCGACGATCTCTTCACCATATCGCGAACACGGGATACCAATTACCTGCACGTCGGCCACGGCCGGATGGGTGAAGAAAAACTCTTCCAGCTCCCGCGGGTAAATATTCTCGCCGCCCCGGATAATCATGTCCTTGTTGCGCCCGGCAATGCACACATAACCCTCGTCATTCATGCTCGCCAGGTCGCCGG
This sequence comes from Pseudomonas sp. GM74, assembly GCF_000282455.1. Classification (GTDB taxonomy): domain Bacteria; phylum Pseudomonadota; class Gammaproteobacteria; order Pseudomonadales; family Pseudomonadaceae; genus Aquipseudomonas. The sequence continues at coordinate 23,833 of NZ_AKJG01000157.1, forward strand.
TATGCATCCAGCCTGCCTGATCGATGGCTTGTGCGGTGCCTTCAGGGTTGTTCCAGTAACCCAGCATCACGCTGTAACCACGAGTGCACAGTTCACCGATGGTGCCGCGCGGCACCAGGTTGCCCGCTTCGTCGATGATCTTGCTTTCAAGCTGCGGCTGGGTACGGCCGACGGTGGTCACGCGCAGTTCCAGGTCGTCTGACGGACCGGTCTGCAACGACACCGGACTGGTTTCCGTCATGCCGTAGGCAATCTGCACTTCGCTCATGTGCATTTCGCTGATGACCCGGCGCATCACTTCGATAGGACAGGTCGCGCCCGCCATGATCCCGGTGCGCAGGCTCGACAGATCGAATTCGGCACGTTGTGGTTGATCGAGCATGGCGATGAACATGGTCGGCACGCCGTACAGCGCCGTGGCTTTTTCGTCAGCCACAGTGCTGAGGGTCAGCAACGGATCGAACGCGTCGTTTGGATAAATCATCGTGCTGCCATGGGTGATGCAACCGAGGTTGCCCATGACCATGCCGAAGCAGTGATACAACGGTACCGGGATCACCAGGCGATCGGCTGCCGTCAGCCCCAGGCTTTCGCCGACCATGTAGCCGTTGTTGAGAATGTTGTAGTGACTGAGGGTCGCGCCCTTGGGGAACCCGGTGGTGCCGGAGGTGTACTGGATGTTCACCGGCTGATCGAAATGCAGGCTGTCCTGGCGCTCACGCAACTGCTCGACCGTGACGCTGCCAGCCAGATCGGCCAGTTGCGACCATGGCAGGAAACCCGATGGCGGCTGCGCATCCAGGCTGATGACGCCACGCAACTCCGGCAACCGTTCGCTGTGCAACTTGCCGATGGATTGCTCGGCCAACTCCGGCACCAGCCCTTGCAGCATCGCGTGATAGTTCGAGGACTTGAAGGCCCCGGCGCACACCAGCCATTGGCAGCCTGATTGCTTCAGTACGTATTCGAGTTCGGAACTGCGATAGGCGGGGTTGATGTTGACCAGGATCACGCCAATTTTCGCGGTGGCAATCTGGCTGATGCACCACTGCGCACAGTTCGGAGCCCAGATACCGAGGCGGTCCCCGGCTTGCAGCCCCAGCGCCAGCAGTGCTCTGGCGTGCAGGTCCGCAGCCTCGGCCAATTGCCGCCAGGTGTAACGCAGCTGCTGATGGCGCACCACCAGCGCCTCCCCGTCCGGGTACTGCGCAACCGTGTTGTCGAACGCCTGGCCGATGGTCATCGCCAGCAAGGCTTTGTCCTGGGTACCACGGGTGTAACTGCGTTGCGGGCTTGCACTGGGTTGATCCATGACGACCCCTATTGTCTTTATTTATGGGCTACCGGCGGTCTCTTGTGGGAGCGGGCTTGCTCGCGAAAGCGGCGTATCAGACAACATGAATGTCGACTGACAGGACGCCTTCGCGAGCAAGCCCGCTCCCACAGAATGGGTCCGCGTTCTATCTTGAACTGGCTCTACTCTCGCTCAAGTTGACGTTAACGTAAAGGGTGATTGACAGCCATTCGTCACAGGCTTACGTTAACGTAAAGGTGAGAACCGAATCACGGTCCTCCCCACCCGACAAAAAAGCCAAAAGGTGACCCATGAGCTATCCATCCCTGAACTTTGCCCTCGGTGAAACCATCGACATGCTGCGCGATCAGGTTCAGTCCTTCGTCGCCAAGGAGATCGCCCCGCGCGCCGCTCAGATCGACATCGACAACCTGTTCCCCGCCGACCTGTGGCGCAAATTCGGCGACATGGGCCTGCTGGGCATTACTGTGCCGGAAGAGTACGGCGGTGCCGGCCTGGGTTACCTGGCTCACGTGGTGGCCATGGAAGAAATCAGCCGTGGCTCGGCCTCGGTGGCCTTGTCCTACGGCGCCCACTCCAACCTGTGCGTCAACCAGATCAACCGCAACGGCAACCACGAACAGAAATCCAAGTACCTGCCCAAGCTGATCAGCGGTGAACACATCGGCGCCCTGGCCATGAGCGAGCCGAATGCCGGTTCCGACGTGGTGTCGATGAAACTGCGCGCCGACAAACGCGGCGACAAGTATGTGCTCAACGGCAGCAAGACCTGGATCACCAATGGTCCGGACGCCAACACCTACGTGATCTACGCCAAGACCGACCTGGAAAAGGGCCCCCACGGCATCACCGCCTTCATCGTCGAGCGCGACTGGAAAGGCTTCAGCCGCAGCAACAAGTTCGACAAGCTCGGCATGCGCGGTTCGAACACCTGCGAGCTGTTTTTCGATGACGTCGAAGTGCCGGAAGAAAACATCCTCGGCGTGCTCAACGGCGGCGTGAAAGTGCTGATGAGCGGCCTCGACTACGAGCGCGTCGTGCTCTCGGGCGGCCCGACCGGGATCATGCAGGCGTGCATGGACCTGATCGTGCCGTACATCCACGACCGCAAGCAGTTCGGCCAAAGCATCGGTGAGTTCCAGCTGATCCAGGGCAAGGTCGCCGACATGTACACCCAACTCAACGCCAGCCGCGCCTACCTGTACGCCGTGGCCCAGGCTTGCGAGCGCGGCGAAACCACGCGCAAGGACGCCGCCGGCGTGATCCTCTACAGCGCCGAACGCGCCACGCAAATGGCCCTCGACGCGATCCAGATTCTCGGCGGCAACGGCTACATCAATGAATTCCCGGCCGGTCGTCTGCTGCGTGACGCCAAGCTGTACGAAATCGGCGCGGGCACCAGTGAGATCCGTCGCATGCTGATCGGTCGCGAACTGTTCAACGAGACGAAATAAATTTCGTCAGCTGCAAGCGCCAAGCTTCAAGCCACAAGCTGAAGCGGTCCTCTTGCAGCTTGTAGCTTGCCGCTCAAAGCTGCTTACGGAGTAAGCCATGATTTTGCATACCCAGCTCAACCCCCGTTCAGCGGAGTTCGCCACCAACAGCGCGGCGATGCTCAAGCAAGTCGACGCGTTGCACACCCTGCTCGCCCAAGTGGCGCAAGGTGGCGGCCCGAAGGCTCAGGAACGCCACACCTCGCGGGGCAAACTGCTGCCTCGCGAGCGCATCAACCGCCTGCTCGATCCGGGTTCGCCGTTTCTGGAGATCAGCCAACTGGCGGCGTACGAGGTGTATGGCGAAGACGTCCCCGCCGCTGGCGTGATTGCCGGGATCGGCCGTGTGGAAGGTGTCGAATGCATGATCGTCGCCAACGATGCCACCGTAAAAGGTGGCTCGTATTACCCCCTGACGGTGAAAAAACACCTGCGCGCCCAGACCATCGCCCAGCAGAACCGCCTGCCGTGCATCTATCTGGTGGACTCGGGCGGCGCCAACCTGCCGCGCCAGGATGAAGTGTTTCCGGACCGCGAGCACTTCGGGCGGATCTTCTTCAATCAGGCCAACATGAGCGCAATGGGCATCCCGCAGATTGCCGTGGTCATGGGTTCCTGCACCGCTGGCGGCGCCTATGTACCGGCGATGGCCGACGAAGCGATCATGGTCCGCGAACAGGCGACCATCTTCCTCGCCGGCCCTCCACTGGTGAAGGCCGCGACCGGTGAAGTGGTCAGCGCCGAAGACCTCGGCGGGGCCGATGTGCACTGCAAGATTTCCGGTGTAGCCGACCATTACGCCGAGAGCGACGAACACGCCCTGGCTCTGGCACGCCGCAGTGTCGCCAACCTCAACTGGCGCAAGCTGGGTGAGGTTCAGCAACGCGCTCCGGTCGCCCCGCTGTACGGCAGCGACGAGTTGTACGGCGTGGTCCCGGCCGACGCCAAGCAACCCTTTGACGTGCGTGAAGTGATTGCGCGACTGGTGGATGGTTCGGTGTTCGACGAGTTCAAGGCGCTGTTCGGGACAACGCTGGTCTGCGGTTTTGCTTACCTGCACGGGTACCCGATCGCGATCCTCGCCAACAACGGCATTCTTTTCGCTGAAGCGGCGCAGAAAGGCGCGCACTTCATTGAACTGGCGTGCCAGCGCGGCATTCCGTTGTTGTTCCTGCAAAACATCACCGGCTTCATGGTCGGCCAGAAATACGAAGCCGGCGGTATTGCCAAGCACGGCGCGAAACTGGTGACGGCGGTGGCTTGCGCCAAGGTGCCGAAGTTCACGGTGATCATCGGCGGCAGTTTCGGTGCCGGTAACTACGGCATGTGCGGTCGCGCCTACGACCCGCGCTTTTTGTGGATGTGGCCGAATGCGCGCATTGGCGTGATGGGCGCCGAACAGGCGGCCGGCGTGCTGGTGCAGGTCAAGCGCGAACAGGCCGAACGCGGTGGCCATGGTTTCAGTGCCGAGCAGGAGGCCGAGATCAAGCAACCGATCCTCGACCAGTATGAAGAACAGGGTCACCCCTATTATTCCAGCGCGCGCCTGTGGGACGACGGTGTCATCGACCCGGCCCAGACCCGCGACGTACTGGCCCTGGCCTTGTCCGCGTCGTTGAACGCGCCAATCGAACCGAGCCGCTTCGGCGTGTTCCGGATGTGATTTTCTGTGGGAGCGGGCTTGTGTGGCGAGGGAGCTTGCTCCTGTTCGATTGCGCAGCAATCGTAAAATCGTTTCGCGAGCAAGCCCGCTCCCACAAGGACCGTGGAGACGGACACTATGAGCGACTTCAACACCCTCGAACTGCTGAGCGATCCAAGGGGTTTTGCGACTCTCTGGCTCAGCCGCGAAGAAAAGAACAACGCGTTCAACGCACAGATGATCCGCGAGCTGATCCTTGCCCTCGATAAAGTCGCGAGCGATGCCAGCCTGCGGTTTCTGATCGTGCGCGGTCGCGGCAAGCATTTCAGTGCCGGCGCCGATCTGGCCTGGATGCAGCAATCGGCCGAGCTCGATTACGCCACCAACCTCGATGACGCCCGGGAACTGGCGGAGTTGATGTACAACCTGGCCAAACTGAAAATTCCGACCCTGGCGGTGGTGCAAGGCGCAGCCTTTGGTGGCGCATTGGGCCTGATCAGTTGCTGCGACATGGCCATCGGCGCCGATGATGCGCAGTTCTGCCTGTCCGAAGTGCGCATCGGCCTGGCCCCGGCCGTGATCAGCCCGTTCGTGGTGCAAGCCATCGGCGAGCGTGCGACCCGTCGCTATGCCTTGACCGCTGAGCGCTTCGGCGGGCAACGGGCACGGGAAATCGGTTTGTTGTCGGAGAGCTATGCAAGTGCCGAGCTGGAACAGAAAGTCGAGCAATGGATCGACAATCTGCTGCTTAACAGTCCGGCCGCGATGCGCGCCAGCAAGGACCTGTTGCGCGAAGTCGGCGACGGCTCACTGACCCCGGCATTGCGCCGCTACACCGAAAACGCCATCGCCCGCATCCGCGTCAGCCCCGAAGGCCAGGAAGGCCTGCGCGCCTTTCTGCAAAAGCGTCCGCCGAGCTGGCAAGCCGAAACCACCACCAAGGAGCCCCGTTGATGAGCGCACCTGTCCTCACCACCCTGCTGGTGGCCAACCGTGGCGAAATCGCTTGCCGGGTGATGCGTACCGCCAAGGCCCTGGGCCTGACCACCGTGGCCGTGCACAGCGCCACCGACCGAGACGCCCGGCACAGCCGCGAAGCCGACATTCGGGTTGATCTCGGTGGCAGCAAAGCCGCCGACAGCTATCTGCAGATCGACAAACTGATCGCCGCCGCCAAAGCCAGCGGCGCCCAGGCGATTCACCCCGGCTACGGCTTTCTGTCGGAGAACGCCGGGTTCGCCCGCGCCATCGAAAACGCCGGCCTGATCTTCCTCGGTCCGCCCGCCTCGGCCATCGACGCCATGGGCAGCAAGTCCGCCGCCAAAGCCTTGATGGAGACCGCTGGCGTGCCGCTGGTGCCCGGTTATCACGGCGAAGCCCAGGACCTGGAAACCTTCCGCGCCGCCTGCGAACGCATCGGCTACCCGGTGCTGCTCAAGGCCACGGCCGGGGGCGGCGGCAAAGGCATGAAAGTGGTCGAGGACGTCAGCCAACTGGCCGAAGCCCTGGCCTCGGCCCAGCGTGAGGCGCAATCGTCGTTCGGCGACTCGCGGATGCTGGTGGAGAAATACCTGCTCAAGCCACGTCACGTGGAAATCCAGGTGTTCGCCGACCAGCACGGCAACTGCCTGTACCTCAACGAACGTGACTGCTCGATTCAGCGCCGTCACCAGAAAGTCGTCGAAGAAGCGCCGGCACCTGGCCTGAGCCCGGAGCTGCGGCGTGCCATGGGTGAGGCCGCCGTGCGTTCGGCGCAGGCCATCGGTTATGTCGGTGCCGGCACCGTGGAGTTTCTGCTGGATGCGCGGGGCGAGTTCTTCTTCATGGAGATGAACACCCGCCTGCAAGTCGAACACCCGGTCACCGAAGCCATCACCGGCCTTGACCTGGTGGCCTGGCAGATTCGCGTGGCCCGCGGCGAAGCATTGCCGATGACTCAGGACCAGGTGCCGCTGGTGGGTCATGCAATCGAAGTGCGTCTGTATGCCGAAGACCCGGGCAACGACTTCCTGCCGGCGACCGGTCGTCTGGAGTTGTATCGCGAATCCGCCCAAGGGCCAGGGCGTCGAGTGGACAGCGGCGTTGAAGAAGGCGACGAGATCTCGCCGTTCTACGACCCGATGCTCGGCAAGTTGATTGCCTGGGGCGAAGACCGTGAACAGGCGCGCTTGCGCCTGCTGAGCATGCTCGACGAATTTGCCATCGGCGGGTTGAAGACCAACATCAATTTCCTGCGACGCATCATTGGCCACCCGGCATTTGCCGCTGCCGAACTCGATACCGGCTTCATTCCGCGCTATCAGGAACAGTTGCTGCCGACGCCAGCGCAACTCAGCGACGATTTCTGGCAAGCCGCCGCCCAGGCGATTGCCCAGAGCCAGCCACATGCAACCCGCGCCGATGACCCGAGTTCACCGTGGGCGGCGCGTAATGGCCTGCGTGCCGGTTTGCCGAGAGAAATCACCCTTCACTTGAGCTGTGAAGGCCAGGACCGGGCGCTGACCCTGGGCGACATCAATGCCCACAGCGCTCGGCTCAATGGCGAGCAACTGCTGACCGAGCAGGCCGGTGTGCGCCGTCAACACCGCGCAATACGCCGTGGCGATTACGTGTATTTGCAGTGGGATGGCGAGTTGCACCGCATCGAGTCTTACGACCCGATAAGCGCCGTCGAGGCCAGCCACAGCCATCAGGGCGGACTGACCGCCCCCATGAACGGCAGCATCGTCCGCGTGCTGGTGGAGGCCGGGCAATCGGTCGAAGCCGGAGCGCAATTGGTGGTGCTGGAAGCGATGAAGATGGAGCACAGCATTCGCGCGCCCCATGCCGGGGTGATCAAGGCGCTGTATTGCCAGGAAGGCGAGATGGTCAGCGAAGGCAGTGCGCTGGTCGAACTGGAAGAAGCGTGAAATGAAGATCGGTCCTGCGCATCGCGAGGACCGATCTGATCAAAACCTGGCTGTTGCCTGAACCACTACACCGATGATTCGACACTCTTCGGTGTACAAGGCTTTCGGATACGTCGGATTGAGCGGGACCAGGTAACGCTGCCCGCCCTCTTCGATGAGCTTGCGGAACGTGGCTTCGGCGCTGTCCGGCCACTGGGCAATGACCAGTTTGCCAGGCTCGGCGTCTACCGCAGGGTCCACCAGAATCAGCATGCCTTCCGGGATGCTCATGCCATTGGGTGCGGTCATCGCATCGCCTGCCACTCTCAACCAGAATGCCGGCCCCCGGGCGTGGTAATCGGACAGTTCAAAGTGCCCTTTTCCGTACGCCGGGACCTCGCCGTCGCGCACTTCGACAGGTTCGCGCCAATCACTGACCGGATAGCGGAAGTACGGGTTGTACTTCTGTGTCAGGGGAATTTCGTCGTCCGTTGACGCCTGCGGTTCCCGGATCACCAGCGCCACTTCGAGAAACTCAAGGCCCAGTGCCCGCAGCACACGGTTCATGTCTTCGATGCCGGGTTCACGACGTTTGTTGAGCCAGTGACCAATGCCGCCCTGGGACATCCCGAGGCGCTCGGCGAGTATCTCTTGAGTGATTTTGAGTTCACTCATCTTGGCCTTGACCAATTCAATCCATTTATCCATGTGCGGCACGATACGTGGACGACTCCGGCCATCAAAACACAAATTGTAGTATTTAAATTATCGTCACAAATACAGTTCGTATTATTATCGATTCACGGATCTGAATCTACCACGGAGCTTGCCATCGCCATGAACCCACCAGCCAATGACCGCCCGGACATGCAAATCGACAGCACCTTCACCTCGCCCCTGGACTCTGCGGCGGCACAACGCGCGCTGGACTATTACTTGAAACCGGCTATTTCGGAGGAAGTGTCCGAGCCGCGTTTTTTTGATGTGAACCGCAATATCAGCGGCGAAGAGGCGCTGGTTCATGCCCTGGACCTGTTGCGCTGTGCTGCCGCCACCGCGCACGAGTCAGCCAGTCACCTGCAAGGCGCAAGCCGCGACCTGGCGTTTTCGACGGTGCACATGATCGACATGGCCAAGGCGATGGTCGACCGATCGCTGGAGAAATATGAAAACGGTTGAGGTGAGAAGGCAAATCGAGAGGACAGGAAAGAGTTTTTCTGTCGAGCAGGTAAAAATGTTTGACTTGCAAACGAGAATGATTATTATTGCACCAGCTGGTCGCGAGATCAGTCGATGGACCAGGTGACCTTAGGTCGGTCTCCTGGACTATCTCCTCATCAGGCTAATCACGGTTTTTGACCCGGCTTTTTGCCGGGTCTTTTTTTGTCCGCAGCATCCCGTATTTTTCCGAAAGACATAAGTTGTACGGCGCTTACTACTTGGTATCTTTGCGCAGCGTCCTCCCTTATGGCCATTCAGTAACTCAATGATTTCATTGGGAAATACTGTGGTTGGACAAGCCATCCCGATGCGTCCTGACCCGCAATATCTGCCCGGGCGAAGGCGAGCCCTGCATCCCGGGCCCGCGGTTCAGCATGGCTCAGCCAGGGAAATGCTGGTTGGCGATCGCCACCACTTCCTGCTCGGAGATCGGCGCAAGTGCCGCCACCGCCCAAAGGTCATAGGCCGGATGGGCACGCTGGATCGGCAGCACCATGTCGAAGCCGGCCGCTTGCAGGGAGCCGGTCAGGACCTTCTTGGTGAAACCGCAACGGTGCGCCATGAACACGTTGCCGTTGGCCATGGCCGGGCGATGGCCGTAGAGGATGTCGATGGGCGCGATCGGGCCGGCCGGTGAAAGGTAGGCCTCGTCGGTCAGCTTGTCTTCGGCCACCAGGGCGCACACCGATTGCAGGTCCGGGCAAGTGATGATCACGAAGCCGCCAGGCTTGAGGACGCGCTTGAACTCCGCCAGGGCTACCGGCACTTCATGGGGATAGAGATGCTCGATGTTGTGGCTGGAGAACAGCGCATCCACCGAAGCGTCCTTGACCTGGGACATGTCGGTCATGGTGCCGACGATGTCCGGGTTGACGCTCTCATCGATATCGAAGCGCAGCTCCTGCCACTGCTCCGAGGCGAAGCCCTTGGTCGTGCTGTTCTTGCTCTTTGGACCGCAACCTACATGGAGGAAGGTTTTCACAATCAGTTACTCGATCAAGGCCCTTGCCGGATGGCAAAAGGGGAAATGGGGGCATGTTCCACTGGCCAATGCCTGCCAACGGACGCCCGCGCACACTAGGGGAAGTGCTGGGCAAGGGTCAAGGTCATGGCAGCACAACGGCGTACCGATTGGTCAGCTCGCAAAGAATGGCGGAAACCCAAGATAGTGGCTATATGATATCCACCCATTACTATTCGAGCCTATAAAACGAAGAATTTTTATAACTAAAAGTTTAAAAAAGGCAAAAAGCCATCAAAAAGATTCTTAATGTTTTCACCGAATGTGTCGCTAATGACACGAGGGCTACCAAATTTCCGCCCAAGGCTACGGCGACAACGCTGGCAGCGCCGTAAATGACCCCTATACAGGATGCGTCCATGAGCTTTATTTCTTCGTTGACCCCAGCGCAAGTCGCTGCCCTGAGTACAACCACCATTGCTGGGCTTGCGACCCAGGATATTGCCGCCTTGAGCACCGCTCAGATCGCCGTGATGACCACTGCGCAGATCGCGGTCATCACCACGCCGAACATTGCCGTGCTTTCGACCGTGCAGGTGCCGGCACTGACGACTGCGCAGGTCGTAGCCCTGACCACCGCTCAGGTCACCGCACTGAAAACCACGCAGATCGCCGCGCTGACGACTACGCAAGTCGCTGCCTTCGAAACGACGGATATCGCTGCGCTGCCCATTGCCTCGCTCGCCAGCCTGACCACGGCCCAGACTGCCGCACTGACCACTGCACAGGTTGTCGCGCTGACCACTGCCCAGGTTGCCGCGCTGAAAACCACGCAAGTCGCAGCGCTGACCACCACGCAAGTGGCGGCCATGCAGGTCGCCGATGTCGCCGCGCTGACCACGGCCAGCGTCGTGGCCCTGACCACCGCTCAGGTGGCGGCGCTGACCACTGCCCAGGTCGCAGCGCTGACCCCGACCCAGGTCGGTGCTCTGGAAACCGCCGACGTGGCCGCCTTGACCACCGCTCAGGTGGTGGCCCTGACCACCGCCCAGGTCGCCGCGCTGAAAACCACACAGATCGCTGCCTTGACCACCACCCAAGTGGCGGCCATCGAAACCGCTGACATCGCCGCCTTGCCAGTGGCCAGCGTCGCCGCCCTGACCACCGCGCAGACCGCTGCCCTGACCACCGCCCAGGTCGTGGCCCTGACCACCGCCCAGGTGGCCGCGCTGAAACCGGCCCAGGTGGCTGCACTGACCACCACGCAAGTGGCGGCCATGCAGGCCGCCGATGTCGCCGCACTGACCACCGCTAACGTCGTCGCCCTGACCACCGCCCAGGTCGCGGCATTGACCACCGCGCAGATCGCGGCACTGAAACCGACCCAGATCAGTGCCCTGGAAACCGCCGACGTGGCCGCCTTGACCACCGCTCAGGTGGTGGC
>NZ_AKJG01000158.1 GCF_000282455.1 Pseudomonas sp. GM74
ATCGGCTCGCCCGCCAGTCGGGTCGAGGTAACCTGTTGCGGCGACAACTTGCTCAACAAGGCTTTCTGCTCCGGATTGGCCTTGGCGTCGACCCGTACCGAAAACGGCTCACCCAGTTCGTCGGTCAAGGCACGGTACGCCTGGCTCGGGTCGCGGCCGGTACGGGCGGTCATCTCGGCGGCCAGCAGGGCCGGAATCAAACCGTCCTTGTCGGTGCTCCAGACGCCGCCGTCCTTGCGCAGGAACGAGGCACCGGCGCTTTCTTCGCCGCCAAAACCCAGGGAGCCATCGAACAGGCCGTCAGCAAACCATTTGAAACCGACCGGCACTTCGTACAGGCGACGACCCAGGCGCTTGGCCACTCGATCGATCAAGCCGCTGCTGACCACGGTTTTTCCCACGGCGGCATCGGCACGCCATTGCGGACGGTTCTGGAACAGGTAGTCGATGGCAACGGCGAGATAATTGTTCGGCGCCAGCAAGCCACCAGACGGCGTGACGATGCCATGGCGGTCGTGGTCCGGATCGCAGGCAAACGCCACGTCGAAGCGTTCTTTCAGGCCGATCAGACCTTGCATGGCGTGGCTGGACGATGGGTCCATGCGGATCTGGCCGTCCCAGTCGACGGTCATGAAACGGAAGGTCGGGTCGACCTCTTTGTTCACCACGTCCAGGTCCAGGCGGTAATGCTCGGCAATCGCCGACCAGTAGCGCACCCCTGCTCCACCCAGCGGATCGACACCCAGGCGCAGCTTGGCGTCGCGGATGGCGTCGAAGTCGATCACGTTGATCAGATCGGCGACATAGGTGTTGAGGTAGTCGTGACGATGGGTGGTGCTGGCCTTCAACGCCTGCTCGTAGCTGATGCGCTTGACGCCAGCGAGCTTGTTGGCCAGCAGTTCGTTGGCCTTGGCTTCGATCCACTTGGTGATATGGGTATCGGCCGGGCCACCGTTGGTTGGGTTGTACTTGTAGCCACCGCTTTGCGGCGGGTTGTGGGACGGCGTGATGACAATGCCGTCCGCCAGGCCGCTGGTGCGACCACGGTTGTAGCACAGAATCGCATGGGAAATGGCCGGTGTCGGCGTGTACTCGTCGCCAGCGGCAATCATCACGGTCACGCCGTTGGCCGCCAGTACTTCGAGGGCGCTGGCGCCGGCCGGCGTGGACAGCGCGTGGGTGTCGATACCGACAAACAGCGGGCCATCGATACCTTGAGCTTCGCGGTACAGGCAGATCGCCTGGCTGATCGCCAGCACGTGCCATTCGTTGAAACTCAAGTCAAACGAGCTGCCCCGGTGCCCGGACGTGCCGAAGGCAACGCGCTGGGTCGAAATCGCGGCATCAGGCTGGCCGGTGTAATAGGCCGTTACCAGTCGCGGGATGTCGACCAACAATTCTGCCGGTGCCGGTTTACCCGCAAAAGGACTGAGTGTCATGCAAAACCTCTGGAATAGAGTGGTTCAGGAATTGGGTCGCAGTTTACTGGCAGTTTGACCGCAAGGCGATGGGATCGATCCAACACAGTGGAGGTTGTTATTTTTTGTCACTCACTCGATTGATTCCAGGCGCAGCGCATCCCCCAGCAATCCCAGTGCGGCCGCCAGGTTGTGATCGCCGCCGAAGGTATGGCTCAGGCGCAAATGCTGCCCGTGCAGGCCGTGGAGGCTGAAAAGCTCGCCTGGCGCGATGACCACCTGATGCGCCAACAGGCGCTGGAACACACGACGGACATTGACCCGACGCAACGAGCGCGCCCAGACCGTTGCACCACCTTCTGGCTCGACGAAATGCAAGGCATCTCCCAATCGCTCCTGCAACAGCAGGGTCATTTGACTCTTGCGCTCCTTGAGCAGCCGTCGCAGTACCAGCAGGTGTTGATCGATGCGCCCGCTGCTGTACAAGCGGGCGATGGCTTTCTGGCGAATCGGCGAGAGTCGGAAGGAACGCAGCAGAAAGTGCCGTTGCAGTTCAGCACTCAAATGCCTTGAAAGCAGATAACCGTAGGGCGCCTCAGGCCCGATGATTTTCTCGAACGTGGAAAACACCATTAGCCGTTCAGGGTCCAGCAAGTCTCGAAACCGCACGCAGCCCAGGTCGAATCCAAGTTCGCCATAGCAGTCGTTTTCCAACACCCAACTGTCATGCGCGGCCAGAAGCCGGGCAATGGCCTGCCTGTTATCGTCGGGCGCCAGGCTGCCACGGGGCATGTTCAGGGCCGATGACAGCATCACCAGCCTTACCGGTTCGGTATCGAGCAACATTTCAAGACGTTGCGGATCCAGGCAGGCATCGGTTTGCACAGGCAACTCGATCACCCGCACGCTGGCGGCTTGAAACAAGCGCAGGATCGTCCAGTCGCACGGAGATTCGACCACCACCGTGGCGTCTTTCAAGCCCAGCACGGCGATCAGGATTTCCAGTACGCCGCGAAGGTCAGCGCCGATGTAGACATCATCGGCGTGCCAGTAACGCATGGGCGACGTGGTGTAGCGTGCTGCCAGGGCTGCGCGCAATTCGAGTTCGCCACAAGGTTGCGAAGGCGACTGCGGCTGGCGGGGATACTGACGCAGCAACTCCCGCTCCAGCAGCAACAAAGGACTGTCGAGCGGCTGCAGCAACGCCGGTTCATCGGCGCTCAGGACCAGCACTCCCGGGCGCCTGGCATTGACGTAGACCGCTTCCAGCAAGTCGCTGCCGCTGTCCTGCAGGTTGATCGAGGACACCGGCAACGCGTAGTAACCAGACTTGGCCACTGAATAGACGCGCCCTTCTTTCTCCAGCAGCGAATAGGCGTACTGAATGGTCGAGATCGACACATTGAGGCGCTCCGCCAGGTGCCGCAGCGACGGCAGGCGGATGCGCGAATCCCCTTCAGACTCGTTGATCAGGCTGACCAGGTATCGATAAACCGCCTGATAGGCGAAATCCGTTTCTCGTGGACCTTTCATGGTTGAAGGCCAACCGTTCTGGCTGAAAACCCGCCCACGCTCAGTGACCCGCTGACCATTCATCCTCCAGCGTGATGGCGGCATCAGGATCGCCCGGCGCATTATGCGACGCGGCCCTTTGGATAATTGCTTCGGTCGCCCCGCCACCGCCTGCGGGCGTCCACTCCATGCGGTAAAGCTGGCCAATCAGGCTGACGGGCAATCCGCTGACATCAACCATCCATTGCATGATCTGTTCGGCGACCGGGTGCCCCTGCATGGCCTTGTGCAACTCGGGCATGGCCACCAGCATGCCCGGATGGCACTGACGCAGAAAACGCTCGAGCCCCGCGCCGTTTTCGATAAAGGGCGCAAAAAGCAGGCACACCAGTTGTGCTTCGCTCAGCCCCAGGTTCTTTTGTGTCTCGGCCGCCGCTCGGGCGCGCAACTCGGCCAATGTCGCCGGATTGCCGAAGACCTCGATGGCCTGCTCGCACAATCGCTCGGGCAAGTGCTTGCGACGCATCATCACCAAGGCACCTTGCAGGTATTGCGCAACACCGGATTCGTAATTTCGATTCTGCACGAAGCACGCATGCAACCCTCGGATGTGCGCCGTGATCAACGGGCTGACGAATTCGTTGTCGCTGATCTGCGCGGACAGTTCGTCTGGCTGGAAGCCGAGAAACTCGGTCAACAATGGCCAACGCTCGTCCGGGTTGCTGACCAGCAGGTCGTGAATATCGATGCAGGCCGTACGACGACAGGTCTCGAAGTGCTCTTGCGGACGCCACGGGGCCTGGCCGTAATCGGCGTAGAACGCTTGATAACAGTCGCTGCCCAGCTCATCGAGCAATGCAAACAACCCCGCATAACCGGCCTCGCCCGTGTGGGAAAACTGGAGCCCGGCCTTGGTGGCGGCACGTTTCAAACCCTCGATGAAATGCTTCTGCTGGCGCGGCGTGTCACTGATGAGCAAGGCGTCGACACCACCGTCCCAGCGGGCGATTTGTCCGTAGAACTCGCCTGTGGCCAGATAACCGTCGTCCCACAGGTCGAACCCGCCGCGCCACTCCCGGCGATGGCTGATCAGCAGCAGGTTCAGGCGGCTGGATTCGCGGCCGGCGTCGGAAATCGGCGTCTGGTGGTTGAACGGCAAGACCTCCCGATCATCGACCATCAACACCTCGACCCGGGGATCGTCATAGACAAACAACGCGCTGTTGGTCCGGTGCATGTTTTCCACGGCCGCGCAGTTTGTTCCGTTCAACCGTAACGAGGCGATGCGTAACTGGAATGTCGCCGGTGTCCGCGTGGCGATGGTCAATTGCGCGGCACGCAACAGTGCCAGGGTGTAGCAGTTGTCTCGGGTCCCGGACTGGATCGCCAACACCTTGTAATCGCCAATGCGCTCCATGCCCCCGGCCGCGACTGCCAGGCGCTGAATCAACAATTGCAATGCAGTGCGTTCGGCACGGGAGAAAAAACCCAGCAATCGCTGCAGCACTTGTTGATAGACATAGTTCATCGCTTGGTCATGGATGCTGGTCATCTTTATTTACCTGATACTCGTAAGTTAAATATCGTGCACACAGCAAATCCCGTTGGACTGTCTGCACGAATGGAGTCATTGACTTTATTGCCAAATGCTAACACTTGAATTTTATTGAAAACATCTGAAATGATCGCCACACCCCCTCTTTTCAGCGGCAAATGTGAAGCTGAGGCGCCCGGATGGCAAGGGCTTGTTCGTTTTAAACCAGAGTCCTAGGAAATATCCGACAAGGTCCCACAGACACTTAGCACAAGAAATAAGGAAGGAAGTTGTCGCTGTCTTTTTGGCAACTAAACAACAAACTAATTTTGAGATTTGCACCGATGGCGCACAGTGGAAAGTTTCAGCCTGACACCCAGCCATGACTCATTCCTTGAGATGAAAGTAATCATTCAATTATCAGGGCTTAGTGGCTGATTAGAAGCTACAGATTACGGACAAAAACCAGTTCAGTTGCTGAAGCGGCCTGTGGATCGACGGGGTTCGGGGCGCAAACGAAAGAGTCCGTGTGGGCACGGACTCTTGGAGGGGCTGTTGGGTAAGTGTCAGGCCGGTTCGACCTGCAGCGCGACCCGTTCGCGACACGGGCATTCGTCCATGTAGCGGTGTGCCTCGACAACCTCGGCAAACGGGAAGACCCGAGTCTTGAGCGGCAGCAGCACGCGGTCAGCGGTCAACTGGTTGATATCGCGCAAGGCACGTTGCAGTGCGGCCTGGTCCTGGGTGATGCCCAGCTCCGGCTTGCCCGTGAAGTTGCCGATGCAGTGCACGAAAAACTGAATGTTCTTCTGAAACGCTGCGCAGGCCGGGAAAGGCGTCTGGTTGCCACCTTGCAGGCCGTACAGCACCAGGCTGCCGCGAGGCGCCAGCACGTCGCCCAGCAACGACATCTGCGGACCGCCCAAACCATCGAACACCACGTCCACGCCGCGGTTATCGGTGATTTTGTTGATCCGCATCAGCAGATCTTCTTCCTCGGTAACGATGACTTTTTCGGCACCCAGTGACAGCAGATACTCACGCTCTTCTGCTGACTTGGTTGCGGCAATCACTCGAACACCCAAGGCCTTGCCCAGTTGTACGAACGAAGGTCCGGCGCAATGACTCGCGTCAGTCACCAGGGCGAATTGCCCGGGCTTGACCCGTGCCAGGTCAGCATAAGCGAAATAGGCGACCAACAGCGGCGTGTAATGCACGCTGGCTTCGATCGGGGTAAGTACGTCCGGGTAACGGGTCAGCGACGAGCGCGGCAGTACGATCAGTTCGCCGTAGACCGGATAGTCGTTCGGGCTTTGGGCCGGGAAACTGGCGACCTTGTCACCTATCGCCAGGTCATCGACACCCTCACCGACAGCCGTGACGATACCGGCCATTTCCTGGCCAAGGCCGGAAGGCAGATGGGCGCGGGACGACGCCAGGTTCTGGCGCCAGAGCGTGTCATACCAACTGATGCCGATCGCTTCGACGCGCACCTGCACTTCGCCCGGTGCAGGCAGAGCCGTCGCATGCTCTTCGCATTTGAGCACCTCGGCTGGACCAAACTTGTGAAAACGAATCGTGCGGGACATCACAAACCTCGCCAATTGAACCTCTAATGCCTTGAACTCTAGCTGGGCTTTCAACCCAACACTATCTGTGGCTATTAATAGTCGACATGCCTGTCATTGATTCCGCAGCGGCGGCAACATCGTCAAATGTCGTAAGAAACCGAAGCAGCCTTTGTAGGAAAAACTGAATTACCCGGTGCAGAGTACCAGCCTTTCCCCGTAATATTCCTGCTGGCCATTGTTCTCATATGGCCGCCCACGTCAAGTTTGCTGACTCTGCCAGGACTCCAGATGAATCGTAATGACCTGCGTCGTGTCGACCTGAACCTGTTGATCGTTTTCGAAACATTGATGCACGAGCGCAGCGTGACCCGTGCTGCGGAAAAACTGTTCCTCGGCCAGCCAGCCATCAGTGCGGCGCTCTCGCGCCTGCGCGGTTTGTTCGATGACCCCTTGTTTGTGCGTACAGGCCGCAGCATGGAGCCGTCCGCCAGGGCGGTCGAGATCTTCGCCCTGCTCTCGCCGGCACTGGATTCGATTTCCACCGCCGTCAGCCGTGCGGCCGAGTTCGATCCTGCCACAAGTACCGCCGTGTTCCGCATCGGCCTTTCGGACGACGTCGAGTTCGCCTTGCTGCCCATGCTGCTCAAGCGCCTGCGTGCCGAATCGCCGGGGATTGTTCTGGTGGTGCGTCGGGTCAACTACATCCTGATGCCGGGGTTGCTGGCATCAGGTGAGATATCCATCGGTGTCAGCTACACCACCGACCTGCCGGCCAACGCCAAGCGCAAGGTACTGCGCCGCAGCCAGCCGAAGCTGTTGCGTGCCGACACCGTGCCGGGGCCGTTAAGCCTGGATGATTACTGTGCTCGCCCCCATGCACTGGTGTCGTTCGCCGGCGACCTCAGCGGCTTTATTGACGAAGAACTGGAAAAACTCGGACGCAAGCGGCATGTAGTGCTCGCCGTGCCGCAGTTCAATGGGTTGAGCACTCTGCTCGCGGGCACTGACATCGTGGCGACGGTACCCGATTACACGGCCGATGCACTGACCGCCGCCGGCGGAGTGCGGGCCGAAGATCCGCCGCTGCCGGTGCGCAGTTTCGAGTTGCACATGGCTTGGCGCGGATCGCAGGATAATGATCCGGGGGAGCGCTGGTTGAGGTCGCGGATACAGATGTTTTTTGGCGACCCTGAGAGTCTCTAGCGCCGTCGAGCAGGCTGTTTATCTGATCATTCCTGCCTTTTGATAGACCGAACACCAACATCTTCGACAGCACAGGACCCTACATGCTCGAAGCACACGGCAGCATCGATTATGAGAGTCGCCCGCTCCTCACGATCTTTAACGGCGACCGCTGCCCGCATGACCGCGGTGTAACCGAGCTACGTTCTGATCGATGCGGCCTTGGATCGTGCGCAAGGTGTCTTGAGTAATAGCCCCTGAGCATAGGTTCTCGGCGATGCTTGCAAACCGGCTCGCCACATCACAAATGCCGTCAATCATTGTGCCTGCAACGTCCGGGGGCACCTCGGCTTCCTCGGCAAGCCGAAGCATTTGCGTGCGGGAAATCGACAGGGCTTCCCCCATCACATCCATCTGGTGATATCCACCTGGCCCCTCGCAGAAGGTCACGTCGTAAGCCGGCGACAGTCTCCACTGACCGTCTTGCGACATGATGTAGGCAAAGTTCTTGGGATGATCGTCTCTGTTGTTGAACGCAACATTGAAGACGGCACGTTCGAAGGCCACCGCCATCTCTCGCACGTCGTTGGTACACATCTGTGTTGCCCGCAAGAAGTTGACGTAGTCCAACACCCCCGGAGACCGGTAATTTGCCCCCGTAAAGGCCGCAAGGCTTTGCATGGGTACGCGCAGTCCATCCCGACGGTCAAATCGCTTACTGGCAAACGCCGCCAAGCCATCAGGCAGACTGAAGTACTGCGTGTCAGGGGTCTCGATACCGCACATGCGCAGGCATTCGGCGTAGACCGTTTCGATAGCGCACACCTCGGCATGTTCATCTTTGGCCGGGAATTTAATCAACCATGCTTCAAAGCCCGCCGTGACGGCAGTGGTAAACCGGCCAGTTTCGGGATCGCGATAGACGAGGGCCTTAGGCCTTGCACCTTGAGGCGAGCCGCCCACCAGCAGCAACGTATGCAGGAACTCGCCACCGTCTCCATGGAGTACTTCCTGCACTTCGGCGGCAAGCTGCTCCAGCGGGATGTGGACTTCAGACTCCTGCCCTTCGGGTGCCACTGGCTCAAACGTCATGGCCCCCATTGCATTGCTACCGATGTAGGCCAGCCGTTCCAGTGAGCCAATGCGCGCCGTGGTGAGCCCGCGGCGCCTGAACATACGGTCCATCAGCGACATGCCCCACCCATCCGGCAAGGAGTCGTAAACAGGCCCTGGCAAGTACAGTTGGTGGTCTGGGAAATCTCGGCGCAACTGAGCCCCCTCCAACGGCAGCGTGTAGGAGGAAAGCTCCAAGCCCCTTTGCCTGGCTTCATTGCTGTACTCGAACACGATCAGCGGGCGACCGGTCAGGGCAGTCGTGGAGACCAGCGTGCCCCATTGCAATCGCTCACCCCAGCCCTCGTAGAAGACGTTCACCTGCTCAAGCATTGCCGGACTTCCTCTTGGTACGGAGACGATTGGCGCTGTTTTCGTAGCGCCGAATATCCTCGATGGAGTCCAGCTTTGGCAGGAACAAGCCTTCAAGTTCCTTGGTTCGGCCAAGAGCCATCGCCACCCGAACGACGTTCTCGAATCCGACATTGCGCCCGGCTTCAAGATTGGACACTGTGTTTGTGCCGATGCCGGCACGCCCGGCCAGGTCGGCTTGTGTCATGTCCAGCGCCAAGCGCTCTGTGCGCAAGCGATCGCAGAGGCGCTTGACGACTTCGCTCGGCTTGCTGAAGCTTAAATCCAACATAGTGTGTACCTAGCCCATTCTGTGCCAGTTAGTTCCCAAAATTATAGAATTAACGCATAGCCCTATCAAGCGACTTAATTCCCTGAATCTGTGTCTTATCGCTTAATTTCTGGCTTTAGCCACAATCTACTGGATTTATCTACCATAAAGCTGTTCTTCGGGGATCCGGATAGCCTGGCCTGATCCTGATTGTGTAGAAGGCTGCTGGCCTCTTCGCGGGCAAGCCCGCTCCCACAGGGATTTGGGAACGACGAAGATCTCTGTGGGAGCTTGCTCGCGATGGCCGCGACGCGGTTCCAAGTCTGACTATTGCATCCAATGCAACATACAATTGTCATCAATCCAGTTGATGACGACCGAACGCAAGGCGCAGGCTAGAGGGCTGGCCGGGGTCTTATATCATTCCGGATGATAGTTACCTTCGCCCCATTCGATTCGTGAGATACAAACCCGCCGCGCATCATTCGCCAATCTCAACACATTGGCGGATGCATCCATGGAACAGTCACTCAAACATTTGCGCTTCCCGTTGGCTTTGTTGGCCGTAGTGGTGATCAGCGCGTGCGGCAAGGCCCCGGAAACCGCCGCCAGCATGCCAGCGGCCAAGGTCAGCGTGGCCAAGGTGCTGGAACAACCGGTCAACGAATGGGACGAATTCACCGGCCGCCTCGAAGCGCCGGAAACCGTCGAGATTCGTCCACGGGTCTCCGGCCAGATCGATGAAGTGGCCTTCACTGAAGGCGCCCTGGTCAAGAAAGGCGACCTGCTGTTCCAGATCGACCCGCGTCCGTTCCAGGCAGAGGTCCGCCGCCTCGAAGCCCTGGTTGCACAATCGCGCGCTAACGCCACCCGTAGCGAAAACGAAGCCCAGCGCGGTGAGCGCCTGCGCACCAGCAACGCCATTTCCGCAGAGCTCGCCGATTCGCGTACCAGCGCTGCCCAGGAAGCCCGCGCCGCCGTCGGTGCTCTTCAGGCACAGCTGGACCTGGCCAAGCTGAACCTGAGCTTCACCCGCGTGACGGCTCCAATCACCGGCCGCGTCAGCCGTGCTGAAATCACCGCCGGCAACCTCGTCACCGCCGATACCACCCCGCTGACCAGCTTGGTCTCCACCGACAAGGTGTACGCCTACTTCGACGCGGACGAGCGCGTGTTTCTCAAGTACACCGAGCTCGCTCGCCAGGGCAAGCGAGGCGCCACCACCCCGGTCTACATGGGCCTGTCCAACGAGGACGGCAACCCGCACCAGGGCGTGATGAACTTCGTCGACAACCAGGTCAACCCGAAGACCGGCACCATCCGTGGTCGCGCCGTGTTCGACAACAGCGATGGCAGCTACACCCCCGGTCTCTATGCACGCCTGAAACTGGTGGGTAGCGGCACCTACAGCGCCATGCTGATCAACGATGAAGCTGTCGGTACCGACCTGGGCAAGAAGTTCGTGCTGGTGATGGATGCCGACAACAAGACCGCCTACCGCGCGGTGGAACTGGGTCCGAAGATCGAAGGCCTGCGTATCGTGCGCAACGGCCTGAACAAGGACGACACCATCATCGTCAAGGGCCTGCAACGGGTACGCCCTGGCTCACCGGTCACCCCTGAAGTGATTCCGATGGCCAGTGAACAGACCCTCGCGGCACTCGCACAACAACGCCAAGCGCTGGAAGCCAGCAACCTGCCCCAAGTCGCGCCTGCCAAGGTTGCGCCAGGTACGGCAGTGAAACTGGCTGCCACGACCCCACGCGGTTAAGGGATTTTTACGATGAATTTTTCCCAATTCTTCATTTCGCGGCCGATCTTCGCAGCGGTTCTTTCGCTGCTGATCCTGATCGCCGGTGCGATCTCGCTGTTCCAGTTGCCGATCAGCGAATACCCGGAAGTGGTGCCGCCGACTGTTGTGGTCCGCGCCAACTTCCCGGGCGCCAACCCCAAGGTCATCGGCGAAACCGTGGCCGCGCCCCTGGAGCAAGCCATCACCGGCGTCGAGAACATGTTGTACATGTCCTCGCAATCCACCGCTGACGGCAAGATCACCCTGACCATCACCTTTGCCCTGGGTACTGACCTGGACAACGCCCAGGTACAGGTGCAAAACCGTGTGACCCGTACCGAGCCGAAGCTTCCCGAGGAAGTGACACGCATCGGTATCACCGTGGACAAGGCGTCGCCCGACCTGACGATGGTGGTGCACTTGACCTCGCCGGACAAACGCTACGACATGCTCTATCTGTCCAACTACGCGATCCTGAATATCAAGGATGAGTTGGCGCGGCTGGGCGGTGTCGGTGACGTGCAACTGTTCGGTATGGGCGACTACTCGCTGCGTGTCTGGCTCGATCCGAACAAGACCGCTTCGCGCAACCTGACCGCCACCGATGTGGTCACCGCGATTCGTGAACAGAACCGCCAGGTGGCGGCCGGTGCCTTGGGTGCGCCCCCTGCCCCGAATGCCCAGAGTTTCCAGTTATCGGTCAACACTCAGGGCCGTCTGGTCAATGAGGAAGAGTTCGAAAACATCATCATTCGCTCCGGCGACAACGGTGAAATCACTCGTCTGAAAGACATCGCTCGAGTGGAGCTAGGCTCCAGCCAATATGCCCTGCGCTCCCTGTTGAACAACCAGCCGGCAGTGGCGATCCCGATCTTCCAGCGTCCGGGTTCCAACGCCATCGAAATCTCCAACGAAGTCCGGGAGAAAATGGCCGAGCTGAAGAAGACCTTCCCCGAAGGCATGGACTTCAGCATCGTCTATGACCCGACGATCTTCGTGCGCGGCTCCATCGAGGCGGTGGTTCACACCCTCTTCGAAGCGTTGATCCTCGTGGTGCTGGTGGTGATCCTGTTCCTGCAGACCTGGCGCGCCTCGATCATTCCATTGGTCGCTGTGCCGGTATCGCTGATCGGTACCTTCGCCGTGATGCATCTGTTCGGTTTCTCGCTCAACGCCTTGTCGCTGTTCGGCCTGGTACTGGCGATCGGTATCGTGGTGGACGACGCCATCGTCGTGGTGGAGAACGTCGAGCGGAACATCGAACTCGGATTGACCCCGGTCGAAGCCACCAAACGCGCCATGCGTGAAGTGACCGGTCCCATCATTGCCACGGCGCTGGTGCTGTGTGCGGTGTTTGTTCCGGCGGCGTTCATTTCCGGCCTGACTGGCCAGTTCTACAAGCAGTTCGCCCTGACCATCGCGATTTCCACGGTGATCTCGGCCTTCAACTCCCTGACCCTGTCGCCGGCCCTGGCCGCCGTATTGCTCAAGGGCCATGACGCACCGAAAGACCGGTTCTCCAGGGTGCTGGACAAGATTTTCGGTGGCTGGTTGTTCCGTCCGTTCAACCGCTTCTTTGAAAAGGCCAGCCATGGTTACGTCGGCACCGTTGCCCGCGTGATCCGTTCAAGCGGTATCGCCCTGCTGTTGTACGCAGGCTTGATGGTCCTGACCTTCTTCGGTTTCTCCAGCACCCCGACCGGTTTCGTGCCCGGCCAGGACAAGCAATACCTGGTGGCCTTCGCGCAACTGCCGGACGCCTCGAGCCTTGACCGCACCGAAGACGTGATCAAGCGCATGTCCGACCTGGCGCTGAAACAACCCGGCGTGGAAAGTGCCGTGGCGTTCCCGGGCCTGTCGATCAACGGTTTCACCAACAGCCCGAACGCCGGCATCGTGTTCGTGACCCTCAAACCGTTCGACGAGCGTAAAGACCCGAGCATGTCCGCCGGTGCGATTGCCGGTGCCTTGAACGGCCAGTACGCGAACATCCAGGAAGCCTACATGGCGATCTTCCCGCCGCCGCCGGTACAAGGCCTGGGCACCATCGGTGGTTTCCGCCTGCAGATCGAAGACCGGGGCAACCTGGGCTACGAAGAACTGTACAAGGAAACCATGAACATCATTGCCAAGAGCCACAGCGTGCCGGAACTGGCCGGTCTGTTCACCAGCTACACGGTGAACGTGCCGCAGGTCGATGCTGCCATCGACCGGGAAAAAGCCAAGACCCACGGCGTGGCCGTCAGCGACATCTTCGACACCCTGCAGATCTACCTGGGTTCGCTGTATGCCAACGACTTCAACCGCTTCGGTCGCACCTATCAGGTCAACGTCCAGGCCGAACAACAGTTCCGCCTCGAGTCTGACCAGATCGGCCAGCTGAAAGTGCGCAACAACAAGGGCGAGATGATCCCGCTGGCGACCTTCATCAAGGTCAGCGACACCTCGGGCCCCGACCGCGTGATGCACTACAACGGCTTCATCACCGCTGAAATCAACGGTGCGGCGGCCCCCGGCTACAGCTCCGGCCAGGCCGAAAAAGCCATCGAGAAGCTGCTCAAGGAAGAACTGCCCAACGGCATGACCTACGAATGGACCGACCTGACCTACCAGCAGATTCTGTCCGGCAACACCGCGCTGTTCGTGTTCCCGCTCTGTGTGCTGCTGGCGTTCCTGGTACTGGCGGCTCAGTACGAAAGCTGGAGCCTGCCACTGGCGGTGATCCTGATCGTACCGATGACCCTGCTGTCGGCTATCACCGGTGTGATCGCTTCCGGTGGCGACAACAACATCTTTACCCAGATCGGTCTGATCGTATTGGTGGGGCTTGCCTGTAAGAACGCGATCCTGATCGTCGAGTTCGCCAAGGACAAACAGCTGGAAGGCCTCAACCCACTGGCGGCGGTCCTGGAAGCCTGCCGCCTGCGTCTGCGGCCGATCCTGATGACCTCCTTCGCGTTCATCATGGGTGTTGTGCCTCTGGTGTTCTCCAGCGGTGCCGGTGCCGAGATGCGTCATGCGATGGGTGTGGCGGTGTTCTCCGGGATGCTCGGAGTGACCTTCTTCGGTCTGTTGCTGACGCCGGTGTTCTACGTACTGATCCGTAACTTTGTCGAGCGCGGCCAGGCACGCAAAGCTGCCAAGGCCACCCTGAAGCTGGAGTCGCATTGATGAGTTTGAAAGCCTTCCTGCCGAGCCTGCTGGTGCTGGCCCTGAGTGCCTGTGCCGTAGGTCCGGACTACAAGACGCCAACGACGGAGGCGGCCAACATCACGGCCGTCACCGATGGCGCCGCCGGCCAAAAGAATTTTGACCGTTCGCGTTTCGAAGGCATCTGGTGGCAGCAGTTCGATGACCCGACCCTCAACCAGCTGGTGACAAAATCCCTGCAAGGCAACCGTGATCTGCGCGTCGCCTTCGCCCGCTGGAAAGCCGCACGGGCGATCCGCGATGACGTCAGCAACGACGCCATGCCGACCATCACCAGCCGCGTCAGCAGTGACTTGGGCAAAGGCCAGATTCCGGGCCAGACCACCGACCGGGTCAACAGCGAGCGCTATGATCTGGGCCTGGACATGGCCTGGGAAATCGACTTGTTCGGTCGCATCCAGCGCAATCTGGAGTCGGCCAACGCCGAGCAACAGGCGTTCGAGGCAGACCTGTACCAACTGCAAGTCACCATGATTGCCGAACTGGTGGATTCCTACGGCCAACTGCGCGGCGCGCAACTGCGGGAGAAAATCGCCCTGGCCAACCTGGAGAACCAGCAGGAGTCGCGCAAGATCACCATCAGCCTGCGTGATGCCGGTGTTGGCGATCAGCTCGATGTGGAGCGCGCCGATGCGCGACTGGCGTCGGTCGAAGCCAGCGTTCCGCAATTGCAGGCCGAACAGGTCCGGCAGAAAAACCGCATCGCCACCCTGCTGGGTGAACGCCCGGACAAGCTGACCGTGGACCTGAGCCCGAAAGACCTGCCGGCGATTGCCAAGGCCCTGCCGATCGGTGATCCGGGTGAACTGCTGCAACGCCGGCCGGACATTCGCAGTGCCGAACGCCAACTGGCCTCGGCCACCGCGCGGATCGGCGTGGCCAAGGCCGATCTGTTCCCACGGGTCAGCCTCAGCGGCTTCCTCGGCTGGACGGCCGGGCGCGGTTCGCAGATCGGTTCCTCGGCGGCCAACGCCTGGGCACTGGGCCCGAGCATCACCTGGGCGGCGTTTGACCTGGGCAGTGTGAAGGCCCGTTTGCGCGGCGCCGACGCCGATGCCGAAGGCGCCCTGGCGACTTACGAGCAGCAAGTGTTGCTGGCCCTGGAAGAATCGGAAAACGCCTTCAGCGACTACGGCAAACGCCAACAGCGCCTGATCTCGCTGATTCGTCAGAGCGAGTCCAGCCGCTCGGCCGCCGACCTGGCGCAGATCCGCTACCGCGAAGGCACCGCCGATTTCCTCGTGTTGCTCGACGCCCAGCGTGAACGCCTGGCCGCCGAAGACACCCAGGCCCAAGCTGAAGTCGACCTGTATCGCGGCATCGTCGCAATCTACAAGGCCCTCGGTGGCGGCTGGCAGCCGGAGACGGTCGCCAGCAAGTAATACGGTTCTGAAGCGCTCCTTTGGTTGGCCGCAACCAACCAGTTCCTTAGCCCCGCGTCTCATTCGGTCGCGGGGCTTTTTTTGCCTTGACACAATACTGGAACCACCACAGTTCCCTGTGGGGGCGGGCTTGCTCGCGAAGGCGGTGCGTCAGTAAACATATGCATTGCCTGACACACCGCCTCCGCGAGCAAGCCCGCTCCCACAAGGGTTAGCGGTGATCTTCAGTCCGATGGTTTTCCTGGACGGTCACGGTGGCCGTGGTCCCGGCCCTCAGGTTGTTTTTACCGGCATAGTCAGCATCGATCTCGATCCGCACCGGCACCCGTTGCGCCAGTTTGACCCAGGTGTAACTGGGGTTGATGCTGGCCAGCAGGCGGCCTCCCGGCAGGTTTTCCCGGTCGGCAATGGCGAAGGCAATGCTCTGCACTTTGCCGCCGAACGTTTCGCCGCTCATCAACTCGATCCTGACCCGGTCGCCCTCCCCGATCCGCGGCAACTTGGTTTCTTCGAAGTAACCGCTGACATAGAACGATTCGCTGTCCACCAGCGCCAGCAAGGGACCGCCGGCCGAGGCGTAGTCGCCCTCCCGGGTCAGCAGATTGGTGACATAGCCGGTCACCGGGGAGACGACATGGGTACGCTGCAAGTCGAGCTCGGACTGGGTCAAGGCCGCAATAGCCAGTTGCACGTTGGCCTGGGCCAACACCAGATTGGCCTGGTTACGCAGCAAGTCGGCCTGGGCCACCGACACATCGGTGTTGGCCTTTTCCCACTCTTCACCGGAAATCGCCGAGCGATCCTTGAGCGTGCGTCGCCGTTGCTCCTCGCTTTGACGTTGTTTGAGCAATGCTTCGCTGGCGATGATGGCCGCCTGGGCCTGCCCCAGCGAGGCCTTCGCCACCTCCACCGCGCGCCTGGCATGCTCCACTGCCAGGGTGTAGCGCGCCGGATCGATCTCCAGCAGCGCCTGGCCTTTGTTCACATGCTGGTTGTCCTGCACGGCCAGGCTGACGATGCGCCCCGAAACGTCGGCGGACAAGGTCACCACATCGGCACGCACCCGGGCATCCCGGGTCCAGGGCGCGCGGGTGTAATGCTCCCAGGCGAACCAGCCCAGGATGAACGCCAGCAGTACCACCGCTACCGTCGAGAGTCGGGAAAGGATGTTCTTCATGGCATCAGGCTCCCATGACCAGAATCAACGTGGCGCAGACGCAGGCGTACAGCGCGCCTTCGAACAACGCCTCGTGCCAGACAAACTGCAGCACGCCGAGGCGCCGCAACGTCCAGTCCAGCAGCAGGAAAATCGGCAAGCCCAGCAGCAGCGCCTGGGCAATCGGGGGCAGATAGGCGCCACCTACTTCCAGATCAATGGGCAAGGACGGGGTCTCCTTCATCGCCTGAGGGTTGAAAGTAGCCGCGATAGCGTTCGACGAACGACACAACGATCAACAGCGCCACACGCATGCGGAACACCGACCACAAGTGCTCATGGGCATCGGTGTGCAGAGCATCCAGATCGTCACCCAGGGTGTGCAGGCTATCAAGCACCTGTGCCACTTCGATCCCGGGCCGGCCGGCGACCAGCCTTCCCGTTTCCCGGACCGTCGAAAACAGGCGACTTTGCACGTCAGGGCTCAGCAGTGCGTTGTTCTGCCCCTGCTGCCTGAGCTGATTCAAGGCAATACCCAGTGCCATGCAGGCCAGGCTGACTTGAAACAGCTCGCGCGATTGTGGCTCCCGGGTCGCAGGCAGCAACCCCAGCATCATGGTCAGGCGATCAACCATGCGGCTCTCGAAGGCAAACTGCTGTTCATCGGTCGCCGAGGTTTTCAGCAAGGCGTACACCTGCTCGCCACTCTCTTTGTGGAGCCGGCGCATGCGCAAGTCCGGCATGAACGGAAAGATCAGCGCGTAGACACTCAACGCCAGCACGGTCGCGCAGGTATAAGCCCCGGCAAACTCGAACCACTGGATGGCGGTGTTTTGCCCAATCCCCACGTTCAACGGGCCAAGCAACAAAAACGTCGTGAGCCCCAAGCCAATGCCGGTACCCGTGGTGGGCGGACTGGCGAGCCCCACCGCTACGGCATAGAGCAAGGGCGCCAGCAGCAAGGCAAGCATCTCGAAATTGCTGATCATGGGAACCAACATGAACTGAAGGAGCGCCGAGGCCACCAGTGCCAGTCCGAATCCCCGGGCATAGCTTTGAACCGCCAGCAGCGGCCGGGGAAACGTCGACATCAGCGAGCACAGGATGCCCAACAGCACCATCGCGCCTCGGGCACCGTCCCAACCGGTTTCGATCCAGATCAGGCCGGCGATCAACAGCGCGGAAAAGGCCCGGACGGCGTTCATGGTCGCCAGGGTGAAGTCCAGGTGCAGCGGATTTTCCCGCCCGCGATACACGCTACTGGCCGGCCGCCCGCTCTGGATGGCATCGCTCAATTCAAGAATCTGCTCAAGCTGCTGCAACAGGCGCGCCTGCTCCCAGCGCAGCGACCAGGCCAGAGAACGCAAGGTGGCCGGCAGCGGCTCGGTCAATTGTTCGGCCCTGTAGGCCAGCTCATCAAAGCGTTGTTGCAGCGAGGTGAAATGGTGGCGCTTTTCACTGGACAGCGAACGCCCCTCCCGCGCCAGTTCATCGAGAAAGGCCAGTTCATCGGCGCGCAGCCGTTGAATTTCTTCGGGCAACTCGCCTTCCCAGCGCTCGGTCAACAACAACCGCTGGTGGCGCAAGGCGGTCAGCCGCGCGGTCAAGAGCACCAATTGGTTGCCCAACAGTTGCACCAGACCGTTGGCGCTGCGTAACCGTGGCGCATCGTAGTACATGTGCCGGCGCACGCCCTCCAGGCCACTGATCTGACCCAACAGCTGCATTTGCCGGTGCTGGAAGTCGGCTTCGCTCTCTTCGGTGCGGATGACGGCGCTGGCATGGGTGGCCAGCAACCGGGTGATTTGATCGATCCTGGCAAAGTAATCCCGGGCCACGGCCCCCGGCCTGGCGGTGAGCAGGCTGACCACGCACACGCAGGCAACCGCCAGCAAGGTTTCGGTGAGGCGGGTCACCGCCAGCAAGAAGGTGCCGTCCTGATCGGGAATCGCCAGCAACGCGATGACCACGGCGGTGTAGCCACTGAGTACGAATGCCCCGGAACTGGTGTAGCGCAACAGCGTGCCACCGGCGGTGCACAGCGCCAGCCACAGGGCCAGGGTGGTGATGAAAGGCAACGGTGCCTGGGGAAATATCGCCATGATTGCCACCGCTACGACCGCCCCCATGGTGGTGCCGATGACTTGACCAAAACTGCGGGCCAGCACCATGCCGCCCAGTGGCTGGCTGATGATGACCACGGCCATGATCGACCATTTGGGCTGGTCCAGATCGAACAAAAACGCCAGGTACAGGGTCAACAACCCGGCCGCGATGGTTCGCAGGGCAAACAGCAACACCCCGGGCCCGGGGTTGAGCATGGCCTTGAAGTACTGCAACAACCCTTGCATGGGAACACTCGTCGAAACACCTCCAGCAAGCGTAGTCACTGCCGCAGTGCCTCGACAGGTTTTGCTGTCGACGCAGCTTGCCGGTCCATTGATTGTCGGCTGAAAGGCTGTTCAACGGTTTGAATCGCGCGAGAACGTCGTCAAGGTTTGACTCAAGGCCGTGGCTGACCGAAGCTGGCGCTTTTGCAATAGCTTGCCAGCTTCCGGATTCTGCATGCCCAAGTCCCGCCGCATTCTGTTTATCAGCGCCTTCGCCCTGCTCGTCATCGGCCTTGCGTGGTTTTCCCTGCGCGATACCACCCCGGTGGTTCCCGAAGCCATCCAGCATGGCTACAGCGAAGCGCTGGCGGCTGCCCGGGCCGGTCAACCGGGTGCCGCGCGGGTGCTCTATCAGCAATTGGCCCGTCCGGACCTGTCCCCCAAACGTCGTATCTGGTTGCATGCCGAGCTGCCCAACTATCCAAGCTCGGTGGCCCTGAAGCTGGCGGATGCCGACTTGCAGAACGAGTCGCCCGACGTGCGTATCGCGGCGATCAGGAGCATCAGTGGCCTGGTACCGAACGGCCAGCGCAGTCTGCTGCTGGGGCCATTGCTCGATGACAGCGAACAAAGCGTGCGGCTGGCGGCGATCAACGCGCTGTTGGGGTTGTCCCCGGATGACCTGGGTTTGTATTTCGGGCCTCTGGAACAAGCGATCGATGCCTGGGAGCAAGTGCTCAAGAGCGAGCCGCAAAGCGCCGAGAACCAATACCAACTGGCCCGGCTGCACCTGCACAATGCCGAACTCAAGGAGGCGCAACAGGCGCTGGACAACACCCTGCGCCTGGCGCCGGACAATCTGCCGGCGCTGGTGCTGCAAATCGAGGTGCTGGATAAACAGGGCCAGAACGACGCCGCCCGGCAACTGTTGGCCAGGCAACTGCAAGCACAGCCCAACTCGGCCTACCTGCAACACGCTCTGGGGCTGTGGCTGCTGCATCACGAGCAAAGCGAATTCGCCCTGCTCGGCCTGTCCAAGGCCGTTGAACTTGAGCCCAATAACCGGGATTACCGCTACGACCTGGCCACCACGCTGCACGGTGAGCAGGAACTCGAAGCGGCACAGAAACAGTTACAGGAAGTCGTTCAGCGCCATCCGAACGATCGCAAGGCCCGGGTGCTGCTGATCAATTACTGGAAGGAAAGCGGGCAGTTGCAGAACGTGCAGATCCTGTTGGCCCAACTCGAACAGATGAACCCCGATGATCCGGCGTTGCAACAAGGGCTATGACCCCTGACTGAAATTCCGTTGAACCGTCGTCCTGGCCAGGGGGCAAGTGTCCAGTTAGCCCGTTGCGGCGGTGCGCGCAGGGATGATCACCAAGCCGCGTACCTTTGACCTGTTGACGGCGAAGGTCAGGGAGATGATCGGCGCCTGAATGCTTACGAAAGCATGTCCTGCATCAATTCCTGCAACTTATCCAGATCGAAGGGTTTGTCCAGGATCGGCGCCTGGCGCGTGATCGGGCTGTCGGTCTCACGGATTTCCTGGGCATAGCCGCTGATGAAAATCACCTTGAGTTCCGGTCGCAGCTTCACGGCGGGCTCGGCGATCTGCACGCCGGAGATTCCTCCGGGCAGGCGGAAGTCAGTGATCATCATGTCCAGGTGCGGTTTGCTCGCCAGGATCTCGAAAGCCTGTTCGCCGTTTTCGGCCTGCAATACGCGGTAACCCTCGCCCGACAGGTATGCGGACAGCACCATCAGAATCGAGGGATCGTCCTCGACGACGAGTACTACATCTTGTGCATCTTCGCTCATGGGAAGCCTTTGTTCGGTCAATTGCTGCTGATACGACCGTGGGGTCGATCAGAGGTTGCGTTTACCTGGCTGTTTTCCTACAGCGGCAGACAAACGCGAAACAAGGCGCCTTCGCCAATCCTGCTCTGGACGGTAATAGTACCGCCATGGGCGGCCACAATCTGTTCTGAAATAAACAACCCAAGGCCCAGCCCGGCAACGACGTGCCTGGCCGATACCCGCTCGAACTGCTGGAAGATCCGCTTCTGGTTTGCCTCGCTGATACCGATCCCTTGATCCTGCACGTCCACCAGCGCCTGGCCACCTTCACTGTAGACCTTCACCGAGATCGGGCTCTTGGCCCCGTAGCGCAAGGCGTTGGTCAACAGGTTGGAAATGACCTGTTCAATACGAAACTCGTCCCAGTTTCCGATCACCGGTTGCGCGGTATCGAGCGAGACCGACGCTTCGGCGGCATCGATCTGCTGGGAAAAGTTGTGCAACAAGTCGCGAACCAGCGTCGAAAGGTCTACGCGCTTCGGCCGGATCGACAACTTGCCGGTGCGAATGCGCGAGACATCGAGCATGTCTTCGATCAAACGAATGAGGTTTTTGATCTGCCGCTCGTCGCGGTCGACCATCGCGTGCATCTTGTCCAGGGTGAAGGCGGCGGCGTTGTCCCGGGCCAGGTGCATCTTGCGCAGCTGGGTTTCAAGGATCAGGCCGTTGAGCGGCGTGCGCACTTCGTGGGCGACGATGGACATGAAGTCATCGCGCATGCGCACCGCCTGCTCCAGTTCCAGCTGGGTATTTTGCAGTTGCTTGAGCAGGGTCTCCTGTTCGCGGCGACTTTGTTCAAGGGCAAGCACTTGTTCCTTCATCGCCTTGCTCTGGCGATACAGGTCGACGAACACACTGACCTTGCTCTTGACCGCCTGGATGTCCAGCGGCTTGTGCAGGAAATCCACGGCACCGCTTTCATAGCCCTTGAACGCGTAGTTCAGTTCATGCCCGGCGGCGCTGACGAAAACGATTGGGATGTTCCTGGTCTTTTCCGTGCCACGCATCAGCTCGGCCAGCTCGAAGCCGTTCATGCCGGGCATCTGCACATCCAGGATGGCCAAGGCGAATTCGTGTTGCAACAGCAGGGACAAGGCTTCGTCGGCGGACAGCGCCTTGTAGACGATACAGTCTTCACGCTTGATCAGCGCCTCGAGCGCCAGCAGGTTCTCCGGCAGATCGTCCACGATCAGCAGTTTGGCCTTGATATTACTCAGCATGCGATTCGTTCCAGCTCGACAAGCAAACGGCCGATGCCGCATACGGGAAGTATGTGGTCCGGCTGGTGCATATCCAGCGCGGCCTGGGGCATGGTGGCGACCTGAGCCTCTTGCGGGTCTTGCACAACGGTCATGCCGCCGCGCTGCTTGACCAGGGTCAGGCCGCGCGCGCCATCGCAGTTGGCGCCGGTGAGCAATACCGCAGCCAGATTGGCGCCGTACGCATCGGCGGCCGATTCGAACAGGTAATCGATGGCCGGTCGCGAATGATGCACGCGAGGCTCCAGGCTCAGGGAAAAGCTGCGGTCCTGCTCCACCGACAGGTGATAACCGGGCGCGGCGAAATACAGCGTTCCGGCCTCGACCGGGGTCTTGTCGCATGCCTCCTGCACCGGCAGGGCAACCCGGCGGGAAAACACGTCCGCCAGTTGGCTACGGCGCTCGTCCGGCATGTGCAGCACGACAATGATCGGCAGTGCAAAGCCTTCGCGCAGCGGGGCGAGAATGTTCAACAGCGCCTCGACGCCACCGGCGGAAGCACCGATCACGATCGCTTCGATCGCCGGTAAGCTCGTTGCACTGTTCATGATTTTCGATAAATCCGTTCTTGTTTGACCAACGGCTCGAACTGATTGCCGAAGGCTGAGAAATCCGGGGTTTCCTTACTGCCCAGCACCAAAAAACCGCGATGGCAGAGGGACTCATGAAACAGTCCGAATGCTCGATCCTGAAGTGTTTTATTAAAATAAATCAATACGTTACGACATGAAATTAATTGAGTTTCCGAGAATACGCTGTCCGTCGCCAGGCTGTGATCGGCGAAGGTCACGTTCTCGCGCAGTGTCTTGTCGAAAATCGCGTACCCATAGGCCGCCGTATAGTAGTCGGCAAACGAACGCTGGCCACCGGCCTGCTGATAATTGACAGTGTAGGCGCGGACGTTTTCCATCGAGAAAATCCCTTGCTTGGCCTTTTCCAGCGAGCGCGGATTGATGTCGGTCGCGTAGATGATAGTACGGTCGAGCAGGCCCTCTTCGCGTAACAGAATGGCCATCGAGTACACCTCTTCACCGGTGCTGCATCCGGCGATCCACACCTTGATCGAGGGGTAGGTTCGCAGCAGCGGCACCACTTCCTTGCGGATAGCCAAGAAGTGCGAAGGGTCGCGAAACATCTCGCTGACCGGAATGGTCAGCAATTGCAGCAGTTGCATGAACGCAGCGGGATCGTGCAGGACTTTTTCCTGCAACGCCGAGATGGTATTGCACTCGAACTGGCTCAACGCATGGTTGACCCGGCGCTTGATCGAAGCGCCGGAGTAATCGCGAAAATCGTAGCTGTACTTGAGATAGATCGCCTCGATCAACAATCGCAACTCGATTTCGCTGTTTCGCTCCATTGAAAAATTGCGCTCCACTAGATCCGTTCCATCTTCGGCAACCACACCCGAATCAGCGAAAACAGGCGATCCAGGTCAATGGGCTTGGCCAGGTAATCGTTGGCGCCGGCCTGCAGGCAGCGCTCCTGATCGTCCTTCATGGCCTTGGCCGTCACCGCGATGATCGGCAGCTTGCGCCAGCGCGGGTCCTTGCGGATTTCAACGGTGGCTTCAAAGCCATCCATTTCCGGCATCATCACGTCCATCAACACCAGATCGATATCTTGCACCTCATTGAGTCGTTCAATCGCTTCGCGGCCGTTGCGGCCAATGACCACGACTGCGCCCTTTTGCTCCAGGGCGCTGGTGAGGGCGAAAATGTTGCGCACATCGTCATCCACAAGCAGCACTTTGCGGCCTTCGAAGACCTTGTCGCGGCTGCGGGCGACCTTGAGCATCTTCTGCCGCTCATCGGACAACCGTGATTCGATTTTGTGCAGAAAAAGCGTCACCTCATCCAGCAACCGCTCTGGCGAGCGTGCGCCCTTGATGATGATCGAACGCGAATACTTGCGCAGTTCGGCCTCTTCATTGCGGGTCAGGTTGCGCCCGGTATAGACGATGACCGGCGGAAAAGAGCAGATGTCTTCGGTGGACATGCGCTTGAGCAGGTCATTGCCGAGCATGTCCGGCAGCTTGAGGTCGATGATCATGCAATCGAAGACCGACGTGCGCAGCAGGTCCAGCGCCTCTTGCGCCAGGCCAACGGCAGTGATCTCGATGTCATCGTCGCCGATCAGACGGGCAATGCTGTCGCGCTGCAAGTCGTCGTCCTCAACCAGCAGCACACGCTTGACCTTCTGGGTCAGCTTGGCCTCGATACGTGCAAACACGTCCTTGAGTTCCTCGCGGGAGGTCGGCTTGACCGCATAGCCGATGGCACCCATGTGCATCGCCGCCTCGGCCCGGTCCTCGACTGAAATAACATGCACCGGGATGTGCCGGGTCTCGGCGTGCTCCTTCAGGCGTTGCAGCACGGTCAGGCCGGAATGATCCGGCAGGCGCATGTCCAGCAGGATCGCATCGGGGATGAACGCCTTGGCCAGCTCGTAGCCTTCGTCGGCGCCGTGGGCCACCAGGCACTGATAACCCAGTTCATGGGCCAGGTCGTAGAGGATGTGGGCAAAATTCGCCTCGTCCTCCACCACCAGAATGCAGCGGGTGGTGAACGGCCCCTTGTTGCGATCATCGTCGAAACGCGCAATGTCGACTTCGGCCACCAGTGGCGACAACGTGGGCGGCGATACCCTCGGCGCCGCGACGGGAGTGGCACGCATCGGCTCGACAGGCACATCGCCCGGGTCCACGTATTGCTGTGGCAAGACCAGGGTAAATACACTGCCCTGCCCCGGCGTGCTGCTCACGCTGATGGAGCCGCCGAGCAAGGCCGCCAGGTCACGGGAGATCGACAACCCCAGCCCGGTGCCTCCGTAACGCCGGTTGGTGGTTCCATCGGCCTGACGGAACGCTTCGAAGATGCTTTCGTGCTGCTCGACCTCGATGCCGATTCCGGAATCGCGGATGCTGAACGCGATGCCGTCATTCGGCACCGTGGCGACGGACAGGCTGACGCTGCCGCTTTCCGTGAACTTCACGGCATTGGACAGCAGGTTCTTGAGCACTTGCTCCAGGCGCTGGCGGTCGGTGAACAGCATCAGCGGCGCACCGTCGTGCATATCCACCTGGAAATCCAGTTGTTTGTCCGTGGCCAATGGCTGGAACAGGCCGCGCAGGCCATCCACCAGCCGCGCCACGCTGGTGTTCTCCGGACGGATCTCCAATTTGCCGGCCTCGACTTTGGAAATATCCAGAATGTCGTTGATCAGGTTGAGCAAATCATTGCCGGCGGAGTAGATCGACTCGGCGAATTTGACTTGCTCGGCAGTGAGGTTTTCTTCCTGGTTTTGCGCCAGCAACTTGGCCAGGATCAACGAGCTGTTGAGCGGCGTGCGGAGTTCATGGGACATGTTGGCGAGGAATTCCGACTTGTACTTGCTCGAGCGCTGCAATTCTATCGCGCGTTCTTCGAGCTGGACCTGGGCCTGATTGAGTTCGGTATTCTTCAGGTCCATGGCGTCGCGTTGCTCGGCCAGTACTTCTGCCTGCTCGGCGAGCTGTTCGTTGGTCTGCTCCAGTTCCACCTGCTGGGTTTCCAGGTGCGCCTGGGACTCCTTGAGAATCCGCGACTGCTCTTCGAGCTCTTCGTTGGCGGTCTTGAGCTCTTCCTGCTGGACTTGCAATTCTTCATTGAGCTGCTGGGTTTCGGCCAACACCTCCTGCAAACGCTGGCGATAGCGTGCTGCCTCGATCGAGGTGCCGATGTTGCCGGCTATCAAGTCGAGTAATTCAACATCACGGTCCGTCAGTGGACGCAAAAAGCCCAATTCGATCACGCCGTTGACCCGCTCGTCGTCGCTGGTTGGCACCACCAGCACACTGCGGGGCAACCCGTCACCAAGGCCGGAGCTGACCTTGAAGTAGTCTCCCGGCACCTCATCGAGGCGAATCAGCCGTGCCTGCTGCGCCACCTGGCCGACAATGCCTTCGTCGCTGCAGATCTGCTGTTCACGCTCCTCCTGTTCGCGAGAGAACCCGTAGGTTGCAATGCGTTTGAGGCCGCCGTGGTCTTCGCGCACATAAATAGCCGCCACGGCGCTGCCCAGGTACTGCGCGCAGAATTGCAGGATGTTGCGGCCCAGCATGCTCAGGCTCAATTGCCCCAGCACCTGCTCGGCCAGTTCGGTCTGGCCGTTGCGCAGCCAGGCCTGTTGCTCCAGACGATGGGCGCTGGCCTGTTGGGCGGCAAGGTTGACGCCGTAGTTCTGCGACAGGGTCATCAAGTCGCGGCGCCCGACATATGCCAGCAACCCGCTGACCCCGGCGATGAACAACAGGTAGAGGCTGATGCTCATGATTGTGGTACGGCGCACTTCATCATTGCGCGATGCACGTAACTGTTGCTCGGCGTCGATCACCGCCTCGAACTGCTTGCGAATTTCATCGGTCAGGCGTTTGCCGCGTCCGGCCTTGACCACGGCGCGATAATCGCCGCCGCTGCGCTGCAAATCGATCAACGATTGCGCGTAGTGGGTCCACTCCTGTTGCAAGGCCTGCAACCGTAGCAAGCGATCGGTCTGCGCCGGGTTGTCGGCGGTCAGTTCGAGCAAGGAGTTGAGCTCCACGGCGATGCGCGGCTTGGCGGTTTCGTAGGGATCGAGGAAGTGTTCATCGCCACTGAGCAGGAAACCGCGCATCCCGGTTTCCAGATCCACGGTCAGCTTGACCGCTTCATTGGCGTTATTGATCACTCGGTCGGTGTGCTCCACCCACTGGATCGTCGACAGTAAATAGGTGATCAGCGACACGAAGAACACGGCGCTGATGAGACCCAGACCCAAGGGCAGGCTGATGTTGCGGCTCAGCAGTTTACGAAATCGTTGCTCATCAACCGAGGACGCTGAGGTCATGGGGCAGGCCTTGTCGAACTGTCAGAATGCAAGGAGTTTGCCCCAAAACTGGTACATTGATCCAATTATCTGACATGTTTGCGCGCAAGGTCCTAAATGCGCTGCGCCCGCGTTATCCTTGCCTGGCCTGCACCGACAATCCTTTTTCCATCACGCAGGGAACTTGTCGGGATCCGCCACTTACTCATGCAAGAAACCGGTGATTTCCAGCGCCCGGCAATGCCAATCTTTTTCAGGAATTCGACCATGTCATCCGCCAACGCCTCCACCATCCTCGTCGTCGAAGACGATGCCATCGTGCGCATGCTGATCGTTGACGTACTCGAAGAACTGGAATTCAAGGTGCTGCAAGCCAATGGCAGCGAACAGGCGCTGGAGACGCTCAAGGACGCGAGCCAACACATTGACCTGATGATGACTGATGTCGGCCTGCCGGTCATGGACGGCCGCGAACTGGCCATCCTCGCCCGTACGTTACGCCCCAACCTGCCCATCCTGTTTGCCAGCGGCTATGCCGAAAGCATCGAAGTCCCTGTCGATATGCACGTGATTGGCAAACCCTTCTCCATTGATCAGTTGCGCGACAATGTCAAAGCCATTCTCGGATGACCCTGCGCTGCGCTATGGTTTAATGCGCACCTTTTTCGTCCCTGCCCTGTCTTCGCTTCAAGGAATTCCCGTAAATGATTTTGCCCCGCGCAACCAAAGTCCTGGTCATTGGTTACGTCTGGCCCGAGCCCCGCTCTTCCGCGGCCAGCGGGCATGTCATGCAGATTCTCGACACTTTCCTGGAACAAGGCTGGGACATCACGTTCAGCAGCCCGGCAGGCTTCGGCGAGCAACGCGCAGACCTGACGGCGCTGGGTATTGACGAAGTCCCCATTGAGCTGAACAACAGCAGTTTCGACGCATTCATCAGCGAACTGGCGCCGGACATCGTGTTGTTCGATCAATTCATGATGGAGGAACAGTTCGGTTGGCGGGTCGAGAAGTATTGCCCCGATGCCTTGCGCGTGCTCGAAAGTTGCGATCTGCAAAGCCTAAGGCAGGGCCGGCATCAACGCCTCAAGGAGCGCCTGAAAGCCAGTGACGACAACAATGACTTCAGCGACCTGTTCGCCCCGGCGTCGCGCGAAGAGTTCGAGCACATGGCCAATACCGATATGGCGAAGCGCGAGATCGCCTCGTTTTATCGTTGTGATTTGACGCTGATGGTTTCCGAAGTGGAAATCGAATTGCTGGTCG
The DNA here is from genome assembly GCF_000282455.1 of Pseudomonas sp. GM74. GTDB lineage: Bacteria > Pseudomonadota > Gammaproteobacteria > Pseudomonadales > Pseudomonadaceae > Aquipseudomonas. The sequence goes on from NZ_AKJG01000158.1 coordinate 28,053, forward strand.
ATCAGTTCAGGGTCCCGCGCAGCCTGTTGCACTGGTGCCCGTTGATGGTCGATGTACCGACCCGTGCGCCGGTACCATTTGAAGACCGGGCCCACTTTCTTCATATCGGCAACTTTCGCCATGCGCCCAACTGGGATGCGGTGCTCTGGTTGAAAACCGCTATCTGGCCGCTGATTCGCGAGCAGATACCCGGCGCTCAATTGCATATCTATGGTGCCTACACACCACCCAAGGCGACTGCCCTGCATAATCCGGCCCAGGGTTTTCATGTCATGGACTGGGCAGAAGACGCTCTGCAAGTCATGTCGTCGGCGCGGGTCTGCATGGCGCCTCTGCGTTTTGGCGCTGGAATCAAGGGCAAGATTGTCGATGCGATGCTCTGTGGCACACCGAATGTGACGACGCCTGTGGGTGCCGAGGCGATGCATGGCCAGGAGGCATGGCCCGGTGCAGTGACCCGTTCGGCACGGGAGTTCGCCGATCATGCCGTGCAACTGCACAACGACAAGACGCGCTGGCTGAACGCCCAGGCGCACGGGCAAACCCTGCTTGCCAGCCGCTACAGCAAATCCGTTCACGGCCCGGCCTTGATCCAGCGACTGGTCGATTGCCAACGGGATGTGGCAAACATAAGACGAGATAACTTTACCGGCAGCATGCTGCGTCATCACCAGCACAAGAGCACTCAATACATGGCGCAATGGATCGAGGCGAAGAACCGGCTTAATCAGGAGTAGCGCGCCCTCCTTGAGCGTGTCTTGCAGGAGCAGGCACTCAGCCGGTAGTAGCATTATCCCTCAGTCAAGAGGCATGATCAGGACGGAATAACAACACAAGCGCCCTGACATGACCCGCACCGCCAGAGTCACCGATCCGTCCTATGAATTGATGGACGACCACAATGGCTTGTCCATCATCTATCGCCAGCATGGTTTCCCCTGCCCGCTGGTGCGCTGGCATTTCCACAAGGAATACGAGTTGCACCTGATCGTCGCCAGTTCCGGCAAGGTGTTCATCGGCGACTACATCGGCAACTTCTATCCGCAATCCCTGTTTCTGACCGGCCCCAACCTGCCCCACAACTGGATCAGCCAGGTGGCCCAGGATGAAGTGGTGCCCAAGCGCGACATGCTGGTCAACTTCACCGATGAGTTGTTCGACAGCGGCTATCAGGTGTTCGCCGAACTCAAGGCTCTGGCGCCCTTGCTGGAACGCGCGCAGTACGGCATCGAGTTTCGCTGCAAGCACACCATCGCCAAGGCGATGGATCTGATGCAGCGCATCGCCGATACCACCGGTGCGACCCGTCTCGGGCATTTTTTCATTCTGCTGGAGTTACTTGCGGCCACCGACGACTACCAATTGCTCTCCGGCGCGACGACGCCGCAACTGGCCGACGAGAACAACATCGATCGCACCAACCGCGCGGTGGATTACATCTTCGCCCATTACGCCCGGGACTTGACGCTGGAGGAAGTCGCCGAACACCTGGGCATGAAACCGACTTATTTCAGCCGGGTTTTCAAACAGGCCACCGGGCGCAATTTCATCGAATTCGTCAATCGCCTGCGCATCAGCAAGTCCTGCGAGTTGCTCGCCGATGGCGACAAACCGGTGACCGATGTCTGCTTCGAATCGGGCTTCAACAATATTTCCAACTTCAATCGGCGCTTCCAGCAACTCAAGGGTATGACGCCTTCGCATTACCGGCGGTTGGTGGTACAGCGACTCACCGAGCAAAACCTCGGCTAGATGCGATCAAATGTGGGAGCAAGCCCGCTCCCACAAGGGGTCGTAGCCAAGCTCGAAACCTGTACGGATTGAATATCGCCCCATCGCTGAAAACCCCTTCCTTGCGTCTACCCCCCTAAAGTTCAGTGCAAAAAAGTATCGATCAAAGTGCGATGGATGATTTGTCTCGCCCGCCATTGAAGGTTGTAATCAGTGCACATTCTTCCTGCTTTCGGAAGACACAAAAACAATAACTGTCCTTCTGTATCCCGCCGGGTGCAGAAAAGGAGTGCACGATGCAACCTTCGGTAAAAGCTCTGCTTGCCCTCACCTGCATGACCCTCAGCAGCGTCAGCCTTGGCGCACAGACCCTGACCATCGCCACCGTCAACAACAGCGACATGATCCGCATGCAAAAGCTCTCGAAAAGCTTCGAGGCCGAGCATCCGCAGATCAAGCTCAATTGGGTGGTCCTCGAAGAAAACGTCCTGCGCCAGCGCCTGACCACCGACATCGCCACCCAGGGCGGGCAGTTCGACGTGCTGACCATCGGCATGTACGAAGCCGCACTCTGGGGCGCCAAGGGCTGGCTTGAGCCGATGAAGGATCTGCCGGCCAGCTATGCCCTCGACGACGTGTTCCCGTCGGTGCGCGAAGGTCTGTCGGTCAAAGGCTCGCTGTACGCCCTGCCGTTCTATGCCGAAAGCTCGATCACCTACTACCGCACCGACCTGTTCAAGGATGCCGGCCTGACCATGCCCGAGCGCCCGACCTGGGAGCAGATCGGTGAATTCGCCGCCAAACTGAACAAACCCGAGCAGGAACAGTACGGCATCTGCCTGCGGGGCAAGGCTGGCTGGGGCGAGAACATGGCGTTGATCAGCACCGTGGCCAACGCCTATGGCGCGCGCTGGTTCGATGAGAAATGGCAGCCGGAATTCAGCGGTCCCGAATGGAAAAACGCGCTGAACTTCTATGTCGACACCATGAAGAAATCGGGCCCGCCGGGGGCGTCGAGCAACGGCTTCAACGAAAACCTGGCGTTGTTCAACAGCGGCAAATGCGCGATCTGGGTCGATGCCAGCGTCGCCGGTTCATTCGTCACCGACAAGTCCCAGAGCAAAGTCACCGATCACGTCGGCTTCACTTATGCGCCGCATCAGGCCACTGACAAGGGGTCGGCCTGGTTGTACTCCTGGGCGCTGGCCATTCCGACCAGTTCCAAGGCCAAGGACGCGGCGAAAACCTTCAGTGCCTGGGCCACGTCCAAAGAATACGGCGCACTGGTCGCGGAAAAAGACGGCATCGCCAACGTGCCGCCGGGCACCCGGGCCTCGACCTACAGTGAGGCGTACTTGAGTGCGGCGCCGTTCGCCAGGGTCACGCTGGAATCGCTCAAGGCCGCGGACCCGAGCAATCCGGGCGCCAGGCCTGTGCCGTACATCGGCATCCAGTTGGTAACCATTCCCGAGTTCCAAGGCATTGGTACCCAGGTCGGTAAATCCTTCTCGGCGGCGCTGATCGGCCAGACCACGGTCGACCAGGCGCTGGCGGCGGCCCAGCAAACCACCGAACGCGAAATGAAGCGTGCGGGTTATCCCAAGTAACCCCCGCACTTCCCTGCTCTTGCCTTGTGTGGGAGCGGGCTTGCTCGCGAAGAGGCCGGTGCATCCGCCAAATATTCGTGACTGAACCATCGCCTTCGCGAGCAAGCCCGCTCCCACATTGGATCCTCATAGGTCTGAATGAATCGGTTTAACGCCATGAATACATCAACTGCAAAAGCTCACATGGACATTGTCCAACCGCAGCGCAAAAGCCGCGTGGCCAATCCCGGCTGGTTTCTGGTCAGCCCCTCGGTGGCCTTGCTGCTGTTGTGGATGATCGTACCGCTGGGTATGACCGTCTACTTCTCGACGATTCGATACAACTTGCTCAACCCCGGCGATAACGCGTTCGTCGGCCTGGAAAACTTCACCTACTTCCTCACCGACTCGGGCTTCCTGCCCGGCGCCACCAACACCCTGTTGCTGGTGGGCAGCGTGCTGCTGATCAGTGTGGTGTTCGGTGTGCTGATCAGTGCTTTGCTTGAGGCCAGTGAGTTTTTCGGTCGCGGCATCGTGCGGGTGATGCTGATCTCGCCGTTTTTCATCATGCCCACCGTCGGCGCGCTGATCTGGAAAAACCTGATTTTCCATCCGGTGTCGGGGATTCTCGCCTACGTCTGGAAGCTGTTCGGCGCGCAACCGGTGGACTGGCTGGCGCATTACCCGCTGCTGTCGATCATCATCATTGTCTCGTGGCAATGGCTGCCCTTCGCCATCCTGATCCTGATGACCGCCATGCAGTCCCTCGACCAGGAACAGAAAGAAGCGGCACGTCTGGACGGTGCCGGACCCATCGCGATTTTCTGGCACCTGACCCTGCCACACCTGGCACGGCCGATTGCAGTGGTGGTGATGATCGAAACCATCTTCCTGCTCTCGGTGTTCGCCGAAATCTTCACCACCACCAACGGCGGCCCCGGCTACGCCTCGACCAACCTCGCCTACCTGATCTACAACCAGGCGCTGGTGCAGTTCGACGTCGGCATGGCCTCGGCGGGCGGCCTTATCGCCGTGGTCATCGCCAACATCGCCGCGATCATCCTGATACGGATGATCGGCAAAAACCTGACCGACAAAGCCTGAGGCCTGCCATGACTCTTCAACAATCCCGTCGCCTGCAAAGCCTGCTGCTCGGTACGTTGGCCTGGGCCATCGCGATCGTGATCTTCTTTCCGATCCTCTGGATGGTACTGACCAGTTTCAAGACCGAAATCGATGCCTTCGCCACGCCGCCGCAATTCATCTTCATGCCCACGCTGGAGAACTACCTGCACATCAACGAGCGCAGCGACTATTTCAGCTTTGCCTGGAACTCGGTGGTGATCTCCTTCAGCGCCACGGCCCTGTGCCTGTTGATCGCGGTGCCGGCAGCCTACTCCATGGCGTTCTACGAAACCCAGCGCACCAGAGGCACCCTGCTGTGGATGCTCTCGACCAAAATGCTGCCACCGGTGGGCGTGCTGATGCCGATCTACCTGCTGGCCAAGAGTTTCGGCCTGCTCGATACGCGGATCGCGCTGATCGTGATCTACACGCTGATCAACCTGCCGATCGTGGTCTGGATGATTTACACCTACTTCAAGGACATCCCCAGGGACATCCTCGAAGCCGCGCGGCTGGACGGCGCGACGCTGGCCCAGGAGATGCTCCGGGTGTTGCTGCCCATCGCCAAGGGCGGCCTGGCATCCACGGTGCTGCTGTCGCTGATCCTGTGCTGGAACGAGGCCTTTTGGTCGCTGAACCTGACCTCGTCGAAAGCCGCACCACTGACCGCATTGATCGCTTCGTACTCAAGCCCCGAAGGGCTGTTTTGGGCCAAGTTGTCGGCCGTCTCGACCCTGGCCTGTGCGCCGATCCTGATCTTCGGCTGGATCAGCCAGAAACAACTGGTGCGCGGCCTGTCGTTCGGCGCCGTGAAATAACCCCCAAAAGAATAAGCACAAAAGGAGCGCCACCATGGCCAACCTGAAAATCAAGAATCTGCAAAAAGGCTTCGAAGGCTTTTCCATCATCAAGGGTATCGACCTTGAAGTGAACGACAAGGAGTTCGTGGTCTTCGTCGGCCCGTCGGGCTGCGGCAAATCCACGCTGCTGCGTCTGATCGCCGGGCTGGAGGAAGTCAGCGGCGGCACCATCGAACTCGACGGCCGCGACATCACCGAAGTCAGCCCGGCCAAGCGCGATCTGGCGATGGTGTTCCAGACCTACGCCCTGTACCCGCACATGAGCGTGCGCAAGAACATGTCGTTCGCCCTCGACCTGGCCGGCGTGGCGAAAGCCGAAGTGGAGAAGAAAGTCAGCGAAGCGGCGCGCATCCTCGAACTGGGGCCGATGCTGGAGCGCAAGCCCAAGCAACTGTCCGGCGGCCAGCGCCAGCGCGTGGCGATTGGCCGGGCCATCGTGCGCAACCCGAAAATCTTCCTGTTCGATGAGCCGTTGTCCAACCTCGATGCCGCCCTGCGGGTGCAGATGCGCCTGGAACTGTTGCGCCTGCACAAAGAACTGCAAGCCACGATGATCTACGTGACTCACGATCAGGTCGAAGCGATGACCATGGCCGACAAGGTGGTCGTACTCAATGGCGGCAAGATCGAGCAAGTCGGCTCGCCCCTGGATCTCTATCACCAACCGGCCAACCTTTTCGTCGCCGGTTTCCTGGGCACGCCGAAAATGGGCTTCCTCAAGGGCAAGGTCACCCGCGTCGACAATCAGGGCTGTGAAGTGCAGTTGGACGCCGGAACCCGCATCAACCTGCCCTTGAGCGGCAGGCATCTGAGCATCGGGAGTGCGGTGACACTGGGCATTCGCCCGGAACACCTGGAACTGGCCAAACCCGGCGACTGCACCCTGCAGGTCACCGCCGATGTCAGTGAACGCCTGGGCAGCGACACTTTCTGCCACGTCCGGACGGCATCCACAGAAGCCCTGACCCTGCGCGTTCGCGGCGATCTGGCCAGCCGCTACGGTGAAACCCTGAGCCTGCATCTGGATGCGCAACACTGCCATTTATTCGATGCCGACGGCGTGGCGTTGACCCGCCCGCTGCACGTTGCTGCCTGATTTCAGAGAGCCTGCGATGAAACTGAACAAACACAACCTCAGCCGCCTCGCCCCTGAAGTGGTCCTGCCCGCCTACGCCCTGGGCGAGACCCGCCAAGGCATCGCGCATATCGGCGTCGGCGGTTTCCACCGTGCCCATCAGGCGTACTACACCGACGCCTTGATGAATACTGGGGAAGGCCTGGACTGGGCCATCTGCGGTGTCGGCCTGCGCGCCGAAGACCACCGTGCCCGTGACGATCTAAAGGATCAGGACTACTTGTTCACCCTGTTCGAACTCGGCGATAGCGACGACACCGAAGTCCGGGTGATCGGCGCCATTCGCGACATGCTGCTGGCCGAGGACGGTGCCCAGGCATTGATCGACAAACTGGCCAGCCCCGAGATCCGCATCGTCTCGCTGACCATCACCGAAGGCGGTTACTGCATCGACGACAGCACCGGTGAGTTCATGGCGCACTCGCCGCAGATCCAGCATGACCTGGCGCACCCTGGCGCCCCGAAAACCGTGTTCGGATTCCTCTGTGCCGCTCTGGCCAGGCGCCGCGCCGCCGGCACAGCGGCCTTCACCCTGATGTCCTGCGATAACCTGCCCCACAACGGCGACGTCACCCGCAAGGCCCTGCTGGCCTTCGCCGCCTTGCACGACAGCCAATTGCGCGACTGGATCGACGCCAACGTCAGTTTCCCCAACGCCATGGTCGACCGCATCACGCCGATGACCAGCACACGGCACCGTCTGCAACTGGCGGAACAACATGGCGTGGACGATACCTGGCCGGTGGTCTGCGAACCCTTCGCGCAATGGGTGCTGGAAGATCGGTTCGTCAACGGTCGCCCGGCCTGGGAAAAGGTCGGCGTGCAATTCACCGACGACGTCACGCCCTACGAAGAAATGAAGATCAAGCTGCTCAACGGCAGTCATCTGGCGTTGACGTACCTGGGTTTCCTGAAGGGTTACCGCTTCGTCCACGAGACCATGAACGACCCGCTGTTCGTGCGCTACATGCGCGCCTACATGGACCTGGACGTGACGCCGCAACTGCCGGCGGTGCCGGGAATCGACCTGACCGAATACAAGAACACCCTGCTGGCGCGGTTTTCCAATCAGGCGATTGCCGATCAGCTTGAACGGGTGTGCTCGGACGGTTCGTCAAAGTTTCCGAAATTCACCGTACCGACCATCAACCGTTTGATCGCCGATGGCCGCGAAACCAAGCGCACGGCGTTGGTGGTGGCGGCGTGGGCGCTGTACCTCAAGGGTGTGGATGAGCAAGGCGAGACCTACTCGATTGCGGATCCGCGGGCGGCGTTCTGCCAGGCACTGGTGGCCGACGACGTGCTGATTACCCAGCGCTTGCTGGCGGTCGAGGAGATTTTCGGTACGGCCATTGCGCGCTCGCCGGAGTTTGTCGCGGCGTTCGAGTGGTGTTGCAACAGTTTGCGCGAGGTGGGGGTGTCCCGGACTCTGGAACGAGTGTTGGCGTAAACGTGGCGGCGAGTCTCAGTCCGTCTTCGCGAGCAAGCCCGCTCCCACACTGAAACGCTGTCGAACACAAATACTGTGTTCACTACAAATCTACTGTGGGAGCGGGCTTGCTCGCGAAGGCGGCCTGACAGGCGACATTTATGTTGAATGATCCAAGGATCCACTATGCCAAACCAACAACTCTTCCTCGGCATCGACTGCGGCACCCAGGGCACCAAGGCCATCATCCTTGACGCAGTGAGTGGTGAAGTGCTCGGCCAGGGAGCGGCCAGCCACAGCCTGATCAGCGGCGCCAATGGCCGTCGCGAGCAGGACACTAACCAGTGGCTGGAAGCCTTCGCCACCGCCACCCGCCGCGCCTTGCTCGCGGCCAAAGTCGATGGCCAGTCGATTCTCGGCATTGGCGTCTCCGGCCAGCAACACGGCCTGGTGCTGCTCGACGATCAGGGCAAGGTGCTGCGTGCAGCCAAACTCTGGTGCGACACCGAAACCACCCCGGAAAATGATCGACTGCTGGCCCACCTGGGCGGCGAAAAGGGTTCGCTGGAGCGCCTCGGCGTGGTCATCGCGCCGGGCTACACCGTCTCCAAGCTGTTATGGACCAAAGAACAGCATCCCGAGGTGTTCTCCCGGATCGCCCGCATCTTGCTGCCCCACGATTACCTCAACCATTGGCTGACCGGCCGCAGTTGCAGCGAATACGGCGATGCCTCCGGCACCGGGTATTTCAACGTGCGTACGCGCCAGTGGGATTTGCAATTGCTGCGTGACATCGACCCCAGCGGACGCCTGCAAGCCGCGCTGCCCGAGTTGATCGATGCACACCAGCCGGTTGGCACGATTCTGCCGGGCATCGCCGAACACCTGGGCATCAACCCGAAGGCCCTGGTCTCCAGCGGTGGCGGCGACAATATGATGGGCGCCATCGGCACCGGCAACATCCAGCCTGGTGCAATCACCATGAGCCTCGGTTCGTCGGGCACGGTGTACGCCTACGCCGATCAGCCGCACGTCGCCGCAGATGCCGCGGTTGCCAACTTCTGTTCTTCCAGTGGCGGCTGGCTGCCATTGATCTGCACCATGAACCTGACCAATGCCACCGGCCTGATTCGCGACCTGCTGGAGCTCGATATCGATCAGTTCAACGACCTCGTTACCCAAGCGCCGATCGGTTCCGAAGGCGTTTGCATGCTGCCGTTCTTCAACGGCGAACGGGTGCCTGCCCTGCCCTATGCCAGCGCCAGCCTGTGGGGCTTGACCATGACCAACCTGACCCGGGCCAACCTGTGCCGCGCGGTGGTCGAAGGCACGACATTCGGTTTACGTTACGGACTGGACCTGCTGCGCCACAATGGCTTACAAAGCCGCAGCATTCGGCTGATCGGCGGCGGGTCAAAAAGTGCGGTCTGGCGGCAGATCGTCGCCGACACCATGGATACACCGGTGATCTGTACCGAACAAAGCGAGGCCGCGGCCTTAGGGGCGGGGATTCAGGCAGCCTGGTGCGTATCCCGGGTTAACGGGCGCGAAGACAGCCTGGCGCAATTGTGCGAGCGCTGCGTAAAACTCGACCCGGCCAGTGAAACCCTGCCGGTCGCCGACAATGTACACGTCTGCCAACAGGCGTATGAACGCTATCGACAGCAAGTCGCAACCCTAATTAAAGAGTGATCAACTATGTACCTGGTGTGTGGCGAAGCGCTGTTCGATTTTTTCAGTGAAAACGACGCAAGCGGTCTGGCTTCCAAAGTGAATTTCAAAGCCATTGCCGGTGGTTCGCCGTTCAACGTGGCGGTGGGCTTGCGCCGGTTGGGCGTGGATGCGGCGCTGTTGGCCGGGTTGTCCACCGACTATCTGGGCCGGCGCCTGCTGCAAGTGTTGCAAGATGAAGGCGTGTGCCAGGACTACCTGCTGGATTTCACCGCACCGACCACCCTGGCAATGGTCGCCGTAGGGGCCAATGGCTCGCCGCAGTACAGCTTCCGTGGCGAAGGCTGCGCGGATCGACAATTGCAACCGGAACACCTGCCGGCACTCGGGCCTGAAGTGCGCGGCCTGCATATCGGCTCGTTTTCCCTGGTGGTGCAGCCGATTGCCGACACGCTATTGGCATTGGTGCGCCGGGAAAGCGGCAGGCGCCTGATCAGCCTCGATCCGAACGTGCGCCTGAACCCGGAGCCGGACATCGACCTGTGGCGTAACCGGATCGCGACGCTGGTGGAGCTGGCCGACCTGATCAAGGTCAGCGACGAGGACCTGCATCTGTTGTACCCCGGCCAGGACCCGGCGCAGGTGATCGAAGGCTGGTTGCAGCACCGCTGTCAGCTGGTATTCCTGACCCGGGGTGGCGAAGGCGCGAGTGTGTTCAGCCGGGTTCACGGTTCGTGGTCGACTCCCGCCTGTGAGGTAAAAATCGCCGACACCGTAGGCGCGGGCGATACCTTCCAGGCGGCGCTGATTACCTGGTTGACCGAACAGCAGCTGGATTCAGTGGAGGGCGTGAAGCAACTTGGCCGCGAGCAGATCGACCACATGCTGAAGTTCGCGGTGCGGGCGGCGGCACTGACGTGCAGCAAGACCGGGCCGGATCTGCCTTATCGCAAGCAACTGGATTTGCGCTGAGTTCGAAGGCCTCATCGCGGGCAAGTTCGCTCCCACAGGGTTGCGGGTCGTTCACAGCATTTGTGTCCACCCTTGTTCGCGATGACTTTCCATCAGACGCCCGATGGTCTTAACTGATACACAGGATCGCGCATCCGCGACAGGCGGTGTCCAGCCGGGTTAACCCTCGCTTAACCGTGCGATCCAACACTTCACTGGACCGCACGCCCTCAGACTGTTCTGACGCCCAGTGCGGCAAGTTCGACAAGCGACACATCGAACTGACATTCCGTCCGCACCGGAGATCGTTGATGAACACTCGCACCCTGCTGATTACCACCGCCCTCGCCTGCACCGCGTTTGTCGGCCTGGCTCAGGCCAATGACACCACTGACTCTCAAGCCACGCCCTATCACTACGGCATGCCATTGCATGTCAGCAAAGTGATTTCACTTTCCGAGCCGGACACCCTGGAGTGCAAAGTGGTGACGGCCGAGATGAAGTACATCGATGACTCGGGAAAACCCGCAGAAATTTCCTACCGTAAACTTTCCGACGCTTGCGAGAACCAGAGCTGACTGAAAAGTCTGATTTGGCACTTGGCGGTATTCCTTTGAGGGTTGCGGCGCTATGCTCTAGCGCCTCCCTCTCTGCCCGCAAGGATTGGCCATGCAGTTGTCGTTTCGCACGTTGTCGATGTTTACCGCCGCCATCTGTCTGGTGCTGAGCCTGGTCTGGGGCCTGACACCGCAATGGTTATTGTCGTTCTGGGACATCGAATTTTCATTCGCGGTGGGATTGGTCGCGCGACGCACCGCCGTGCTGTTTGGGGCGTTGAGCGTGTTCTCTTTTCTGGTTCGCAACGCGCCCCCTTGCGCAACCCGCAATGCCCTGAGCCTCGGCTTCGTCGTCGGCAGCTGGGGATTGGCCGTGCTGGGTTTTGCCGAATGGCTCAGTGGCCATGTCGGGCCGGGGATTTTGCTGGCGGTCGGGTTTGAACTGGCGCTGGGCCTGGCGTTCTTCCAGACCCGGCGCATGTCCCTGGAACCCGAAACAGCAGGCTAGAGTGCTTTGCCCAACATGGAGTGCGGCTCGACCTCGACGTGATGTTGTCTGGAACGCAGTTGGGCAATCAATTCGTTTATTTCCCGGCAACCATTGAGTCCGGAGGCATCGATGCCAGTGACCATTAGATCGAGCTGATCGGTTTGCCCGTCTGCATAGACCTTGACGGTCATCGACAGATCCGGTGACAGGGTGCACTGGCAGCGCTTGGGCAGAAAACTGCTTTCGATGATATTGCGAATTTCCAAGGCAGAAAGAAACATGGCGACTCCCTCCTTTATGAAACTGCCGACGATCAATGCTTGCTCATTTGAAATCCCGGCAAGCTTCAGGGACAGATACAGCATAAAACATACCCTGAGTTTCGCGGTGCAACTCATCGGCAATTCAAGAATTTAGTCGAATCACCTGTAAAGCCTGCCATGCAGTTTGCAATAAGCGCCCCTGGCGACCCTGCAATTAGCAACCCGGGATCCCGGGTTTGCATTCACTGCACACGACAGTGAAAATGCCGCCCTTCACTTCAAGCAAGGAGGCATCATGAATTCTTTGACCATTAGCGCTTGCACAGCGCTGGTTGCACTGGGGCTTGCCGGCGTAGCGCACGCCGCCAAACTGGAAGACACCGCACCCTATCCGAAGGCAGAAAGCGGGTTTACCCGCCAGGTCATCCACCTTGCGCCACAGACCCGGGAAAACGACTTCCAGGTCGAGATTCTGGCCGGTAAGACGATGACCGTCGACTGCAATAACCCGCGTCTGGGCGGCATTCTCGAAGAGAAGAACCTCGAGGGTTGGGGTTATCCGTTCTATCGCCTGGAAAAAGTCATCGGGCCGATGAGCACGCTGATGGCTTGCCCGGCCGGCACGAGCAAACAGGGTTTTGTACCGGTGGTCGGTGACGGCTTCCTGCTGCGTTACAACAGCAAACTGCCGCTGGTGCTGTACGTGCCCAAGGACATCGAAGTGCGCTACCGGATCTGGTCGGCGTCGACCAAGGTCGAGAAAGCCGTTCAGGAATAACCCGGCCATTCGGCGGACCCTCGCGACGTCCGCTGTAGACCGGTCCAGGCGTCATGCCGGGGCGCCACTCAACGCGGCGCGCTCGGCCACATGCCCCAGGCTGTCGAAATTGATATTGGCACCCGAGTCGATCGCCACCAGTGTCTGCCCCAAGGCACCGGTCTGCGCGACGTATTTCTTGATCCCGGCCACCGCCAGCGCACCGGAAGGTTCGGTGATCGAGCGGGTATCGTCGTAGATATTCTTGATTGCCGCGCAAAGCTCATCGTTGCTGACCGTCATGACCTCATCGACGCAAAACCGGCAGACCTCAAAACCGTAAGCGCCGACCTGCGCCACCGCCACCCCATCGGCGAAGGTGCCAACACTCGGCAACATGACCCGTTCGCCGGCATGCATCGCCGCTTGCAGACACGCGCAATGCTCCGACTCCACGCCAATGATGCGAACTTCCGGCCGCAGGTATTTGACGTAGGCGGCGATGCCCGCGATCAGCCCGCCGCCCCCTACCGGTACGAAGATCGCATCCAGCGGCCCCTGATGCTGGCGCAGGATTTCCATGGCCACCGTGCCTTGCCCCGCGATCACCTCCGGGTCGTCGAAGGGCGAAACGAAGGTGCGACCGGTTTTTCCGGCCAGATCCAGTGCATAGGCCAGGGCGAACGGAAAGCTTTCGCCGTGCAACACCGCATCGGCACCGCGACTGCGCACCCCGATGACCTTCAGTTGGGGCGTCGTGCAGGGCATGACGATGGTGGCGTTGATCCCCAGTTCCCGCGCCGCCAGTGCCACACCCTGCGCATGATTGCCGGCAGACGCCGTGACCACGCCGCGAGCCTTTTGCGCCTCGCTCAGTTGCACCAGCTTGTTGTAGGCGCCGCGGATCTTGAAGGAAAAGGTTGGTTGCAGGTCTTCGCGCTTGAGCAGGATCTGGTTGCCCAAGGCTTCGGACAAGGCTGGCGCCGGTTGCAATGGCGTGCGCACGGCCAGTTCATAGACCGGCGCGGCAAGGATTTTTTTGACGTAGTGTTCAAGCAGGCTTTGCTGGTCGGTCGTAAAGCTCATGGTCGTCTCCTGACAGTGTTCGGGGTCCGGGAGACAGAAAGTAAAAACCCGCCTCCAGGGCGGGTTGGGTGCTGCAGTCGTGAGCTAGCCCGCCAAATGAGGAATGGCGGTAATAATGCTTGGCTGGCAGCGCAATACAGTGGAAGTCATGACTGGAAATTAGCCGGGCGTTGATGGCAAGTCAATGGCAAGTTTGCGGTGGTCGCTATAGGCTACCGGTTCTATTCATTGCCCAAGGAAGGAAAACATGAAAGCCATTGCCCTGCCCCTTATCGCCTTGATCGCTTTTGCCGGCTACACGGTTTCAGTGATGCTCCAGGCCGAACAATCATTGATCGACTTCGGCATCAGCCTGATGTCACGCCCCGATACTGCACAAGTGGTGATCGACCTTTACCTGCTGGCAACGCTTGCGGGGCTCTGGATGTACCAGGATGCGCGAAAGCGCGGGCAGCCGGTGCTTTCGTTGGTGCCTTATCTGCTGATCACCGCAGTGTTTGTTTCGATTGGGCCATTGTTGTATCTGGTGGTACGCGGGTTTCAGGATCGCAGGAGATCAGTAGCCGCGACTGGGCAGATCTGACCCGCCCCCAGTGATGGGCTTGAAATTGCAATCGCGAGCAGGCTCGCTCCTACACTGGATATGCAAGACTGGAAAAACAGATTCCCTGAAATCTGCGGCCACTCACTATCGCGGCCGCAGAACTCGCCAATGGCAGGTTATTTCAAACCCACCTTGTACAACTCGCCGCTCTCCTCATCGGTCAAAACATACAAATAGCCGTCCGGCCCCTGCCGCACATCGCGGATGCGTTTTTTCAGATCCCCGAGCAAGCGCTCTTCGTGTATCACCTTGTCGCCATCGAACTCCAGGCGGATCAGTTCCTGGCTGATCAACGCACCGATAAACACATTGCGCTGCCAGACTTTGAAACGATCGGCATCGTAGAACGCCATGCCACTCAGGCCCGGGGATTTTTCCCAGACGTGGTTCGGGGCGACGGTGCCTTCGACGGTCTCACCCTTGGCTTCGGGTATCGGTTGACCGGAGTAGTTGATGCCATGGGTGGCCAGCGGCCAGCCGTAATTCTTGCCGCGCTCGATGATGTTGACTTCATCGCCGCCCAGAGGGCCGTGTTCGTTTTCCCACAGCGTGCCGTTCCACGGGTTGAGCGCCGCGCCTTGAGGGTTACGCTGCCCGTAGGACCAGATCTCCGGGCGCACGTTGGCCTGGCCGACAAAGGGGTTGTCCTTGGGCACCGTGCCGTCCGGGTAGATTCGCACCACCTTGCCTTGCAGCTTGTCGAGGTCCTGGGCGGTCGGACGGTCATTGTTTTCCCCCAGGGTCACGAACAGATAGCCGTCGCGATCGAACACCAGCCGCGAGCCAAAATGGTTGCCGACCGAGAGCTTGGGTTCCTGACGCAGGATCACCTGGAAATCCTTGAGCGCCGTCATATCGTCGGAGAGCCGGCCGCGGCCCACCGCAGTGCCGGCCTTGTCTCCTTTACCGTCACCTTCGGCATAGGACAGATAGACCATCCGGTCCTGTCTGAAATCCGGCGACAGCGCCACGTCGAGCAATCCACCCTGCCCTTTGGCCCAGACCCTGGGTACGCCATTGAGCGGTGCCGACAGTTTGCCGTCGGCGGTCACCAGCCGCAGATTGCCGGGCCGTTCGGTCACCAACATGTTTTTGCTGTCCGGCAAGAATGCCAGGGCCCAGGGGTACTCCAGCCCCGTCACGATGGGAGTGACCTCAAGGGTGCCGTCTTCGCTTTTCATCGTCCGGGACTGCGCGGCAAGCACAGGGACAGTGGCGCTGATCAATACGCTGGCACAGAGCGTTGCCAAAAGGTTTTTACGCAACATGCAGGATTCCTTTTCCGATGAAAATGAGGCTTGCTGAAAAGTAGCGGCCAGAGGTCATGCCTGCCACTCAACGGTTGCTGCTACCGGTGTCTCTAGAGGGGGGATTGGGAATGAATTTCGGTGGGCCGGCGGGCGCTGTCCGGTCGGGGTAGCGATTACCGATGCCTCCGTTGTCCAGCGTCGGCGGGCGCGGGACCGGCACGGTATTGGGGCCGCGTATGGCCGGGGCGCTGGGTTGAGTGCCTTGCATGCTGTTGGGGTTGGCCCGGCGAATCGGACTGTTGTAAGGGTTGCTGTTGGTGCTGCCAGGCAGGTTCTGGGCCAATTGCAACGCAACAGAGACATCAGCCTGGACCAAAGGGCCCAGCACGCCGCTCAAGGCCAGCGCAATGGCGCCAAACACGTATCGGTTCATGGGGTGCCTCTCTGCGTCCGCGTGGATAAGGACTTCGATACCACGCTACGCCCGAGGTTCGGATTTGTTAACCAAAAACTCCCCGGCAAGATGTAACAGGCTGAATGTTCCGGCCTCATCGCCGGAGCGAACACTCCTCTCAAATCAGGATGAAGACCGCCAGCACCCCGGCAAAGATCGACCACTTCTGGAGGTAGTAAAGCTTGCGGTTGCGCTTTTTCAGTTCCTTGGCGCGCAGGCGAACCTTGTAGACCTTGCTGAACAGTCGGTTGAGCCCGCCGGTCCGGTCTCCGTCCTCGTTCGGTGCACCTGCCGCCGACATGACAGTGCGGCTGAACCAGCGATTGAATGCCGCTGCCCACCGGTACTTCATCGGCCGCTCGACGTCGCAGAACAAGATAATGCGATTGTGCGGCGTGGTGTTCTCTGCGTAATGAATGTAAGTCTCATCGAATATCACCGCTTCGCCATCACGCCAATGGTAGTTCTGGCCATCGACATTGATGTAGCAACCTTCAGCGTTGGGTGTGTCCAGTCCGAGGTGATAACGGTACGAACCGGCATACGGGTCGCGGTGGCGCACCAGTCTGGAGCCCGGTGGCAACTCGGCGAACATCGCCGCCTTGATTGAGCCAATGCCCTGCACCAGTTCGGTGGTGCGCGGGCAGAGCTTCATGGCCGAAGGGTGGCTATCGCCGTACCACTTCAGATAAAAGCGCTTCCAGCCAGTCTTGAAGAACGAGTTGAAACCGACGTCGTCGTACTGGTTCGAACGCTTGATCTCGCCGGCGTGAAGCAAGTTCTGGCCTTCGGCACGAATTTCTTCCCAATGCGCCTGCAGCGGGCTCAGGTCGGGAAAGTCAGCCGGCTCGAGATACGGTTTGTTGGGGATTTTCGAAAACAGATAAAGAAAGCAGTTGATCGGCGCCAGAAACGTCGAGTGATCACTCAACTGGCGCCCCAGCTTGTGGCGAACTCGGCCACGCAGGTGGACATACGCGATAGAGACAACGTAGATAACGGCAATGATCAGTTTCACGGAAATCGTCACACATCAGAAGTGAACAAATTGCTCGACCCTGCAGGTCAACGGTCCAGGGCCTTGTGCAGCGTCTGAAAACGATACAGCGGTCCGGCGTCCGTCCTTGAGCCCTGCCGAATGTCGGCAAAGGTGAAAGATGGCATTTTAGCCACCATTTGTAACCAATTGTTAGCTATCATCTGTGAAAATTTGTGCCTGTCGCGGCTAACCCGTCGCAGTGGCCTCACTGCCTGATTGTAAAGGATCGAGATGAACTGGAAAATCCTGGCTTTCGCTCCGCGAGCAAAGCGTCAACTCCCCAGGATTCATTTAGAGTTAACGGAAAATTCGATGAAAACATCCAACTCGAACTCCATCCGCCAGGCAAAAAATTAGCAATATCATACAAAATGCATACAATCTCGAATAAAAATCGACCAACAGCGTGAGCAGGACAAAAAAAAATGAAGCTCTCTACCTTGCTGAGCAGGGATAATAATAATCTCGATATTTTCCGTGTTATAGCCGCGTGTATGGTTATTTATGGTCATGCCTATGCTCTCGTCCCCCACAGTAGTGCAGAAACAGACTTCATTGCCCGACTTCTTAAATTCGATTACTCAGGATCACTCGCGGTAAATATTTTTTTCTTTCTTAGTGGACTGGTCGTCACTAACAGTCTCCTTTCAAAGCGGTCTCCCATAGACTTTATTATAGCCAGAGCGTTCCGCATCTGGCCGGCCCTGATATTCACAGTAGTGGTTACCGCGACGATAATAGGGCCAATAGCTACCACCCTGCCAATCGATCAATATTTTCAAGACCCTGCCACGCTTAAATATGTAACCAACAACATTACGATGTCCATTACTCATACACTTCCAGGAGTGTTTGAATCAAATCACTTCAAGTCTGCGGTCAATGGTTCGCTATGGACAATACCCTATGAAATAGCGGCTTATACGGCGCTTCTCGCGTTCTTCATGCTGGGAGTGTCCAAAAGCAAATGGATTGCAACTTCAATATTCTTGATTATTGCCGCCACTCCTTTTCTGCCAGAGTACCTTAAACTTTCATTCCTGCCTTCTTCCAAATTGGCTGTCATGCTAGCTCCGTGCTTTGCTGCTGGTGCAATCCTTTCCCTGCTTAAAGACCATATACATATAAACCTTCACATCGTTTCGGGATTGTGGATCCTCTATTTTCTGATAAACAACTCCTCAGTTGTCCCCTACCTGTTTTATTCCGCACTATTTATTTCAATACTTTACCTTTCAAGCCTCGCCTTCACGATCAAACTAAAAATGAAATCTGATATATCCTACGGGATCTATCTTTGGGGTTTCCCCGTCCAACAGATTCTTGCAGCCTCTTTTCCAGAGCAAGGCCTTATATTCAATCAGATAAGTGCAATGATCATCTGCTGCATACTGGGTTACGCTTCGTGGATGCTGATTGAAAAAAACTGCTCGAAATACGGCTCAACGCTTGCGAAAAAACTCCATCGACTATCCCTCCCAAGGACAGCAACTTGTACCACGCAGGAGCTTTAAAAAAGCTCCGGTCAGGTCCGCCAATCACCCACCGGTAAATCAGGGCGAAACCGATCATCGGTAAAGTCCCGTTCCGTATCATTTGCGGCTGTCCAGCACAATGAAATGGCCAGGCTTCGCATTTTCCAGCGAACCTGGCCCATCCGGGATGGCCGCGCTGCGAAGGCATCCCAATGGCCTGATGAGGCGCCAGGTTGACATCGGGCGTTCGTTGCAGCGTGTGTAGCCGAAGGAGCGCACCAATACCGGCGCCACTTCTGAACGGGCTGAGATGCCTTGTCGCCCGCCGTACAACTGCCGTCATACTTATGCGACAATATGCTCAAAGTCCAACCTGAACCCCGCATTCATCGCTCAGCAGCTTGGCCATAGCGTCCAAATGTTGCTGACGGTCTATGCGCGTTGGCTCAACTCAAGCTCAGACTGGGGGAGCTGGAAACGCTCCAGATTGGTATCGAATCGGTATCAGGCAAAAAACACCAGCTCTAAACCATTGATAGGTAAGGTAATTGATCTCCACAGCTAACATCACGATGCAGTTCGGCGCCAAGCCGCTCTTCGAAAACGTTTCGGTCAAATTCAACGGCGGCAACCGTTATGGCTTGATCGGTGCCAACGGTTGCGGCAAGTCGACCTTCATGAAGATTCTGGGCGATGACCTTGAGCCTTCCGGTGGCCAGGTCATGCTCGAGCCGAACGTGCGCCTGGGTAAATTGCGCCAGGACCAGTTCGCCTACGAAGAATTCACCGTGATCGACACCGTGATCATGGGTCACGAAGAGCTGTGGAAGGTCAAGGCCGAACGCGACCGCATCTACTCGCTGCCGGAAATGAGCGAAGAAGACGGCATGGCCGTGGCCGAGCTGGAAACCGAGTTCGCTGAAATGGACGGCTACACCGCCGAATCCCGCGCCGGCGAACTGCTGCTGGGCCTGGGTATTCCCCTGGAACAGCATTTCGGCCCGATGTCCGAAGTAGCTCCAGGCTGGAAACTGCGGGTATTGCTGGCCCAGGCACTGTTCTCCGATCCGGAAGTACTGCTGCTCGACGAACCGACCAACCACCTGGATATCAACACCATTCGCTGGCTGGAAACGATTCTCAAGGCGCGTAACAGCACCATGATCATCATTTCCCACGACCGTCACTTCCTGAACAGCGTCTGCACCCACATGGCTGACCTGGACTACGGTGAGTTGCGCTTGTTCCCGGGCAACTATGACGAGTACATGACCGCGGCCACCCAGTCCCGCGAGCAGTTGCTGTCGGACAACGCCAAGAAGAAAGCCCAGATCTCCGAACTGCAGACGTTCGTCAGCCGCTTCTCGGCCAACGCCTCGAAAGCCAAGCAGGCTACCTCCCGCGCCAAGCAGATCGACAAGATCCAGCTGGCCGAAGTCAAGCCATCGAGCCGCGTGAGCCCGTTCATCCGTTTCGAACAGACCAAGAAGCTGCACCGCCAAGCCGTGACCATCGAGCAGATGTCCAAGGGCTTCGACGGCAAGACCCTGTTCAAGAACTTCAGCTTCACCGTCGAAGCCGGCGAGCGCCTGGCGATCATCGGCCCGAACGGTATCGGCAAGACCACCCTGCTGCGCACCCTGATGGGCGAGCTGACCCCGGACGCCGGTTCCGTGAAATGGACCGAAAGCGCGGAGCTGGGCTACTACGCCCAGGACCACGCCCATGACTTCGAAGACGACGTCAGCCTGTTCGACTGGATGGGCCAGTGGACTCAGGGCGAGCAGATCATCCGTGGCACCCTGGGCCGCATGCTGTTCTCCAACGACGAGATCCTCAAGTCGGTCAAGGTCATCTCCGGTGGTGAGCAAGGTCGCATGCTGTTCGGCAAGCTGATCCTGCAAAAGCCGAACGTACTGGTGATGGACGAACCGACCAACCACCTGGACATGGAATCGATCGAAGCGCTGAACCTGGCGCTGGAAAACTACCCGGGCACGCTGATCTTCGTCAGCCACGACCGTGAGTTCGTTTCGTCCCTGGCCACCCGCATCATCGAGTTGAGCCCTAACGGCGTGACCGACTTCAGCGGTACCTACGACGACTACCTGCGTAGCCAGGGTGTGGTGTTCTAAGGGCAGCTACAAGCCTTTAGCCACTAACTTCAAGTTAAGAGCCCTGTCCTTTGTGACGGGGCTTTTTGCATTCCGGGCCAAGGTTTCTTGTTGGTGCATAAATCATCGCGAGCAAGCTCGCTCCCACAGGGGGAATGCATTCCAAAATGTGGGAGCGAGCTTGCTCGCGATGAGGCCGTGAGAAACAGCGATAATGTCACGGCAAAAGTAGTTAGCCTGCTTCCTTTTATCACTGTCCCGCGCCATGATGCAGGTCTCCCACCGCAGCCCGCGAACGAGCCCTCATGTCTGCGCAGCAAGTGCCACCGCAAAGCTCAATGGCGATCACCCTGCAGATCGTTTCCATCGTCTTCTATACCTTTATTGCCTTCCTCTGCATCGGACTGCCGATTGCGGTGTTGCCGGGTTATGTCCACGAACAACTCGGGTTCAGCGCCATCGTCGCCGGGCTGACCATCGGCTCGCAATACCTCGCCACCTTGCTCAGTCGGCCCATGGCCGGGCGGATGTCGGACAGCGTCGGCACCAAGCGCGCAATCATCTATGGCTTGTCCGGGATTGTGCTCAGTGGCGTGCTGACCTTGCTGTCGACCCTGTTGCAGGGCTTTCCCTTGCTCAGTCTGCTGATCCTGATCGCCGGGCGCCTGTTGCTGGGGATCGCCCAAGGGTTGATCGGCGTCGGCACCATCAGTTGGTGCATGGGCCAGGTCGGTGCCGAGCATACCGCGCGGTCGATTTCCTGGAACGGCATCGCGTCCTATGGGGCGATTGCCATTGGTGCACCGCTGGGCGTGGTGATGGTGAAACAACTCGGCTTCGCCAGTCTGGGCATCGCCCTGTCGCTGCTGGCCCTGGCCGCGCTGTTGCTGATTCGTAACAAGCCCTCGGTACCCGTGGTACGCGGTGAGCGCCTGCCGTTTTGGTCAGTGTTCGGACGCATTGCGCCGTTTGGTGCGAGCCTGAGCCTGGCGTCCATTGGCTACGGCACCCTGACGACCTTTATCACCCTGTATTACGTCAATCGCGGCTGGACCGGCGCGGCCTACTGCCTGACCGTGTTTGGCGTGTGTTTCATTCTGTCGAGGCTGCTGTTCATTTCCGCCATCAGCCGTTTTGGCGGCTTCACCTCGGCCATCGCGTGCATGTGCATTGAGACAGTTGGCCTGGTGCTGCTGTGGCTGGCACCTTCAACCGGGTATGCGCTCATTGGCGCCGGCCTGACCGGATTCGGCCTGTCCCTGGTGTATCCGGCGCTGGGTGTCGAGGCCATCAAGCAGGTACCCAACTCCAGCCGGGGCGCGGGCCTGAGTGCTTATGCAGTGTTTTTCGACCTGGCGCTGGCCATCGCCGGCCCGTTGATGGGCGCCGTGGCGTTGAACCTGGGTTATGTGTGGATTTTCTTCAGTGCGGCGTTGTTGTCGGTGACGGGCCTGGGGCTGACCCTGCTGCTCAAGCGCCGGGCAATGGCTTAATGTGGGAGCAAGCCCGCTCCCACAGAGGGTCGAGCAAACTTACTGATCAGCCGTCTGCATCCCCGCCCGGGTCGCCCTGCCCAGGGTGCGCGAGAAGAATCTTCCGGCTTCAGAGATCAGATTGCGGTGAATGCCCTGCCGATCGACGCCATCGGCATCGGTGCACAGCGCGGGCATGACCACGATCTGCTCGTCATTGCACGGCGCCATGAAGACGAAGTGCCCTGCCCCGGCCAATAACTTGAAGTCAGGCGCCGTCGGCAGTTTGCGCGCCAGCGCCGCGGCGTTCTTGTCGACAGCCACCAGTTTGTCGCCATCGCCGCTGTAAAGCAGCACCGGCACATGCACATCGGCCAGGGTATGGCGGCCGAACTTCAGGCTCAACGGCGCCATCAGCATCAAGGCGTGGACACGAGAATCGGCCACCGGTTGCAGGTCGTCGCGGTCGACAATCAATTCGCCATGGGTGTTGCAGGCATCGCGGTCATCCGGGCGCTCCTGGCAGTAGCGGCGCAGGCGATCCAGGTCCGGGGTCGCACCGGACAGAATCAATGCAGTCTCGCCACCGGCCGAGTAACCGATGACCCCTACCTGGTCGGCATTGACGAACGGCGACAGCATGGGGTCGCCCAAGGTCGCGGTAATGGCTTCGGAAATCTGGATCGGACGGCCGTACAGGTTACTCAAAGTACCGAGTCGGCTGTGGTCTCTGGAGTTGTCACCGGGGTGAATCACCGCCACCACCACAAAGCCTTTGCGCGCCAGGGACGTGGCAAGGTCGTGCAGGGCCAACGGGGTGCCGGTGTTTCCGTGGGACAGCATCAGCATCGGGAACCGGCCGATGGCGACCTTGGTGTCCTCCCCGGCTTCGACCGTGTAACCCTCGAGCTTGCTGGTGTGCTCCCGATCACTGGAAGGATAGAAGGCGATGGCGCGCATCGGCTGCAGGTCCAGCGGGTCGAGGAAAGTCATCTCATGGAAACCGACGCTCCAGTGAGGATGCGGTGCAGGCGCGGCGTGCACTGTATTCAGGCTGCTGAGCAGGCAAATCAGTAAAGCTGCACAAAGACGCATCATGGATGCCCCACTTTGTTACCGGACTTGAGACGTACACCCTGGATAGCATAAGTCGGGCCACAATCTGAAACGACCAGAAACAAAAAACTCCGTACCTGGTACTTGCGTAACCAGAATACAGAGTTTTTTTGGCTTTACCTGAACGGTTGCCTACTTTTACGCAAGCCTTACGCAGCGGCGAACAACTGCTCGCTGATCTGCGCGTGAGCAGCGCTCATGGCTTTGTTGCGCACGTCGTCACCGTAAGCCAGGCCCTCGGCGCGGACGATTTCGATGTCGGTGATGCCGATGAAGCCGAACAACACTTTCAAATACTCTTCGTGGGCAACACCGGTTGCCTGACCGGCGTGCATGCCGCCGGAGGTCGAAACGATCACGACTTTCTTGCCACCGCACAGGCCTTCAGGGCCGGCTTCGGTGTAACGGAAGGTCTGGCCGGCAACCGCGATGCGGTCGATCCAGGCTTTGAGTTGAGTCGGGATGGTGAAGTTGTACATCGGT
Organism: Pseudomonas sp. GM74; assembly: GCF_000282455.1. Classification (GTDB taxonomy): domain Bacteria; phylum Pseudomonadota; class Gammaproteobacteria; order Pseudomonadales; family Pseudomonadaceae; genus Aquipseudomonas. Next base: position 51,701 of record NZ_AKJG01000158.1, read on the forward strand.
GCGGCAATCACCACGGCATCGGCAGCCAGGAATTCGGCCAGGGTCGAGGCGCTCAGTTCGGCTTCGTGCTGTTGTGCGGCGTTGCGCAGTTCAGCGGTGGTGCCTGCGGCGACCAGGGTGGTGGCGGAGAAGTGGCTGATGGCGTCGGCGGCCAGGTCACGGTAGGTCACCACGGCGGTTGGCTCGGCGGCTTGCCAGGCCTTGACGACTTCACCGCTCAGCTGACGGGAAGCCGAGTTGTCGCCCAAAATGCTCGAATCGATATGCAGCAGTTTCATGTGGGATCTCCAAGTGAGGATCGCCCACAAGGGCGATCTGATGGGACTAATCCTACAGACGAAACCAATAGCTGATTAGATGGTAACAATGCGATAGTTCGTCCCACAGATAGAACAATCGGATTCACATCATGCAAGACCTCAATGACCTGTATTACTTCGCAAAAGTCGTGGAAGCCGGTGGGTTCGCCGCGGCCGGGCGTTTGCTGGGCATTCCCAAATCCCGATTGTCACGGCGCATCGCCGAGCTGGAAGAGCGCCTTGGCGCAAGGCTGCTGCAACGCACCACCCGACAATTGAAGCTGACTGCCGTCGGTGAGCGTTACCTCCGGCACTGCCAGGCCATGCTGCTGGAGGCGGAAATGGCCGACGAGGCCGTGGCCAGCATGTCCAGCGAGCCCCGCGGGCGCTTGCGGGTGTCCTGCCCCGTAGGGCTGGCCCATGAAATATTGCCGGGGGTGATCAGCGACTTTCTGGAACGCTTTCCGCAAGTCCAGCTGGAGGTGATGTTGCTCAACCGGCGGGTCGATCTGGTGAACGAAGGCATCGACGTGGCCCTGCGCGTACGGGAACTGGGCGACGAAGATCCGCTGCTGGTCACTCGCCGCCTGCGTCAGGCGCAGATGCTGATGGTCGCCAGTCCCGGCTTCCTCATTGGCCGTGAAATCAACCATCCCGAGGATCTGAAAAGCCTGCCGGTGCTCGGCGCCCTGGAAGCCGACCGAATGGTGCACATCCGCCTGCTGAATCAAAAAGGCAAAAGTTTTGAACTGGCGCTCGAGGCCCGGCTGGGCATCGATGACTTTATCGTGCGCAAGGCCAGCACCCTCTCCAGCCTGGGCTTTACGATGCTGCCCATGATGTATTGCGAACAGGAACTGGAAAACGGCTCGTTGGTGCAGTTGTTGCCCGACTGGTCGCTGCCCGGTGGCTGGCTGCAAGCGGTCTATCCTCATCGCCGCGGGGTCATGCCGGCGGTACGCGCCTGGATTGACCATCTGGTCGAGTCATTCAATGCCTGTGGGGAACGATTGTTATGAAAGCCGGACGGATGAGCGAAGAGGATGTCGCGAAATTCTGCCTTACCCTGCCCGGAGCGCGGGAAGACTATAAATGGGGAGGCGTACGGGTATTTTCGATTGCCGGGAACAAGATGTTCGCCTTGCAGGGCCTGCGGGGTAACTCCCTGGCCTTCAAGGTCGACAAGGATCTGTTTCTGGGTCATTGCGACCGCCCGGGAATTCATCCGGCGCCTTATCTGGCGCGCGCTCAGTGGATCATCATGGAAACGCCCTACCCGCTCGGTAGCGAAGAACTACAGGGATTGCTGCAGCGTTCCCACCAGTTGGTGGTGAGCAAACTGCCTAAGCGCACTCAAGTCGCCCTGTTGCTTTAGGGCGTTTTTTATTAGATCAAGGCGAACAGGTGTGCACCGAGGAACAGGTGATCGATCCAGAACACCTGGTGCATTAGCACGATGATCCAGAACACCAACTGGTACGAGACCTTGCGAGTCTTGTGCCGAAACGCTTGCTGGGCCAGCAAGGCGCCGGGCCAGCCTCCGGCGAGTTCCAGCGCATGCAGGACATTCTCCGGCGTCCGCCATTGCTCGGCGCGGGCCTTGCGCTTGTCGCTCCAGTACAGGAAAAACGTCACGACGCTGACGATGCCGTAGGCCGCCAAGGGAATCAACGACACCCCGTGCAGCCATGACGACACCGAACCCGACAGCGGCAATGTGCACAGGATTGCGAACACCAGCCACTTCAGCCGCGGATGGCGGATCTGTCCCCCGGGCTGGCGCCCGGGGTTATTGCGCGAGCTTGAGTCACTCACGGCTTGACCGCGCTCCAGTCGACCCAGCCGAACTGCCAGGTCGCCAGGATGATCAGGCCGAACACGATGCGATACCAGGCAAACGCCGCATAGCTGTGGTTGGCGATGAACTTGAGCAGCCCGCGGACCGCGATCATCGCGAAGACGAACGCCGTAACGAAGCCGACCGCGAACACCGGGAAATCAGAGGGGACAAACAGGTGACGGTATTTATAGCCCGAGTACACAGCCGCGCCGACCATGGTCGGCATCGCCAGGAAAAATGAAAACTCGGTAGCGGTCTTGCGCGACAGGCCGAACAGCAACCCGCCAATGATCGTCGAGCCCGAACGGGAAGTGCCCGGAATCATGGCCAGGCATTGGGCGAAGCCGACTTTCAGGGCATCTTTCCAGGTGATGTCATCCACCGTTTCGGCGTGGACTTCGTGCTGACGGCGCTCGGCCCACAACATGATGAACCCGCCCACGACCAGCGCCGATGCCACGGTGATCGGATTGAACAGGTATTCGTGGATCAGGTCGGCGAAGATCACACCCAACACCACGGCCGGCAAGAACGCGATCAACAGGTTCGCGGTAAACCGCCGAGCGCCCGGCTGGGTCGGCAGGCCGATGACCACGTCGAAAATCTTGCGTCGAAATTCCCATACCACCGCCAGGATGGCACCCAACTGGATAATGATGTTGAACGCCATCGCCCGCTCGCCCCCGAAACCGAGCAGGTCGGCCACGATGATCTGGTGGCCGGTACTGGAAATGGGCAGGAATTCTGTCAGCCCTTCTACAACCCCAAGAATCAATGCCTGAAAGGCAGTCCAAAAATCCATCAATCCCCCAAAAGGCTATGCGCGCCGGCATGCCCCGTCAGTATTTTTCAAAGCTTGAAATGCGATCAGCGTAGCTGATTCCCCGCGCATCAAGGATCACCACAGAACCGTCAAAATCCTGTGAAAAAAACAATCCTGATCCGGGCTTATCCGTGCGGGGCCGAAATCCTATCAGACAAGTCCGATTGGCGCTGCCGCGTTATCACGCGCTATTGAAGCACACCCTGCGCCACGGGATTCCCGACGCCAATCCGGTTACAATCGGCCCCCTTTTCGATTTTCCCAAGGAGCCTCCATGTCCGGGCTTGAACTGTTTGCCGCCGCCCTCGGTGTCATTGCCGTCTGGCTGACAGTCAAACAGAACCCCTGGTGCTGGCCCATCGGCCTGGTCATGGTACTGCTCTATAGCTGGATCTTTTTTGAGGTGAAACTTTACTCGGACATGTTGCTGCAAGTCGTCTATGCCGCCCTGCAGCTTTACGGCTGGTGGCAATGGACACGGGTGGGTGAAACAACCCATGGCCGCGAAGTCAGTCGGCTCGATACCCCCTCCATAGCGTTGAGCCTGGCCATTGGCGCACTCGGCAGCCTGTTGCTGGGGGCGGCCATGGCCCACTGGACCGACGCCGCGCAACCCTGGCTCGATGCGGCACTGACCGGGTTCAGCCTGGTGGCGCAGGTCTGGATGGCGCAAAAACGTCTCCAGTGCTGGCCGCTGTGGATCGCCCTGGATGTGATTTTCGTCGGGCTGTTCATCTATAAAGGCCTGTACCTGACCGCCACCCTGTACGGATTGTTCACCGTGATCGCCGTACAGGGCTGGCGCGAATGGCGCGCCGACCCGGCGTTGCGCGCATGAAAGTCCTGGTACTCACAGGCCCGGAATCCAGCGGTAAAAGCTGGCTGGCGGCCGAGTTGCAACAGCGTTTCGGCGGGGTTCTGGTCGACGAGTATGTGCGCTGGTTCATCGAGCAGAATCCGCGGGACACCACCTTGGCCGACATTCCGGACATCGCCCGTGGTCAATTGGCATGGGAGGACGAAGCACGGGTGCAACAACCGTCTTTGCTCATCCTCGACACGCACCTGCTGAGCAATATTCTCTGGAGCCAAACCCTGTTTGGCGACTGCCCCTCCTGGATCGAACAAGCGCTACTGGCCCGGCATTACGACTTGCACTTGCTGCTGTCGCCGGAACACGTCGAATGGACGGATGACGGCCAGCGTTGCCAGCCCCGATTGAGTGAGCGCCAGGCATTTTTCGACCAGACCCTGGCCTGGCTCGAGCGCCACGCACAACCGGTTCAAGTACTGCACGGAGATTGGGCCGAGCGCCGAATCCAGGCACTGCACGCCGTGACCCGATTGCTCGGCGCCTGACGGGCGTTTGGGGCAATTTCCCCACCATCCCCCCCCTGTCCCGGGGGAAAGTGTCCGCTCCTGAAACACCCTCCCAGCCTCAAACGACCTGTTTCAGCGCCCTGCACCGCTTGATCATCGGATGTGTTAAGTCATTGATACAGCATCGCTGAAAACCTTGTTCCAGAGCGCTTTATCTGCATTTGCGTGCTGCCTGCGCAGTTTTTTGTCTCAGCGTTGAAACATCCTCGACAAAGGGTATCCGGCCAACATCAATAAACCGTTGAATCAACACGACATTCAAAAAACGGCACAGCTTTCGCTCTCTCCTTCTCACAACCGACCAGAGCCAGCCCACATGAGAAGGAAAGAGCGTCGTGGGGATACTCGATAAAAGAGTCTTGACGTGCCTGCTGCTGATCGCAAGCGCTGCAGGCACGTTTCTCAGTTTCGCCGTTCAAGCCGAAGGCAACGGCGTCATCGTGCTTGATCGCACCATTCACTCAACCCCTATCGGTCGCAACGGCGGCAGAGATCCGAACCCGAACACCGTCAATGCCAACCCGTCGACCCGCGTCACCGGCGAACTCAGCGACGCCGACATTGCCGGGGTCACCACCGGAACGGCCCTTCGCCACAACAACGGTCAAAGCCCGGGTGGCATGCAAGGCCTCAACGTCGTCACCAACCCCAACGGTTTGCCCGGCATGTCCGTCGGCCACGGCGGTGGCAGCGGCAGCGCGATTTCCGGAACCATCAACCGCGCCATGAGCAGCGGCCTCGGCTCACTGGGCAGAATGGCGGGAGGCCAATGAGATGAGTCGATCCCTGCTGCTACTTGCCCTGTTCGGTTGCACCAGCGTAATGGCGGATTCGGTCGTCAGTTCGGTGAACAACGCCACCCTTCAGGATTCCGGTACCCAATACCGGGGCAACTTCAACGTCAACCAGGCGGCTGGCGACCGACAGCAGCAGGCCAACGTCCGCGCGATCGCCATTGGTACCCAGGCGGGTGCGACCACCAGCGTCCAGCAGAACATCACCACGCCCGCCAATCCGTCCATGGATGCGACGGCCACTGTCGGCGGCTCCTCCTTCAGTAATGGCAACGGTGTGCTGGGCGTCAACCAGGGCGTCGGGGCGAACAACCAGATGGCCAACGCCATGCGCGTCAGCATCAGCGCTGCACCGCAAGCCATTGACGATAGTGCGCTTTCTCAACAGAACGTGGCGTTGCTACCGAACTCTGGAGCAACTGGCGCCCCAAACGGCAGTCGCCAGGTCGTGACAAGCGACCAGGCCTTCACCGGCAGCCGGGGAGTGATCCAGGTGAACCAGAGTGCCGGGGTGGGGAACCGAATGGCTAACACCCTGAGCATCCGGGTCGCAGACTGACCCCCGATACAGTGCGATCAGGGAAGTACCAACACTTGACAGACAAATGAGCACGGAGAAACACCATGAACCCGACAACGGCTCTCAAACCTCTGGCTTTCGCTCTGGCAGCTGTGATGGCATTCGCAGCACAAGCAGGCGGTCTTGATGATCACGAGCAGGGCAATGGACAAGGTAACAACCATCAGCCCAAAGGCCCGACGCTGGAACAAATCATGCAGATAACAGCAGGTGCCGGGGCCGCCGTGCTGGACTCGCAGAAAAACAGTGGCAGCAGCGTATTGAATCGGGACACCACGAACGACGCTCGAATCGATGACTCCCTGAACAACTCCAACGGCAACATGGGCGCCAACGTTGCAGCCGGTAACGGCAACCAGCAAGACAACGCCGCCGCCCTTGCCACGGCTGACGAAAGCTTCATCTTCGGCACCGCGGTCGCCGTCTCCAGCGCGACTCAGAAGAGCACCGGCAACACCGCCAGGAACAACTCCAACACTAACAACACAACGCTCAATAACGCAGGCAACAGCGGTTCCGGCAACATCGGCATCAACGTGACCACCGGCGACTTCAACCAACAGAAAAACAACCTGGCGATTGCCGTTTCGGGCGGTCGTGTAGCAGTAGCTGCGGCGGCGGCCAACCAAAGCACGTCCGGGCTGAACGTCACCAACAACGCCCATACGACTGATTTCGTAGCCGTAGGTGTACTGGGTCTGTCTGGCGTAACCACTCAACAAGTGATGACGCCAGAGGGCTGGAAACCCCCTGTCACCAACAATGCTTCGATAACGGGCTCGATGAACAACTTCTCCGGTAACGGCGGAGCCAACGTATCGTCTGGCGTGGGCAACCAGCAAAGCAACTCGCTGTCCATCGCCGCGGGCTGCAAGTCTTGTCAGTAATCGCGATGGCAACGCAAGCTCCGGCGACGGTTTTTTTCCACAGTCCCAAGGCGTATCGATCATGCGTAAGACTGTCCTTTTCGCCCTGCTCTGCCTGTCTGGCCTGACCCAGGCTGCACAGATGCCGGTCGCCGCCCTGCCGGGTGGTGTGCTGGTGTACAAGCACGTACAGAGTTTGCGCGAGCGAAAGTTCAGCGACATCGTCGAACAAAAAACCGATTTCAGCTGCGGCGCCGCCGCGCTGGCAACAATACTGCGCCAGGCCTATTGGCTCGATGTCGATGAGGAGCACATCATCAAAGGCATGCTGGTCACCGCAGACCAGGACCTTGTGCGTACCCAGGGTTTTTCCATGCTGGACATGAAGCGCTACATAGAGCGCATCGGCATGCGCGCCCGGGGCTACAGGATCCCGCCGCAAAGGCTCGAAGCCGTGACGATTCCGGTAGTGGTACTGATGGAAATTCGCGGCTACAAGCACTTCGTGGTGTTGCAGCGGGCGGACAGGAACTGGGTGTATATCGGCGACCCGGTACTCGGACACAAACGCTACGCCCATGATGACTTCGTCAAAGGCTGGAATGGCATTATTTTCGCTATCGTCGGTCCCGGTTACGACAAAACCAACGCGTTACGCAGTCCACCGGAACCGCTGACAGCCAAGAACAAGATGGATAACTTCAACCCGGTCAAAGATGCTGAATTGATGGATTTTGGTTTCATACAGAGCGACTTCTTTTAATCGCCAACAAGATGATAGGGGGCAGGATGCTCCGGGAGCAGCAAATGAAAACCTCGTATTGGGTGGTCGCTGCCTGTCTGGCAGCGAGCACTTCAGGTTTTGCTGATGAGTTCAGACCCATCGAAATCAAGGACGAGGAACTGGCCGGGTTGCGTGGCCGATATGTGATGCCGGGGCGGGTCATCAGCTTCGGTGTCGTCATGAGCAGTACGTGGCGCAATGCCAGTGGTGACCTGATCGGAGCCTCCACCTCGATGCAGCTTCAAGCCGCAACGGTCAAGCCCGAGTTCTATGTTTCAACCATCAAGCAATCCGGTCATGGCGGTTCGTCCAGGTCGGGCAGCGGCCACGTGACGGGGGGCGCAGCCCTGAGCACTTCCCGGGGCATAACCCAGGTCACACGGGCCGCAGGCGATGGCAACAGCGCAAACAACAACATCGCCATCAACGTCAAGGAGGCCAGTACGGCCCCAGCACTGGTGCCGAGCCAGGGCCAGGCGCTGATAGCCGGTCAAACCATTACCGGCAGCAATGCCGCAGGCAGTGTCGCCGTATCCGCGACCGGCGGCGGTGTTCAGATGTCCATTACCGCCAACAACAACCAGGGCACAAGCCTGCAACAGGTCGCCCAAGGCGGGTTGCTGCAAAACACCCGGTTGCTGGGCAGCAGCAATATTGTGGACAACATGACTCAACTCAACGTGGTGCTCAACAATAATGGCCCGAGTGCGGGTGTACTGGAGTGCAACCTCAACCAACTCGCTGCATTACGGACCATGGGGTATTGAACTACGCTGAGTCTGGACCATTGGGCACAAATGGACGGTTTATTTCATGTACCGATCAGTATCACTGCGTGCAGTTGCATGCTTGAGTGCTCTACTCCCGGCAGCGATATTGCAGGCAGCACCTGACCCGGAACTGGTAGCGCTCAAACAAGAGCTTCTGGAGTTGAAACAACGATACGAAGTCCAGCAAAAGGCCCTGGCGGTGCTCGAGCAGCGAGTTCGCCAGGTCGAAGAGCAGCCCGCTTCGCCCCCACCCAAACGCCTGGCCAAGTCGCCAGCGGATCTCAAAGGCAATCCAGCGGTCGCCGCCGGGGGCAGCGGCAGTTCTTATGGACAATCGCTGGTCAGTGACTCGCAACCGGCGCAAAGCGTTTCAAACCTGTATGACGAGGCCAGCGGGTTCTTCGGCGGAGGCAAGTTCAGCGTCGAAACCGGGATCACCTACTCCCGGTACGATACCCGCCAACTGATCCTCAACGGGTTTCTCGCCCTGGACTCGATCTTCCTGGGCTCCATCAACCTGGACCGGATCAAGGCCGACACCTGGACGCTTGACCTCACCGGCCGCTACAACTTCAACAATCGCTGGCAGTTCGACCTTAACGTGCCGGTGGTCTACCGTGAGTCCACGTATCAGTCCGGTGGCGGCAATAGCGGCGCCGCAAACATCACGACCGAAGATACCGTCAAGGAAGACCCGACCATAGGTGACGTCAACTTCGGTATCGCCTACAAATTCCTCGACGAATCGGCCAACACGCCGGATGCCGTGGTGACCTTGCGCGTCAAGGCACCTACCGGCAAAGACCCGTTCGGCATCAAGCTGGTCCGGGTGGCCGATAACTCAAACCTGGCCGTGCCTGAATCCTTGCCTACCGGTAATGGCGTCTGGTCGATCACGCCAGGGATCTCGCTGGTCAAGACGTTCGATCCGGCAGTGCTGTTCGGCAGCCTGTCCTACACCTACAACATGGAAGAGTCTTTCGACGACATCAGCTCCAACCCGGCGGTCAAGACACCGGGCAAAGTACGAATTGGCGACAGCTTCCAGATTGGCGCCGGTATCGCGTTCGCCTTGAACGAAAAGATGAGCATGTCGTTCTCGGTCTCTGACCTGGTGCAACGCAAAAGCAAGCTCAAGGAAGATGGCGGGGATTGGCAATCGGTGGTCTCCAGCGATGCCAACGCCGGTTACTTCAACATCGGCATGACCATTGCTGCCACCGACAACCTGACCATCGTGCCCAACCTGTCCATCGGCATGACGGACGACGCCCCGGACTTCCAGTTCAGCCTGAAACTCCCTTACTACTTCTGACCCGAACAAAAAAACCGCTGCAATGGCAACGGCTTTGGGTTTGCGGCCGGGATTCAGCGAATCTGGTGCTTGTGCAACAACCGGTAGAAAGTCGGTCGCGACACACCTAATACTTTGGCGGCGACACTCAGGTTATCGCTGTGGCGACTCAATACATCGCACAATGCCTGGCGTTCGGCCCGGGATTTGTATTCTTCGAGGGTGCCCATCGGCGCGGCGATCGCATGCTGACTGATCAACCCCAGATCACGGGCCTCGATCTGCCGCCCTTCGGCCAACACCAGCCCGCGACGGACGCGGTTGGCCAACTCGCGAACATTGCCTGGCCAGTCGTGTTTGCCCATGGCAATCAACGCGTCGTCGCTGAAACTGCGTGGGCGACGCCCGGTTTCATGGCTGTAGAAATGGGAGAAGTGGTTGGCCAGCACCGCCAGGTCGCCATGACGCTCGCGCAGCGGAACGGTCGCCACTTGCAGTACGTTCAAACGGTAATACAGGTCTTCGCGAAAGCGTTTCTTCTCGATGGCGGCTTCCAGGTCAACGTTCGTCGCCGCCAGAACCCGAACATCCACCTCAATCGGCTGACTGCCGCCGACCCGCTCGATGTGTTTTTCCTGGAGGAAACGCAACAGATTGGCCTGCAACTCCAGTGGCAGGTCACCGATCTCATCGAGAAACAAAGTGCCACCGTTGGCGGCTTCTATCCGTCCGATCTTGCGTTGGTGCGCGCCGGTAAATGCGCCTTTCTCATGGCCAAACAGCTCGGACTGGATCAAGTGTTCAGGGATCGCCCCACAATTGATCGCGATAAAGGGTTTGCTGTGACGGTGGGACAGACGATGCAGGGTTCGTGCGACCAGTTCCTTGCCAGTGCCGCTTTCACCGCGAATCAGTACTGGAGATTCGGTCGGGGCCAGTTTGCTCAAGAGCTTTCGCAGTTCACGGACAGGTTTGCTGTCGCCCAGCAATTCGTGCTCGGGCTGGTCAACATGGACCGTACCCTGCCCGCGCAACCGCGCCATGCCAAACGCCCGGCCCAGTGTCACCTGAACCCGGTGCACGTCGAACGGCAAGGTATGAAAGTCAAAAAACCATTCACAGACAAAGTCACCGACATTTTGCAGCCGCAATACTTCCTGATTGAGTACGGCAATCCACTCGGTACCGCTGCGGCTAATCAATTCCTTGACAGCCTCCGGGTGCTCAAGGTGCGAGGGCTGCAAGCGCAGCAAGCCCACGTCACAGGCTCGGTCAATGGCGTTCTCCAGCGTGCAGCTGTCAACGTCCCAACCGATGGCGCGCAATCCAGGGAGCAGGCGATGGCAATCGTCACAGGGGTCCACCACTAACAAACGTCGTAAGGCAGGCACATCGCTCATGACTGTTCCTTGGCGCCAAATTTACGAAAATTTATTAAAAACAGTCATTTGGCAGACCTGACTGTAACATTAGCAAGAATTTGACAGGGCCTTGTACTGTTTGACTATAGGGGTGCTGGAAAAGCAGTTATAAGTTTCGAATATGTTAGTCACCTAACGACTCTTTCCTTTCATTCAGCTTTCAATGTCAGGCTCATTTTTGAGTCTGTGAAATAAAGTGGAAATTTCTTTTGATTGTGTGTGACCCGAACCCCGGTTGCGGGCATCAGTACAAGTAACCCGCCGAACGGTAAGCCCAACCCTCGGCACATCACTTGATTGGGCATACAGAGAGAAGACCCTATGAACGCCCCGTTGCGTATCAACGAAGCACTTCTGATTGCCGACCGCGCATTTAAACCATTCAAGTGCGTGGCCTGGGCTCCACAAGACGGTAATGGTGAGCTCAGCCTGACCGTTATCGACCGCACCAGCACCAGCATTGGCCGCAAGCAGATTCCAAGCAGCGCCTATTCCGATCCCGCGCAACTCGAACTGCTGCTGGAACAGGCTCGCGCCGAATTGAGCGAGGAAGGTTACACGCTGCAGTCGTGGTCGATGCCGCACTAATCGTTTTGCGGATTACTCCGGGGTAATCCGCGCCCTTCTCCAGTCTTTAGTTCGCAGGTTATTCTGGCCGCGGGCACTATTTGACACTGTTTAATTCAAACTTTGCATGCGCCTGATACTTTGCAGGCTCGCCATTGGTTCGAAAAGACACTGTTGTGGCACACAACGACCCTCCGTCTGTTAGTTCTTACCGTTGTGCATCCCGCCATTCAGGGATTGAATATTCTTCTTATCAAGTCGCCACCCAAACTTCTGGAGCATGACGACTCGCAAGGAGACGCGGTGCATGTCTATCCAGTCCGCTTTTGCCTACCCCGCCACCCGGCATAACGCCGGGGCCCTTGACTCGTCGTTTGCCGCCAACGGCAAAACCCAGGTCTATTTCGCCGACAGCCTTTTCAGCCTGGCCAATGACGTTGCGATCGATGCGCAAGGTCGCTTGCTGATAGCCGCGAAAGTCGGCATGGCCGATGGCAGCCGCTTTGGCCTGGCGCGCTTGCTGACCGATGGCTGCGCAGACCTGACGTTCGGCAAACAAGGCAGTGTCATCGGGCAATTCGAACCGGGGTTCGAAGCCATGGCCACCAAGGTCCTGATCCTGCCCGACGGCAATATCCTGTTGGCCGGCCTGCAATACGAAAACGCGTACCGCACGCTCCCGGCCCTGGCGTTGCTGGATCAGGATGGCGGCCTGGTGCAAGGCTTTGGCGATAATGGCCGCCGTGTTGTGCGATTGCCTGGCGACCTGTCCCTGGGCATGCGCGATGTCTGGCTGCCTCCCGGTGTGCCCGGCGCGGAAGTCTGCGATGTGGCCGTACAGCAAGACGGCCGAATCCTGATCCTGGCCAACCATCACTTCGAACTGGCCGATCACGTCGGCATGTTGATACGACTGGATGTCGAAGGCTCGCTGGACTGCTCGTTCAATGGCCGCGGCTTCGTGATGGTCAGGCACCTTTTGATGAATACCTGGCTCAGCAGTCTGACGGTACAACGTGATGGCCGAATCCTGGTCGGTGGATCGATCAACTTTCCCGAGGAAGGCTTGTTGGCACGCTATCACCCGGACGGGCGCCTCGACGACCGTTTTGCCGTGGACGGATTCATGACCTTCAAGGCGCAAGGGCATGGCGCCCGGGTCAGCCGGGTGGTCCAGCAAAACGAAGGCGAAATCCTGTGCTTTGGCAGCAGTCGCGAGCCGATGCACTGCCTGACATTCAAATTGCACAGCAACGGTCGAGCCGACAGCCATTGCAACGGAGGACACCCCCAGCGGCGGGAAATCGGTTACAACGGATGCCAGTGGACCGCCGCGCAGTTACAGCCCGATGGCAGTGTACTGACGGCGGGCGCCACCATCGGCGGCGTCGAAGCAGACTTCATTCTCGGGCGGTGCCTGCCCAATGGCCTTCCCGATCGCCGTTTTGGCAAAGGCAGCGGCTATACCCGTACCCGCCTCGGCCCCAGCCTGGATACCGCCACCTGTGTCGCCGCGCAATCCGATGGAAACATTGTCGTGGGAGGCTTTTCGCTGCACGGAAACTACAAGGCGGTCATCGCTCGCTTTCGGGGTTAAACACCGGCTTTTTTACTGCGCTTGATCTTCTGGCGTGCTTACGGCAAGTTGCGCGCTTCTCAAGACAAGGAGCAGCCGATGTCCGGTTCAATGGCCCAGGCGTTCGCGCACAACTTTCTCGGGCACTCGCCCCGTTGGTACAAGGCCTGCATCGTCGGCTTTCTGATTCTCAATGCCCTGGTGCTGTGGACCGCAGGTCCGGTGGCTGCCGGCTGGCTCCTGGTGCTGGAGTTCATTTTCACCCTGGCCATGGCGCTCAAATGCTATCCGCTGATGCCCGGCGGCCTGCTGCTGATTGAAGCCCTGCTGCTGAAGATGACCACACCCCAGGCGCTGTACGACGAGTTGCTGCACAACTTCCCGGTGATCCTGCTGCTGATGTTCATGGTGGCCGGTATCTATTTCATGAAGGACCTGTTGCTGTACCTGTTCTCGCGCCTGTTGCTCGGGGTCCGCTCCAAGGCCCTGCTGGCCCTGATGTTCTGCTTTCTGTCGGCCTTTCTGTCGGCGTTCCTCGACGCTTTGACCGTAACCGCCGTGATCATCAGTGCCGCCGTAGGCTTTTACTCGGTGTATCACCGCGTCGCCTCGGGCAACGATCCGCGTCAGGACAGCGAGTACAGCGACGACAAACATCTGCCCACCCTGCATCAGGGCGATCTGGAACAGTTCCGCGCCTTTCTGCGCAGCCTGCTGATGCACGGTGCCGTGGGCACCGCACTGGGCGGTGTCTGTACGCTGGTCGGTGAACCGCAGAACCTGCTGATCGGCCATGAAATGGGCTGGCACTTTTCCGAGTTCTTTACCCGGGTTGCACCGGTATCCCTGCCGGTCCTGGTTGCCGGGCTGGTAACCTGCGTCCTGCTGGAAAAGCTGCGCTGGTTCGGCTACGGCACGCTGCTGCCGGATAACGTCCGTGCGGTGCTGGCCAACTACGCCGCCGAAGACAATGCCGAGCGCACCACGCGTCAAAGTGCAGCGCTGCTGGTACAAGGCTTTGCCGCATTGATTCTGATTGCCGGGCTGGCGTTCCACATCGCCGAAGTGGGTTTGATCGGTCTGATGGTCATCGTGCTGATCACCGCCTTTACCGGCATCACCGACGAACACCGCCTGGGCACCGCGTTCAAGGACGCCATGCCGTTCACCTCATTGCTGGTGGTGTTTTTCGCCGTGGTCGCGGTTATCCACGACCAACAACTGTTCGCCCCGCTGATCCACTGGGTGCTGACGCTGCCGGCGGACCAGCAACCGGGCATGCTGTTCATTGCCAATGGCCTGTTGTCCGCCATCAGCGACAACGTGTTCGTGGCGACCATTTACATCACCGAAGTCAAACGCGCTTTCATGGCGGGTGAGATGACCCGTGAGCATTTCGAAACCCTGGCCATTGCGATCAATACCGGCACCAACCTGCCAAGCGTGGCGACGCCCAACGGGCAGGCGGCGTTCCTGTTCCTGCTGACGTCGGCGATTGCACCGCTGGTGCGCCTGTCTTATGGGCGAATGGTCTGGATGGCGTTGCCGTACACCGTGGTGATGGGCTTGCTCGGGTGGTATGCGGTGAGCTACTGGCTGTAACTCCCCAACCCTGTGGGAGCGAGCTTGCTCGCGATGGCGGCGGCACATTCACATCCAAGTGCCTGACAGACCGCTATCGCGAGCAAGCTCGCTCCCACATTATCCGAGGCGGTGCCAGACGCGACCGTCACGGGTGAGCAGTTCTTCGCCGGCCTTGGGGCCGTTTTCTCCGGCGGCATAGCGCTGCACGCTGGAATCCTGTTGCCAGGCATCCAGGAACGGCTGCACGGCGCGCCAGCCATTCTCGATGTTGTCGGCGCGCTGGAACAGCGTCTGGTCGCCCGTCAGGCAATCGTAGATCAGGGTTTCGTAGCCGGTGGACGGCTGCATCTCGAAGAAGTCCTTGTAGGCGAACCCCAGCTCGATGTTGTCCATTTTCAGGGCCTGACCCGGGCGCTTGGCCAGCAGGTCGAACCACATGCCTTCGTTCGGCTGGATCTGAATGCGCAGGTAGGTCGGCTGCAACTCATCGACCTCGGTATCACGGAACTGCGCATAGGGCGCCGGCTTGAAGCAAATCACGATCTCGGTGTCACGCACGCTCATGCGCTTGCCGGTCCGCAGGTAAAACGGCACGCCGACCCAGCGCCAGTTATCGATCATGACCTTGAGGGCCACATAGGTTTCGGTATTGCTGTCGGGGGCGACGTTGTTTTCCTCGCGATAGCCCGGCAGTGCCTTGCCGTCGATCTCACCGGCGGCGTATTGGCCGCGCACCGAGTTGACGCGGGCCTCCTCCACCGTCCAGGGCCTGATCGCGCCAACGACCTTGGCTTTCTCGCCGCGCACCGCATCGGCGCCAAACGCCGCGGGTGGCTCCATCGCCACCATCGCCAGCAACTGGAACAGGTGATTGGGCACCATGTCCCGCAACGCACCGGTGTGCTCATAGAAACTGCCACGGGTTTCCACGCCAACGGTTTCGGCGGCGGTGATCTGCACGTGGTCGATGTAGTGATTGTTCCAGAACGCTTCGAACAGGCTGTTGGAGAACCGGCTGACCAGGATGTTCTGTACGGTCTCCTTGCCCAGGTAATGGTCGATGCGATAGATCTGCTTTTCCGTCATCACTTTGAGCAGGCAAGCGTTCAAGGCTTCGGCCGTTTGCAGGTCGGAGCCGAAGGGTTTTTCGATCACCACCCTTCTGAAGGCCTCGGGGGTTTCCTCCAGCAAGCCGGCCGAGCCGAGGCGGCGCACCACTTCGCTGAAGAAACGTGGCGCGGTGGCCAGGTAGAACACCGCATTGCCGGTACCGCTGTCGGCGATTTTCGCCGCCAGCGCTTGATAAGTGCTGTCGTCCAGGAAATCGCCCTGGACGTAGCTGATGCCTTTGGCGAGCTTGGTCCACAGTGCCGGGTCAAGGGCTTGATCGCCCTTGCCGGTCCTGGTGGCCACCTCGTTGCGAATGAAGTCTTCGAGCTTTTTCGCGAAGCCTTCATCGCTGATGGCGTTGTGGTCAACGCCGATGATCCGCAGTCCATTGCCGAGTAAACCGTCACGGCTGAGGTTGTACAGCGCCGGCATCAGCAGGCGCTTGACCAGATCGCCGTGGGCGCCGAACAGGAACAAAGTGGTCGGCGGTGCGGGTTCAGCCTTGGATTTTCTGCGGATCGTGTGGGTCATTTTTTCGAGGTCTCCACATGGCCGCCGAAGCCGAAGCGCTGGGCCGAGAGAATCTTGTCGCCAAATGAGCCTTGCCCGCGGGAACGGTAGCGGGAGAACAGCGAGTTCGACAGCACCGGCACCGGCACCGCTTGCTCCATGGCGGCTTCGATGGTCCATTGTCCTTCACCGCTGTCGGCCACGGACCCTGAGAAACCGTCGAGTTTCGGATCGCTGGCCAAGGCGTCGGCCGTCAGGTCCAGCAACCACGAGGACACCACGCTGCCACGGCGCCACACTTCGGCGATATCGGCGACGTTCAGGTCGAAACGCTGGTCTTGCGCCAAGCTCTCGCTGTTTTTGGTCTTGAGGATGTCGAAGCCTTCTGCAAACGCCTGCATCATTCCGTATTCGATGCCGTTGTGGATCATCTTCACGAAATGCCCGGCGCCAGCCGGACCTGCATGAATGTAGCCACGCTCGGCACGATCGTCGTCGGACTTGCGGTCCTTGGTGCGCGGGATGTCGCCCATGCCCGGGGCCAGGGTTGCGAACAGCGGATCGAGGCGCTTAACGGTCTCGGCGTCGCCGCCGATCATCATGCAGTAACCGCGCTCCAGGCCCCAGACGCCGCCGGATGTTCCGACGTCGATGTAGTGCAGGCCTTTTTCCGACAGGGTCTTGGCCCGGCGGATATCGTCCTTATAGAAGGTGTTGCCGCCGTCGATGATGGTGTCGCCGGCTTCGAGCAAGGTGCTCAGGGTGTCGATGGTTTCTTCGGTCGGCGCGCCGGCCGGCAGCATGACCCAGACCGCACGCGGCCTGGCCAGGCCAGCGACCAGCGCCGACAGATCAGTGACGCCAGTGGAGCCCTCTGTGGCCAAGGCTTCGACAAAGGCGGTATTGCGATCGTAAACAACGGTGGTGTGCCCGTTGAGCATCAGGCGTCGCGCAATATTGCCGCCCATGCGGCCCAGTCCAATAATCCCGAGTTGCATGTGCTGATGCTCCCTACTACAAATTAAAGTGTGTCAAAGGTTATAGCCCAACGCGACTCATGAGGTTAGTCCAGAGCGTTGGCATGAAGTTTCCGGGCATTGTGCCCGATCCTGATGGATAACGTCGGGAATCAAACCGAAGACACAACGACCATGAAAAATAAAAAAGTTCCCTTTGGGGGCAAAAGAAATCAAAATTGGCGCCGATAGTAGGTCAGCCCCGGATTTCGAGGCGCACCTACAGTTGAGACACGCCATTTGCGAGGTGAGCAATGGGCACAGTACATACCGCACTGCCAGCACAAACTCTTTACGTCACTATCCGTCGCGATGAATTGCGCCAGTTGAAAGACGAACGCGATCAATTGAAACAGGAACTGGCGCAACTGCGGCTGTTGCTGCAAGTCAGTCAAGTGCAGCCCCTGGCTGTGGTGCAACGCGCCCCACTCGCCTGATTCCCTCCTTTGAAGCGGGAGCAGCCTGCACTGCTTCCGCACCGGCTCACGCCCTGCCACCCTTGGCAACTCACAAAATTTTCACAATTGTTACACGACAATTACACGTTTAGGCCGCCTGATTCCGCGCGGCCATCGTTCGTCGTCCGCGGTATCCAAGTCCCGGCGGTGGTAGTGAATTCTCGGCTGGAGCGCTGAATGTCTTTGTGTAAACGCAGCAAAACGACTGCGGCAGGTTTCGATTGGGCCGGTTTTGTCTGGCTGTTTGTATTCTTCTGGTACTTTTCCGGCATTACCCAACTACTGATCCAGTTGACTGGCACGTCCGGCTTTACCGGATTCCGCCAGGCCTTCGTCATGAGCGCCATCTGGCTGGCGCCGACGTTGCTGTTCCCCCGGCAAACCCGCGCCATGGCTGCCGTGATCGGCGTCGTGCTGTGGGCGTGCTCCATGGCGAGCCTGGGGTACTTCTTCATTTATCAGCAGGAATTCTCCCAGAGCGTCATCTTCATCATGTTCGAATCGAACGTGGCTGAAGCCGGCGAGTACATGACCCAGTACTTTGCCTGGTGGATGGTCCCGGCGTTCCTGGCTCATACCGCTTTTTCCTGGTTCCTGTGGACACGCCTGCGCCCGGTGTACCTGTCCCGTGGCAAGGCGCTGGTCGCGACAACAGCCCTTCTGTTCGCCGTGGTCGCCTATCCGCTGATCAAGCAGACCCAGCGCACCGGCAGTTTCGCCGCCGGCTTCGAGAAATTCGAAACCCGCATTGAACCAGCGGTGCCATGGCAGATGGCCGTGGCCTATCACCGTTACCTCGACACCCTGGCCGGAATGCAGGACATGCTGGAAAGCGCCAGCAAGATTCCACCGCTGCACAATCTCAAGGACGCCATGGCCAACGCGCCTGCGACCCTGGTGCTGGTGATCGGCGAGTCCACGAACCGTCAGCGCATGAGCCTGTACGGCTATCCCCGGGCAACCACGCCGGAACTGGACAAGCTCAAGGATCAACTGGACGTTTTCGACAACGTCATCACCCCGCGCCCCTACACCATTGAGGCGCTGCAACAAGTCCTGACCTTCGCCGACGAAGAAAACCCGGACCTGTACCTGTCGACGCCATCGCTGGTCAGCATGATGAAACAAGCGGGCTACAAGACCTTCTGGATCACCAACCAGCAGACCATGACCAAGCGCAACACCATGCTCACGACCTTCTCCCAGCAGGCCGACGAGCAGGTGTACCTGAACAACAACCGCAACCAGAACGCCGCCCAGTACGATGGCGACGTGATCGAGCCGTTCAACAAGGCCCTGGCCGACGGGGCACCGCGCAAACTCATCGTCGTGCATTTGCTCGGCACGCACATGAGCTACCAGTACCGCTACCCGTCGACCTTCGACAAGTTCCAGGACCGTGTCGGCGTGCCTGCCGGTATTCGCGATGACCAGTTGCCGACGTACAACAGCTATGACAATGCCGTTCTGTACAACGATTTCGTGGTGTCCAGCCTGATCAAGGACTACGCCAGGACCGAGCCGAACGGCTTCCTGCTGTACCTGTCCGACCATGGCGAAGACGTGTTCGATTCCGTGGGCCACAGCACCCTGGGGCGCAACGAGAACAAGCCGACAGCACCGATGTACACCATTCCGTTCATGGCCTGGGCTTCGCCGAAATGGCGCGCAACCCATGACTGGAACCTCGTCGGTGATCTGTCGCGTCCTTACAGCAGCTCACACCTGATCCACACCTGGGCCGACCTGGCCGGCCTGAGTTTCGACGAACTCGATCGCAGCAAGAGCGTGGTCAGCGACAGCTTCAAGGCTCGGCCATTGATGATCGGCAATCCCTATGAGCGTGAGCAACGGGCGTTGATCGACTTCAGTCTGATGAAGCCCAGGACGCCACCGACGGTCGTCCAGCAGTAATCCTTTCAGGGGCCGGTTCCGGCCCCTTTTTCATGTCCCCGTTGCAGCCATGCAGGTCGTTGGTGAAGTTCATTCCCATTTAACCGAATCGGCGGATAATGCCATTTCGACACTGCTTCATTGATTCATGGACGAAAGGCATCCGACATCTGTAGTGGGAGGCAAACCATGAAACGCACCGCAATGATTCTCGCCGGCCTGATGGCCTTGGGCTCAACCAGCGCTTTTGCCGAAGGCGGAGCCGAACGCATGCGCTATTACTACGAAAGCCTGCGACTGGCCCAGCAAGAAGCCCTGGGCCACCCTATCCAAAGCACTGAGCTGCGGGTTCCGGACGATCAAACCGCACAAATGACTGAAACCTACAGACCGAAATGATCCATGGTCTTTTGACTGCGACGCCAGGGTCGCACAAGACTGTCGGGCGTCCTGATGGACGCCCTTTTTTTGCCTGTTGAATCAGAGGCTCTTGGTCCAGAACAGCATCCGCCCGTGAGCCGGGTCGAACATGCCGGCGGCGAAACCGGCTTTTTCATAGGAACCCTGGGCCACGGCATTGCCTTCGAGCACTTCCAGCGTGAGCTTGCAGCAGCCACGCTGACGGGCGATGTCCTCGACCTTTTGCAGCATCTTCTGGCTCAAGCCCAGGCCGCGAAATTTTTTCACCACCGACACATCGTGCACATTGACCAGCGGCCGGCAGGCGAAGGTCGAGAACCCTTCGAAGCAATTGACCAGCCCGGCCGGCTCGCCACCGACAAAGGCCAGCACACTGAAGGCGTGGGGACGCCGGGCAAGCTCTGCCGGGAGTTGCTCCAATACATTGGCCGGCAACGGCTGGCCGCCCCCCATCGGGTCCTCGGCGTAGTGGTTCAACACCAGACAAATAGCCTCGGCATGCACCGGATTGGTGTAACTGGCCTGAAGCACAAGAATTTCTGCGGAGTCCATTTCCATCCTCGATCACACATGAAGTAGCCCCCAGCATGTATTTCACGCTGAAGTGCGCGCTGACCATAGCGCGAGCACCGTGCCGACGACAATCGCAACCGAGGAAATCTTTTGGCGCTCAAGCGCCCCAGATCAAGGCTTCGGTCCATCCCAGCTCGGCAAAGTCCTCGGCGCGCAAGTGCGACTCACCGGCGCAGAAAAACTCGTCGAGTTGCGGTGGCTTGACCGACGTACCGCTGAGCATGGCGTGAACCTGGCCGCGGTGATGGATCTGGTGTTCAAACAAATGGGACAGCAGGCGCAAGCGACTGTCGTATTGCGGGGTGTCCCGGGCGATGGTCACGATTTTGCCGAGGTCGGCATCGCGCATCTGCTCACAGTAGGCGATCAGCCGGCGGTCGACGCGGGCCTGTTCGCCAATGAGATCCGTCGCTACGAGACAGGGCTCGTCTTCCTTGAAAAACACCCGGCAATCGGGATGCGGGTCGTCGCCACGCAGTTCGCGCTCCAGAGCGTCCACATAGAACCAGTCACAGGTGAGGATGTGGTTGAGGGTGGCGCGGATCGTCGGGAAGAAACTGACCCGGGGTGCGCTCAGTTCCTGCGGGCTCAACTGACGCCAGGCCTTGGCCAGTCGGTGATTGGCCCAGGCGTTTTGATAAGCCATGGTCAGCAAATGGTGCGACAGGGGCTGATTCATCTTCGCTGCTCCCGATCAAACTTCGGCAAACCGCTGCAGTTGCATTTCCTGCAATCGACTGAGGGTGCGGCGGAACGGGAATTCCAGATAACCCTCGGTGTAAAGCGACGCCATGGGCACTTGCGCTTCAAGGTACAGCGGCACCTTGCGGTCGTAGCACTCGTCCACCAGGGCAATGAACCGTCGCACACCGTCGTCATGCACCGACAACTGCGGCAACTCGCGATCCCCCGCGTCCACCCGCTCGACACCGTCCTCGGTGCCGCGGGCAATGCGCCCGGCGCGTTTCTGTGCGCTGAGGTTGGGCACGTCACTCAACAGAATAGCGCCGTAGGTATCGCACAGGGCGATGAAATCCATGGCCGCGAAGGGTTGCTCGCACAGCGCGGCGTAACGGGTCCAGAGCACCGTCGGACTGGCCTTGACCACCCCGAGGGAGCGGTAGCCGACCTGGATCGGGTCGCACGATACTGACTGGCCGACGCTCAGCACCTGGAACACTTCATCCAGCGCGCCGGGCCTGCCGGGCTCGGCCACCCAGTAGCGTTGCAAGCCCGCCCCCGGATGCAGGCGATGGTCTTCCCCGCCATCCACCGCAATCACCTGCATATGCTGCTTGATCGCCGCGATGGCAGGCATGAAACGGTCGCGATTGAAGCCGTCGGCGTACAACTGGTCCGGCGGCAGATTGGACGTACAGACCACCACCACGCCCTGTTCGAACATCACCTGGAACAGGCGCCCGAGAATGATCGCGTCGCCGATGTCATTGACGAACAGCTCATCGAAACACAGCACCCGCACTTCTTCGGCCAGTTCACGGGCCAGCGCCTTGAGCGGATCGGCGGTGCCGGTCAGTTGAAACGAGCGCTGGTGCACCCAGCCCATGAAGTGGTGAAAGTGCTGGCGCCGCGCCGGTACCCGCAGGCTTTGGTAGAACTGGTCCATCAACCAGGTCTTGCCCCGCCCCACCGGCCCCCACAGGTACACGCCGGAAATGGGCGCGCGGCCTTCGTGCAGCGCCTCGTGGCACTTTTGCAGAGCCCACACGGCATGCTCCTGAGCCTCGTCCTGGACGAAGCCCTTTTGTTCGATGGCATGCTGCCAGGCGCTCAAGGGGGAATCGATAGTCATGGGCGGCAGTATGCCATTGCATATCGATAACGCGACCAGTGATCGGCGAATTAATGCAGGAAGGGAAAGCGCCTTGACGCATTAGATTATTACCATCATATTTAATAGATGTTTATTGAAATCTATTAAATCTTGTCGCCGTCCCTCTGGAGCCATCCCATGCATTACAAAGTTTTCGGTCGTAAAACCGGCTTGCGTGTTTCCGAACTGGCGCTGGGCGCCGGCAATTTCGGTACCGGCTGGGGCCATGGCGCCGAGCGTGACGAAGCCAGGCGCATGTTTGATGGCTACCTGGAAGCCGGCGGCAACTTCATCGATACCGCCAATGGTTATCAGGGCGGGCAGTCCGAAGCCATGCTCAGCGAATTCATCGCCGCTGAACGGGATCGCCTGGTCATCGCCACCAAATACACCCTCGGGACTACACCGGCGGCCGGCATTTCCCACACTGGCAACAGCCGCAAGAACATGGTGCGCGCCGTCGAAGAGAGCCTTAAACGGCTGAAGACCGAGCATATCGACCTGTTCTGGGCCCATATGAGCGACGGCGTCACGCCTATGGAAGAGATCCTGCGCGGCTTCGACGATCTGGTCAGTGCCGGCAAGATTCATTACGCCGGGCTGTCGAACTTCCCCGCGTGGCGCATCGCCCGTGCCGACCTGCTGGCCGAGGTACGTGGTTTTGCACCGATTGCCGCGATCCAGGTCGAGTACAGCCTCGCCGAACGCACCGCTGAGCGTGAACAACTTCCGATGGCCGAAGCCCTGGGCCTGGCCGCAACCTTGTGGTCGCCGCTGGGTGGCGGCTTTCTCACCGGCAAGTATCGCAACAGTGAGGGTGACAATCGCGCGAACAAGCTCGGTATGCTGATTCACGCCGAAAAAAGCGCCCGGGAAACCGTCCTGCTCGACACTTTGATCGATGTCGCCGCAGAACTGGACGCCAGCCCGACCCACGTGGCCATCGCCTGGCTGCGGGAAAAGGCCAGACGCTCGACCACAGCGCTGATTCCGATCCTCGGTTCCCGGACCCGGGAGCAACTGGACGCCACGTTGAGCGCGCTGAATGTGCAATTGAGCACCGAACAACTGGCACGACTGGACGGCGTCAGTGACGTGGCCAAAGGCGTGCCGCACGAATCCATCAGCGGGTCCTTCGCACGGTTCAGCGGTGGCCAGATCCTCGACCTGCCAACCATTCCAGTGGCCTGACACCTATCAAAAGTGTGGGAGCGGCGGTGCGGCGATCCGACTTGCTCGCGAAGGCGTCGTGTCAGTCGACATAGTTGTTGAATGACACACCGCTTTCGCGAGCAAGCCCGCTCCCACATTTCGACCGTGTACTACTTATCGACCTTATGTCTGGCCGCATACAGACACAGCATCTCCATCGCCAATGTCGCCGCCGCCAGTGACGTGATCTCCGCGCTGTCATAGGCCGGAGCCACTTCCACCACGTCCATGCCCACCAGATTGATTCCGCGCAGCCCGCCGAGGATCTCCAGCGCCTGCACCGTGCTCAAGCCGCCGCACACCGGTGTTCCGGTGCCAGGAGCGAATGCCGGATCGAGGCAGTCGATGTCGAAGGTCAGGTACACCGGGTTATCGCCGACCCGCGCGCGAATCGCCTCGACAATCGCTTCGCAGCCACGGCGATGCACTTGCCGTGCGTCCAGCACCTGAAAGCCCTGATGATCGTCATTGGTGGTGCGCAAGCCGATTTGCACCGAGCGCGACGGATCCACCAGCCCTTCCCTGGCCGCGTGCCAGAACATGGTGCCGTGGTCGATGCGCTTGCCCTCTTCGTCCGGCCAGGTGTCGCTATGGGCGTCGAAGTGAATCAGCGACAACGCCCCGTGCTTGCGGGCATGGGCCTTGAGCAGTGGATAGGTGATGAAATGGTCGCCGCCAAAGGTCAGCATCGCCGTGCCGGCGCCAAGGATGTGCTCGGCGTGGGCCTCGATGCATTCCGGCGTCGACTGCGGCGAGCCGTAATCGAAGTCGCAATCGCCGTAGTCGATGACCGCCAGGTGATCGAACGGATCGAAGGCCCACGGCCAGTGCCGTTCCCAGGCGATCCCGGCAGAGGCGGCGCGAATGCCCCGTGGTCCGAAGCGGGCGCCGGGGCGGTTGCTGGTGGCGGTGTCGAACGGTACGCCACTGACGGCCACATCAACGCCTCGCAGGTCACGGCTGTAACGGCGACGCATGAAACTGGTAATGCCGGCGTAGGTGCTTTCGGCGGCCGTGCCGTACAGGCTGTCACGGGTGATGGCTTGATCGTTCTGCATCGGGACGTCCATTGAAGGCTCCTTCTCTTTTCTTATTGGCGGCTACGGAAAGTGGTCCACAGGCGGGTGCGCTGGCGCATGTCCTTGAGGTCCATGCTGCGGTCGGCGTACAGCCGCTCGCGCACGTCAGCCAGAGGGTAGATGTCCGGATCTGTGCGCACCGCTTCATCCACCAGCGGCGTGGCGGCCTGGTTGGCGGTGGCGAAGAACAAAGTGTTGGTCAGTGCCGCCACGGACTCGGGGCGCAACATGAACTCGATAAAGGCGCGGGCGGCTTCGGGGTGCGGCGCGTCCTTGGGGATCGCCAGGTTGTCCTGCCATACGAGGGTGCCTTCCTTGGGAATGCGGTAGGCGATTTCATAGGGTTTGTTGGCCTTGCGTGCCTGATCGGCGGCCATGCTCGCGTCGCCGTTGTAGGTCAGCGCCAGGCACACGCTGCCGTTGGCCAGATCGCTGATCTGCCGCCCGGTGGCGACGTACAGCACATTCGGCTGTAGCTGATGCAGCAACGCCTCGGCGGCTGACAGATCGTTCTTGTCGGTGCTGTAGGGATCTTTACCCAGGTAATGCAGCGCCAGCCCGATCACTTCCTGAGGCGAGTCGAGAATGGCGATGCCGCAGTCCTTCAACTTGCTCGCGTACTCGGGCTTGAACAGCATATCCAGACTGTTGAGCGGCACCCCCGGCAAGCGCTGCTTGAGCGCCTCGACGTTCATGCCCAAACCCAGGGTGCCCCAGGTGTAAGGCACGCCGTAACGGTTGCCCGGATCGACGGCGGCGAGTTTTTCCAGCAAGTCCGGATCGAGGTTGGCGTACCCCTTGAGTCCTTCGTGGGGAATCGGTTTCAACGCACCGGCCGCAAGCCCCCGGGCCAGCACGCTGGAGGATGGCACCACCACGTCATAACCGCTGCCGCCCGTGAGCAACTTGGTCTCCAGTACTTCTGAAGAATCAAAGGTGTCATAGCGCACATGAATGCCGGTTTCCTGCTCGAACCGTTGCAAGGTTTCGGGGGCGACGTAATCGGCCCAACTGTACAGATTGACCACCTTGTCTTCGGCCTGGGCCGATGCGGCCATGGCAAGAAACAGCGCGGGTAAACACAGCTTGAACATGGGAGCCATGACGAACACCTGACCGGAGGAAGTGGTTGCAGGATGCGTCGTCGGATACATTGGTGAAATATCAAGTTAATTAACCTGACTTTATGACGGAGTAATGTTTGATGCTCGGCCAACTGCATGATCTGGATCTGCAATTGTTGCGTCTGTTTGTCAGCGTGGTGGAGTGCGGCGGCTTCAGTGCCGCCCAGGGCGATTTGGGGTTGAGCCAGTCGAGCATCAGCCAGCAAATGGCCAAGCTGGAAACCCGTCTCGGCTATCGCTTGTGCAGTCGCGGCAAGGGAGGGTTCAGGGTCACGCCCAAGGGCGAACAACTGCTCAGCGCCACCCGTGGATTGTTCCAGTCCATCGAAGCCTTCCGTCATCAATCCAACGGCGTGGCCGGGCGCCTGATCGGCGAAGTGCGCCTGGGTCTGTCCGAAGCCCTGGATCAATCGGTGCTGCAACGGGTAGCCGAGGCGATCCGGCGCTTCCGTGAGCGGGACGAGTCAGTGCGCATCGAACTGATCAGCGCCATGCCCGGTGAAATGGAGCGCTTGCTGCTGCAACAACGACTGGACCTGGCCATCGGCTATTTCTCGCAAGTGCAAAGCGCGTTTGACTACCGCCAATTGTTCATTGAAACCCAGCATCTGTATTGCGCCCCCGGCCATCCGCTGTTCACCAACCCGGCCCCCAACGATCAGGATCTGCAGGCCTGCGACCGGGTCGATCACCCCTACCGTTTCCTGCGCAGTGACGAACCTTTCCAGGGCAAGTTGTGTTCGGCGCGCTCCGAACAAGTCGAAGGCACCCTCGCCTTCATCCTTTCCGGCAAGCATGTCGGTTACTTGCCCAACCACTTCGCCCGTGGTTGGGAAGACAAGGGTTTACTCAGGGCCGTGCGCCGAGACGACATGAGTTTCGATGTCGCGTTTCATCTGGCCCGGCACCGGGCACAGGTGGCCGGCGATGCGCAGAACGCCTTCGAAGAGGATCTGCTCGCGGCGTTTGCCTGATTTCGCCTTGGTCTACGCTGTAACAATATCGGACATCAACATGCAAAAATGCGCAGATAACCTGCACTTATCCGGGTTGTAGAACGCAAATTTGCACTGTTACGATCCGCCATCGCTCGCGCGCGAGCATCTCGATAAAGAACAATAAAAGCAGGGAGTTAGTGATGACTGCTCAGGTTTCATCGAAGGGGGCGCTGTCCCTGGATGCCATGCAGAACGAAGTGCTGGCCGAGGTTCGCAACCACATCGGTCATCTGACCCTCAACCGCCCCGCCGGCCTCAATGCCCTCACCCTCGACATGGTGCGCAACCTGCACCGCCAGCTCGACGCCTGGTCCCAGGATCCGCAAGTCCATGCCGTGGTCCTGCGCGGTGCCGGCGAAAAAGCCTTCTGCGCCGGCGGCGACATTCGCTCGCTGCATGACAGCTTCAAAAGCGGCGACACCCTGCACGAAGATTTCTTCGTCGAGGAATACGCCCTGGACCTTGCGATCCACCACTACCGCAAACCGGTGCTGGCCCTGATGGACGGTTTTGTCCTCGGCGGCGGCATGGGCCTGGTGCAAGGCGCGGACCTGCGGGTGGTCACCGAGAAAAGCCGCCTGGCCATGCCGGAAGTCGGTATCGGCTATTTCCCGGACGTCGGCGGCAGTTACTTCCTGCCGCGCATCCCCGGTGAACTGGGGATTTACCTCGGCGTCAGCGGCGTACAGATTCGCGCCGCCGATGCGCTGTATTGCGGCCTGGCCGACTGGTACCTCGAAAGCGACAAGCTGGGCACGCTGGACGAAAAACTCGACCAGCTCCAATGGCACGACACACCACTCAAGGATCTGCAAAGCCTGCTGGCAAAACTCGGCGTGCAGCAACTGCCTGATGCGCCACTGGCGACTTTGCGCCCGGCCATCGACCACTTCTTCGCTCAACCCGACGTGCCGAGTATTGTGGAGCAACTACGCCAGGTAACGGTCGCCGACAGCCATGAGTGGGCCGTCACCACCGCCGACCTGCTGGAAACCCGCTCGCCGCTGGCCATGGCCGTGACCCTGGAAATGCTCCGTCGCGGACGCGAGTTGCCGCTGGAACAATGTTTCGCCCTAGAGCTGCACCTGGACCGCCAGTGGTTCGAGCGCGGCGACCTGATCGAAGGCGTGCGCGCCTTGCTGATCGACAAAGACAAGACACCGCGCTGGAACCCGCCCACCCTTCAGGCGCTGGACGCCGAACACGTGGCGAGCTTCTTCAGCGAGTTTGACCGGAGCGAGAGCTGAGCCATGCACGATATCGAATTGAGCGAAGAACAAGTCATGATCCGCGACATGGCCCGGGATTTTGCCCGCGGCGAAATCGCGCCCCATGCCCAGGCTTGGGAAAAGGCCGGCTGGATCGATGACGGTCTGGTGGCGAAGATGGGCGAACTGGGCTTGCTGGGCATGGTGGTCCCCGAGGAATGGGGCGGCACCTATGTCGACTACGTGGCCTACGCCCTGGCGGTGGAAGAGATTTCCGCCGGCGACGGTGCTACCGGCGCCTTCATGAGCATCCACAACTCCGTCGGCTGCGGGCCTGTGCTGAACTACGGCAGCGAAGAGCAGAAACAGACCTGGCTGGCAGACCTTGCCAGCGGCCAGGTCATCGGCTGCTTTTGCCTGACCGAGCCCCAGGCCGGTTCCGAGGCGCACAACCTGCGCACCCGCGCCGAACTGCGCGACGGCCAGTGGGTGATCAACGGCGCCAAACAATTCGTCAGCAATGGCAAACGAGCGAAGCTGGCGATCGTGTTTGCCGTGACCGATCCGGACTTGGGCAAACGTGGCATCTCGGCGTTCCTGGTGCCGACCGACACTGCCGGTTTTATCGTCGACCGCACCGAACACAAGATGGGCATCCGTGCTTCCGATACCTGCGCCGTCACCCTGAACAACTGCAGCATCCCCGAGGCCAATTTGCTCGGCGAACGCGGCAAGGGCCTGGCCATCGCCTTGTCCAATCTCGAAGGCGGCCGCATCGGCATCGCCGCCCAGGCGCTGGGCATCGCCCGCGCGGCGTTCGAAGCGGCACTGGCCTATTCCCGTGATCGTGTGCAGTTTGGCAAAACGATCAATGAACACCAGAGCATCGCCAATTTGCTGGCCGACATGCACATGCAGTTGAACGCCGCGCGGTTGCTGATCCTGCACGCCGCGCGCCTGCGCACGGCCGGCAAGCCCTGCCTGTCGGAGGCTTCACAGGCCAAGCTGTTTGCTTCTGAAATGGCGGAAAAGGTCTGCTCGTCCGCGATTCAGATTCATGGCGGGTATGGCTACCTGGAAGACTATCCGGTGGAGAAGTACTACCGGGATGCGCGGATCACGCAGATCTACGAAGGATCGAGCGAGATTCAGCGGATGGTGATTGCCCGTGAACTGAAGAACTACCTGGTTTAAAAGCAAAAGATCGCAGCCTTCGGCAGCTCCTACACAAAGCCCTGTAGGAGCTGCCGAAGGCTGCGATCTT
>NZ_AKJG01000159.1 GCF_000282455.1 Pseudomonas sp. GM74
GGCCGCGCAGCGGTCGTCATCCAGTCATTCGGATTGCTCGTCAGATGCATTGCAACGCCGGTTTGCGACTGCTTCGGCAGCTGCTACAGGAGACCGGGCGCAACTCGTTTTGTAACCTGCGCTTAACTCACCGAGTGTTTAATTTTGTTGACTGAAGCGCATTAAGTAAACGCGAAAAGTCAGACTACTTTCACACAAAAAAACTTACCTTTATTTAATAATCAAATTGTCGATTGTCGGACAATTTCTCTCGTGCATTAACTTTCAAAATAATACTTTCAGAGCACGCCTATTGTTTCCGGGCACTTGCTGGAATCTCATATTTTGACGTCAAAAAAATAGTGGACATTTGATTTCAAATTGTGTCAGTTTTCTTTCGCCTTCAATGGGCGAGTGATAGGACGATCTCGCCAGGGACCGTCGCTATCTGACAAAAACTGTTCCATAGCTAAACAAGGAAGTGTGTTTATGTCGAAAGTAAAAGATCACGCTATTGATTCCGCCGAACAGGCGTTTCAGCCAGTCAATGCATTGGCAGCCAGTAGTTCTGCATTCAATCAAATCAATAGTTTCAGCCATCAGTATGATCGGGGCGGCAACCTCATGGTCAATGGCAAACCCTCGTTTTCCGTCGACCAGGCAGCTACCCAGTTGCTGCGCGACGGCGCTGCTTACCAGGACAAGGACGGCAGCGGCAAAATCGAACTGACCTATACCTTCCTGACTTCGGCATCGTCGAGCACGATGAACAAACACGGGATTACCGGGTTCAGTCAGTTCAGCGCGCAGCAGAAGGGCCAGGCGGTGCTTGCCATGCAATCCTGGGCCGATGTGGCCAATGTCACCTTCACCGAAAAGACTAGCGGCGGCGACGGTCACATGACCTTCGGAAACTACAGCGGCGGCCAGGATGGTGCGGCGGCGTTTGCCTACCTGCCGGGCACCGGGGCTGGATATGACGGGGCTTCCTGGTACCTGATCAACA
Source organism: Pseudomonas sp. GM74 (assembly GCF_000282455.1). Classification (GTDB taxonomy): domain Bacteria; phylum Pseudomonadota; class Gammaproteobacteria; order Pseudomonadales; family Pseudomonadaceae; genus Aquipseudomonas. Next base: position 986 of record NZ_AKJG01000159.1, read on the forward strand.
GCAGCTACACACCCAACAAAACCCCGGACCTGAACAACTATGGCCGGCAAACCCTGACCCACGAAATCGGCCACTCCCTGGGGCTTGCCCACCCTGGCGACTACAACGCCGGCGAAGGCGCTCCGACCTACAATGACGCTTCCTACGGGCAAGATACCCGCGGCTACAGCGTCATGAGCTACTGGAGTGAAAGCAACACCAGCCAGAATTTCAGCAAGGGCGGGGTCGAAGCCTATTCGTCCGGCCCGCTGATGGACGACATTGCGGCCATTCAGAAGCTCTACGGTGGCAACACCACCACCCGCACGGGCGACACCACCTACGGATTCAACTCCAACGCGGGACGTGATTTCCTGAGCGCGTCCTCGTCAGCGGATAAAGTGGTGTTTTCCGTGTGGGATGCCGGCGGCAAGGACACCCTGGACTTCTCCGGATTCACCCAGAACCAGAAGATCAATCTCAATGAGGCCTCGTTCTCCGACGTTGGTGGCCTGGTGGGTAACATCTCCATCGCCAAGGGTGTCACCGTCGAGAACGCCATTGGCGGTGCCGGCAATGACCTGTTGATCGGTAACAGCGTGTCCAACGAGCTGAAGGGCGGTGCCGGCAACGACATCCTCTACGGTGCCGGTGGTGCGGACAAACTGTGGGGCGGCGCCGGTTCCGACACCTTCGTGTTTGCGGCCAGCAGCGACTCCAGACCCGGTGCTGTCGATCAGATCCTCGACTTCGTCAGCGGTCTGGACAAGATCGACCTGACGGGCATCACCAATGGCGCTGGCCTGCATTTCGTCAGCGCTTTCACCGGCACGGCTGGCGATGCGGTGTTGAACACGTCGGGGGGCAACAGCCTGTTGTCGATCGACTTCTCCGGGCATGGCGTGGCTGACTTCCTGGTCAGCACCGTAGGCCAGGCGGCGTACTCGGACATCGTGGCCTGATTCAAGGTGTAAGGAGGGCGGCGCCGATGCGCCGTCCTTTGTCCCTTGAGCCGCGACCCTGAGTAAAACGCCCTATGATTCGCAACGCTTTTACCTGCAAGGCAACCGCGTGGCTGATAGCGACGCTCATGATGTTTTTTGGAGATGTAGCCATGGCTCGCAGCCTGAAATTGGCGGACCCGTCGGAACTCGCGGGAAAGTGGCAGGTGACACTGCAGGACAAACCGCTGGATGTTTGCACCATCGAACTCAACGCCAGCCAGACCGTGGACGGTGCCGAATGCCTGAGCGCCTGGTTGAGCGAGCAACCGACCGGTTGGTTCACGGAGCCGGACGGAATCGCGCTTACCGGTAAGGAGGGCGCAAAGATCGTGTTCTTCAGTCGGCAAGGAGTAGGGCTGTATCGAGGCACTTCGAAGTCCGGACTGATCATTATCCTGAAGCGCAAAGTTCAATAGCCGGAACACGTTGCCGGTGTCGGAAAGTTGCAATTAACGTGCAAGTAACGACCTCGCCGGGCAGGCGAGGGATAACACTTCAGGAAGAGCCCATGAAGATGGCGAAGAACCCGGTCACCGCACCGTTAATCAAGACGCTGGGTGACTACAAGAGCACTCTGCTCAGCGTTGGTTGTTTCACTGCGCTGATCAACATTCTGATGTTGGCGCCCTCTATCTACATGCTGCAGGTCTATGACCGGGTATTGTCTTCGCAGAATGAAACGACATTGGTCATGTTGTCGTTGATGATTGTCGGCTTCTTTGCCTTTATCGGTTTGCTGGAAGCGGTTCGCAGTTTCATCGTTATCCGTATTGGCAGCCAGTTGGAGCGTCGCTTCAATCTTCGGGTCTATCAGGCGGCGTTCGAGCGCAATCTGTTCCAGGGCGAAGGTAACGCCGGACAATCGCTGGGCGACCTGACGCATATTCGCCAGTTTGTCACCGGCCCCGCGCTGTTCGCATTCTTCGATGCGCCGTGGTTTCCGGTTTACCTGTTCGTGATTTATTTGTTCAATGTCTGGCTCGGTGTGTTTGCCACCGCAGGCGCGGTCCTGTTGATCGCACTTGCGTGTCTCAACGAGGCGATGACCAAAAAACCATTGGGCGAGGCCTCGCTGCTCTCCCAGAAATCCAGCCAACTGGCCACCAGTCACCTGCACAACGCCGAAACCATTCAGGCCATGGGCATGCTGGGGGCGTTGCGCAATCGCTGGTTCCAGGTGCATTCGCGTTACCTCGGCCTGCAGAACCAGGCCAGCGACACCGGCGCCGTTATCAGCTCCTTGAGCAAAACCCTGCGCCTGTGCCTGCAATCGCTGGTGTTGGGCCTTGGCGCGTTGCTGGTGATCAAGGGCGACATGACCGCCGGAATGATGATCGCCGGCTCGATCCTGATGGGCCGCGTGTTGAGCCCCATCGACCAGTTGATTGCCGTGTGGAAACAGTGGAGCGGCGCCAAACTCGCTTATGGCCGTCTGAATGCTTTGCTGCAAGCCTTCCCGCCGGGTGACGACGCCATGGCGCTGCCGGCGCCGAAGGGCCAGATCACTTTTGAACAGGTCAGCGCCGGACCGCCGGGCCAACGCGCTGCAACCTTGCATCTGGTCAGTTTCAGCCTGGCCGCCGGGGAGGTGATGGGCGTGCTCGGTGCCTCGGGTTCCGGTAAATCCACACTGGCGCGGGTACTGGTGGGCGTCTGGCCGACCCTGGGCGGTACGGTGCGGCTCGACGGTGCGGACATCCATCGCTGGAACCGCGACGACCTCGGGCCTTACATCGGTTATCTGCCGCAGGACATCGAGTTGTTCAGCGGCAGCATCGCGCAAAATATCGCGCGTTTTCGTGACGCCGATCCCCAAAAAGTCGTGGCCGCCGCACAGCAGGCCGGCGTGCATGAGCTGATCCTGCGCCTGCCACAGGGCTACGACACCGTGCTCGGTGAGGATGGCAGCGGTCTGTCCGGCGGGCAGAAACAGCGCGTGGCCCTGGCCCGCGCACTGTACGGCCAACCGAGCCTGGTGGTGCTGGATGAGCCTAATTCCAACCTCGATACCGTGGGCGAAGCGGCGCTGGCCAGCGCGATTGCGCAAATGAAAGCCCGGGGAACCAGCGTGATTCTGGTGACCCATCGCTCCTCCGTGCTGGCCCAGGCTGACAAGTTGTTGGTGCTCAATGACGGGCGCCTGCAGGCGTTCGGTGCGAGTCAGGAGGTGCTCAAGGCGCTCTCGGGCGCCCAGCAGGAAAAGGCAGCGCACCCGTCGGGCGGGCTCAGCATGAGCCGGCAGTATCAGCCCGCGACAAGGAGTTCGGGCGTATGAGCAACATCAATGAAGCCAGCATGGAACAGGTCGACATCGCCGAGCGCCCCGAGCGCGACGCCCGCTATTTCGTCCGCCTGGGCTGGGTGCTCGCCCTGGTCGGCGCCGGCAGCTTCTTCATCTGGGCCAGCCTGGCGCCGCTCGATCAGGGCATTCCGGTACAAGGCACGGTAGTGGTTTCGGGCAAGCGCAAAGCCGTGCAATCGATGAGCAGCGGCGTGATCAGCCAGATTCTGGTACGCGAGGGGCAGTCGGTGAAACAGGGGCAGCCGTTGTTCCGGCTCGACCAGACCCAGGTGGCCGCGGACGTGCAATCACTGCAAGCGCAGTACCGCATGGCCTGGGCCAGTCTGGCGCGTTGGCAAAGCGAGCGGGACAACCTGAAACAGGTGAATTTTCCCGCCGGGTTGAGCAACGACCCCGACCCGCGTCTGGCATTGGTGCTCGAAGGCCAGCGCCAGTTGTTCAGCAGCCGTCGCGATGCCTTCGCCCGCGAGCAGTCGGCCTTGCGTGCCAGTATCGAAGGCGCCGCTGCGCAACTGGCGGGTATGCGCCGTGCCCGCACCGACCTGAACGCTCAGGCCGATTCCCTGCAACAACAACTGAGCAATCTGACGCCTTTGGCGGAAAACGGCTACATCCCGCGTAACCGTTTGATGGAGTACCAGCGGCAGCTGTCGCAAGTGCAGCAATTGTTGGCAGAAAACCTCGGTGAAAGCGGTCGGGTAGAGCAGGGCATTATCGAATCGCGCCTGAAGCTGCAACAGCACATCGAGGAGTACCAGAAGGAAGTTCGCACGCAACTGGCCGATGCGCAGCTCAAAAGCGTGACCCTGGAGGAGCAACTGACCTCCGCCGGGTTCGACTTGCAGCACAGCGAAATCATCGCCACGGCTGATGGCATTGCCGTGAATCTGGGGGTTCACACCGTAGGCGCGGTGGTGCGCCAGGGCGACAATCTGCTGGAGATCGTGCCTCAGGACACGCGCCTGGAAGTGGAGGGGCGCCTGCCGGTCAACCTGATCGACAAGGTCGGGGCGCATTTGCCGGTGGACATCCTGTTCACCGCGTTCAACCAGAGCCGCACCCCGCGGGTACCGGGCGAAGTCAGCCTGATCTCCGCCGACCAGATGGTCGACGAGAAAAGCGGCGCACCGTACTACGTGCTGCGCAGCAGCGTCAGCGATCAGGCCATGGAAAAACTCAATGGCCTGGTGATCAAGCCCGGCATGCCGGCGGAAATGTTCGTGCGCACCGGTGAACGCTCACTCCTCAACTATTTGTTCAAACCGCTGCTCGACCGGGCAGGCTCCGCGTTGACCGAGGAATAAGGATGTTCGGTTGTATGAATAAGCTTTCCAGGCTCGGGGCGGCGTTGATGCTGCTCGTGGGCAACCCGGCGGTAGCGGCCATGGGACCGTTCGATGTCTACGAACAAGCGTTGCGCAATGACCCGGTGTTCCTCGGCGCCATCAAGGAGCGCGATGCCGGCCTTGAGAACCGCGCCATCGGCCGCGCCGGGCTGCTGCCGAAACTGGGTTACAACTACAACAAGGGCCGCAACAGCTCCAAGGTCACCTACCTCAACGAGCGAGGGCAAAACCAGAGCGATGACCGCAATTACAGCAGTTACGGTTCCAGCCTGACCCTGCAACAGCCGCTGCTCGACTACGAGGCCTACGCGGCTTATCGCAAAGGTGTGGCGCAGGCGCTGTTCGCCGATGAAAGCTTTCGCGGCAAAAGTCAGCAATTGCTGGTGCGGGTGCTGGAAAACTACACCAAGGCGCTGTTCGCCCAGGACCAGATCGACATTGCCCTGGCCAAGAAAAAAGCCTACGAGCAGCAGTTCCAGCAAAACGAGCAGATGTTCCGTCAGGGCGAAGGCACGCGCACCGACATTCTTGAAGCCGAATCGCGCTACGAACTGGCCACCGCCGAGGAAATCGAGGCGCGTAACGAACAGGATGCGTCCCTGCGCGAACTCGGGGCGCTGATCGGCGTGCCGACTGTCGACATCGTCGATCTCGCGCCGCTGGATCAGCACTTCCAGAGTTTCACCCTGCAACCGGCCAATTACGACACCTGGCACGAATTGGCGGTGGCCAACAACCCGAACCTGGCCTCCCAGCGTCAGGCTCTGGAAGTGGCGCGTCATGAGGTCGAACGCAACCGTGCCGGGCACTTGCCCAGAGTCAGTGCCTACGCCACGGTGCGCCAGAACGAGTCGGAGAGCGGCAACACCTACAACCAGCGCTATGACACCAACACCATCGGCATCGAAATCAACGTGCCGTTGTATGCCGGCGGCGGTGTCTCGGCATCGACCCGTCAGGCCAGTCGCGCGATGGAGCAGGCCGAGTACGAACTGGACGGCAAGACCCGGGAAACCCTGATCCAATTGCGTCGGCAATTCAGCGCCTGCCTGTCCGGCGTGAGCAAATTGCACGCCTATCAGAAAGCCCTGATCTCCGCCGAAGCACTGGTGGTATCGACCAGGCAAAGCATTCTGGGTGGCGAACGGGTCAATCTCGATGCGCTGAATGCCGAACAACAGCTCTATACCACGCGCCGCGACCTGGCCCAGGCCCGCTACGACTACCTGATGGCCTGGACGAAATTGCACTACTACGCCGGAACCCTGAATGAGCAGGATCTGGCCAGGGTTGATGAGGCATTCGGACAAGGCCCGAGGCCCCACTAACCCCACCTTTTTCCGTAGCGGCTGGCGAAGCCGGCGTTCGGCTGCGTAGCAGTCGTAAAACCTGTGCATGCGATCTACTTGATGGACCGCAGTGCCTGAATTCACGACTGCTACGCAGCCGAACGCCGGCTTCGCCAGCTGCTACGGCACTCGGGATCGGGAGCCCGGGCTGTGAGTGATCTCTGACAATTCCAACAACGAGAGAGGCAATACCCATGGGTGTGTACGACTACAAGAACCTCGGCGCAACGGATGCCAAAGCGCTGTTTTCCGACGCGATGGCAATCACGCTGTATTCCTATCACAACCTCGATAACGGCTTTTCGACCGGTTATCAGCACAACGGATTCGGCCTTGGCCTGCCGGCGACGCTGGTGACGGCGTTGATCGGCGGCACCGATTCCCAAGGCGTGATCCCCGGCATTCCGTGGAATCCCGATTCGGAAAAAGCCGCACTCGACGCCGTGCAGCAAGCCGGTTGGACTCCTGTCACCGCTGCGCAGTTGGGCTATGACGGCAAAGTCGACGCCCGGGGAACCTTCTTCGGCGAAAAGGCCGGCTACACCAGTGCTCAGGTGGAGATTCTCGGCAAATACGACACCCAGGGGCACCTCACGGAAATCGGCGTCGCCTTTCGCGGTACCAGCGGTCCACGGGAAAACCAGATCAGCGACTCCATCGGCGACGTGATCAATGACCTGCTGGCGGCGCTGGGCCCGAAGGATTACGCGAAAAACTACGTGGGTGAAGCATTCGGCACGTTGCTGGCGGACGTTGCCGCATTTGCGCGGGCCAACGGTCTGTCCGGCAAGGATGTGCTGGTCAGTGGCCACAGCCTCGGCGGCCTGGCGGTCAACAGCCTGGCGGATTTGAGCAGCGATAAATGGGGCGGTTTTTTCCAGGATTCAAACTACATCGCCTACGCCTCACCGACTCAAAGCAGCAGCGACAAAGTACTGAACGTCGGCTATGAAAACGACCCGGTATTCCGCGCCCTCGACGGCTCGGCGTTCAACCCGTCATCGGTCGGCGTGCACGACGCCGATCAAAACTCGGCTACCAACAACATCGTCAGCTTCAATGACCACTACGCATCGACCGCCTGGAATCTGTTGCCGTTTTCCATCCTTAACATTCCGACCTGGATTTCGCATTTGCCCACCGCTTATGGCGACGGTATGAACCGGGTGATCGAATCAAAGTTCTACGACCTCACCAGCAAGGACTCGACCATCATCGTGGCCAACCTCTCGGACCCGGCACGGGCCAATACCTGGGTGCAGGATCTCAATCGCAACGCTGAGACCCACAAGGGCAGCACGTTCATCATCGGCAGTGACGGCAATGACCTGATCCAGGGCGGCAAGGGCAACGACTATCTGGAAGGTCGCGACGGCAACGACACCTTCCGGGATGCCGGTGGCTACAACATCCTGTTGGGCGGTAAAGGTTACAACGTGCTCGACTTGCAGCAGTCAGTGAAGAATTTCGACTTTGCCAACGATGGCGCCGGCAACCTGTACATTCGCGATGCCAATGGCGGTATCAGCGTGACCCGCGACATTGGCAGCATCGTGAGCAAGGAACCGGGCTTCCTGTGGGGGATGTTCAAGGATGACGTGACCCACAGCGTAAATGCCAACGGGCTTGCGGTGGGCAATCAGTTGAATGCCTACGCGTCATCGGTAAAGGGCGGAGCGGGGAATGACACCTTGAAGGCGCAGACAACCGGCGACTGGTTGTTCGGCCTCGACGGCAATGATCATTTGATCGGTGGTAAAGGCAACGACGTGTTCGTCGGTGGGACAGGCAACGACCTGTTGGAATCGGGTGGCGGGATCGATACTTTCCTGTTCAGCGGCGCGTTTGGCCACGACCGGGTACTCGGCTATCAGGCGAACGACAAACTGGTGTTTCTCGGGGTGCAGGGCGTGATGCCGAACGACGACTTCCGGGACCATGCCACGGCAGTGGGACAGGATACCGTGCTGACGTTTGGCAATGATTCGGTGACGCTGGTGGGGGTGGGGCTGGACAGTTTGTGGGGAGCGGGGATTGTGATTGCCTAAGGGTAATGAGGCGCCGGTAAGGGCCTCTTCGCAAGCAGGCTCCCTCGCCACGGATATAGTGTTCGTTCTTAAGTGAACAGCATTACGCCTTTTAAGCGGGGGCTTTGTCGTTACTGACAGGTTTATGGAACTTTATTGATTAGCGCAGCGCCCTGGTTCCTGACATTGCCAACGGCCTTGTCGACCTTGTACCACTCAAATACGTCACTGACCTCGCCCTGGGATAAGGCCATTTCCTCGGCCCGCTCCTTGGGTGTGGCAGGGTCCAGCCATTCCCGCGCCAGCTCGGGCGAGAACACCACCGGTCGGCGGTCATGCACGTCAAGCAGGCCGCCTGCGCTGTCGGCCGTCAGGATGACGAAACCGTCGTGCTCCCTGTGAGGCGCTCCGCCGATGGGGTACTGGCCGATGGCCGCGCAGAAAGCCGGGGCCCGATTCCGTCGCCGAATCAACCACGGTTGTTTGTTGCCGTCACCTGCATCGACCCATTCGAACCAGTTATCAATCGGGCAGATCGCGCGATGGGGCCAGATCGCCCGGAAGTACGGGCCGTGGGCGACTTTCTCGACCCGGGCATTGACCGGCTCCACGCGATCCGTTGCCCAGTGCGGTCGCCAACCCCAGCGCACGGCGTCGGCGTGCAGCCGATCGTTCTCCAGGTGCAGCAGGGCGAGTTGCGTGGTGGGGGCGGCGTTATAGTGCCCCAGGGGTTCGTTGCCGACGTGATTGATCAGCGCGTCGGGGATGCTCAGCACCGCTACGAAGTCGTGGATTCCACGGTATTGCGACAGTCGTCCGCACATGGCCTGACACTCCGGTTGAGCATTTTTTTCAGTTTAGTTGGTGGCAGCGAAACGGGCTTGGCAAGCACTGGAACCAAACTCTGTGTACCTTATCCAACCTCGGCCCGCCGTTTCGATGCGGGCCGATGACGGATGAACGGGCGAAGGATTCTTGCCAGTTGAAGTATTGACCGTGATGGTCCGGCCCAAGGCAAAAGATGAAACAGTTGTTCAAATGTTTAATGGTGTGCGCCTTGGCAGTGGGTTTGCTGGGCTGTATCGCCGCACCGATTGAAATGACTCCGCAGACTGAGCAGCGTCTAAATGCGCAGCCCCCCATCCGCTTTCTACTGACGTTCGATGACGGTCCCAGTGCCTCGAGCTGGTGGAATCCGACCGTCACGGTACTGGAGAGCCTGGCGCAAAACCCGCTGCAACCGGACATCAAGGCCGTGTTCTTCGTGCAAACCCGCGCTCCGCGAGCCGGCGGCAGCGAATTGGGCCGGGACATCATGCGTCGTGAACATGCCGAAGGTCATATCCTGGGCTTTCACACGGCGACACCCTGGCACACCAATCATCGCTCCCTTGACCCGCCAGCGTTGGAGCAGGCCCTCACCGATGGCAGCGCCGACATCGCCGCGATTGCCGGCGCCCCGCCAACACTGTTGCGCCCGCCATTCTGGAACTACGACAAACGCACCTTCGCCGCTTATCGGCAACATGGCCTGCACGTGCTGCTCACCGACTTGAGCGCCAATGACGGCAAGATCTGGGGCTTCAACGCCAGCCCCCGGCGCCGCTCGCACATGCTGCGCTCGATGTCCGAAGTTCGCGAACGCATTGCCCGTGGCGAATTACCGGTGGTCGATGGCGTGATTCCGGTGGTGGTGACCTTCCACGACCTCAACCGCTATACCGCCCGGCATACCCGTGAATACCTGCAGATTCTGCTCGACAGCGCCCGACAGACCGGGGTGAAAACCGCCGACAAGCCGTTTTACGACGAACAGGCTGCGCTGCAGCGGGCGGCCATGGCGCGTACCGTGCGCGACGATTCGCAACCGGTCGAGTTGCCGGGGTTCTGGAACTGGATCTGGGGTGGGAACTCCCATTGAAAAAAAACGTGCAGAAATGAGCGCTGGATAACACTGACCTGTGGCCAGCCGCTCTATCTGCTCAGGAGGTCGGCGGCAACAGCTCATCGATCATCCGCAAACAATGGTTCAACCCCGGCGACACATCGCCCACCCGTCGGCTGAGAATGATCGGCGAGGTGGCGTTGTCTTCCAGCAGCGGGGTGAAGCCGATGTCGTCGCGGTGCAGCAACTGCACCGAGGCCGGTACCAGCGTGATCCCGATTCCTGCCCCCACCAACCCGATCGCCGTTTGCAGTTCGTTGGTCCATTGCGCGACGTGGATACTCACGCCGTAGGACTCGAACAGGGCAATCACATGGTCGGCGTAACTCGGCCGTGGATTGCCGGGGTACAGCACAAAGGGTTCCCTGGCCAGATCCCGCAGGCTGATGGGACCTGCAAGCAACGGGTGCCCGGCGGGCAGGGCGGCGACCAGGCGGTCTTCGGTGAGCACGGTCTGGACGATGGCCGGGTCGTCGATGCGGATCCGGCCGAAACCGATGTCGATGCGCCCGGCCTTGAGCGCCTGCACCTGTTGCAGGGTGGTCATTTCCGAAAGCCCCAGCTCCAGTTCCAGCGGCTCGCCACTGCGTAACCGCCGGATCAGTTCCGGCAGCACGCCGTACAGCGTCGACGGCGCAAAACCGATGCCCAGCCAGGTCTTTTCCCCCAGCCCGATACGCCGGGTGTTGTCGCAGACCTTGTTCAGTTGTTCGAGCAGGGCGGTGGAGTGCTCATGGAAAAACCGCCCGGCATCCGTCAGCTTCAACGGTCGTCCGCGCTCGAGCAGCATCACCCCCAGTTCGTCCTCCAGTTGCTGGATCTGCCGGCTCAAGGGCGGCTGGGCGATGTGCAGCAATTCGGCCGCGCGGGTGAAGTTGAGGGTTTGAGCCAATACCTGGAAATAACGCAGGTGACGCAGTTCCATGGAGCCTCCTGTCAATCAGTTGCATACCTTTAAGGTATCAAGTCAGACCAATTCTATATTGGCATCGTAAAAAAAGCCGTACGAGAATCGATTCCAGAACTTCAAGAACCTGACGGGTATCGAAATGCTTGCAACAGCCATTGAGTCGATCGAGACGATCATCGTCGATCTGCCGACCATCCGCCCGCACAAGCTGGCGATGCACACCATGCAGAACCAGACCCTGGTGATCATCCGCGTGCGTTGCGCCGACGGCATCGAAGGCATCGGCGAATCCACCACCATCGGTGGCCTGGCCTACGGCAATGAAAGCCCGGACAGCATCAAGACCAACATCGACGCGCACTTCGCCCCGCTGTTGATCGGCCAGGACAGCAACAACGTCAACGCCGCCATGTTGCGCCTGGAGCGCAGCATTCGCGGCAACACCTTCGCCAAATCCGGTATCGAAACCGCACTGCTCGATGCCCTGGGCAAACGCCTTGGCCTGCCGGTCAGCGAATTGCTCGGCGGTCGTGTTCGCGACGCGCTGCCCGTGGCCTGGACCCTGGCCAGCGGCGACACCGAGAAGGACATCGCCGAAGCGGAAAAAATGCTCGACCTGCGTCGCCACCGCATCTTCAAACTGAAGATCGGCGCCGGTGAGGTCAACCGCGACCTGGCCCACGTGATTGCGATCAAGAAAGCCCTGGGTGACCGCGCCAGCGTGCGGGTCGACGTCAACCAGGCCTGGGACGAAGCAGTGGCGATACGTGCCTGCCGGATCCTCGGCACCAACGGCATCGACCTGATCGAGCAACCCATCTCGCGCAACAACCGCGCCGGCATGGCCCGCCTGAACGCCATGAGCCCGGCGCCGATCATGGCCGACGAATCCATCGAATGCGTGGAAGATGCGTTCAACCTGGCCCGCGAAGGCGCGGCTTCGGTGTTCGCCCTGAAGATCGCCAAGAACGGTGGCCCACGTGCTGTATTGCGCACCGCCTCCATTGCCGAGGCGGCCGGCATCGCCCTGTACGGCGGCACCATGCTTGAAGGTGGCCTGGGCACCATGGCTTCGGCCCATGCCTTCGTCACCCTGAACAAACTGGCGTGGGACACCGAGCTGTTCGGCCCGCTATTGCTGACCGAAGACATTCTCAGCGAACCGCTGGTGTATCGCGATTTTGAACTGCACGTGCCGAACACCCCGGGTCTGGGCCTGAGCCTGGATGAAGAGCGCCTGGCGTTTTTCCGCCGCGACAAGACATCCACTGCCATTCATCGAGCCTGAGGAGAGCATTATGCTGTTCCACGTAAAAATGACCGTGAACCTGCCGGTCGACATGAATCCCGAAGCGGCAGCCAAACTCAAGGCTGACGAAAAAGCCCTGGCCCAGCGCCTGCAAGAGCAGGGCAAGTGGCGCCACCTGTGGCGCATCGCCGGGCACTACGCCAACTACAGCGTGTTCGATGTCGACAGCGTTCAGGAACTGCATGACCTGCTGATGCAATTGCCACTGTTTCCGTACATGGCCATCGAAATCGACGCGATGTGCCGGCATCCTTCTTCCATCCGTGACGATGACCGCTGAGCCCAGCCTGTTCAGCGCGCTACGCTAATAATTACAAGATGAGGAACCCAGAATGAACGTCAAGATTTCCCACACTGCCGAAGTCCAGAAATTTCTCGAAGAGGCCAGCGGCCTGCTCAATGACGCCGGCAACCCACGGACCAAGGCACTGGTCTACCGCATCCTGCGTGATTCGGTGAACATCATCGAAGACTTGGCCGTGACTCCGGAAGAATTCTGGAAAGCCGTCAACTACCTCAACGTGCTGGGCGCTCGCCAGGAAGCCGGGCTGGTGGTGGCCGGTCTCGGTCTGGAGCACTACCTCGACCTGCTGATGGACGCCGAAGACGAGCAGGCCGGCAAGTCCGGCGGCACCCCGCGCACCATCGAAGGCCCGCTGTACGTGGCGGGTGCGCCGCTGTCGCAAGGCGAAGCGCGTCTGGACGACGGCGTCGATCCGGGTGTGACCCTGTTCATGCAAGGCCGCGTATTCAACACCGCTGGTGAACCTCTGGCCGGCGCCGTGGTAGATGTCTGGCACGCCAACACCGGTGGCACCTACTCGTACTTCGATACCACGCAGTCGGAATTCAACCTGCGTCGCCGCATCGTTACCGACGCCGAAGGCCGCTACCGTTTTCGCAGCATCGTGCCGTCGGGCTACGGCTGCCCACCGGACGGTCCGACCCAGCAACTGCTCGATCAACTGGGCCGTCATGGCCAGCGCCCGGCGCACGTGCACTTCTTCATTTCCGCACCGGATCATCGCCACCTGACCACCCAGATCAACCTCGATGGCGATCAATACCTGCACGACGATTTCGCCTACGCCACCCGTGACGAACTGATCGCTAAAATCACCTTCAGCGACGATCAGCAGCGCGCGGCGGCCCATGGCGTGAGCGGTCGCTTTGCCGAAATCGAATTCGATTTCACCCTGCAGTCGTCGGCCCAGCCTGAAGAACAGCAGCGCCACGAACGGGTTCGCGCACTGGAAGACTGATAACACGACCCTGTGGGAGCGGGCTTGCTCGCGAAGGCGGAATCAGCCTCAACATCAACGTTGACGGACACTCCGCTTTCGCGAGCAAGCCCGCTCCCACAAGGGTTTCGGTCAACTGTCCGGAAATATCTCAAGCGCCTGGCACACTGATCTAGAATGGCCCGATACAACACATAACAACAATGAGAGTGACCTGATGATGCAAGCGCAACTATTGAGTCAGCGCAGCCGGGTGTTCGACCACGCCGACCCTTACGCGGTGTCGGGCTACGTCAATCAGCACGTCGGCAACCATTGCATCCTCATGCCCCGTGCGGGACGGCCACTGGCCAGTCTCGACCACCGCAAGTTCGCCAGCCTCGACCTGTGCCGCATCAGCTACGGCGCCAGTGTGCGGGTGACGTCCGGTGCGCTGGACAGCATCTATCACCTGCAAGTGCTGCTGCGTGGCAATTGCCTGTGGCGCGGACACGGCCAGGAACATTACTTCGCCCCCGGCGAATTGCTGCTGATCAATCCTGACGATCCGGTGGACCTGACGTATTCCGCCGATTGCGAAAAATTCATCCTCAAAGTCCCGACCCGCTTGTTTGAATCGGTCTGCGATGAGCAGCGCTGGCGCTATCCGGGGCAGGGTGTGCGGTTTCTGGAAAACCGTTACCAGCTCAATGAACTGGAAGGTTTCGTCAACCTGCTGGCGATGATCTGCCAGGAGGCCGAATCCACCGAGCAGATCCCCAGGGTGCAGGAGCATTACACGCAGATCATCGTCAGCAAGATGCTCAGCCTGATGAAAACCAACGTCTGCCGCCTCGAACTCGGCTCGCAGGCGGCCACGTTCGAGGCGATTGCCGATTACATCGCCAATAACCTCAAGCAGGACATCGACAGCGAAGAGCTGGCGCGCCAGGCCCACATGAGCCTGCGCTCGTTGTACGGATTGTTCGAGCGCAATGCCGGTCTTACGCCGAAAAACTACCTGCGCCAGAAACGCCTGGAACGCATCAACGCCTGCCTGAGCGACCCGACCTGCAACGTGCGCAACATCACCGAAGTAGCCATGGACTACGGCTTCCTGCACCTGGGCCGGTTCTCCGACAGCTACCGCAAACAGTTCGGCGAATTGCCGTCCGATACCCTCAAGCGTCGGCATTGAGGCCGGCACTTCCAACATTCATGTCGCCTGACCCGACGCCTTCGCGGGCAAGCCCGCTCCCACAGGTTTAGTGGCTGGACACAATTTTTGCGTTCAACCAAAATCACTGTGGGAGCGGGCTTGCCCGCGAAGAGGCCGGTACATTCAACATTGATGTCGCCCTGACACAACGCCAAACCCCTGCACAAAACGGATAAAGGTCTGCACCCCGCGGATATTCCAGCCTGCCCCCCCGTCCTAGCATGACCCCTGCCTGAACAATAACAATGGAGGCGGCGGCCATGACCCTGCGACCCGAATACGTGCATTCCCTGCTTGAAGACGATCCCGAGCAGGGCCTCTATCGCTGCAAACGCGAGATGTTCACCGACCCCCGGTTGTTCGATCTGGAGATGGAACACATCTTCGAGGGCAACTGGCTGTACCTGGCCCACGAAAGCCAGATCCCCAACATCAACGATTTCTACACCACCACCATGGGGCGCCAGTCGATCTTCATCGCGCGCAACAAGGACGGCGTACTCAACGCCTTCATCAATGCCTGCAGTCACCGTGGTGCGACCCTGTGCCGGCACAAGTCCGGCAACAAGAGCTCCTACACCTGCCCGTTCCACGGCTGGACCTTCAACAACTCCGGCAAACTGCTCAAGGTCAAGGATCCGGCCAACGCCGGCTACCCGTCGAGTTTCAACTGCGAAGGCTCCCACGACCTGACCCGCGTTGCGCGCTTCGAGTCCTATCGCGGCTTTCTGTTCGGCAGCCTGAAAGCCGATGTATTGCCACTGGTCGAGCACCTGGGTGAGTCGGCGAAGATCATCGACATGATCGTCGACCAGTCCGCCGATGGCCTGGAAGTGCTGCGCGGCTCCTCCAGCTACATTTACGAAGGCAACTGGAAACTCACCGCGGAAAACGGCGCCGACGGCTACCACGTCAGCTCCGTGCACTGGAACTACGCGGCCACCCAGAACCAGCGCAAGCAGCGCGAGGCGGGCGACAGCAATCCGACCATGAGCGCCGGCAGCTGGGCCAAGCAGGGTGGTGGTTTCTATTCCTTCGACAAGGGCCACATGCTGCTCTGGACCCGCTGGGCCAACCCCGAGGACCGTCCGCTGTACGAGCGCCGCGATGAGCTGGCGCAGGATTTCGGCAAGGCCCGCGCCGACTGGATGATCGAGAACTCGCGCAATCTGTGCCTGTACCCCAACGTGTACCTGATGGACCAGTTCAGCTCGCAGATCCGCATCGCCCGGCCGATCTCGGTCAACCGCACGGAAATCACCATCTACTGCATCGCCCCCAAGGGCGAGAGCGACCACGCCCGTTCCAGCCGGATTCGCCAGTACGAGGATTTCTTCAACGTCAGCGGCATGGCAACGCCCGACGATCTGGAAGAGTTCCGCTCCTGCCAGACCAGCTACCAGGGCAGCGTCACCACCTGGAACGACATGTCCCGTGGCGCCGAGCACTGGATCGAAGGCGCCGACGAGGCCGCCAAAGAGATCGACCTGCATCCGCTGCTCAGTGGCGTGCGCACCGAAGACGAGGGCCTGTTCGTGCTGCAACACAAGTACTGGCAGCAGACCATGCTCAAGGCCCTGGCGGCCGAGCAGTCGAAGCTGATCGCCGTGGAGGACGTGCAATGACGATTTCCCATGACAGCGTGCGCGACTTTCTCTACCGCGAAGCGCGTTACCTCGACGACCGCCAGTGGGACGAGTGGCTGGAGCTGTACGCCCCGGACGCGACCTTCTGGATGCCGTCCTGGGACGACAACGACGAGTTGACCGAAGATCCGCAGCGGGAAATCTCGCTGATCTGGTACGGCAACCGCACCGGCCTGGAAGACCGCGTCTTCCGCATCAAGACCGAGCGCTCCAGCGCCAGCGTGCCGGACACCCGCACCTCCCACAACATCAGCAACATCGAGCTGCTCGAACAGGCCGACGGACTGTGCAAGGTGCGCTTCAACTGGCACACCCTGAGTTTTCGCTACAAGACCGTCGACAGCTATTTCGGCAGCAGTTTCTACACCCTCGACGTGCGCGGTGAAAACCCGTTGATCAAGGCCAAGAAAGTGATCCTGAAGAACGACTATGTTCGTCAGGTCATCGATGTTTACCACCTGTGAGGCGGCCGTCATGACCCATTCCATTGCATTCAATTTCGAAGACGGCGTCACCCGGTTCATCGACGCCAACGTTGGCGAAACCGTGGCCGATGCCGCGTACCGCCAAGGCATCAACATCCCGCTGGACTGCCGCGACGGCGCCTGCGGCACTTGCAAGTGTTTTGCCGAAGCCGGTCAATACGATCTGGGTGAGGAATACATCGAAGACGCCCTCAGCCCTGAAGAGGCCGAGCAGGGTTTTGTCCTGACCTGCCAGATGCGCGCCCAAAGCGATTGCGTGGTGCGGGTGCCGACTTCCTCGCAAGTCTGCCGCACCCGTCAGGCCAGCTACGACGCGACCATCAGCGCCGTGCGCCAACTGTCCGACAGCACCATCGCGCTGTCGATCAAGGGCGAAGCCCTGAGCAAACTGGCGTTCCTGCCGGGGCAGTACGTGAACCTGGGGATACCCGGCAGCGAGCAGACCCGTGCCTACTCGTTCAGCTCGTTGCAGCGCGACGGCGAGGTCAGCTTCCTGATCCGCAACGTGCCCGGCGGCCTGATGAGCAGCTTTCTCACGGGCATGGCCAAGGCCGGCGACTGCATGAGCCTGGTCGGTCCCTTGGGCAGTTTCTATCTGCGTGACATCCGTCGGCCGCTGTTGCTGCTGGCCGGTGGCACGGGGCTGGCGCCGTTCACCGCGATGCTGGAGAAGATCGCCGAGCAGGGCAGTGATCACCCGCTGCATCTGATCTACGGCGTGACCCACGATTTCGACCTGGTGGAAATCGACCGCCTCGAAGCCTTTGCCGCGCGCATTCCCAACTTCACCTTCAGCGCCTGCGTCGCCAGCCCCGAGAGCCAGCACCCGCTCAAGGGCTACGTGACCCAGCACATCGAGCCGAAGCATTTGAACGCGGGCGATGTCGACGTCTACCTGTGCGGCCCGCCGCCGATGGTCGAGGCCGTCAGCCAGTTCATTCGTGAACAAGGCATTGCGCCGGCCAACTTCTACTACGAGAAATTCGCCGCCAGCGCGGCTTGAGTCGCGCACGAACTCCCGGTGTCGGCAAAGACCCAATGTGGGAGCGGGCTTGCTCGCGAAGAGGCCGGAACATTCAGCATCTATGTCGTCTGTCAGTCCGCTTTCGCGAGCAAGTCGGATCGCCGCACCGCCGCTCCCACAGGATTGGGTTTCGACCGATACATCGTCATTGACCGATGAGGTACACATGAACAGATTTCAAGAAAAAGTCGCCCTGATCACCGGCGCTGCCCAAGGCATCGGGCAGCGGGTGGCCGAGCGCATGGCCGCAGAAGGGGCGAAGCTGATCCTGGTGGATCGTTCCGACCTGGTGTTCGAAGTGCAGCAACAGCTGGCGTCAACCACCCAGGTTTTGGCCCTGACCGCCGACCTTGAGCAATACGAGGAGTGCAGTCGGGTGATGCAAACCGCCGTCGAGCGCTTCGGTCGCCTCGATGTGCTGGTCAATAACGTCGGCGGGACGATCTGGGCCAAGCCGTTCGAGCACTATGACGCGTCGCAGATCGAGGCCGAGGTTCGCCGTTCGCTGTTCCCGACCTTGTGGTGTTGCCATGCGGCGCTGCCCTTCATGCTGGAGCAGGGCAGTGGTGCGATCGTCAACGTATCCTCCATCGCCACCCGCAGCCTCAACCGTGTGCCCTACGGCGCGGCAAAAGGCGGGGTGAATGCCTTGACCGCCTGTCTGGCATTCGAAACCGCCGGTCGCGGCGTGCGGGTCAATGCCACGGCGCCTGGCGGCACCGAAGCACCGCCACGACGCATACCCCGCAACGGTGCCGAGCAGAGTGAGCAGGAAAAATCCTGGTACCAGCAGATCGTCGACCAGACCCTCGACAGCAGTTTGATGAAGCGCTACGGCACCCTGGATGAGCAGGCGGGGGCTATTCTGTTTCTGGCCAGCGACGAAGCGTCCTATATCACCGGCATGGTCATGCCCGTGGGCGGTGGCGATCAGGGCTGAGGCGAGCGGCGAACAACCCCATCGACAAACGGAGTCAGGGTGATGAGTGACAAACCCACGATCGTGCTGGTCCATGGTTTCTGGGGCGGGGCCGCCCATTGGAACAAGGTCATCGTCAAATTGCTCAACCGGGGTGACACGCACATTCGTGCCGTCGAGTTGCCGCTGACTTCACTGGCCGAGGATGCCGAGCGCACGCGCAAGATGGTCGCCCAGGTGCCCGGCCCGGTGCTGCTGGTGGGGCACTCCTATGGCGGCGCGGTGATCACCGAAGCCGGCGACCAGCCGAATGTGGTCGGGCTGGTGTACATCGCCGCTTTCGCCCCGGACGTCGGCGAAAGTCCCGGCGGCATCACGCAACGGCATTTGCCAGCGGCGGCGGCCAACCTGGCTCCCGACAGCGACGGTTACCTGTGGGTCAAGCCAGAGCTCTATCACGAAAGCTTCTGCCAGGATCTGCCGGCGACCGAAGGGTTGGTCATGGGCCTCACCCAGAAAGCGCCGCTGGCCAGCACTTTCGGTGACGCCATTGGCACGGTGGCCTGGAAGAACAAGCCATCGTGGTATCAGATTTCGACCGCAGACCGGATGATCGCGCCACAGAACCAGCAATGGATGGCCGCGCGGCTCAACGCCCGGGAGATTCTGACCTTGAACGCCAGCCATGCGTCCTTGGCTTCAATGCCCGCCGAAGTGGCGGGTTTGATCGACAGGGCAGCGACGGCATTGGCCAAGGGCTAGGGTCCAAGTGCAATCCGAATGGGGAATTTTCATGGCGACGTCTGGTCGGTATTTTGGACAAGGGTGGGTGTAAGGTACGCAAGTCAACCTGATATCACTGCCCAGGAGGAGGTGACTATGAGTGTTTCGATGCTGAACAAAATGCACATGAACGGTTATGACGTACTCTGCGTGAACAATGGCCCCTGGCGGGTGTGCACGCGAGGCGACCGGCTTGGCTCGTTTGACAGTCGGGAAGAAGCTCTGGCGTTTGCCGCGTCGCTGCCCGGCTACAGGGCACGTGCCGGCAGGACTGCGGCCAGTCATCAAGCAAAATGAAGCCCAGCCAGAAGCCCCGGTTCTCCGGGGCTTTTTCATGATGGAGCGACGCTAATAGCCGCCGCCTCCGCTGGGGCGGGAGGGTTCCCGGGCCTTTTGTTGCGTGTGGCTCCACTCCGCGCAGGTCATGAAGCTTTTGTGGTCGACCATGCCACGGTCGTCAAAGCTGACATTGAACGCTTGTTGATGGCCGGATTGACTCAGCTTGTAGTCAAAGCACGTGCCGGGTTCGACAGTCCGGTCGGTGACCGCCAAGGGCTGGCCGCCGATTTGCCGGACTTGCTCCTGGGTCATGCCGGTGTCGACTTTCGCGACCAGCGGCTGGTCCTGATAGATCGAGTTGGTGCTGCAGCCTGCCAACGCGGTCAGTGCGACGACCAACGTAAATAGAGGCCTGTTCATGGCAGCGCTCCCGCTATTGAGCCTTGTTGCGGCTAATGACCTTGGCTTTCACTTCCTCGGCGTAGCCGGACAGTTTTTCTTCATCGCCCTGAAACAATGAACACAATCTTTGAACGGCTTGTGCGTCGACTTCGCTCCCGAGCAGGCGCAATTGCTGCTCTATTCGCAGAAGCTCCACGGCCGACCAGCGCAAATCTGACGCAAGCCCTTGCAGATCGCGCCGAAGTTCCTGTTCCGATTCGTTAAGCCACATGATGACCTCCTGAACTCCTCACTCCGAAATTTTAGACCTGTTTGCCGCACCGGATGCTGTGTTTGTCTGAATCGATGGGGTTTCCTTTGGTCGGGGAAACACTGGTATCGGCCCATCAACTCAGCGGGTCAGAATGGGAGCAAGTCACGCAACGACAGTATGGAGCCTGCGAAAGATGGATAGATTACCTGAACGCAAGGAACTAACCGGGCGAAGTGATATCAATGACAGTCGCTGAATCGTTGGGGATGGCAGTAGGGACGACAGCGAGCTACATTTTCTTATTTCGAATTAAAGGAAACAGCATGCGGATGTTGATGGGGGGGGTCGTGCTGGCATTGCTGGGCGGATGCTCGTTGCCGGCGTCGCTGGTACCGGGCGAGCCGAATGTCAGCAAGCACAGCGAGAAAACGCCAAAGGAGTATGCGGCGTGCGTGTTGCCTGCCTGGCAAAAGGAAGTATCGAATACGACACAGGTTTCGATATCCAACGGATACCGCATCACCGCGCCCAGCGTAATCACGGCCGACGAAGTGGTGGATATCGTGAAGTACAAGGACGGCAGCCGGGTTTCGCTGTATCAGGGGCCACCTTGGGCCAAGTCCGGCGACCTGCGCAAAATCGTGCGCGACTGTTTGTAAGCGCAGGAAGGTGATATCGCTCACCGACCGTTTTCCGACTCGATTGAGAAAAAACCGGATGCCTGGCGTGCATCCGGTTTTTTTGTGTGTGGATCAGTCTGAAAGGCTGGTCGTCGGGATGATTTGCTCGCTGGCGTCGGCGGATCCGATGATTCCCGTGGCCTGATTGATTCGAACATCACGTCTGAATAAAAACATCCCGCTCGGGTTCGCCTGAGCGGGATTTTTACGCGTTGATTGCTTGTGTGAAATTTACCGTGTATTTTTTCATGAAATTAAAAATACAAAATTTCACGAGGCCGTATGTTTCAGCAATCCACCCGGCATGTCGCCAGTTACTACGCCCATACTTGCGCCGACCGCCTGGTCGATCGAGCCGCACTGGAAGGTGAACAAGACACCGAAGTGCTGATCATCGGGGCCGGTTTCAGTGGATTGCATACGGCTTTGCGCCTGGCGCTGGCCGGCAAGCGCGTGACTCTGCTCGAAGCCAGCCGGGTGGCCTGGGCCGCGTCCGGGCGTAATGGCGGCCAGGCGATTCTCGGCTGGTCGTGCGACATGCCACCGCTGGAAGCGGCACTGGGTTACGAACGGGCGCGGCGCTTGTGGGACGGCATGCGCTGGGCCGCGCGGGAGCTGCGTGACTTGCCCGGCCGCCATGAGTTCGATTGCGACTACCGCGCCGGCCATCTCTGGACTTCGGTGATGCCGCGGCGAGTGGGGCTGTTGACCGAGTGGCAACACGAGGCCAGCCACAAGTGGGGTCACGACGAACTGCAATTCATCCCCCGGCAACAGCTGCCGGAATGGGTGGCCAGCGAACGTTATCAGGCCGGCCTGTTCGACCCCGAGGGCGGGCATCTGAATCCACTGAAACTGGCCCTGGGCCTTGCCGATGCAATCGAGCGGGCCGGTGGGCGCATCCACGAGCTAAGCAAGGCGCTGAGCTATGGCGAGGAGGGCGACGGGTTTGTGGTGACCACCGAGCGCGGTCGTATTCGCGCCGATGTGCTGGTGCTGGCGTGCAACGCTTACCTCGACCGACTCGACCCGCAACTGGCCAGTTGCGTGTTGCCGGTCGGCACGTATCAGGTCGCGACCGCGCCGCTGACCAGGGAGCAAGCCACCGCGTTGCTGCCGAGCAACGTGTGCGTGACCGACAACCAGTTCGTACTCGATTATTTCCGCCGCACCCCGGATAACCGCCTGCTGTTCGGCGGTGGCTGCACTTACCTGGGCGGCATGCCCAAGGACATCGCCGCCGCGACCCGGCCGTTCCTGGAGCGGGTGTTCCCGCAACTCACCGGTGTCGATCTGGAGTTCGCCTGGGGCGGCCACATCGACCTGACCCTCAAGCGCACGCCGGATATCGGCCGCCGTGGCGATCTGTACTGGATGCAGGGGTACTCCGGGCATGGCGTACTGCCGACATTGGCCGCGGCGCGGGCGGTGTCCGACGCGGTACTCGGTCAGCCCGACGAGTTGTCCCTGTACCAGGGCCTGAACAACGGCAGTTTTCCCGGCGGCAAATACCTGGCCGCGCCGCTGGAAGCCATCGGCAAAGCCTGGTATCGACTGCGCGACAGCATTTGAAGCGACACTTTCCGGAAGCCTCTAGATGGACATGCAAGAAGAAATCTCGGCGCTGGCGATCCTGATCCAGGACCTGCGCAAGCACAAGAAGTACACCCTGAAGGAACTGGCGGACAAAATCGGTCGCTCCGTGGGTTTTCTGTCCCAGGTCGAGCGCGGCCTGTCGCGCCCGACCGTGGCGGACCTGACCGCCATCAGCGAAACCCTGGGGGTGCCGACCACCTATTTCTACAGCTTGCCCAAACCCATGGCCTTGTCCTGGGTCACCCGCCCGGACGAGCGCCGCACGCTGTACTACGCCGACGGCATCACCGACATCCTCGTCTCGCCAAAAATGCGCGCGTCCTTTTCGATGCTCGAAAGCCAGCTCGAGCCCGGTGCCAGCAGCGGCGACCGGCATATGAAAGACAGTTCCGAACAGGGCGGTTACGTCCTGGAAGGGCAGTTGACCCTGTGGCTCGACGACAACGAACCGGTGACCTTGCGTCCCGGTGACAGCTTTCAACTGGCCAGCCATGCGCACTGCCGCTACGGCAACCTGTCCGATCAACTGACCCGCGTGCTTTGGGTTTACACCTGACAACAAGGAACAAAACGATGGATGCTGTGTGCTCTGAACTGCTGGCCGAGGTTCGCAACTTCCGCCACTGCAACCCCGAAGTGCGTTATGTCGACCTGATCTCCCTGGACATTCCGGGGCATTTCTACGGCAAGCGCTACCCGATCGAGATGCTGGAAAAAGTCGCTGCCGGCAGTGCACTGAAGCTGCCGCAGAACTGCGTGCTGCTCGGCACCCAGGGCGGGCTGTTCAAGATCGGCGATTACTGCTTCAACGATGGTGACCCGGATGCGCTGCGCCGTTTGGTGCCCGGCACCTTGAAGTTGGTGAGCTGGGAAAAGCAGCCCTTGGGCCAGATGCTGATCACCTCCGACGGCACGGAAAAGCCCATCGAATTCGAACCTCGCGAAGTGTTGGCCCAGGTGTTGAAGCGGCTGCACTGTAAAGGCATTTTCCCGGTGGTGGCGTTCGAGCTGGAGTTCTACCTGTTCGACAGCCGCTTGAAGGACGGCTTGCCGCAGTTTCCCCGTGATGAGTTGACCGGTGATGCCGACGATCAGCCGAACATGCACATCGAACGCTTGTCGCGTTTCGCCCCGGTGCTCGATGAAATGGTCGAGACCGCGCGAGCCCAGGGTGTCGATGCCACGGTGATCACCGCCGAACTCGGCCCGGGCCAGTTCGAAATCAACTTCGGCCATTGCGACGACGGCCTGCGCGCCGCCGACTGGGCCGCCCTGTTCTGCCGCAGCACCCGGGGCGTGGCGCTCAAGCACAACTTGCGCGCCAGCTTCATGGCCAAGCCCTACCTGCAGCACCCCGGCAGCGGCATGCACGTGCATGTCAGCCTGTATGACCAGGCCGGCAACAACCTGCTGGCGGCGAACGGCCAGCGGGCGCTGCGCCATGCCGTGGCCGGTTGCCTGGATGTGTTGCCGCACTGCATGCCGATCTTTGCCCCGAACCACAACGCCATGCGCCGCTTGAGCGGCACCGTGAACGTGGCGTCCCGCGCCAGTTGGGGCTTCGAGGATCGCGATGCCTGCTTGCGTATTCCGGAGTCGGACATCAAGAATCTGCGCATTGAACATCGCCTGGCGGGCGCCGATGCTAACCCCTATCTGGCGTTGGCGGCGATTCTGGTGGGGTTGGAGCAAGGCCTGGAAATGGAGCGCGAGCCGATTGCACCGCTCAACGAAGATCGTGGCAGTGGCATCGATCTTCCGTTGGAAATGCTCGAAGCGGTGCAGTCCATGCAAAATCATTCATCGCTGCGCGAAGGCTTGGGGGCGGAGTTCGTGGACGTCTATTGCGAAAACAAACGTCAGGATCATCTGGCATTTCTGCATGACATCAGCGCGCGGGAGTATCGCTGGTTCCTTTAGCCGCCCTTAGAAAATATGTGGATATTGAAGGGGTTAGAAAGATTAGTAACTGGATAGTGAATAAAAATATCTTGTTACAGCAAGAAATATTCCGTAATATTCGCGCCGCGTTCACCACCACGGTTTATGCATTTTTAAATCCCGGGCGTCCATCAGCTGCCCGGGATTTTTTTTGCCTGAAATTTAGTCCAGTCTTTTCAGGCTGCCCTTCAGGTCGATACCGGCCTTTTCAAACGCCTTGAGGGTTTCGGGCGCGGTGAGCTTTGATAGGAAGTTTTTGAAGTTGTTGGCGGCGTCATCGTTACTGCCAGCACCGCGCCGGACAATCTGCAGTGAGGCGCCGATTTCGGCCACGACGCGCTCGCCGGTAATGCCCAGCATCTTGGCCACCAGCAGGTCTTCCATGGCGCCTTCGTCTTTGGTCAACGCCTGAGCGTTGCTGGTGTCTTTTTGCTTGAGGTACGCTTGATGGGCAGCACCGAGACCTGCGAACCGGTGGTGCTGGTAAAAGAGAATTTGAGGCTGAAGGTGAGTGTGGTGGCCATCGTGTACTCCAGGTTGCTCTGTGGGTGAGGCCTGATGATGGCGGTGTGAGCGGAGACTGGCTTTTAATCAGATTTAAAGAGACGATCCGCGCGCGTTTGAAGGTCAACCCGCACTGAAATCACAAGGAGGAATGGACGTATGAGTGAATCAAACAGAGAAAAATTCAACGACCTGATCAGTCAGATCATGGATGTATTGATCGATTCATGTCCTGTGTACAACAGCCTTGATCCAGAGGAATTTGGTATTCAAGCAGGGGAAATGGCTAACAATGGCATGTACAACCCCACGGATGAAGAAGCGTTTTTTAACGACTGCATTCGGTGGCTCAAAGACGAGGAATTTATCCGAGGGGATAACAGCTTTGTGGTCACCAGCTATGGCTTGGAAATGTTCAATAGCCTGCCTGATTGCTTGGTAGCCAACTGAACATGTGGTGGTTGCTCCCGCGAATGTGGGAGTGATCACCCGATCCTGAGTCGACGCACAAAAAGGAGATGTGCAATGGAAGACGAACTGACCATCGAGATTAACGGTGCGCAATACACCGCGACCTACTCAGTTTTCAACGATACCTTGACGGCGATAATGCCTGACGGAAGCCAACGTTATACGGAGCTTCGTGGGCTAACTCCCATGATGGCGACAAGAACTCATCTTCGGGCTTATGTTCTTAGCATCTCCCGCCAAAACAATCAGGAGGATTAGTGTGCCGGCACCGAACATTGAGCGTTTCAACATCCTTGTGGGATCGATTTTTGCGAAGCTCTATGAATCATTCCCTGTGCCGATTGAGTTATCGGCGATAGAGTTCGCCGACCAATTGGTGAGCGATGACTGTGCGAAAGAGTGGAGCCAAAGAGACTCGACTGTCCGCTTTTTTGGCTCAACGGTTGACTGGTTAAGCGACCATGGATACCTCAAAAGAGGGGTGGTTTTTAGCAATAGTACAATCCTGGATTGCGTGCTGACTGCACGTACGCTGGAACTGTTAAACGCAATGCCTTCGAGCCTTGAAAACAAAGGTCCGTCTTTGGGTGATCAGTTGGTCAAAGCGACGAAGGAAGGCATGAGCGGTAAAGTCAAAGAGCTGGCCTCTGACTTCTTGAGTAGAGCCGTTGTGTTTGGAACCAAAGCGGCGACCGATTGGGTGAACTCTTGATAGTCGATTTTTTCATTACCTGATTTTCACTCCTCACACATTAGTGCCAGAACACCATTGGCGAAAGAATGCGCGCCTTCGTCAATGGTGTTTTAAGACTGCTGCGCAGCCGAAGGAGAACGCCGCCGGCTGGCGACTTACCACTACGCTGTTGCGTTAGGTTTACGTTACGAGGCATTCGATCGGCTGTGTGGTGCAATGGATTTCACCGGTGTAAGTAAAGAACTTGAGGTGATTGGTGAGGACTTGAATGGTCTGATTCGCGTTCATGAACAATTTGATAGCGCCCGGCTTATTGAGCTGAATGTGGGGGCACCATTAAAGGATTTTTGCTGAATACTCAGCGAGCGTTCTGGGTCGATTCCGACCCAGAGCTGCATGAGGTACAAGGCTTAATTGAAGTGAACAGCGCGGTGGTTAGCTATGCCGCCTGACAAACAGATTTACGCCTTCAAGCATGATTGAAATTCGCTTCCGATCATTTACCTCCTCCCAAGAGCCATGCGCCGCTGCGTTACGAACCCCACCCCAAGACTCAATGTCTTTCACATCTTGCTTTGTTATTTCTTCAGCCGTACGAAGAACCTGAGCGTATGTGCTGATGCTCGGCTTTTTACCATTGAGGTTTATGCCCTTGTCCTCTACCCATGTGCGGAGAAACTCTTCAAGCGTCGCACCAATCAACACGGCCGCGGCAGCAGGATGGCATTCAGCTTTCTCTAGCAGCGCATGTGCCTGTTGCAGGAAATCGGACACTACGTCAATTTCGGCCTGTCTCTTAGGCGATAACTCGTCTTGAAGCCCGGCTTCTACATAGGAGATGAAAGCATTGAGAATTGCCTTCGCTCCAAGAATTCCTTTATCAGTGAAAACCCCTCCAAGGGTGAGTACTTGTTTGTAAAAGTCGCTATCTTTTCCTACATAAATACGAAAGAATTCGCTTATTGCGGAAAGCGCACCCAAAAAATACATGGGTGACTGAGGGTTCACCTTGTCTACCAGCTGTATGAGTAGTCGCGCTTTTTCAACTAGCTGCTCTGGCGTCATAGGTCTACTTTTCCTTTTGTTAAATTCTGTCATTTAAGTTCAGGCTGTAAGGGCTAGAGCCTCGTTGAACTGGGAGTACTTGGTTTAGGAATGTTTGCATAGCCTGTCATTAGTTGAATAGCATCGTGTGGCCAATTGGCAGATGCTCACCCTAGGCGTAAGTTTAATAAAGGGAGGAGCACTTGTCGGGACGCTGGCGAGGACGTATCACAATATGAAGTTGGCATTACAACTGGTGATCATGTTGAGCGAGTTTGCGATAAGCCAACTACTGGATAACCTCGGGGCACTGCAACAGAAGTAGGCCTACGACGTGTCCTGCGTTCAGTCAAGATGGCTTCAGACTGTATAACAAGCTGAAATCCTGAAGTTATATTCTTAATTAAGTCCTTATCAGAACTACTGCGCGAGGAGTTGACGGTTCTCCTCCCCGAGAAGGCTCCTCTACGTCACGCATTAACTCAAGTCCCTCTAACAATTCGTTAGGAAGTTCAGAGTCAGCATGCTTTTCACGGAGTGACACTAACACACTGGCCAGCCAATTTCGCAATGCAGGGGTCCCAGATGAACCATACAAAGCTTGATGAAGCGGCGTACCTATCAGTCCCATTGATAGAGCTTCTCCAAAGGTATACATGCAGCACGTTGCGGTAGCTTCCTTATAGTGGCCAATTTTTCTGACTACTTGTAGTGGCGTTCCCCACTGGAGCGTCCCCGTGCGGTTTTCGCTATTTTTCAAAGGCCAGAGACCGTCCGCGACAAAGTAAGCAAAATCAAAACCTGAACCCTGCGGGTAGAAGACGCCAAACGTACCCACGGATGGAAGAAGAGCACTCGACAGCAAGTCGTATGGGAGGTGAGTAGTTGCCGTCGCTGCGCTTATTGATGGTCGGTTTGAGAGCAAGTCCCATTGTTCTAAGTTTGCACGGAAGTTGTATGGAACAGACGCTCTTGAACCACAAATTAGCTCGTTGGTGGTGACCTTAGCCTGATTGAAAGTAACCCGTGCTGCGTTGGGGTTACCTGCTGGGTAATGAATAATCATAACGTCACATAACTCGCAGCGAGGGACAGTTCTGCCTGCTCCCCGAGCCGCGCTAAATGTCACTTGGTAACGATTGCCATGATACTCCTCTGCTACTGCGTTGGGTCCGAGGGCGTTAAAAGCGCGGATAAAGGCACGGAAAAGCGCGATTTCACCACGAGCCCCCACTGACTCTGTGCGAAAAGAATCCCGAAGGAGTGATCCCACCATTAGATTTAAACTTCCTTGGTATTTTGACTGCCCTCGATGGTAGTGGCGATTTGCTAGATCTGCAATGGCCCACACAATTTCCGGCACATAGTGCAGGCCTAAAACGCAACGCCGATCATGCTGGTCGGTTGCGTCGAAGTGCCAAGAGTACAGCCATTTTTTTAGATAGTTGAACTGGTGGTGATTTCAAGCTGGCTTCCAAGCCCTGTGGCACGTTACTCACTGGTAGTTCGGCGCAATCCTCTTTTGCTTTCGCTGTTCCCTGAAAATCTTGGAATTTTGCGTAGTGAAGCGAGTCATGAACCAGGTCACGTGTAGGTTCACTGACGGCTAACTGCTAGTCTGAACGACTTCATTCAAGGGCCATATCGATGACACAATCCGGTATCTATACCAATAGCCTTGGGCAGGACCAAGTTCAGCGACCTTACACGGTTCATATGGCTAAGGCGTCCAAAATACGAATCGCAGTACCGTATTTCACTCGTGAATCGGAAATTTTGCAGGCAGCAGCACGAGGCGCGAAAATCGAGCTGTTGGTCGGACTCAACAAAAGCACAAACCCTACGGCGTTGCGCCGTGTACTCGATGCCCCGAACTGCGTGGTGCGTTATTTCACTGACGGTTTCCATGCCAAAGTATTTTTTTTCGACGGTGTGGTCATGCTTGGATCGGCGAATCTGACCGAAGGCGGAATGGCCAGCAATCGGGAGGCAGTTCTGGTTCTTGATCAGCCTGGGGACGAGGATCGCATACTGGATTTACAGCTTTTCTTTGCTCAAGTTTGGGACAGTGCCGAGGTGCTCACGCTTCAGGTGTGTAAGCAGTTCCGGGATGCCTGGGATAAGTCGTCCCGCTTGGGCAATCCCGACGCTCCATTTCAGATACTTCAGGATGTGGAGCCACCCACAGTCCTTTCCGGGAGCGGCCAAAAAACTGCACAGCAACACTATCTAAGCGAATTGCAAAAGTTGATTTACGAGGAATACTGTCCAGCCTTCACGGAGGTTTCTGCGGTGCTTGTAGATGGTGGTTTTCGTCGTTCCGAATTTACCGAGCTTGGTCTTGAGGTCGAGACGAACCGCTTCTTGAACTGGGTGCGCCTTGAGCATGCAATTGGAGAGGCGTCCTGGCAAGAGGCCCCCCTGCGGCAGGAGGGCTTAAGACGACAAATGATTATTCGTCTTGCTGAAGAGTGGGTAACAACCACTCATACCCATATTCCTGATGACTACTTTGAGCTACTCACCGAATTACGAGCGGTGATGGCAACACCAGAGAGCATTCGGGCCGCCAATCATGACCAATTGGCCAGCGCATTGATTTGTGTGCATGCCTTTAAGCAACAACTGCGCTTTACGAAGGGCGGCGAAGATGCCTTACCGGCGAAATTTTGGAAATTCAACAATGGTGATCTACTTCGTGTACAAAACTCGTTGATCAATTTGGTGCATGGAAGTGATGATTTTGCAGTGCGCATTTGTGCAGTGCTGTACGACCAGCGACACAAGCTTGGTGCGTTCGGTCGGTTCTGCGCGTTAGAGCTGGTTGGGACGCTTAAACCGAAGCAGGTCCCTCCGATCAACGGGCGCATGGTCAAGGCATTACGGTTTATTGGCTTTGATGTGCAGGCAACGTAACTTGACTGAAATAGGGACCGCGTTCACCACCACGGTTTATGCATTTTTAAATCCCGGGCGTCCATCAGCTGCCCGGGATTTTTTTTGCCTGAAATTCAGTCGGCCGCTGACTCCATCATTGGCGCTCGCTTGCCGAGCTTCATCAGCCAGTAATAACTCAACGCCGGCACCAGCAGCCCGACGATCCACGCCAGATCCACCCCGTCCAGCGCCGTAGCCACCGGGCCGACATACAGCGTGGTGTTCATGAACGGAATTTCCAGGGCAATCGCCAGCAGGAAACTGCCGCAGGCAATCCGGTTGACCCGCCCGTAGATCCCGTTCAGGTCGAAGATGTCGTCAATCCGGTACTGGCCTTTGCGCAGGCAGTAGTAGTCCACCAGATTGATCGCCGTCCACGGGATCAGGAAGTAGCTCATGAAGAAGATGAAGTTCAGGAAGAAGTTGATGAAGTCGTCCTGACTGATGGTGCACAGGGCTGTGGCCACCAGGCTGATCAGCAGCATGAACACACCGCGCACCCGCGGGGTCACCTTGAGTCGGGCGAAAGGTTCGATCACGGTGATGGTCGACATGAACGCGCCGTACAGGTTGAACACGTTGATCGACACCTGGCCGTAGACGATGAACGCGAACAGCAGCACTGCGGCGCCGCCAAACAATCCGGCGACATGCCCGCCGACATTGCTGGAAAAGTCGCCGATGCCGACGCTCAGGATCGCCCCGAGAATCATCATCCACGCGCCGCCGCTGACCGTGCCGGCGTAGCTGTACCAGAACACCTGGGCGGTTGGCGTGTTGCTCGGCAGGTAGCGCGAATAGTCAGCGACGTAAGGCGCGTAGGACAGTTGCCAGGTCACGGCGATGCTCACCGCCACCAGGAACTTCGATAACGAGAAGCCGGTTGGCAGCCATTGTTCGGCCGGGATCGGCAACTGCAAGGCGAGCACCGTGGCGGCGACGAACACCACCAGCGACAGAATCGACAGCAGCTTCTGCAAGCGGTGAATCAACCGATAGCCATAGAGCGCGACGACGAAGCACAGCGCGCCGATCAGGTAGATATTGCCGGACATCGGCAGCGGGCTGACGGACTCCAGCGCCTGGGCCGCGAGCAAGGTGTTGCTGACGAAGAAACCCAGGTAGATCAGCATCACGAAAAGCAGCGGCAACACTGCCCCCAACACGCCGAATTGCGCCCGGCTCTGGATCATTTGCGGAATGCCCAGCTTCGGTCCCTGGGCCGAGTGGGAGGCCATGAAAATCGCCCCCAGCAACGAGCCGATGATGATCGCCAGCGCACTCCAGAACAGGTTGAGCCCCATCACCACCGGCAACACGCCGGAGGCGATTGTGGTGATGTTCATGTTGGCGCCGAACCAGATATAGAACAGCGAACCCGGTTTGCCGTGGCGTTCGGTCTCGGGGATGAAATCGATGCTTCTTTTTTCGACTTGCATGGCGATCACTCCTGAGTCCGGACGAGACGGGATTGCAGACGGGCGATGGTGCTTTGCAGCTCATGGGGCTGGTGGGCAAACAGGTCCGGCTGCTCGGGGATCAGGCTGATGTAATCACGTTGTTGCAGGGCACGCCGGCATTCGGTCGTGGTGAGGATTTCCAGCGCATAGACCCAGTTGGCCATGATCAGCAAGGCCGAGTAATGCCCGGCCTCGGTGGTCGTGGTGCAGGCATCGCTGACCAGGCGCACGCGATAACCCAGGGCGAAGGCATCGAACACGCTGGTCAGCACGCAGACGTCTGTCAGCACGCCGCAGACGATCAGCGTGTCGACCTCCAATGCCTTGAGTCGGGTGTCGAGGTCGGTGCGGTGAAAGGCACTGTACCGGCCCTTGTCGATGATCAATTCACCGGGCTGCGGCGTCAGCGACTCGATGATTTCCACTTGCCGGGTGCCGGCGCGGTAACTGCCGGGGCCACCGTCGGCGGCCAGAGGTTCGCCGTGGGGCAGGTCACTGCCGTCGGCCTGATTGATGTGGCGGGTATAGATGACAGGCATCCGCTGATGGCGGGCGGTATCGAGCAGGGCGGCGGTATTGGTAACCACTGTGTCGAGGTTTTCCAGGACGAAGCCGTCCTCTTGCTGCATGTCGATGATCAACAGCGCGTTGTTATTGTTCATTGGGCAAACCTGATCAAAGGCGAAACACGATGCACCGTACGCGCCATGCAATGGCGAGACGCGGGGTGCGTGATTGGCTGTTCGGGTGGGCTCAGTGAACTATTTGCCAGAAACCGTTCTGCTTGGCCGAAACGCTGGCGCGCAGGCGCTTGAAATGCAGGTGCGAAGCGGTCCATTCACCGCGCAGGTAGGCCCGCGCGGCACCGGAGGGAGGGGCGAGTGATGGGAGACGACCAGTGATCATTGGAATCGACTCTTGTGGGGGCGAACCTGCTCGCGAACGCGGTGTGTCCGGTACACCAATCCCTGTGGGAGCGGCGGTGCGGCGATCCGACTTGCCCGCGAAGAGGCCGGCACATCCAACATTAATATCGTCTGGGGCACCGCTTTCGCGAGCAAGTCGGATCGCCGCACCGCCGCTCCCACAGTTGAGGTGTGCTGGTCCCCAGCCTCGCATCCTGGCACAGGAATCAGCGAAACGCTGGCACCACGTGCTTGATAAACAGCTCCAGGGATTTTTTCTTCTCCGCGTGGGGCAGGCTGTTATCGCACCAGAAGCTGAATTCGTCGACCCCCAGTTCCTGGTAGTACTTGATGCGCGGAATGATTTCTTCCGGGGTGCCGATCATGGCGGTCTTGTGCAGGCTCTCGAGTTCGAACTCGGGGCGACCGGCGAATTTCTCTTCCGGGCTTGGCGCGAGGAAGCCGTTGACCGGGGTGGTCTTGTTGCCGAACCAGGCATCGAAGGTGCGGTAGAACTTCGAGATTGCCTTGGCCCCGACTTCCCAGCCCTGCGGATCGTCGGCGGTGTGCACGTGGGTGTGACGCAGCACCATCAGTTGCGGGCGCGGCACGTCCGGGTTGTTGTCCAGGGCGGCCTGGAATTTGTTCTTCAGGTCGAGGACTTCCTCGTCGCCTTTCATCAACGGCGTGACCATGACGTTGCAGCCGTTGGCCACGGCGAAGTTGTGCGAGTCCGGGTCGCGGGCGGCGATCCACATCGGCGGGTTCGGTTGCTGGATCGGCTTGGGCACGCTGGTGGAGGTCGGGAATTTCCAGATGTCGCCGTCATGGGCGTAGTCGCCGTTCCACAGGGCCCGTACCACAGGAACCATTTCCCGCAACGCCTGGCCGCCGGAGGATGCCGGCATGCCGCCGGCCATGCGGTCGAACTCGATCTGGTAGGCGCCACGTGCCAGGCCGACCTCCATGCGCCCGTTGCTGATCACGTCGAGCAACGCGCATTCACCGGCCACCCGCAGCGGGTGCCAGAACGGCGCGATGATGGTGCCGGCGCCCAGGTGAATGGTGGTGGTCTTGCCCGCCAGGTAAGCCAGCAGCGGCATCGGGCTTGGTGAAATGGTGTACTCCATGGAGTGGTGTTCGCCGATCCATACGGTGCTGAAACCACCGGCCTCGGCCATCAGCGTCAGTTCGGTCAGGTCTTCGAACAACTGGCGGTGGCTGACGCTTTCGTCCCAACGTTCCATGTGTACGAACAGGGAAAACTTCATGACGCTTACCTCGGATCTATTGTTGTTGGCCTGTCGACTGCGGGCCTGATAGTTATTGGTATACCATAATACGAAATGTCTGCAAAACATTTCTCTGCCGGCAACCCCGGGTTCTGTGGGAGCGGGCTTGCCCGCGAAGGCGGAGTGTCAGGCGACATCGATGTTGAGTGTGCCGGCCTCTTCGCGAGCAAGCCCGCTCCCACAGGGGGATGCGGTGATATCAGAGGGTTCAGGCCAGCACGGGCAGGGCACCCATCTTGCCGTGGCAATACACCAGTGGCCCGCTGCTCTGCCGGGGCACGATCAGGTTTTTCACCGCGCCGACCATGATGGCGTGGTCACCGCCTTCATATTCGCGCCACAACTCGCATTCGATGACCGCCGTGGCGTTGGCCAGAATCGGGTTGCCCAACTCGCTGAGCGTCCACTCGATCCCCTGGGCCTTGTCCTTGCCTTTGCGCGCGAAGGCATAGGCTTCGTTCTGCTGGCCGCCGGACAACACGTGGATGGCAAAACGTTTGTTCTTGATCAACACCGGGTAGGAGTCGGAGCTGTAGTTGGGGCAGAACAGCACCAGGGCCGGGTCCATCGACAGCGAGCTGAAGGCGCTGGCGGTCAGGCCGACGATTTGCCCGTTATCATCCAGGGTGGTGATCACGGTCACTCCGGACGGGAACGAACCCATGACTTGTTTGTAGATGGCGGCATCGATCATTGGACGGTCCTCGGGTGGTGTGACGCGTTTTTATGTGTTTGTAGGTCTGATGGTATACCGTAATACATCGTTTGCAAGGTCTTTTTAGGTGAACCGATAAACGTAAGGCCTTCGTCGCAAACCCAATGATTACGGGGCTTTAAGCTGGCCAACGATGGCGCGATTCGGGCAGGATGCCGGTTCAGATGCTTGTTCAAAGACCGGATCAGTCTTGTTTAAAGCTTGGAATACCATAATATGGTTCGCATCTGAGGGGCGGCCAGAGAGTCCCCCGGTTTGGCTTCATACAAAGATAAGAACAGACAAACTCGAGTTCATGCACATGTCCCAGATGTCCCGGCAAGATCCGTTGATCGAGAACCATACGGTCGACTACGTTCCACTCGCAGAGCGCCACGGGAAGGCCCGCGATCTCTTCACCCTGTGGTTCAGCACCAACATCGCGCCACTGCCCATCGTCACGGGCGCCATGGTGGTCCAGGTGTTCCACCTCAATCTGTTCTGGGGCCTGCTGGCGATTGCCCTCGGGCACATGGTCGGCGGTGTGGTGATTGCGCTGGCATCGGCCCAGGGGCCGTGCATGGGTATTCCGCAGATGGTGCAGAGCCGTGGTCAGTTCGGCCGCTATGGCGCGCTGCTGATCGTGTTCTTCGCGGCGTTGATCTACATCGGTTTCTTCATTTCCAACATCGTGCTGGCAGGCAAATCGATTGTCGGCATTGCGCCGTCGGTTCCGGTGCCGGCCAGCATCCTCATCGGCGCCCTCAGCGCCACGGCCATCGGGGTGATCGGTTATCGCTTCATCCATACCCTGAACCGCATCGGCACCTGGGTGATGGGTAGCGCGTTGCTTGCCGGGTTCCTCTACATCTTCGCCCATGACCTGCCGGCGGACTTCTTCACCCGCGGCGGATTCAACCTGTCCGGCTGGCTGGCCACGGTATCGTTGGGCATCATCTGGCAGATCAGCTTCTCGCCTTACGTGTCGGACTACTCGCGCTACCTGCCGGCGGATATCGGCATCACCCGGCCATTTTTCGCCACCTACCTGGGGGCGACGCTGGGCACGATCCTGTCGTTCACCTTCGGCGCCGTGGCGGTACTGGCAACCCCGGAAGGCACCGAGGCGATGGCGGCGGTCAAGCAGTCCACCGGTTGGCTGGGGCCGATCCTGATGGTGTTGTTCCTGCTCAACATCATCAGCCACAACGCCTTGAATCTGTATGGCGCGGTGCTGTCGATCATCACCTCGATCCAGACCTTCGCCAGCCAGTGGACACCCGGCATCAAGGTGCGCGTGGTGTTGTCGAGCATCGTGCTGGCGGGTTGCTGCGTGGTGGCGCTGGGTGCTTCGGCGAATTTCATTTCGCAGTTCATCGGCCTGATCCTGGCGCTGTTGCTGGTGCTGGTGCCATGGGCCTCGATCAACCTGATCGACTTCTACCTGATCAAGGGGCGTCGCTATGACATCGCCTCGATCTTCCGCGCTGACGGCGGTATCTACGGTCGCTTCAACCTGCACGCGATCATCGCCTACTTCATCGGCATCATCGTGCAACTGCCGTTTGCCAACACGTCGTTGTACGTCGGGCCGTACGCCAATCTGGTGGAGGGCGCGGACTTGTCGTGGCTGGTGGGGCTGGTGGTGACGTGCCCGTTGTATTACTGCCTCGCGACGCGAAGCCAGTTGCAGGAAAGCCGTTCGGCAGCGCTCGGCTGCAGCGACTGAGGCAAAAACCTTTCGTGTTCGTCTGAAAATGCCCGGCGCTTTGTCGGGCATTTTGGTTTGTGGTGATTGTTCAGCGGTTCTGGAAAGCCGCCCGGGCACGCTGCACCGACGGCCTGGCTTCAACGCTGTCGTACCAGTGCGATAGCTCTGGTAGCTGTTTCCAGTCCAGTCGATCACGGAACGCTGTGGCAATGGTGAATGCCGAAATGTCGGCCATGGAGAATTGCTGTCCGGCCATGAAGTCGTCAGTCAGAAAGCTTTCCGAGAAGGTGAGCTGTTCAATCACGCGCAGATCGATGGTTGCCGCTGCCTTGTCCTGTCCCGCCTGGTGCAGAAAAAACGCGGCATGGCTGGGGGCGATGACATCGGTCACGAAAAAGAAATAGCGGTCAATCACCCGGATACGCTCAGGTCCCGGTTGCGCCGGTGCCAGTCGTCCAGGCGCCTTGGCATCGGCGTACTGGATGATGGCGTTGGACTGGTTGATGACCAGCACAGGCGTCGGCCCGTGATCGATCAGGGTCGGCACTTTCCCGGCCGGGTTCAGCGCCAGGAAGGCAGGTTCCAGTTGCTCGCGGGCATGAAGGTCCAACCAGCGTGCCGTGTAGGCAATACCGGCCTCTTCAAGCGCAATGGCGGCCCGTAGCGTGTTGCCGGTGTTCGCGCCGTACAGTTCGATTTGATCGTTCATGGGTCATTGCTCTGGTTGGGACATGCCGGCAGCCACCGAACACCGCTGATGATGTCAGTATGATGAAAATCCGCCGCACCGATATACAAAAACAGTGATCGTCCATACCCCTGCGCGACAAGCCTTATCCCTGCACGAAAACTACTTTCACCGCGTTTGATAATAGCCTCTCGAAATGTTTTAAGAGTTTCACAAGCCAGTCAGTCAACCCTCACCTCGAACGTCCGATGCTCATGCCACTCATCGAGCGCGCCTGTTTTCGCGCCCGTGCTGAGCGCTGTTGCGTGGGCGGCAATCGGGTCCTGTCTGGCGGTGAAACCTTCAAATAACGATAAGAAACACCCAGGAGCACCTTATGTTCAAACGCGCGATTCCCACCGCAGTCCTGCTGGCCACCAGTTCGGTGTGCGCACAGGCGGCTGACACCGCAGCCCATGGTTTTCTCGAAGACAGCAAGGCCAGTCTCTCGATGCGCACCCTGTATTTCAACAGCGACAATCGTGATGGCAGCGCGGCCCCTTCGAAAACCGAAGAGGCGGCCCAGGGTTTCGTGTTGCGCTATGAATCCGGGTTTACCCAGGGCGCGGTGGGGTTCGGGCTCGATGCCCAGGCGTTGCTCGGCATCACGCTGGACAGCGGAGCGGGGCGCCACGTCGGTAGTGGCATGATTCCTTCCGACGGCGACGGCGCGGCCCCCGCCTGGAGCAGCTTCGGTCCTACGGCGAAGATGCGCCTGGCCAGGACTGAATTTCGCTACGGCACCTTGCTGCCGAAATTGCCGATCCTTCTGGCGAACGATGCCCGTGTGTTGCCGCAATCGTTTACCGGCGCGCAGGTCACCTCGAACGACATCGATGGCCTGACGTTGACCGGCGGTGTGCTGGAGCACGCGGTAGGGCGCGCCTCGACGGACCGCACAGGCTTGTCGGTCGCCGGCAGCACACAGGACAGCAACAAGTTCTACTACGCCGGCGGTGACTACAACCTCACCAGGAACCTGAAGACTCAGTATTACTTCGCGCAGCTGGAGGATTTCTACAACCAGCACTTCCTCGGCCTGACGCACATCCTGTCCATCGACAGCGCAAGCTCACTGACCACCGACCTGCGCTACTTCCGCACCACGTCGAGCGGTGCCAACAGCTCCGCCACCGGCCGCGCGCAAGGCTATCGGGTATCGGGCTACACCGGCGACAACGACGGTGAAATCGACAACAGCACCTGGTCTGCGATGGTCACCTACACCCATGGTGGGCACGCGGTGTCGGTGGGGCATCAACGGGTGGGCGACGGCAGCAACTTCGTCCAGCCCAACCAGGGCAGCCTGGTGGACAAGGGGGCGGGCGGCGGCAGCGTCTACCTGCCCACCGACAAGATGATCCAGAACTTTGCCCGGGCCGGCGAACAGACGAATTTCGGGCAGTACACCTACGACTTCGCGCCCCTGGGCGTGCCGGGCCTGAAAGCCTCGATCGTGTATCTGAAGGGCACGGACATCAAGGCGCAAAACGCCAGTGACCAGTCTGAGTGGGAGCGCGACATGACCCTGGACTACGTGTTGCAGTCGGGCACGTTCAAGGGGGTGGGGTTCACACTGCGTAACGCCAAGTCCAATACCGATGCCGGGCGCAACGTGGATCAGAACCGGTTCATCATCAATTACACCTTGTCGTTATTGTAATCACGCCCCCCCTGTGGGAGCGGGCTTGCCCGCGAAGAGGCCGGCACATTCAGTATCGATGTGACCTGACATACCGCTTTCGCGAACAAGTCGGATCGCCGCACCGCCACTCCCACAAAAATCGATTTGTCAGGGTTGCCCGGTTGTTGCATTCACGCCCTTGTCCCAAAGCGCGACCAAGCCACCGAAAGTCCCGACATAGGCCGTGCCATCCGGCGCCAGCGTGATCGGCGACCAGTTGTTGTCGAAGGCCTGGCCGACCCCGCTCAGCGTCTTGAATCGGGTCTGGCCGCTGTCGAAATCCAGCGCCATCAGGTACCAGGCGTTCTCGCCGTCGGGCTGCGGCTCGAAGGTGTAGAAGTACAACAGGCCGTTGCTCACCGAGAGTTTGGGGACCACCGAAGGCGAACGTTCCTTCGATTCCCAGATCCGGTCGCAGCCCGACTCATCGGTGCGGATGTCGATACGGCTGATACCGCCGTGCACGGCCTGCCAGTCCTTCTGCGCGAAGGCGCTGGTGTAGCCGGCGTTGTTCTCGAGGATGATCGAGCGTCCCCAGCCGATGGCCGAGTTGTCGGTGGCCGAGGCATTGTTGTCGAACACCGGTAGCTTGCAGATCAGACGATTGCCGGCGTAATCCTGTTCGCGACGGTAGACCAGCAGGTTGA
The DNA here is from genome assembly GCF_000282455.1 of Pseudomonas sp. GM74. Lineage (GTDB taxonomy): Bacteria > Pseudomonadota > Gammaproteobacteria > Pseudomonadales > Pseudomonadaceae > Aquipseudomonas. The sequence continues at coordinate 40,374 of NZ_AKJG01000159.1, forward strand.
TGCGCCCGTCGCTGTTGTCGGTGATGGTGACGTAGCGCTCGCCCAGCAGGGTCGGCGTAGTGCCGCTGCCCTGATTGATCGCCCCGACCTTGCGTCCGGTGCCACGGTCGTACACCTCGCGCCAGCCTTGCACGGGCTTGCCATCGGCATCGGCGGCGAAGCGGTACATGGCGTGATCGGACACCAGATAAACGCCGTCGGCCGCCACCGACATGCCGTTCTGGATCTCTTCGTTGGCCAGTTGAATGCCCTGGACCTTGCCGGTGTCGGGGTTCAGGGTGCCGATGCGGCCGCGTCGGGTGATCCACCAGATCAAGCCCTGGTGATCAGGCATAACTCCGGTGACAGGGTCGCATTCGCCCTTGGGAAACCAGGAAGCAGGGCGCACACAATCGTGGGGAACCTTGTCGCTCAGGTCCCAATTGTCGACCTCCTTGAACGACCACGCACCGGATTGATCCTGACGATGCACGACGCGCTGGATGTGCTGCTCGGCATCGGCGATGACCACGCGATTCTGCTCGTCGACATAGAAATAGGCGCCGGAGGTGTCCGCCATGATCTTGTCCGGGTCCAGGGTAATCAGCGCGTGGAAAGTCGAAGGACGCGGCGGCAGCGGGTAGCGGGCCAGCAGTTCGAGGGTGCGCGGTTCGAGCAGTTGCAGTTCGAACTGCATCAGGTTGGCGCACAGCACCACCAGGCGGCCCTGTTGATCGAAGGTATGAATCGGGCACATGCCGCCAGGCTTGCGACTGCCGTCACGGCTGCTCACTTGCATGTCACCGCCCAACGGACCGGGGCCGGGGTGCGTGTCGGAGCTGTAGCCATCGGCATGCATGTAACTGCTGCCGTTGCTGGCCATGAACGGGTTGGCGGGCACGGCGCCGCTCAGCGGTCGGGGGACAGTGGCGCTGCCGATCAATGCAGTGGCATTGCCCGTGCTGGCCAGCGGTTGTGGTTCATAGGGTTCGGAACAGGCACTGAGCAGGCCGAGCAGGGGCAGGGCAAGCAGGAGTGGAGCACGCATCGAAGCCTCGCGATCTTGTTATTGGTGTGATGCGCAATAAGCAGCAAGGAGGCTGCCCGGGCATCGGCTGTTTGGACTAACCCTCGGTGAAAGGCCTCGCGCCGCTGATCAAATCGGACACCTATTTTGGCCATTGCGATCTCCTTTTGGCCTGCCTCACGCTGTGAACCGGCGACGCCGTCAGCAAGAATCAGACGCGGGTGGCTGAGTCGGCAACCCAAGTTGAAACCACAACCAGACGCTTCAATTCCTTGCCCTTGGCTATTTTCAAGGCCGCTGCCGTGTACAGAACATAAAAACCATCGAACTCACGCCACACTTGGGGAAACGATCCATGGACTCAATGAAACGAATACTGGGCGCCACCGTTTGCGGACTGTCGCTGCTGGCCAGCGCGGTGCACGCCGAACAGCGCGAATTGCGGGTGTACAACTGGGCGGACTACATACTGCCGTCCGTGCCCAAGGATTTCGCAAAAGACACCGGGATCAATGTGACCTGGGACACCTTCGACACCAACGAGTCCCTGGAAGCCAAGCTGCTGACCGGCAACTCGGGCTACGACCTGGTGGTGCCGTCGAACCAGTTCATCGAAACCCAGATCAAGGCGGGCGTGTTCCAGAAGCTCGACAAGTCCAGACTGCCTAACTGGTCGCACCAGGATCCTGCGTTGCTCAAGCTGCTGGACAAGAACGACCCGGGCAACCAGTACGGCGTGCCCTACATGTACGGCACCGTGCTGATTGGCTTCAACCCGGCCAAGGTCAAGGCGGCGCTGGGCGAGAATGCGCCGGTGGACAGCTGGGACCTGGTGTTCAAGCCCGAGAACATGGAGAAGCTCAAGGCCTGTGGCGTCGCCATGCTCGACTCGCCGTCGGAGATCCTGCCGCTGGCCCTGCATTACCTGGGGCTGGACCCGAACAGCCAGAATCCCGATGACTACGAAAAAGCCAAGGCGCTGATGCTCAAGGTTCGCCCTTACGTCACTTACTTCAACTCCGCCAAATACATGACCGACATCGCCAACGGCGATATCTGCGTGGCCATCGGTTACTCCGGCAGCTTCTATCAATTCGGCAATCGCGCCAAAGAAGCGGGCAACGGCGTGGTCGTCGACTGGCGCCTGCCGAAAGAGGGCGCGCCGATCTGGTTCGACACCTTCGCCATTCCGAAAAGCGCGAAGAACGTCGCCGAGGCCCACGAATTCCTCAACGACCTGCTGGACCCGAAAGTCATCGCGCCGATCAGCGACTTCCTCGGTTACCCGAATGCCAACAAGGACTCGCTGGCGCTGATCGACAAGAACATCACCGGCAACCCGAACCTGACACCGACCAGCGAGGCATTGAAGACGCTGTACGTCGTGCAGCCATTGCCGCAAAAGCTCGAGCGGGTGCGCACCCGGGTGTGGACCAGCATCAAGTCCGATCAGTAACACCGGGAAATTGTGTGAGATATCTGTGGGGGTACAGATTTTGTGTACACCCATGGCCCTGTGGGAGCGGCGGTGCGGCGATCCGACTTGCTCGCGAAGGCGGAGTGTCAGTCAATGCAGGTGTCGACTGATCCACCGCCATCGCGAGCAAGCTCGCTCCCACAGGTTTTTGTGTCGAGCACAGGTTTTGTGCGCACCCATGACCCTGTGGGAGCGGGCTTGCCCGCGATGGCTGACTGACAGGCAACAAAGATGGAAGGTGCTGTGATTAGCGGAAGAACTCCCCCGGCGTTTCGCCGAACTGCTGGCGGAAGGCCGCGATAAACGCCGAGGTCGAGTCGTAGCCACAAGCCAACGCGACGTCGGTTACTCGCTCACCCTGTTCCAGTGGCGTCAGGGCACCAAGTAAACGCAAGCGCTGGCGCCAGGCGCGAAAAGTCAGGCCGGTGTCGCGCAGAAACAGGCGACTGAGGGTTTTCTCGGTGACGCCGAATTGCTCGCTCCAGTGGCTGAGCGTGGTCTGTTGCTCCGGGTGTGACTCCAGGCTTTGGGCGATTTGCCGCAATCGGCTGTCCTGGGGCAGGGGTAGCATCAAATCGATCTGCGGCGCCTGCGCCAACTGATCCAGAATCACCTGGGCCAACCGGCCGTGCGGACCGTTCTGATCGTATTCCACCGGTATCTGACTGAAGGCACGGATCAATTCGCGCAACAAATCGCTGACCCCCAACACATGACAGCCCGGCGGCGCCCACGTCGAGACACTGCAATCGATGTACAGGCTGCGCATTTCCGTGCGCGGCGAACTGAACACCCGGTGCGGCATGCCCGCTGGAATCCACACAGCACGCTCCGGCGGGGCGACGAAACGACCGACGCCGGTCTGAATTTCGAGCACGCCCGCAATCGCGTAGGAAAGCTGCACCCACGGATGGCTGTGACGCCGGGTCAGGGCGCGATTGGGCAGCGATTCGGTACGGCCATAGAGCGGTCGTGGCAGGCTGGACAGCCCGGGAATACTGCGTCGAACACTCTTGTCATGTCCTTTAGGCGGCATCAGCTGGCTCATCGGCGTTAGTCGGTAATTCCCGGTCACGTTAGAGTCGCTTTCACGTACTGGCAACCCCCGGATGATCAACCCCATGACTCGCCCCCGTTTGTTACCCGACAACTTCACCCTGACCCTGATCGGCGTAGTGGCGCTCGCCAGCCTGCTGCCCGCCAGCGGCCAGGTCGCGGTCGGTTTTGGCTGGCTGACCAATATCGCCATCGCACTGCTGTTTTTCCTGCATGGCGCCAAGCTGTCCCGCGAATCGATCATTGCCGGTGCCGGGCACTGGCGCCTGCATTTGCTGGTGTTCAGCCTGACCTTCGTGCTGTTCCCGCTGCTCGGCCTGGCGCTCAAGCCGCTGCTGTCGCCGCTGATCGGCAATGACCTGTACATGGGCATGCTCTACCTCTGCGCGTTGCCTGCCACGGTGCAGTCGGCGATTGCCTTTACTTCGCTGGCGCGGGGCAACATCCCGGCGGCGATTTGCAGTGCGGCGGCATCCAGCCTGTTCGGGATTTTCCTCACGCCGTTGCTGGTGACCCTGCTGCTCAATGTCCACGGCGAAGGCGCCTCGACCCTCGACGCCATACTCAAGATCAGCGTGCAACTGCTGCTGCCGTTCATTGCCGGGCAAATCGCGCGGCGCTGGATCGGCAACTGGGTGGCGCGCAACAAGAACTGGTTGAAGTTCGTCGATCAGGGCTCGATTTTGCTGGTGGTCTACGGCGCGTTCAGCGAGGCGGTGATCGAGGGTCTCTGGCAGCAGATTCCGTTGCTGGACCTGGTTGGGTTGGTGCTGGTCTGCTGCATCGTTCTGGCACTGGTGTTGCTGGCCTCTACCGTGTTGGGCAAGGCATTCGGCTTCAACCAGGAAGACCGTATCACCATTCTCTTCTGTGGTTCGAAGAAAAGCCTGGCGACCGGCGTGCCGATGGCGCAGGTGTTGTTTGCCGGGAGCACCATTGGCTTGCTGATCTTGCCGCTGATGCTGTTCCACCAGATTCAACTGATGGTCTGTGCGGTACTGGCGCAGCGTTTTGCCAATCGGCCGGAATCGATTCCGGAACTGATGGCTCAGGTCGATCCCTGAAAATCCGGGACGGGAGCGGTAATGGCTCCAGTCCCGGAGTTGATTACCGCTTGTCAGCCGCCAATGGCGGGGTACGCGGCGGGATCATGCGTTTGCTGCCGGTCGACTCGAACGCCGACGCCAGGTGCAGCAGCGACGAGTCGTCATAGGCGCGCCCGGCAAAGGTCAGGCCGACCGGCATGCCGATGTCCGGCATCACGCCCATCGGCACGGTGACCGTCGGCACGCCAAGGTGACGGATGGCGAGGTTGCCGTTGGCGACCCAAATACCGTTGCTCCAGGCGATATCCGCCGAATGCGGATCGACATCGGCATTCGCAGGCGCTACATCGGCGACCGTCGGGAACAGCACCGCGTCGAGTCCCAGGCGATCCATCCAGTCTTCCAGATCGATCTTGCGGGTCTTCTCAAGCCCGCGCAGGCCATCGGGTACTGTGCTGATCTGGTCCCACTGTGTGATGCCGCGCTCGGCCATGCGCACGTATTCGTCCATGCCGGCGACCAGATCGCCCTCGCGGTTGGGCAGGGTGCCCGGGTCGTGAGGGAAAATCTGCGGGCCGTCGACATCGACCAGACGATTCAGTTTCGGATCGCCGTTGGCTTGCAGGAAGTCATCGAAGGCCCAGGCGGTCAGGTCCCACAGTTCATGGTGCAGAAATTCCTTGGAGACGATGCCGCGATTGAACACGGTCGGTGCGCCAGGACGATCGCCTTCGCAATTGGAAACCAGCGGGAAGTCCACTTCGAGCACTTCGGCGCCAGCGGCTTCGAGGGCCTTGCGCGCCTGTTCCCAGAGCCCGATCACCGAAGGACGGGTGTTGATGCGTTGGCCGGTCGGGCCACCGATGCCCGGCGCTTCGGACGTGCCGGCTTCTGGGTCGGCATTGATGTACATGCGTGGAATACCGAACTTCTTGCCTTTGAGCGCTTCGCTGTTGGCGGCCAGCGCCGCGTAGGACTCAGGGCGTACCGAAGAAGATTTCGGGATCGGCACCCAGGGTTGCAGGCGCCACAGATCGCCACGGGTGTCCGGGTCATCGGCCACCACCACGTCGAGCACTTCGAGCAGGTCGGCCATGGTCCGGGCGAACGGCACGACCACGTCCATGGTCGGGGTCAACGGCCAGTTGCCGCGCACCGAGATCACCCCACGCGAAGGGGTGTAGGCGCACAAGCCATTGTTCGAGGCCGGGCCACGACCGCTCGACCAGGTTTCTTCCGCCAGACCGAAGGCCGCGAAACTCGCGGCCGTGGCAGTACCCGCGCCGTTCGACGAGCCGGAGGCGAAAGGGGCGGTGAGGTAGTCGGCGTTGTACGGGCTTTCGGCGCGGCCGTAGACGCCACGTTGCATCCCGCCGTTGGCCATCGGTGGCATGTTGGTCTTGCCCAGGCAGATCGCCCCGGCGGCGCGCAGGCGTTCGATGGTGAATGCATCGCGATAGGCGACCAGGTCCTTGAAGGCCGGGCTGCCGGAAGCGGCGGTGAGGCCCTTGACCAGATAGCTGTCCTTGGCGGTGTAAGGAATGCCGTCCAGCGCTCCCAGCGTCTGGCCCTTGGCGCGACGGGCATCGGACGCCTGGGCTTCGGCGAGCGCTTCGGGGTTGCGCACCACGACCGCGTTCAGCGCGGTCGGCGTTTCGGGGCCGTCATAGGCATCGATCCGCGCGAGATAAGCCTGGACCAGTTCAACCGAGGTGGTCTGGCCGGATTCGAGCGCGGCGCGCAGCTCGGCAATGGAAACTTCGGTAACTTCGATCATGCTGCCACCGCCGCTTGCAGGTGGAGGGTCCCAAACACTTCACTTTTCTCGAAATGGACTTTCATATCGTTATTCTCGTTGCACTGTGTGGCACGACAGGGTCGGGTGTTAAAAATACTGAGCACTATTTAGCATTAAACCGGGGTTTTAGGAATCCGTTGTCCAATTTATCTTACAGGCGACAGAAAAAAGGCCACCACAACCCGACGTTGTGGTGGCCCGAGGGTGACTCATTATAGTGGCCCGCGCGCGCAGGCCAATGGATCAGTGAGCGCCGGCAGCCTTGTTCAGGTCGCTTTCGGCCCATTCGGTGTAGACGCAGGCATCGGCGGTGGCCCAGCGCACCCGCACCGGGTCACCGGCCTTGAGCGGCATGCCGGCGGCGGACAGTGCCTTGACCGTCATCGAGGTGCCGCCAGCGGTGACCACGCTGCAGGTCTGGCTCTCGCCGAGAAACAACACTTCCACGACCTTGGCCGAGACTTCGTTCCAGCCGGCGACCAGGGGTTCGGCAAGGGCTTGTTCAGTGCTCAGGGCCAGGGCTTTTTCCGGACGCACCATCAACAGCACGTCCTGATCGGTTTGCAGGCCGGCGGTCAGTCGGATCGACAACGGCTGCCCTTCGAAGGTCGCCACCGCATTGCCTTGGGCCTTGAGCTTGAGGAAGTTCGAGTTGCCGAGGAACGAGGCGACAAAGGCGTTCGGCGGATTCTGGTACAGGTCATAGCCACTGCCGAGGCCAACAATCTTGCCGTGGCTGAAAATCGCGATGCGCTGGGACAGGCGCATGGCTTCTTCCTGATCGTGGGTCACGTAGACGATGGTGATGCCCAGGCGTCGATGCAGCTGGCGCAGTTCGTCCTGCAAGTCTTCACGGAGTTTTTTGTCCAGTGCGCCCAGCGGTTCGTCCATCAGCAGGATGCGTGGTTCGTAAACCAACGCGCGGGCGATGGCGACGCGCTGTTGCTGACCGCCAGAGAGTTGCGAAGGGCGGCGATGGGCAAATTGCTCAAGCTGCACCAGCTTGAGCATCGCATCGACCCGGCGCTCGCGTTCGGCCGTGGCCAGTTTGCGAATGGCCAGCGGGAAGGCAATGTTGTCGCGCACGGACAGGTGCGGGAACAGCGAGTAGCGCTGGAACACCATGCCGATGTCCCGCTTGTGCGGCGGCACGTTGACCAGCGATTGGCCGTTGACCAGGATCTCGCCGCTGCTCGGCGTTTCGAAACCGGCAAGCATCGACAGCGTAGTGCTTTTGCCCGAGCCGCTGGAGCCGAGGAAGGTGAGGAATTCACCGTCCTTGATGTCCAGCGAGATGTTGTCCACGGCGGCAAAGTCGCCGTAGTGTCTGTTCAGGTTGCGCAGGCTGACCAGGGGTTTGTCATTTTGCTGCGCGGAATCTTTGATCACTGCACTCATGTCGTACTCCTGGCGCTCAAGCGCTGATTTCGTTGCGCCGGCGCAGAGCGGCGGCGATCACCATGACCAATACCGAGAGGCCGATCAGCAGCGTCGAGGCGACGGCGATCACGGGTGTCAGGTCCTGGCGCAGGGTGGTCCACATTTTCACGGGAAGGGTTTGCAGGGTCGGGCTGGCCATCATCACGCTCAGCACCACTTCATCCCACGAGACGAGGAAGGCGAAGAGGGCACCGGCCACCATGCCCGGACGGATCGCCGGGAAGGTCACCTTGAACACCGCTTGCAGGCGCGAGGCGCCGCAGATCACCGCCGCATCCTCGATCGACTGGTCGAACAGCTTCAGGGAGTTGATGATCGAGATGATGGTGAACGGCAACGCGACGATCACATGGCTGACCACGAACGCGAACATGGTCCCGGTGTAACCCAGTTTCAGGAACAGCGCGTACACCGCCACGGCGATGATCACCAGGGGCACGATCATCGGCAGGGTGAACAGGCCGTAGAGCATTTCCCGGCCGGGGAAGCGACCGCGTACCAGAGCGAACGCGGTGGGCAGGCCCAGCGCGACGGCGAAGAACGTGGTCAGCACCGCGACCTTGAGGCTGGCCATGGCGGCGTTCATCCAGTCGGCATTGGAGAAGAACTGGCCGTACCATTTCAACGTCCAGCCGGGCGGCGGGAACACCAGCCATTGCGACGATCCGAACGACAGCAGCACGATGAACACGATCGGCAGCAGCAGGAACAGACCGATCAGCCCGGTGGTGGCATACAGGCCGAAACGCATGCGCCGGCTCATGGCATTGGGGGTCAGGAGCATGACGGCTTACCTCGCGTTGCTGGCGCCAACCGGGGATTCCGGCTGGAGCTTCAGGTAGAAGTAGAACAGCACCAGCGTGATCACGATCAACAACGCGGCGCCGGCGCTGGCCAGGCCCCAGTTGAGGAACGACTGCACCTGCTGAATGATGAACTCGGGCAGCATCATGTTCTGCGCACCGCCCAGCAGCGCCGGGGTCACGTAGTAACCGAGGGACATCACGAACACCATCAGGCCGCCGGAGAACAGCCCCGGCCGGCACAGCGGCAGGAACACCCGGAAGAAGTTGGTCCAGGGGCTGGCGCCGCAGATCGAACCGGCCTGCAGGATCATCGGGTCGATGGCCTGCATGGTCGCCTGCAACGGCAGCACGATGAACGGGATCATGATGTAGCTCATGCCGATCACCACACCGGTCAGGTTGTGCACCATTTCCAGCGGTTGATCGATGATGCCCATGGCCATCAATGCCTTGTTAATCACCCCGGAGGCTTGCAGCAACACCAGCCAGGAGTAGGTGCGGGCGAGCAAGCTGGTCCACATCGACAGCAGCACGATGTTCAGGATCCAGCGCCCCCAGCCACGGGGCACCAGGGTGATCGCCCAGGCCAGCGGGAAGCCCAGCAGCAGGCTGAACAGGGTCACCAGGCCCGCCACCGAGAAGGTGTTGAGCAGGACCCGCGCATAGGCCGAGTTGGCGAACAGTTGTTCGTAGTTGCCCAGCCCCGGCACTGGTTCCAGCACGCCGCGCAACAACAGGCCAATCAACGGCGCCAGAAAGAACAGACCGAGAAACAGCAGGGCGGGCACCAGGTTGCTCGCGCCACGCCAGCGCTGGGCCAGGCTCGGCGATTGCGTGATCGCAGCTGCCTTGCCGGCAGCGCCAGGGGCGCTCCCGACTGACGTGGATGGACGGGATGCGGTTGCCGTCATTTTCATTTGACCAGCCATTCGTTCCACCGTGTCGCGATGGCCGGACCGTTCTTGGCCCAGTACGCGAAATCAAGAGTGATCTGATCCTTTGCGTAAGCGGTCGGCAGGTTAGGGGCCAGCACCGAGTCCAGGCGCTGCACGCTGTCGACGTTGACCGGGGCGTAGGCGGTCAGGTTGGAGAAGTCCGCCTGGCCCTTGGCACTGCTGGCGTTGGCCAGGAACTTCATCGCCGCGTCCTTGTTTTTCGAACCCTTGGGAATGACCAGGATGTCGGCCATCACCAGGTTCTGCTTCCAGCTTACGCCGACCGGGGCGCCGTCTTCCTGCAGGGCGTGGATCCGGCCGTTCCAGAACTGGCCCATGCTTGCTTCACCGGAGGCCAGCAGCTGCTGCGACTGCGCGCCGCCGCCCCACCAGACGATGTCTTTCTTGATGGTGTCGAGTTTTTTGAACGCGCGATCCAGATCCAGCGGGTAGAGCTTGTCCGCCGCTACACCGTCGGCCAGCAGCGCCAGTTCCAGTACGCCAGGGCTTGGCCATTTGTAGAGGGCGCGTTTGCCGGGGTAGGTCTTGGTGTCGAACAGCGCAGACCAGTCCTGAGGCTTGCCGGCGCCGAGCTTGCCTTCGTTGTAGCCCAGGACGAAGGAGAAGAAGAACGAGCCGACACCGTGGTCCGAGACGAAGCGCGGGTCGATCTTGTCGCGTTCAATGATTTTGAAATCGAGGGGTTCAAGCAAGCCTTCGGCGGCGGCGCGCAGGGCGAAGTCGGCTTCGACGTCGACCACGTCCCACTGCACGTTGCCGCTTTCGACCATGGCCTTGAGCTTGCCGTAGTCGGTCGGGCCATCCTGCACAACGGTGATGCCGCTGGCCTTGCTGAACGGGTCGGCCCAGGCCTGCTTCTGCGCATCCTGGGTGCTGCCGCCCCAACTCACGAAGTTGACGCTTTCAGCCGCCAGCAATGCCTGGCTGGTCACGCTCAGCAGTCCCGCAAAAAGAACCGCGGTCGCACGTTTGTTCAACACCATTTTCACGCCCTCATTGTTGTGTTTATGAGCGGGGCTTTGGAGTGCCCGCCTATCGGGAGCAGTAGGTCCGTCGAGTCAGTGCTGACTGTCCGGTCTATGGAATATCATATTATGGTATTCCAAACTTTGTGCAAGCACTTTGCCGTACCGGCTATCAGCCAAATTCTGATTTTTTTGGTCAGATTCACGTCCTGTAGCAGCTGGCGAAGCCTGCGTTCGGCTGCGTAGCAG
>NZ_AKJG01000160.1 GCF_000282455.1 Pseudomonas sp. GM74
AGGGCCAACAGGTCGAAGTGATTGACGGCACCGCTTCCAAAGGCCAGCCGACGGCTGACCCGAGTACCGGAATCTGGACACTGCTGGTCTCCGGCCTGAGCGAGACGGCCCACAGTTTCACCGCCAAGGCGCTGTACGGTTCGGGTCAGACTTCGGTTCCGCGAACCTTTCGCGTAGTCAATGAGATGTTGTTAGATAATTTTGATGGTTACCACCACCAAGATGTTAGGCCGGGCAATCCATTAACACTCCCAACAATGATAATCACATCATCAAATACTACTATTGGAATCAACACCCCCCTCGTTCCTACCCCCGGAATAACGGATGGAAATGTATTGCTCATATTTGCTCGCGGTACTGCTCGCATCACATTGAAGTCAGAATATTCCTATGTTAGATTTTCCATGATTTGTTTCAGCTTAACAATTTTAAGGTTCTATAACTCGAATGACACGCATTTAGGCGAGCGTCGTCCGCCCTATGGTTATGGTGGTGATGGCTCTCTACCGCCCCCCAGCTGGGTCGAATTCCAAGCTCCAGGCGAACATAAAATTTCCTATATAGAGATTGATCAGAGCATAGGAGCTAATCGGCCGGGACATATTGATTATTTTTATATAAAAGCGTGACTCATCAGTTATTTGAATTAATACATAGAAACATACACCAATCCATTTAGTTCAAAGTATGAACGCAACACCTGGTCTATTCGGCAAGGTGTTGCCTCATACCCTTCACGAATCCAGGAATGCGCTGCCGCCAAACTCGGCCAAATATAAGGCTTTACCTTGGACTTCGTATCCGATGTAAAGAAAAGGAGTTTTTGCTAAAATGCCATATGACACAAGGTAGATATCGACACCACTTACTTTCGCCGTGCTCCCGGAATTCATTGCGGACATTACGCCAGTATCATTGGCCAAGAGAAACATCACAACACAAAGGCACTACCTCCGTATCCGATCCACGAAGCACACCTGTCATCAGGTGCGTTTACCGTGGCATTTCCGGTGAGCAGTTCCACGGCAACAACGCTTCGTAGGTGTTTGGTCCCGGAATGAGATGGTGCGGATTAATTGTGAAACGGCCTGGACATATCAGCGACCGACTTCGGCAGGCACCTTGCACTCCCCCCTACCACTCATCGAAAACCCACCCTCACCTGTTATTTCTGACAGTAGCCAACCCTCCCGGTCTGGGGCCCAATCGAGCGATCTATTCGTGTCTGAATAGCATCACATCGACGAGGGCTTTTTCCATGTCGCATTTTCGCTCGTTTCTGTTTCCGCTTTTCCCCGCCGCCATTTCCCCTCTTGCTCTGCGCCCCTTGCTGGTTGCCGGCATGACGCATCCGGTCGCTGACGGTGACGGTGGCATCAACATCCAGGCCGTCTACGACAGCCCCGAGGGGATGTTGTGTGCCATCAACGCTTACAGCTTTCCAATGCTCGCCGGCGATACGCTGGATATCTACTGGGGCACCGAGAAACTCCTTACCCGGATTGTCGAGGAAGATGACGTCGACAAGACCGTGTTTTTCTTCCTGCCTGCCGAGTCCATTGTTTCCGGCTGGGTCGAGGAGGTCTATTACGTGCTGACCCGCCAGGGTGAAACCGAACCCGATGACCCGGCCGTGCCGTTGCGGTTGCTGGTGAAACTGGATCGGCCGGCCGGGCGCGATAAGGACCCGCATTTGCCGGGCCATTCCGAATTGCATATTGCGCAACTGCCGGAGGATGTCATCCGCAATGGCGTGGATGCCGAGTGGGCGGCAAAGGGGGTGCCCATGACCATCGGCGTGTACCCGAACATCGCCGTGCGCGATGTGATCCTGGTGAAATGGGGCAGCGCTTATCTGACACCTCACGTTGTCACGGTGGCACAAGCTGATGGTTCCGACCCTATCGTGATCACCGCCACGCAGGCCGACATTCTGGCGGGCGGCGACAGCGCAGCGCTGTTGGTGCAATACGAGGTCCACGACGAAGTCTGGAACTACTCCGAACAATGGTCGCAATCCACCTATGTACGTGTGGAGGCAGGCGCCTGGCGCCTGGATCCGGCGATCATCCATGAGTCGGTCAACGGCGTGATCGACCTCAAGAAACTGAACCAGCAAGACGTGACAGTACAAGTCCTGATCCTGAGCACTGATTTCGAAATGGGCGATACAGTCACGATGACCTGGGTTGGCACGCCGCAAACCGGCAATCCGCTGACTTACACCGACACCTGGATTGTGGACAACATCCCGTATGTCAAGGAGTTCAAGGTGCCTTACGCTGACGTCCGCGCCATCGCCATGGGCTCGGCCGACGTCTCCTACGTCCTGACCAAACTGAATGGCGGTCCACCGCTCTCCTCCAAACGCACCTTCGCCAACGTGGTCGGCGATGTGTATGCGCATCCGGCGCCGAAGATCCGGGAATTGGTCGGCAACCTCCTCGAACCCGACAACGGCATGGCCACCATCGACATCACTTACCCGGGGATGACCAACGGTGACTTCATCCACCTGAGATGGCTCGGCACCCGATCCAATGGCCAGCCCTATGTCCATGGCGAGGAGTACACCGTCAGCCAGGGAGACGCCGAGCGTAAGAAAATCACGATTTACGTGCTGGGTGAACACATCGCCGTGCTGGCTGACGGCAGGCTTGATTTGTCTTACGTAGTGTCCAACGATGAAGTGGCCATTCATGGGGTCAGCGAGTCCGAGCACCTGCTGGTTGAGGTCAAGGCCATTCGCGCCACACTGCCGGCGCCGAAGGTGGAGGGGGCCGAAGACGATGTGCTGGATCCGTCGAAAATCTTCGATCACGCCAAGGTGCTGATCGAATACCTTGGGACGGTCAAAGATGACATTCTGACGTATTACTGGACCGGTATCAGCTCGGGCACCAGCACCAGCGACTGGTTGCCGATCACCAGCGTCATCGCCGGACAACCGGTGAATTTTCGGGTCGATGCCCGGTTTGTCTCGGACAACATCGGGCAGTACGTCAAGGTCAGGTACACCCTCAAACACGCCAGCACCGGCCTGACGAGTTACTCGGCGACGTTGAATCTGTTGATTGGCCAACTGGTGGGGGATCTCCCGCCACCGGAGGTGATTCAGGCCCCAGATGCCGAGCTTGATCCCATGAATGCAATCCTGGGTGTGGAGGTATCGGTTAAATACGCAAACATGAACCCGGCACTGGACATCATTGCTTTGAAGTGGCGCGGCACACCCGGTGCGGGCACGTCGGAAGATCTGGAATTACCGGCAGACGCCAGTGGCCAGGTGAAGTTCTCTCTGCCGGCCTCCATCGTAGGACCGAACATTGGTAAAAGCGTTGCAGTGTCTTATGAGGTCAAACGCTACAACTTCTGGAAAGCATCCGATTTGCTGACCCTCAATGTGTTGAGGTTTCAAGATCCCGATAACCAGCTTCCGCGCCCACAAGTGCCCCAGGCCTCCAACGGCATCCTTGACCTGATGACCTTTGCCGGCGATGCCCGAGTCACTGTCGATAAATGGCCATTTATCGCGCTCAAGCAGCGCGTTTGGCTCAGGCTGCAAGGCAAGAGCCTTTCCGGAGCGACTCACACGATCACACTGCTCGACGGTGCGCAGATCACGTCGACACAACTGGTCAACGGCCTCAATGAAACCCTCCTCAGATCCGAACTGCTGAAGCTGGGCCATGCCTCACCGGCGACCGTGATCTGCAAGGTGACCTTCGATGGCGATTCGCAAGAACCCACGGCCATCGAGTTTCCGCTGCTGGAACTGACCGTCAAAACCCGGTACGACTACCTGACACCAGTGATCACTGATGTGATTGACTCGACAGGCCCGGTTGCGGAGGGTGGAATCACGTTCGATAAGGAAGTGACCGTTAAAGGCACGGCGACCCGTGGTGAACGCGTTGAGTTGTTTGACGGTTCCAGCTCACAGGGGTTAGCCAACGTCGGTGCCGATGGCATTTGGGAAAAGCTGCTGACTGGCCTTGAGGTAAAGAACTACCACATCGTCGCGCGAGCCCAATATGCCGCCGACCCTGTGGACAGCCTGCTTCGGGCATTTACAGTGGCCCAGACCATTACCCCAAGCATCACCGATGTCACGGACTCCAAAGGCAGCGTTGCCCCTGGCGGCATCACCTTTGATCGCAGCGTCACCGTCACCGGCAAGGCCAGCCCCAATCAATGGGTCCGGCTCCTCGATGGCGCGACGTCGCTGGGTGAAGCTCAGGCCAACGCCAGCGGTGACTGGAGCCATCCAGCCAACGCTTTGACCGTCAAGGACTACAGACTCACGGCGAAGGCACTGTATGGCGATGGACCGGTGTCCGAAACGCGCGACTTTAGAGTGGCCGAGACCATTGCCCCGACCATCGTCGATGTAAACGACTCCAAAGGCACCGTTGCCCCTGGCGGCATCACCTTTGATCGCAGCGTCACCGTCACCGGCAAGGCCAGCCCCAATCAGAAGGTCCGCCTCCTCGATAACGCAACGCCACTGGGTGAGCCTCAAAGCAACGCCAGCGGTGACTGGAGCCAGGTGCTTGATTCATTGGAAGTCAAGGCCTACAGCCTCACGGCTCGGGCACTGTATGGTGATGAACCGGAGTCCGCAACGCGCGGCTTTACCGTGGCCGAGGCCGAAACCCCGGTGATCGCCGACGTCACCGACGTCAAAGGCAGCGTTGCCCCGGGTGGCACCACTTTTTATCGCAGTGTCACTGTCACCGGCAAAGCCAGCCCCAATCAGAAGGTCCGCCTCCTCGATGACGCAACGCCACTGGGTGAGCCTCAAAGCAACGCCAGCGGTGACTGGAGCCAGGTGCTTAATTCATTGACCGTCAAGAAGTACAGACTCATCGCGCGGGGGCTGTATGGCAATGAACCTGTGTCCGCGGAGCGCTCCTTTACTGTTGCCCAAGCGATTACCCCGACCATCACCAATGTCACCGACTCCAAAGGCACCGTTGCCCCTGACGGCATCACCTTTGATCGCACCGTCACCGTCACCGGCAAGGCCAGCCCCAATCAGAGGGTCCAACTCCTCGATGACGCGACGTCGCAGGGTGAAGCTCAGGCCAACGCCAGCGGTGACTGGAGCCAGGTGCTCAATTCATTGATCGTCAAGAAGTACAGACTCATCGCGCGGGGGCTGTACGGCGACAACCCGATCTCCAACCCGCCCCGGACTTTTACCGTGACCATGGCCGATGCCCCGGTTATCAACAATGTCGTCGGCGCCTCTGGAGCGGTGTCGAATGGCGGCACGACCTATGACCGAACCGTTACCGTCACGGGCACGGCCAGCCCGAATCAGCAAGTCGAGTTGCGTGACGACACCACCTCGCTGGGTCGACCAAACGCCAATGCCAGTGGAACCTGGAGCCAGGTCATTAGCGGATTGGACACCAAAGAATATCGCCTCACAGCCCTGGCGCTGTACGGCGACCGCCCGGTGTCTGGGCTTTACCGCTTTGCGGTGGCTGCCCATACAGCCCCAACAATTACGTCCGTCAGGGATTCCCGTGGCGAGTTGCAAAATGGAGGAAGTACCACCGATAGGACCGTGAACCTTCAAGGGATTGTCACGCCTAACCATGAGGTTCAAATCCACGATAACAACGTACCCAAACATACGGTGCGAGCCAGTGGGACCACCTGGAGTACCACCCTGTCCGTGGCTGTGGGTTCACACCGCATCACGGCGAAAGCGGTCAGTTCCGGGCAGTTTTCCAATGCCCGCAGTTTTACCGTCAACTCGCCGACCCCGCCGCTGAACTTCAATACCAACCCGGTGACATTGAGCGGAAAAATCTACCTGATTCCCGGTAACCCAGAAGTCCTTCCAGCGTTTGGCTCGGAAACATCGGTGCAACATCGGGCATCCGGAGGCGTACCGGGGTACACCTATAGCTCCAGTAATACGACGGTGGCGGTCGTTGACACAGTGGGGCTGGTTACCGTCAGAGGTCGCGGCACCACTAGCATTACGGCACGGGATTCGGCCAATCAGTCCTTGAGCTACACCGTGACCGTCACGGGTGTTATCCATTGCGTGGGCCTGGGAAACAGTACATGGGCCGGAATCAATGCAGCAGCCAATCAAGCTGGGGCACGGATACCCAGTTATGCTGAACTGATTGAACTTTATGAGGCGTATGGTGCGCGCTGGCCCATGGGCAATCGCCTTTATTGGTCGACAACCCCCGGTACCACTTTTTGGCCATTTAAGAGCAGAAAATGTATGAACATTCTTACTTCCGCGAATCAAGACGTTCCTGAAATAGGTAACTACGCCAACGGTGTTGGATTCAGATAACCGTGCATAAAAAACGCCTCGCATATTGCGAGGCGTTTTTTTGAACCCTTCAAACCAAAGCGTTTAAAAGTCCCAACGCACCCCCACATTCACCCCATACGGCTGTTCAATGTTCTCACCGTTGCTGTAATCGAAATCGGCATGCAGTTGCACGTCCTTGGTCACCGCCAGTGCAATACCCGCCCCCAGCACCCCGCGGGTGCCGGACAAATCGTTGTTGAACTGGTTGTCGTGGTTGACGGTGACGCGGTTGTTGTTGATGAACTCTTGCTGCACGGCGGCGCGCACATAAGGTTGCGCGATCATGCCGTTGTTCATGTTGAAGGTACGGCCGGCGGTGGCACCGGCTTCGCCGAGAACCGAGCGCGCACGATCACCGTCGGCGTTCATGCCGTTGTCCAGGTCATAGTCGCTACTTTGAATCACCGCAGTCGACAGTTTGGCGTACGGCTCGACGAAGTAGCCCTTGTCCAGCTTGATGTTGCGCCCGAACTCGGCGGAAGCGCTGATGCCGGAGTTGCGGTAATCGCCCTTGCTGCGGGAGCCGTCGCTCATGCTGACCTTGGCTTCATTGTGAAAGCGGTTGAACTTGAGCGTGGCGTCGAAGTAGTAGCCCGTCTCGGCGTCCAGCCAGGTCACGTACGGCCCCAGGTAGTAGCTGTTGATGGTCCCGGACGTGCCCTGCTCGACGTTCAGGTCGGAGTCGCTGTAACCGGTCATGACACCCGCCAGCCACTGGCTCTCGCCCAAACGCACATCCGCACCGAGGGACAGGCCTTGCTGAGTCTGCTGATAGGCCACGCCGGAACCGGAAGTGATGTTGTATTTGTTGCCGTAGCCACGCATCCAGAAACCGGTTTTGCCGCCATTGAAACGCAGTTCGCCCATGCGGCTGCGCAGCGATGCACCCTCGGCATACAGGATGGTGATCGGTGCGTTGAACAAGGCCAGCACCGAGCGCGCGCCGGGGCTGACGGTTTTGGTGGTCGGGTCGAGGAACCATTCGGTCTCCCCCGTCCCCGTGCTGCGCTGGGCCAGGTCGTAGGACCAGGTGCCCACGTCGACCGGGCCACCTTCGAGCGAGAATTTCGCATCGCCCGCCGCGGTATGCACCAGGGTCAAGGCCTGCGGTGATGCCGCGTCCAGCCCGGAGGCGGCCACGGCCAGGCCGAAGTCGCCCGTCGCCACACCGGTAACGTTGAGGAAGTCGCGGTTGCCGTTGGCGAAGTCACCCTTCATGGCGAACACACCGTTGCCCGCCAGTGTCCCGACATTCAATTGATAGTAAGTAGCCGGGGCACCCGCCGCGCCAAAACTGACACGACCATCATTCATGGCCAGCGTGCCGATGCTGTCGTTGCCGGTGAGTGTCCAGTTCGAACCGCTGTTGATGGTGACACCGTTGGCCTTGTCGAGGCGGCCGGTGAGGGTCGAACCGTTTTGCAGGGTGACATTGGCCGTCGAGGCATCATCGACCTTCACCACATCGCCAACCATGTGACCCGAGTCGAACGTCAGGTTCGCGGTGCTGCCACCGTCGACGCTCACGTTGCCTTGCAGGGTGCTGTTGGCCACTTTCAAAGCGGCCGTGGAGGCCCCTTTTATCATCAGTAGTTGGTTGTCTTTCCCTTGCAGCGTGGAATTGTTCAGCACTTCGATATTCGCGCTGATAGCGGTATCCACCACAATCGCCGCGCCGTTACGGCCTTCCACGCTGGCATTGTCCAGCACCAGTGAATTGTTGCCCAAGCGAGACGGGTCTCTGGCCATGCGCACCCCCGCCGCGTCACCGCTGATGCGAGTACCCGAGGTTGCGCGCACATCACCGCCGAGGACACTCAAGCCAATGCTGTTGGCGCCTGTTCCGGTGATTTCGGTATTGATGAGCGTAAGGGTACTCAAGCTTGTGACTTGAGCGCCCATGTCACCCCCGCGGTAAAAACCTCCAGTGGCGGTTACCGTCGAGCCTTGCGTCGAGGAGCTCAGCCGATTGACCGCCAGGGCCAGGGCATCGCTGGTGACGTTGGCCTGGTTGAGCGTCCCATGGCTATTGGTAATGGTGATCCCTTCGATACCGTTTCTCGCGGTAATGGTCGCGCCATTGATGTTTAGTGTCGACCCGCCGGTTGCGGTAATCTCATTGGTATTGGCGCCTGTGACGTTGAGCACGCCGTTGTTGCGCACCAGGTAGTCAATGGTTGGCGTCGTTGCATCGATGTCCAGCGTGGTGTTATCGACGATGGTGGCTGCCAATGCGGCAGGGCTCAGAAAAAAAAATGCCGGTATGGCTACCAGCATCTGAAATGGGCCTGCGAAGGCAGGTTTGTGCGACTTGCTATTGCCGATGTTCATAAAATGGCTCCGATTGTTCAAGGCCTCACGTCTTCCATGAAACAGAGCAAAAGACCACGAGGGATGCAGACATTACCCAGTACATGCAGTCACGAATGTAGGAGTAATCCTTTTTTAACCACGAGTAATTCCAGGGTTCACTCCGAAAGCTCCGTCATCAGAGACTTGTTCAACGAAAGACACCCGAAAGCGGAAGGCGCATTACGCGCCTCCCGCCGGCTACTCAAATCGCCTTAACGTCGAGTGATTTTGCAAGTGCCTCCATCACCCGGATCAATCAAGTAAACCCTTACCAGATGTGGAACGGACGGTACTGGGCGACCGTCGATAACAGCGGTGTAGCTAATGTCCCCCCAGGCATTCTCGGTTGCCAAAACAGGGGCATAAGGGATTTTCACGATAAAACCATCGGCTGCTTCTTGAGCGGTGGGTTTATACGGAACCTCAAGGTCCGTACCAGGCTTCACCGTACCTGCATTGTCGGTATAACCCTGATATTTAAAAACCAGGTCCTGATCTGCAAGTTGAGGTTCGCCACCTGCAACCAGTACTTCGACAACGGTACCTTTCACAGCATCCTGACGCAATGAACCGCAGTTCAACCAGTCAGTAAAGTCAGGGTCAAGGTTTTGAAACTTTGCCTCCGGAACGACACCTGGAACAATCTCGACATCAACGATCTGATTAGGGGAGATGTCTTTGTTTTCGTTTACATCCGGGTGTGTGATTTCGTAGTGGACAGGAAGTTTTTTTCCGTTCTTCCCGTCGGCAACAACACTCCAGTCAATGGTCCAGGTAATTCTGGCTGGAGGCACCGGAGTCCCGACCACCTTAAATATACCGCCATTGGCTTCCGGCACGGGAACGCCCTTCCAGAAAAGTTGAGCCTCGTCCTTATCTTTGGCCCCCTCGTAAATAACAACCGATACATCGACGTCCTGATCCTTGTCAGCTTCTGTCAACACGTTTACAGGATTACCGCCCTGCCCCTGAACCGTCACCGGATCAAGGTCCGGGTTAACAGGGTCTGGGTTGCCAGGATCAATCACGCCACCCGGTTTCCTCATGTCCACATCGACATCCATAGACAGTGGAGTTAACGGAAAACGATTCGTGCCGCGCTGGACTTGATACTCAACCGTGACCGTTTTTTCACCAGGGTCATTATTGAATACGTCTCGGAACGGTACATCCACGTAAACGGGAAACCCGACAATCGTTTTGGGTGGTTGTGGGATACCGTCCCATGTCACCAGCAATTGATCGCCACTCACGAAGTTGGTGTATTGAGCCTTGATCCCTACTCCGACCGGCGTCTGGGCATCAGCCAGGTCGATCAGGCCGTTATCGTACAGCGGAATATCCGGCGGCAACAAACCTTCTGGCGGATCGGTCAGCATGACATTCAGTTGTTTGAATAGAGAAACTTCACTTCGATAACCTTTTCGGTTGGTGATGAAGTAAAAGATTGCATATTGCCCTTCCTCTTCCCCCACCACACTGGCAGTCAATTTGTCGGAGACTACCGGAACACTGGTGTCGGTCCGTGTAATCTCATCAAACTTCATCGAAGTTGCCATTGACTTACCAAAATAGAACTCGATGACATCGCCGATCTTTTTGCCTAGATACTCAAGTAGGGTTATCTGCACAAAACCATTGTCGTCCAGGTACTTCTTGGTAATACCGTCACGGTCCACCTCCGGCGGAACAATCACCGCACCATTGGTAACCGGACGCTGCGTATCAACATTAATAGTCAGTGGTGTCACTTCAGTGGGGTTACCACCTTGGTTCAGGTAGTAACCTAGTTGATGGGTTCCGTGTTGGTTGCTCAAATTTTCCGGCAATGTCAGTTCAATTTCGAGAATAGCGGGATCCAGCGGTGTCGTGTAATTGTAACGGGCTCCAACCCGAGTTTCATTCCACATCAGTTGAATAACCCCTGGAATACTCCCCGGATCGTCCGCAACGGCTGGCCTTGGCACTAAAACCTTGAGTGCCGCCCCTTGATACATGCGATGCAGTTGATTAGGCAGATCATCAGTGGTGTCCGGCAACAACGGATTATCGGCATGCAGCTTAGGTGGATCTGCGACAACCTTTGGGCTTGCGAGGCGAATTTTTTTATAATTCAACCGGCTTTGTTGTGCGGACGTAATTTTCTCTAAACTTGACATAGCTCAACTCCTACTCAATAAACGGGCTTTACCTGCCCCAGGTGTTTCAACCAAGCACTTGACTGACGACAGCCAAGAAGCAACTTAAAAAACATCAAACGCATACAGACAGCACCTCGAAAGGCACAGACTTCAACATTCAAAAAACACTTATTAACGTGCAGGGTTACGCGCCACGAAAACCGGAACAAACACGTTCAATAAACATCGATAACTCAACGACTGAAGCGATTACTTATCGCATGGCTCCAGACAAGTTTCATTCGTCGGCGAACACACTTCGCCACTGGGCATGGTCCTGCTGATGATGACGAAATCCTTCTTGGAAACGCCCACTGCGCCATTGAGCTTTTTCAAGTCGTAATAACAAAGGGCGGAACCATTGTTCACCATGGGTGCAATCAGTTTTTCATAATCAGCCACATGAACTTCGAAACCATTAAGCGCCTGTTCTGCGGTCAACGTCGTGACGAACGTGTCAACGACGCCGGGAATGGGCGATGTACCATTCATCCCTGCGCAACCTTGCCAATGCAGGGTCACGACATCGTTCTCATCGAAGGCCGGATTACCTTCCACTTTCACCCAGACCCCATTCCAGAGCCTCGGGCATGCACAACAATTGAGAACACCGAACTTGCCCGCATGGGGGAATGACGGCTCTTTCAGATCCTCGATGACCACAATCAAGACACGGACCGAGGTGATACGCGCTTGCTGCTGATTGATACCGTTGCTGGTGGTGTAGTAGACCGGCAGCGCCGGGTTGTCCCGGTCCTGGTCAATCGCAGACCAGGGGATTGTGATCGGCACCCTTTTTCCCGCCACGTCGCCGGACTGCACGATGTATTGCGCAACCGGTGTGCTGATCGCCCCCCAGTACAACTCGATCGTCTGCCCGGGTTGTGGATCGTCAAACAAGGTCAGAAATGCCTCGGCATCTTCACCAAAGTCCTCAGAGAGCAAGGTGTTCAAGGTCTGGGATTTGACGCCATACACTTCAAGCGGGGCCAGCGTGGAATTCAGCAGCGCTGGCGCATTGGCATGGTCCTGCCCGGCCACGGTCAAATCGATCGGCACCCGCGTTTCAAGCGATGGCGGCGTGACGCCACTGCCGCGTTTGACCTTGTAAGTGATGCGTGCCGTCATTGGGCCCAGGCCATTGGCGCGCAGCACCGACCAAGGCACCGGAGCCTCGAGCGGGAACTGTGCGGGGTCGACTTCCAGCGGTGCCAAGGGGTTTTCATCCAATTTGATCAACACCTCATCGCCCACAGCGGGATTGTCATAGGCATCGATTTCTACCGTTACCGCCCCTTGGTTCACCGCACCTTCACGAGCGTGCTGACGGTCGATCAATCCTCTGGCCGACAACGGCACGCGAGGCGGCTTGAGATTGCCCGGCGCCGGGAGCAAGTCGACCACCAGCGATAAAAACGTCGAGCGTGGCCCACGGTTACCGGCCCAGTCCCGCAGCCGGTAATAGATGTAACGCTCCCCGTGGCCCCGACCCCGTATATCCGCCTCGTACATCGTGATGATCAGTTGATCATTGTCGATATCCAGCTGGCTGAAGGCCTGTTCGCGAATTTCCGCTTCCGAATCCGGTGGATTGGGAGTATCCGTCCAGTAGTAAATCGCCCGATCCCGAGCCTGCACATCGACATATTTAGTCACCTTGAAGCGAACTTGCCCGTGCCGGGTCAAATAGTCGTCAGTGATGTTGCCCACGACATCCAGCATCTGCAGCGCCACAGGCTGCTGACCATCATCGGGTTGAATCCGGTCGACCGTGATTTTCTTGATCTCGGATTCAGCCGAGTTGCCCCCGATAATGAGTTTGTACGACAGGTCATAGGCCCCGTGAACCAACACACCCCGTGGTACCGATACGATCTTGTCCCCGGGATCAATGGGGATGGGGAATCGAAATCTGCTGACTTCAAAAAAGTCTTGCCCTACAGGCCTCCAACCAACGACAACAATGTCTGCGACAAAAACCGGATCGGTGGAAAAATTCCATGCCGGTACAGTGAACTGCAGATCACCATTCAAAACGCTGCGCGGCACCAGTCCACCCGCACTTTCATTGCCCTCCTCGTCTTTGAGAATGACCGGAACGATAGGCAACGGCAGGGCCATACCGTCCTCGCCGTGGGCAGGCCCGGAACGCTCTGGGTCTATCGGAAATTTCGGGGACGGCATCGCTGATACTCCGTGGCAATGAATCAAGTGCAATGCGCCTGGCCAGTGAGTCACGTGCAAAACTGCCTTCACGGTCATCACATCGGCGCATCTGATGGGCTTAATTAAATGCCGGTCCGCTGAAACTGCCTACTGTCAGAAATAACAGGTATTGCGACCGTTCATCGCAAAACTGCCCTCAAATCACCTGTTTTTTTTCAATGCCCATAAAAAACCCGCGCTCCCGTTTGATCGAGAGCGCGGGTTCAGTCGCTGCGGCTTCGGGTTACACGGTGTCGACCTTCAACGAATGGTCATTGAGCATGCCGTTGATGATGGTCGCCGTGTCATACCCGCCTGCGATCACCCCACCCGCCCCCGGCGTTACACCGTAGTGGCTGGCCAGGTCGACGCCGGCCAGGTCGATGGTCTGGTTCGGCGCGGCGCCGGCCATGGCGCTGACGTCGATGCTGGTCACCGTCGACGGCCCGCTGCCGGTGACGGTGAAGTGCAGGTAGTCATCCAGCGACGCCGTGGTGCCGCTCTCCCCTTGCAGCAGTTGCGACAGGTCGAGTTTGTCGGTGCCGGGCGTGAAGTCGGTGATCACATCGTGCTCACTATTGCCCTTGAGCCACTGGAAGGTATCCGCCCCCGTCCCGCCAGTCAGGGTGTTGTTGCCCAGGCCTCCGATCAACAAGTCATCGCCGCCCCCGCCGTTGAGGATGTCGTTGCCCAGACCGCCGTTGATCACGTTGTTGGTGTTGTCGCCGGTCAGGGTGTCGTTGAAGTTCGAGCCAGTGAGGTTTTCGATACCGGTCAGGGTGTCAGTGCCGGCACCCAGGGTGTTCTGCGCAGTGAGCAGGCTGAGGTCGACCGTCACCCCGACGCTGGCGTGGGTATAGCTTGCCGTGTCGATACCCGTGCCACCATCGAGGATGTCACTGCCCTGGCCGCTGAAGAGCAAGTCATTGCCCGCGCCGCCATGCAGCTCGTTGTTGCCGGAACCGGCAGTGAGCACATCGTTGCCGTCGCCGGCATTGATGACGTTGTCGCCCGTGCCCGCCACCAGGACGTCATCGCCACTGGTGCCGGTGAGGGTGTGGCCGCCCTGATAGCTGATGGTCAGGTTGGCCGAGTCGCTGCCGCCATGGTTGTCGTTGGCGGTGTAGGTGCCGTGGTAGTCCGTGGTGCCGGCCTGTGCCCCGGCGTAGTTTACGATCATGGTCAGCTGATAGCTTTCCGCCGAATTCGCATCGCTGCCACTGGTGTTGGTGATGTTGGTCAGGTGAATCTGGTAAGTGCCATCCGCACTTGCGGTGATGGTGCCGCCATCGGCGATGCTTGTGAACGCCCCACCGTTGAGCGAATACTCCATCGTGACGTGCCCAGGGTCCAGGTTGTGATCGAGGTTGAGCGTCTCACCCTGTTTCAGCTTGACCGTGATGAGGTCTTCATTGTTGCCATTGGAGTTGTTCGCGGCGCCCAGATAGCCACTGACCACCAGCAGCGCCGTCATGGTCGCCGCGTTGGCCGCAAAGGCGTTGCGCACGTTGGCCAGACTCTTGTTGGCGGGGTTGTTGTTTTGACCGGCGAAGTCGATCGCGCCGGTGCCAGTGAAGTCCGCGTCCCCGGCGACCCAGCCGGTGTTGAACGAGGTGGGTGTCGCCGAAAGTTGGTCGCCATTGGCGTCGGTATCGTTAGCCAGCAACAGTTCGCCCGGCACCACGATGTTGCTCGACAGCACGTTGGTGATGACGTGGTCGTCCACCGCCACTGGAGGCGCGTTGGGGATCACGTTCACGGTCAGCGTCGAGCTGGTGAGGTCGCCATCGTTGTCGCTGACGGTGAAGCCGATGTTCTCGGTGATCAACACCGACGTGGTTTTCTGCGAGGTGTAGTTGTAGTCGCCAGTGTCGAGATTGATCACCAGCGTACCGCTGTTGTTGGTGGCGATGCTCAGCGTGTTGTTCACGGTATTGAAGGTGCCGTGGTTGGTGCCGCCGCTTGGCGTCAACGAACCCTGGCCGCTGAGGGCTTTCGGATCGTAAGTGTAGGTGGTGCCGTCGACCACGATGGATTTGATGAAACCGCCATCAGCGCCGAACGCGCCGCCCTCACCCAGCAACGAACCGGTGACCGGTGCGCCGACCACGGTGCCGGACAGCACCGAGTTGAGTTGGTTGAGGTCGGTGACCACCACCGCATTGGTGTCGGTGTGGCTGTGGCCGTCGTAGGCTAGCGGATCGAGGTTGGCGTTGCTCACGCCACTGCCCAGACCGATCGCGTAGTTCTTGATGTCGTTGGCATCGAGGAAGGCTTTCAGCGCGGTTTCGTCGGCGGTGCCGATTTCCTGGCCGGCAGTGGGCTTGCCGTCGGAGAAGAAGTAGCCGACGTTTTGCGCGCCGGTCAGTTTGCCCGAGGTGTTGAACGCGGTTTGCATGGTCGCCACGCCCGCATCGTAGTTGGTGCCACCGTCCGCGGTGAGGCCGGCCAGCAGCGTCTTGGCGGTCGCGACATCGACCCACACCGAGGTCCTGTCGGTGGCGCTGCTGCTGAAGGTGACGAGCTGCACTTTCACATCGCCCAGGTCGTCGTACTTATCCAGCAAGGCACTGATGGCCTGCTTGGCCAGGGCCAGGCGCGACAGGCTCGCGCCCGACGCGTCCAACACGCCGGAAGCGTCGGCCATGCTGCCGGAGACGTCGAGCACGATCAGCAGGTTGGAATCGATCTCCACCGCCGCCACCGAGCGATCCGTTGCCACTGCCTTGGGCACGTCATCGACAATGTTGACCACGATGGTGCTGGTGCTGCTGTTGCCCAGCGCATCGGTGGCTTTGTACATAAAGCTTTCACTCAGGCTATTGGGCCCGTCGTTGGCATTCGGCAAGGTTTTCGGTGCCGAGGTCAGGGTGTAGGTGTAGCTGCCGTCGGGGTTGATCAGGATCTGCCCGTAGGTGCCGGTGGCGCTGCCGACCAGGGTGTAGGTGAGTGCGCCGCTGGCACCCGAGACCGAACCGACCAGGGTCCCGGACGCGGTTTCGCCCGTGTTGCCCGAGTCACTGCCGGTGACCGTACCGGCGGCCAGGTCCTGCCCGTCCTTGCTCAGGTCGAGGGCTTTTTCGTAGACCGTCACGTCGCTGTCGGGATTGGCCTTGATCGTGCTGCTGGCGACGTCGATGGTGATGGTGGTAGTGCTTTCATCGCCATCGGAATCACGCACGGTATAGGTGAACGTGTCAGTGGCACCCGGATCGCCGACGGAATTCTGGTTGCTGTGATACACCGCGTTGCCGTTGGCATCGAGGGTCAGGTAGCCATAGGCACCGTTGATCTGGTTGCCCAGCCCGCCGATGGCTGACGTCAAGGTGTTGCCGCCGGCACGTACACCAACCACCGTCGCCGGACCATCGGCGCCGCTGACGTCGTTGCCCAGCACACTGATGTTGACGCTGCCGCCCTCCACTACCGACGACGAGTCTGGTTTGGCGCTTGGCAGGTCGTCGACGATCTTGACGTTGATCTGCCCGGTATCGCTGTCGCCATCGGTGTCGGTGGCGACGACATCGATGTTCTCGGCCAGGCTGTTGGTGCCATCGGCAGTCGGGTGGGCTTCGTTATCGTTGAGGGTGTAGCTGTAGCTGACCACGCCGGAGGTCGCGTTGAACCCGGTGATGGTCAGGGTGCTGCCCAGTGGCGTGGTGATCGATTGCGGGAAACCGGCGGCCACGCCAGCGGTGACCACGGCGATGCCGCCGACGGTCAGGGTGGTGACGCCGTCGAGCGCGGCGACGGTGAAGGTGCCGTTCTGGGTCAGTGCCAGTGTGTCGGGGCTGGTGCCGTCGCCGAGATTTTTTTCGTAAACCGTCAGCTCACCGCCATACACGTTGAGGCCGTTGAGGGTCACCGGATCGTCGTTGTTGTAGACGTTGAGCACCAGGTTGGCGGTGCTGCTGTCGCCG
>NZ_AKJG01000161.1 GCF_000282455.1 Pseudomonas sp. GM74
CCAGTGCCAGCCACTGCCAGTGGCCGTCGGGCTCGCTGCCTTCGGGCAATGTCAGGGCATATTTGCCGTAGCCGCCGAGCTTGCGCAGTTTCGGGATCAGGTAGGTTTGCGCGGCGTTGTAGAACACCGGCTCCATGCCCTGGGGCAGGCTGTCGAGGGTTTCCTGCTGCATCAGTTGCGCCATCGAGTCCGGGCCGAAATAGACCGGCATCAGCAGGTCTTTCGGTACCACGTCGGCCATCGGCGGGAAGCGTTTGTCGAGGGTGCCGAGGGCTTTGTCCACGAGTTTGTCGTCTAGGGAAAACAGCAAGGTTGAACCATGCCGCGCCAGACTGACTTTCATGAACGCCTTGCCGGTAATGGCATCGGGGGCTTCAGCTTCCTTGGCCGCATAAGGACCGAAACTGGAGCTGACCTGGCGTTGCCACTGATGGCTCTGGCCTTCCTGTTTTTCCACCACCGGGAAGGCGCCTACTTCGACATTGCTCTCGTAGGCACCGACCATCGAGCCGAACAGGCTGCCCAAATCCCCATCGAGTTTGCCGCTGTCGGCATCGTTGAGGCTGGCCACCAGCAAGGGTGTGTACAACCGCGAATCGGCATACCAGCAAAGCCCCGCCGCGCCGGCCATGTGTTCGGTCAGCGCCTGGGCCACCTTCTCCTGCGCACCGAGTTTCACCAGCAGCGGTGTCTGTTGTTCGGCAGCCAGCGGCAGCGCCACGCAAGCGCTGGCGCCCATGGGCATGGCTTGCCAGATCGGTTTGAAATCGAAGTCCGGTTGATTCTCCAGTTCATCCATGGCCAGGAAGCTGTGCCAGCCCTTGTCGTCCATGTCGAAACGCAGACCGGCGAAATTCGGAATGAAGCGCTGATACCCCATGGCCAACACACTGGCATTGACCGACAGACGTTGTTTCACCTCCGGTGCGCGCGGCGGCAGGCCGAAGGCTTCGGGGAACAGTTTGTCGCCATTGAGCAACGCGGCAATAGCCGTGGTCGACACGCTGCCCGGCTCCTCCGTTGCACCGCTCTGCGGATCGTAGAGTTTCGCCGGGTTGGACAGCACCACCAGTTTGTTGCCATGGGACGCGAACAGCAGCGCCTTGCTCGCGTTGTAACTGAGTTGATAGAACGCCACGTCGTCGGCACCGACTTTCACGTCAGTGACTTTGCTCAACTGCGAGTCGTCCAGCGCCACTTTGGCCAGCGGCTCCAGCACCTTGGCCAGCCCGCCGCGATCCATCACCAGCAGGAAATCCTTGAGTCGCCCATCCGCCCCGCGCCACAACGCTACGTCGGCAGGCTGATCGAACAGTTGCTCGATCAAGGTGTCCTGCAGTTTCAGGTCATGTTCGTAGATGATCCGCCGCAAGCTGCCGATCAACCCCAGGCGGTCGACGTGGGTTTCGTAATAGAAGACGAAATCTTCGGTCAGGGTTTCCTTGAGGAACGGCACCGCCAGCAAGTCCTTGGGCAACTGGCTCAGGGAATGAGTTTCCAGCAGGCCATCGGGGCGGCTCATGCCCAGTTTGTCACTGGCCAACACAGGCGCCGGGGCCCTGGGCTTGTGCATGAACCACCCCAACCCACCGGCCACGCCAATGACCAGGCATATTCCGATCAGCAGCGTCGGCCAATGCAAGGAAGGTTTGGCCGCTGGTTCGCCAGCGGCCGGAGTAACAGTGCAATCACTCATGTTCACAAAACCCGATGTTCATCCGTGGAGCGGGGATGCTTAGTAGTTGAAAGTCTTGACCAGCAGCAGGTCGCCGATTGCGCGCAGGGGCACGATGAAGGTCTCGCGCTTTTCATCGACGGTGTTTTCGTTGAGCACCAGGTTGATCTGCGAGGTGATCACCTCGTTCTGGTTGCCGGACTCATCGAAGTTATAGCCGCCGCTGCCGAAGTTGCCCCAATAGTTCACGTAAACCAGATAAGTGCCACGCTGCGGTGCGGTCATGGTGAACATTTCCGGACCCGGGCCATCGACGCCGTCAGGGTCGAGGCCGCCGCCATTGGTCAAGGCCGAGTGCGCCCAGAAGGCATGCTGGCCATCTGGCGTGACAATATGCAGGTCGAGTTCGGCTTTCGGATCGTCCCAACCCAGTACCACGCGAATCCGCGCCGGGGTGCGCAGGTTGTTGGCTTCATAGAATTGAACACGCTTGAGGGACTGGCCTTCGGCGCTGCGCACTTCGACGCTGTTGGAACCGGCGCCAAACGCATAGGGCCGGGCGAAATGCCCTTGCTCGTCGGTATAGAGATTCAGCGGATTGCCGTTGACCGCCAAGGTATGCGGCCCGCGCTGGGTGCCGATCGCCTTGAGCCGACCTTCGATCATCGTGCGATTGCGCTGCACACCCCGGTCGATGGGTGGCGTGGGATAGGCGACTTGCGGGTATTCGCTACGGTCCAGCAGACCGTTGTAACGCCAGCCGCCCACCGGTTCCGACAACTCGGCATTCGGCGCGGCCAGAATCACGGGCGCGAAAACCAGCCCGATCAGCAGCAAAAGAAATGAGCGCATGCGACGCCTCCTGCCATGCATGACGAAACCTTGCGCCTGATCCTGAGCGCATTGCAGATGTCGATACTGCGTTTCGTCTGAAAGACCCGTGACTATTGGGTCGTAGATGGCGCAAAGGTTAGCCATTCGGGTGTTTTTTAACAATCGGATGGCTCCGAAATTGCGGCGGGAATCACGGTTACGGGTGGACGGTGAGCCGAATACGCGCCATATTCGGCTCATTATGTGAGCCGAATATCCTTTCCAATCGGCTCACCCCACTTAGAGCATCAAGTTCATGACACCTCAATGGATATGGCAGCAGCCTGATTGGCCGGGGTTCACCTGGAATGCCGAACGCCTGGCGCCTTTGTTACGCGAGTGCGTTCAAGGACAAGGCCGGCTAATGGGCATGGCCAGTTCCGTGGGCAGTTCGCTGAGCGCGCAAAGTGAACTGGATGCATTGCTGCAGAACATCGTCACCTCGTCGGCGATTGAAGGCGAACAGCTGAATGTCGGTTCAGTTCGTTCTTCATTGGCGCGGCGATTGGGGTTGGAACTCAATGATGGCGACAACGTCAGCAAGCGCAGTGAAGGGCTCGCGCAATTAATGCTCGATGCTACCCGGCATTTCGCCGAGCCGCTGACACTTGAACGATTGCTGGATTGGCATGAATGGCTGTTTCCAGAACAGGAAATTGGCTTGGCCGCGCAAAGCATTCGTGTAGGTGCTTTGCGCGGCGATGATCCAATGCAAGTGGTTTCCGGTCGTCTCGACAGACCGACCGTGCACTTCGAAGCACCGCCTCGCCTGGGCCTTGAGCGCCAACTCGATGCCTTCCTCGAATGGTTTGAAACCAGCCGAAATCAGTCCGGGCCCGACCCTGTGCTGCGAGCTGGCATCGCACACTTCTGGTTTGTCACACTCCACCCGTTTGACGACGGCAACGG
Source organism: Pseudomonas sp. GM74 (assembly GCF_000282455.1). Classification (GTDB taxonomy): domain Bacteria; phylum Pseudomonadota; class Gammaproteobacteria; order Pseudomonadales; family Pseudomonadaceae; genus Aquipseudomonas. The sequence goes on from NZ_AKJG01000161.1 coordinate 3,458, forward strand.
TCGCCTGACCAGGACGATCACCGACCTTGCATTGGCTCAAGGCGAGGCTCAGGCGATCCGTTTTTATGCCATGTCGGCGAGTATTCTCGAGGATCGATCTGGCTATTACCGGGTGCTGGAAACCTGCCAGAAATCCAACACGGACATTACGGTTTGGCTCGAATGGTTCCTGCAAACTCTATTGCGCAGCTTGCAACAAGCCATGGCACGGATCGAATCCGTGCTGGGCAAAGCGCGCTTCTGGCAGGCGCACCGGGAGTCCGAGCTGTCGACCGAGCAGACCAAAGTACTGAATCGTTTGCTGGACGGAGGGGAGCGTGGATTCGAAGGCGGGATCAGTGCGGCGCAGTATCAGGCCGTGGCGAAAGTCTCCAAAGCGACCGCGACCCGGCATCTGGCGGAACTGCTGGAGAAGGATTGCCTGCAACGCCTGCCGGGTGGCGGGCGCAGTACTCGCTACCAGATCAAATATCCCGACCAAGCGCATCCTGAGCGCTGAAACCCTTGCACCAACCACCCCGCTCATTTGCCCATGAACCCCCTATCTGCTAGTGTCGCGCCGGTTTAACGTCAACCGGAAATCGCCGCCATGGCCCGCAAAAAAGCTGCACTGGATTTCGAACAGTCCCTCGCCGACCTGCAAACGCTGGTGGAGCGTCTGGAGAATGGCGAATTGTCGCTGGAAGACTCGCTGGCCGCTTTCGAGCAAGGCATCGGTCTGACCCGCGATTGCCAGGCGGCGCTGGCCCAGGCCGAGCAAAAGGTTCAGGTGCTGCTCGAGCGTGATGGCGAGTTGGCCGAGGAACCCTTCGACGCGGATCAGCCAGAATGATTGCAGCGTACTCGGCAAGCAGCCAGGCCCGCGTCAATGCGGCTCTGGAAACCCTGTTCACGGCACCGAGCCCGGAGCTGGCGCGGCTGTATGAAGCCATGCGCTACAGCGTGATGAATGGCGGCAAACGCGTGCGCCCACTGTTGGCCTACGCCGCGTGCGAAGCGTTGGGCGGCAAGGCCGAGCAAGCCAACGGCGCAGCCTGTGCGGTGGAGCTGATCCACGCCTATTCGCTGGTACATGACGATTTGCCGGCGATGGACGATGACGATCTGCGTCGCGGCCAGCCCACCACCCACAAGAAATTCGATGAAGCCTGCGCAATCCTCGCCGGCGACGGTTTGCAGAGTCTGGCCTTCAGCGCCCTGCTCGACCCACGCCTGAGCACATTGGACACCGAGATCCACCTGCAGATGGTCAGTGCCTTGGCGCTGGCGGCAGGCCCGGCGGGCATGGTCGGCGGTCAGGCCATCGACCTCGGCTCGGTCGGTCTGAAGCTTGACCAGAAAGCCCTGGAGTACATGCACCGGCACAAGACCGGTGCGTTGATCGAAGTCAGCGTCAAGCTCGGTGCCCTGGCCAGCGGCCGTGCCGAGAAAGACGAACTCAAGTCCCTGCAGACTTATGCACAGGCCATCGGCCTGGCATTCCAGGTGCAGGACGACATTCTCGACGTCGAAAGCGATACCGAAACCCTCGGCAAACGCCAGGGCGCCGACATTGCCCGGGACAAGCCGACCTACCCGGCCCTGCTCGGCCTCGACGCCGCCAAGGCCTATGCCCTGGAGCTGCGCGACCAGGCCCTGCACGCGCTGCGACCGTTTGACGCGGCGGCCGAGCCCTTGCGTGATCTGGCCCGGTATATCGTCGATCGCCGCAGCTGAAGGCGATTGCGCCAAAAAAGCCCAACGCGTGGGCAGGGGGCGATGCATCAGGTAAACTGCCGCATCTTTTATACCTATAACGATTCGCCTGATGCCCACGACGTTTCATGAGATTCCCCGCAAGCGCCCGACCACGCCCCTGCTCGACCGCGCGAACACGCCGGACGGCCTGCGCCGGTTAGGCGAAGCCGAGCTGGAAACCCTGGCCGATGAGTTGCGCCTGGAATTGCTCTACACGGTCGGCCAGACCGGTGGGCATTTCGGTGCCGGCCTGGGCGTGATCGAGCTGACCATTGCGCTGCATTACGTCTTCGACACCCCGGACGACCGGCTGGTGTGGGACGTGGGTCATCAGGCTTATCCACACAAGATCCTCACCGGTCGTCGCGAGCGCATGGGCACCCTGCGCCAGAAGGACGGCGTCGCTGCGTTCCCGCGCCGCTCCGAGAGCGAATACGACACCTTTGGCGTCGGCCACTCCAGCACCTCGATCAGTGCAGCGCTGGGCATGGCGATTGCCGCCCGCCTGCAAAACAGCGAGCGCAAGGCGATCGCGGTGATCGGCGACGGCGCGCTGACCGCGGGCATGGCGTTCGAGGCGCTGAACCATGCGCCGGAAGTGGACGCCAACATGCTGGTGATCCTCAACGACAACGACATGTCGATCTCGCGCAACGTCGGTGGCTTGTCGAACTACCTGGCGAAGATCCTTTCCAGCCGCACCTACGCGAGCATGCGCGAAGGCAGCAAAAAAGTGTTGTCGCGCCTGCCCGGCGCCTGGGAAATCGCTCGCCGGACCGAAGAATATGCCAAAGGCATGCTGGTTCCCGGCACGCTGTTCGAAGAATTGGGCTGGAACTACATCGGCCCGATCGATGGCCACGACCTGCCGACCCTGATCGCCACCCTGCGCAACATGCGCGACCTGAAAGGTCCGCAGTTCCTGCACGTCGTCACCAAGAAAGGCAAAGGCTTCGCTCCGGCGGAAGTCGACCCGATCGGTTACCACGCCATCACCAAACTCGAACCGCTGGACGCTCCGGCCGCCGCGCCGAAGAAGGCCAGCGGGCCGAAGTACTCCGGTGTGTTCGGCGAATGGCTGTGCGACATGGCGGCGGCCGATCCGCGCCTGGTCGGGATTACCCCGGCGATGAAGGAAGGCTCGGACCTGGTTGCCTTCAGCGAACGTTTCCCGCTGCGTTACTTCGACGTGGCCATTGCCGAGCAGCACGCCGTCACCCTCGCGGCCGGCATGGCCTGCGAAGGTGCCAAACCCGTGGTGGCCATCTATTCGACCTTCCTGCAGCGCGGCTACGACCAGCTTGTCCACGATGTGGCGGTGCAGAATCTCGACGTGCTGTTCGCCATCGACCGTGCAGGCCTGGTGGGCGAAGACGGCCCGACCCACGCCGGCAGCTTCGATTTGTCGTTCCTGCGCTGCATTCCCGGCATGCTGGTGATGACCCCGAGCGATGAAAACGAGCTGCGCAAGATGCTCACCACCGGCCACCTGTACGAAGGCCCGGCGGCGGTGCGTTACCCGCGCGGCAACGGCCCGAACGCGACCATCGAGAAAGACCTCGAACCGATCGAGATCGGCAAAGGCATAGTCCGCCGCCAAGGCAGCAAAGTCGCCCTGCTGGTATTCGGCGTGCAACTGGCCGAAGCCCTGAAAGTCGCCGAAACGCTGGACGCGACGGTGGTCGACATGCGTTTCGTCAAGCCGCTGGATGAAGCACTGGTTCGCGAAATCGCCGGCAGCCACGATCTGCTGGTGACCGTCGAAGAAAACGCGATCATGGGCGGCGCCGGTGGTGCGGTCAGCGAATTCCTCGCTCGCGAGAACATCCTCAAGTCGATGCTGCACCTGGGCTTGCCGGACATTTACGTCGAACACGCCAAGCCTGCGCAAATGCTGGCCGAGTGCGGCCTGGATGAGGCGGGAATCGAAGCGTCCATTCGCGAGCGCTTGCAACTGCTCAACATCTAATCGCAATACCCTGTGGGAGCGGGCTTGCTCGCGAAAGCGTCGGATCATTCAACTGGAAAGTTGACTGACACTCCGCCTTCGCGAGCAAGCCCGCTCCCACATTTGATTTGTGTGCGCCACGAAGCACCAACGGACTGCCAATGAAACTCTCCCCCCTCGCCCTGACGCTGGCTCTGCTGCCGGCTGGCCAGCTGCTTGCCGACACCTTCGAACGCGACCAGGCATTGAAGCTGCCCGACGTATTGATCAGCGCCAACCGCCAGGTCGAAGCGCGCAACGACAGCAGCGCCGCCAACACGGTGTTCACCCGCGAGGACATCGATCGCCTGCAACCCGACAGCGTTACCGATCTGCTACGTCGGGTGCCGGGTGTGCAGGTTTCGCAAACGGGTGGGCGCGGCAGCCTTCCGGGTGTATACATCCGCGGCACCCAGTCGGCCCAGAGCCTGGTGTTGGTGGACGGCCAGCGCATCGGCAGCTCGACCTCCGGCGACAGCAACCTGCAACACATCAATATCGAGCAAGTCGAGCGCGTGGAAGTGCTGCGCGGCTCCCGCTCGGTGATTTATGGCAGCGATGCGATTGGCGGGGTGATCCAGATCTTCACTCGCCGTGGTAGCGAACAAGGCCTGCAACCGCGTTTGCACACGGGTTTTGGCAGCAACCAGACCTGGGAGCACAGCCTTGGCCTGTCCGGTGGGGATGAGCGAACCCGCTTCAACCTCGGCGCCAGCCTCGACGACAGCGCCGGGATCAATCGCACCCACCAGTCACACCCCAGCGACGGCGACCATGACGAGTATCGCAACCAGTCGTTCAGCCTGAGCTTGAGCCATGCCCTGGGCGATGACGTCGAGATCGGCGCCAACGTGCTGGATAACCGTGGCAAGAGCGAGTTCGACAGCCCGTTCGCGTCGGTCCAGCAACAGCCCTACAGCAACTTCGATGTCAGTAGCGTCAGCAGCTATGTCGATGCACGGGTCAACGACCTGTGGAAAACCCGCATTGATTTCGGCCACAGCGAAAACCGCGAGGAGCCCCTCGACAAGCTCAGCGATGAACGCACGGTGTTCAACACGTATCGCGACTCGGTGACCTGGCAAAACGACCTGACGCTAAACGAGCGCAATAGCCTGCTGCTGGGCGGCGACTGGTATGAAGACCGGATCAACAGCAGCACGGCGTATGACGAAGACAGCCGCTGGAACCGCGCCGCGTTTATCCAGCATCGTTTTCAGGCGGACAGTTTCTCCACGGAGTTGGGCCTGCGTCACGACGATAACCAGCAGTTCGGTAGCCAGAATACCTGGAGCGGCACCTTCACCCTGCCGCTGAACCCGGACAACGAAATGCTGCTGACCTACAGCGAAGGCTTCCGCGCGCCGACGTTCAACGATCTGTATTACCCGGACTTCAGCAACCCGGACCTGAAGCCTGAAACCTCGAAAAGCTATGAACTGCAGTGGCGCAGCCAGTTGACCGAGAGCAGTCGTCTGGAGGCTTCGCTGTATCGCACCGACCTTGAAGACGCGATTATCTTCGGCAGCAACTCGCGCCCCGAAAACGTTGCCTCGGCGCGGATCAACGGTTTTGAAGCGGCATTGAAGCAGGAGTTGTTCGGCTGGCAGAGCAACCTTGGCGTGGCGATCATCGACCCGCGGGATCGCGACACTGGCCATACCCTGGCCCGTCGTGCGCGGCGCACCTTGAGCCTGGACCTGGATCGGCAATTCGATCGCCTGGGCCTCGGCGCCAGTTGGCAAGCGGTCAGCAGCAGCTATGACGACCTGAACAATCAACAGCCGCTTGGCGGCTATGCCTTGTTGGGACTGCGCAGCAGCTGGGAGCTCAATCGTGAAATCAGGCTGCAACTGAAGGTCGATAACCTGCTGGACAAGGGTTACAGCCGGGCGTTGTACAGCTACCAAGGTAGCCAGTATGGGTATCGCGAGGAAGGTCGGGCGTGGATGTTCGGGGTGACCTGGACGCCGGAGATCTGAGCCGGACCTTGTACTGTCTGGGCCGACCTCTTCGCGGGCAAGCCCGCTCCCACAGGTTTAGCGCGATCCTGTGGGAGCGGGCTTGCTCGCGAAACAGTCAACTCGGTCTCAGCGGTCGGGCGCAATCAAATGACAAAGCTTTGCAGTCGCCTCGATCATCTGCCCACTCGGCCGTTCCAACCCCTTATCCGTGACCAGGCGCAACTGTCCCTGTGCCACGGCCGCCACCTGCGGCCAGGCTTTCCACGCATCAAGTTGCGCCTGATCGCTGACCAGAATCACCTCGGGATTACGCTGCAACACGGCTTCCACACTGACTTGCGGTGCAGGCAGTGTCAGGTCGGCAAACACGTTGTGCGCGCCGCAGACCTCCAGCGCATCACTGATGATCTGCTCGCCACCCACCGTGTACAGCGGTCGATCCCACACCTGATAGAACACCCGTAGTGGCTGATCCCGCCGATAGCGTTGGCGCAATTCATCCAGCCGCTGGCGTAAATCAGTGGCCAACGAAATTCCGCGTTCAGGCCGACCGAGCTGAGCGGCAATGGTCTCGATCTGTGCGGCGAGCTGGTCCAGGCTGTGGGGTTCGGCGACGAAAGTGGGAATATTCAGGCGCTTGAGCTGGTCACGCTGGGCCGGTCCGACGCTACCGGGCCATAGCAGCAACAGATCGGGTTTCAGGCTGAGCAAGCGCTCCATGTCCAGCTGGCCATAGCGGCCAACGGAGGGCAGGCCCTTGAGTTCGGCAGGTCGCTCACCGGCGTCCAGCACACCGACCAGGAGGTCGGCGGAGCCCAGTTCAACGACGATTTCAGAGAGCGACGGTGCCAGGCTGACAACCCGCTCGACCGCGAATGCCGAGGCGCTGGCGGCCAGCAGCAACACCGCCAGCCAGCGCGCGCGCATCAACCGAGTTGACGCGGAATACGGTAGAGGTAGAACAGCACCGCGGTCGACAGTGCCAGCAGCAACAGCGGCACGGCTTCGAGACCGACGAACACCGCCAGGGCACCGATCCAGGCCGGCAGTCCGGCGGCCAGGAATGCCGTGCGCCGCTTGGCCGCCAGACTGATCCAGGCGGCAGGTTCTTCAGGGGTATCGAGGGCTTTCTGGGTGGCGATCAGCGCGTGTTTGTAGGCGCCGAAAAACTTCAGGCTGACAAACATCGAGGCGACTCCGGCGATGAACAACGGCATCGCCAGCACCGGCAGAATGGCTTCGCTCTGGCCGAACAGCGCGTTGATCACAAACAGCGGCAACAGGGCCAGTGCCAGGTATTGCCACCAGTTGACCGACAGTCGCCGCCGCACCTGACCGCGGGTCACGCCCGGTCTACCTCGCCCTGATGCTCATTGCCCATCATGTGGTCTAGCTTGCTGGCCTTGGTCGCCAGGTAGAGTCGGTTATGCGGGTTGTGGCCGGTGTGCAGCGGCACGCGCTCGGCGACCACGATACCCATGTCGGTCAAAGCCTTGACCTTGCGCGGGTTGTTGGTCATCAGGCGCAGGGACTTCACGCCCAGGTGCTCCAGCATCGGCAGGCACATGGCGTAGTCACGCTGGTCGGCGGCAAAGCCCAGGCGCTCGTTGGCTTCGACGGTATCGGCGCCACCGTCCTGCAGCTCATAGGCGCGGATCTTGTTCAGCAGGCCAATGCCCCGGCCTTCCTGGCGCAGGTAGAGCAAGACGCCACGACCTTCACGGGCGATGGCCTGCAAGGCGGCCTCCAGTTGCGAGCCGCAGTCGCAACGCTGGCTGAACAGGGCATCGCCCGTCAGGCATTCGGAGTGCAACCGGCCGAGTACCGGGGCACCGTCGTCGAATTCACCCAGGCTCAGCACAACGTGCTCGCGGCCGGTGGCTTCATCGAGAAAGCCATGCATGGTGAATTGCGCAAAAGGCGTTGGCAGCTTGGAAGCGGCGACAAAAACGACAGGCACCGGTGTGCTCCTGATCTAAAAGTCTGAAGATTCGCAGAGCCGGCATTGTAACAGCAGGTTCCGGAGGACGCTTAGGCTGAATTATCGGCGATAACCATCAAAATGTTTGATATACGCCGCCACAATCAATGTGGGAGCAACTGTCTTCACCTTGCCACTCGTCACCGCCACCCGTGCCTCCCCCCGATTAACCGTTCTCCTGATTAACGCCTGGCCCCCCTCGATCAGGCGAAAAACCACACCAGCCCCTGCATCGCCAACCAGGCGAACACCCCGGCCAGGACATCATCGAGCATGATGCCGACGCCGCCATGTACGTGCCGGTCAATCCAGCGAATCGGCCATGGCTTGAGAATGTCGAAGAAGCGGAACATCAGGAAACCCGCCAGCAACCACTGCCAGCCTTCCGGCACCAGCCACAGGGTGATCCACATCCCGACCATTTCGTCCCAGACGATGCCTTCATGGTCGTGTACCCGCAAATCGTCGGCCACTTTGCCGCACAGCCAGAAACCGAACAGCATGGTGATGCCCAGCATCAGCCAGTAACCCCAGTCGGGCAGCATTTGCCACAACGGAATAAAGGGCAGCGCAACCAACGACCCCCAAGTGCCGGGCGCCTTTGGCAAGGTGCCCGAGCCGAAGCCGAACGCCAGGAAATGCCATGGATTACGCCAGACCGACGGCGGTACGAACTCCGCCGGGACCTGTTTGGGATGATCTGTCACGGTGACTCCCGAAAATGTTGATAACCCCGGGTTTGCGGGGTGATGTCTTTGCCATCGGCGTCCAGCAGCCTCACGCCCTGCCCCGTCACCACCTGCCCGATTACATGGATCGGCCAGCCAGCGCCCAGCAATAGCGGCAACTCGACGGACGGTAAAGTGAAAACCAGGACGTAATCGTCGCCGCCGCTCAGGGCCGCAACCTGTGCGTCCGATTGACCGAGAAAGTCGACCAGGCTCTGCGACAGCGGTAAACGATCCCGCTCGACTTCGATACCGACCTTCGAAGCCAGCGCGATATGCCCGCAATCAGCGAGCAAGCCGTCGGAGATATCCATTGCCGAAGTGGCCTTGCCCCGTAGCGCCTGACCCAAACCGAGCTGCGGTTGCGGCGACCAGTAATGCGCCAGCAACGGCTCGGCAATGCTCGCTTGCGCTGTGCGCTGGCCGAGCACCAAGGGCAAGGCACCGGCGGCATTGCCCAGGTTGCCGCCGACACACAGCAGGTCGCCCGGTTGCGCACCGCTGCGGGTCAGCGCCAGACCGGCCGGTACGCGCCCGAACACGGTCATGGTCAGGCTCAGCGGCCCGCGGGTCGTGTCGCCACCCACCAGCGCCACGCCGCAACTTTGCGCCATCTGGTTCAAACCGCGGGCATAGGCTTGCAGCCAATCGGCGGTCACCGTCGGCAAGGTCAGGGCAAGGGTAAAGGCAACCGGAGTGGCGCCCATGGCGGCCAGGTCGCTGACGGCTACGGCCAGCGAGCGCTGACCGAGCAGAAACGGATCGCAGGGATCGGCGAAATGCACGCCGGCCACCAACGTATCGGTAGAAATCGCCAACTGCTCCCCGGGAGGAACAGCCAGCAAGGCGCAGTCATCGCCAATCCCGAGGGCAACGCCTTCGCCGCCCTGCGCACAAGGCGCAGCGGCGAAGAAGTTACGGATCAGTTCAAACTCACCCATAGCAGTTGCAAGCGCCGATCAGCGCTTGAACGCCTTGACTTCAGCTTCACGCAGACGCGGGGCCAGCTTGTCGAGCACACCGTTGACGAACTTGTGGCCGTCGGTGGAACCGAAGACCTTGGCCAGTTCGATACCTTCGTTGATCACAACGCGGTACGGCACGTCGACGCGCTTGAGCAGTTCCCAGGTGGACAGGCGCAGAACCGCCAGTTCAACCGGGTCCAGCTCTTCGATGGTCAAATCCAGACATGGCGTGAGCGCGGTGTCGATTTCGGTCTTGAACTGCGGAACCCCGTGCAGGATCTCGCGGAAGTAGGCGCCGTCGACATCGGTGAAATCGTTATCGACCCGGAACTGCGCTTCGATCTCGTTCAGCGATTGCTTGGCCATGTGCCATTGGTACAGCGCCTGGGTCGCGAGCTGACGGGCTTCGCGACGCTTGACGCTTTTCGATGGCTTGCCGGCATCCGCAGGCTTTGGATCGCGCGGGTTGAAACGATCGCTTTCGTCGCTAATCACTTGGCCTCCAACTGCGCCAGCAGGCTGACCATTTCCAGAGCGGACAGGGCAGCTTCAGCACCTTTGTTGCCGGCCTTGGTGCCGGAACGTTCGATGGCTTGCTCGATGGAATCAACGGTCAGGACGCCGAAGGCGACAGGAACGCCGAACTCCATGGACACCTGGGCCAGGCCCTTGGTGCATTCGCCAGCCACGTATTCGAAGTGCGGAGTGCCGCCACGAATGACCGCGCCCAGGGCGATGATTGCCGCGAATTCGCCTTTCTGGGCGACTTTCTGCGCAACCAGCGGAATTTCGAAGGCGCCAGGTGCGCGGATGATGGTGATGTCGCTTTCGCTCACGCCGTGGCGAACCAGGGCATCAACTGCACCGCTGACCAGGCTTTCAACGACGAAGCTGTTGAAACGGCCCACTACCAGAGCGTAGCGGCCTTTAGGGGCGATGAAGGTACCTTCGATGGTCTTCAGGGTCATTCGATAGATCTCTTAAAGAGCCGGGACGCGTCTCGTACGCGCCCCTCGGTGATATTTGAACCGCGAATTCAAGGCCGGAAACAACCGGTCATTATTCGGAGGGCACGTATTCTACAACTTCCAGATCGAAACCGGATATCGCATTAAATTTCATTGGCGCCGACATCAGGCGCATTTTGCGCACGCCCAGGTCCCGCAGGATCTGCGAACCGGCACCGACAGTGCTGTAGGTGGTCGGTTTTTTCACCGCGGCGTGATCGGCGGTTTCGCGGATATGCGCCAGCAACACGTCGCCATCGAGCGGGTGACCGAGCAACAGCACCACGCCGCTGCCGGCCTCGGCAACCGTGGCCATGGCGGCCCGCAGGCTCCAGCGGCCCGGCTGCTTGACCATCAGCAGGTCACGCAGCGGGTCCATGTTGTGCACGCGAACCAGGGTCGGCTCTTCGGCACACACGTTGCCCAGGGTCAGCGCCATGTGCACGTCGCCTTCCACCGAATCACGATAGGTCACCAGGTTGAATTGGCCCAGTTCGCTGTCCAGTGGCTGCTCGGCAATCCGCTGAACGGTACGTTCGTGGATCATCCGGTAGTGAATCAGGTCGGCGATGGTGCCGATCTTGATGTCGTGTTCGGCGGCAAAAGCTTCCAGCTCGGCGCGACGGGACATGGTGCCGTCGTCGTTCATCACTTCGCAGATCACGCCGCTCGGCTCGAAACCGGCCATGCGCGCCAGGTCGCACGCCGCTTCGGTGTGGCCGGCACGGGCCAGGGTGCCGCCGGCCTGGGCCATCAGCGGGAAGATGTGGCCCGGGCTGACGATGTCTTCAGCCTTGGCATCACGGGCGGCGGCGGCCTGCACGGTGCGCGCGCGGTCGGCGGCGGAGATGCCGGTGGTCACGCCGGTGGCCGCTTCGATCGATACGGTGAACTTGGTGCCAAAACCGGAACCATTGCGCGGCGCCATCAACGGCAGCTTGAGCAGTTCGCAGCGCTCGCGGCTCATCGGCATGCAGATCAGGCCACGGGCGTGCTTGGCCATGAAGTTGATGTGCTCAGGCTTGCAGCACTCGGCGGCCATGATCAGGTCGCCTTCGTTCTCGCGGTCTTCGTCATCCATGAGGATGACCATCTTGCCTTGGCGGATGTCTTCAACCAGTTCTTCGATGCTATTGAGCGCCACAAGGCACCCCCTTGAGTCAGGATTTGAGGTAGCCGTTGGCGGCCAGAAAGCTTTCAGTGATGTTTCCGGATTTTGCAGGCTCTGCGGCCTTGTCGCCCAGCAGCAGGCGCTCCAGATAACGGGCCAGCAAGTCCACTTCCAGGTTCACCCGGCGACCCGGCTGATACGACGCCATGATGGTTTCGCTCAGGGTGTGGGGAATGATGGTCAGCAGGAACTCGGCGCCATCGACTGCGTTCACGGTCAGGCTGGTGCCGTCGACGGTGATCGAGCCTTTATGGGCAATGTACTTGGCCAGGTCCTTCGGCGCGCGGATGCGGAATTCCACGGCCCGCGCGTTCTCGGTACGGGCAACCACTTCGCCCACGCCGTCGACGTGACCACTGACCAGATGCCCGCCGAGGCGAGTGGTCGGGGTCAGGGCTTTTTCCAGATTGACCGGGCTGCCGCTTTTCAGGTCGTTCATGGCGGTGCAGTCGAGGGTTTCGCGACTGACGTCCGCCGCAAAGCCGTTGCCCGGCAATTCAACGGCTGTCAGGCACACGCCATTGACCGCGATGCTGTCGCCCAGCTTGACGTCGCTCAGATCGAGCTTGCCGGTTTCGACGTGTACCCGCACATCACCGCCCTTTGGGGTCAATGCACGAATACTGCCGATGGATTCGATGATGCCGGTAAACATGAGGTTCTCCTCGAGAACAAAGCCAGCGCTATAGCGATGGCCGGAAATTATACGCTTGCTACTGGCACTGGGATGGCGATGACTCGCCAGTCATCGCCAACTGCACGAATTTCGGTGATTTTGAGTTCCGGCGCATCCTTCATTTGCGCGAGCGGCCAGTCCAGCAGCGGCCGCGCCGAGGAACCCAGGAACTTGCCGGCAATGAAAATCTGGAACTCGTCCACCAGCCCGAGCTGGGCGAAAGCACCTGCCAGACGCGGACCGGCCTCGACCAACACCTCATTGACGCCACGGGCGGCGAGCTCAACCAGCAGCTGGCGCAAATCGACCTGGCCGTCGTAGCCGGGCACGATCAGGCATTCCGGGCCATTGGCGTATTGCTCTTCCACCGCCACGCAGGTCGCGACCAGCGCCGGGCCGGCCTTGAAGAACGGTGCATCCAGCGGCACCCGCAGGCGTCCGTCGACCAGCACCCGCAGCGGCGGACGGCTCATGGCCAAGGCGGTTTGCTCTGCATCCAGCCCCAGCTCATCGGCGCGCACGGTCAACCGAGCATTGTCCGCCAACACCGTATCGGCGCCGGTCAGCACCACGCTCGCCTGGGCACGTAGCCGTTGTACCGCCGAACGCGCCGCCGGGCCGGTGATCCACTGGCTTTCACCGCTTTCCATCGCGGTGCGACCGTCCAGGCTCATGGCCAGCTTGACCCGCACGAACGGCAAGCCGTGTTCCATGCGTTTCAGGAAACCTTGATTGAGCTTGCGCGCCTCGCCTTCCAGCACGCCGCTTTCGGTGGCGATGCCGGCCTGGGCCAGACGTTGCAGACCGCGACCGGCGACTTCCGGGTTCGGGTCCTGCATCGCCGCGACCACGCGGGCCACACCGGCATTCACCAGCGCATCGGCACAGGGCGGCGTACGGCCGTGGTGGCTGCAAGGCTCAAGCGTTACATAAGCGGTAGCGCCACGAGCCTGCTCACCGGCCGCGCGCAAGGCGTGGACTTCGGCGTGGGGCTCACCGGCGCGCTCGTGCCAGCCTTCGCCGACAATCTGGCCGCCCTGCACGATCACGCAACCGACCCGCGGATTGGGGTGCGTCGTGTACTGCCCCTTGCGCGCCAGTTCCAGGGCGCGGGCCATGAAATGAGCATCGAGGATGGCAAGTTCTGCGGGCGTGTTCATTCTTTCACCGGTTCACGGGCCAGGCGATCGATCTCTTCGCGGAACTCGTTGAGGTCCTGGAAGCGGCGATATACCGAAGCGAAGCGGATGTAGGCGACTTCGTCGAGCTTCTGCAGCTCGGCCATCACCAGTTCGCCGACCACGAGGGATTTGACCTCGCGCTCGCCCGTGGCGCGCAGTTTGTGTTTGATGTGCACCAGCGACGATTCGAGGCGCTCGACACTCACCGGGCGCTTTTCCAGCGCCCGCTGCATGCCGGCGCGGAGTTTTTCTTCGTCGAACGGCTGGCGACTGCCGTCGGTTTTGATCAGGCGCGGCAACACCAGTTCAGCCGTCTCGAACGTCGTGAAACGCTCGCCGCAGGCCAGGCATTCACGCCGGCGGCGCACCTGTTCGCCCTCGGCGACCAGACGCGAGTCGATGACCTTGGTGTCGTTGGCACCGCAGAAGGGACAGTGCATGGTGGCAGGCAACAAAAAAAGGGAGGGCCATGGTAGCGCATCCCGGTGGCAAGACAAGCCATAGGGTTTGCGGTATACAGACGGGATGATCACTTGATCCATGGAATTCAGCTTTATGGAGCCAGCAATGTCGTTACGTCCGCTCATTTTGCTCAGTGTTTTCAGCCTGCTGGTGGCTTGCGGCAGCGATGCACCCAAGCCCCAGCCGCCAACGCCTGGCCCGGCGCCACAGCAAGCGCAGAAGAAAGCCCGGGAGGCCGCCGAGCTTGGCCCCCTGCCCGCCCATCAGCGTGAACTGAGCGGCACCTTGCAAGGCGTACCGGCCGGCGCTGAAGTCGAACTGGCGCTTTTGGTGATCGACGATAAGGATCGCCCGCAACAATTGCTCGCCAGTTCCAGCCTGATCGGCAACAACCAGGTGCTGGCGTTTCACCTGCGTTTCAATCCGCAATCCTTCCCGGCCGGGGCCCGCGTTGAACTGCGAGGCCGCGCCAGTCAGTCCGGGCAGTTGATCCTGCACCTGCCGTCGCAGCTGATTACCCAGCCGACCACCCAGGCCCTGGGCCAACTGCAATTCGTCAAAGCCCCATGAGTGCACCGCTCGACCTGCAAAAGGCGTTGGGTGAACTGCTCGGTGATGCGCAATTGATCGCCTGTGAGTTACCAGGGACCGACCTGAAGTTGTGGCTGATCGACGGCGACAATATGGACCGCGCCTTCAGCCCGGAAGAGACCCGGCGAATTTTGCATGAACCGCCGTACTGGAGTTTCTGCTGGGCCAGTGGTCTGGCCGTGGCCCGCTATCTGGCCGAAAACCCGCATTGGGTCGAAGGCAAACGGGTGCTGGATTTCGGTGCCGGTTCCGGGGTGGCGGGGATTGCTGCGGCGAAGGCCGGGGCGATGGAAGTGCTGGCCTGCGACCTCGACCCACTGGCGATTGCCGCTTGTCGGGCCAATGCCGAGCTCAATGATGTGCAGCTTAATTATTCGACAGACTTTTTCGCCGAGGCCGATCGCTTCGATCTGATCCTGGTGGCGGATGTACTGTACGACCGGGCGAACCTGCCGCTGCTCGACCAGTTCCTCAGCCGCGGCCGAGAGGCGCTGGTGGCGGATTCCCGAGTGCGGGATTTTCGCCATCCGTTGTACCGGCGCATAGAGATGCTGGAGGCGATGACCCTGCCGGATCTGGCCGAGCCCCACGAGTTTCGGCATGTGAGCCTCTACCATGCACAGCGCTAGTTAAAAGCTTCGTCGGATCGCCGCCCGGAGCAAGCCCGCTCCCACAATGGTTGGTGTGAACCACACATCTTGTGGCGACTTCAATCCCTGTGGGAGCGGGCTTGCCCGCGAAGGCGCCCTGTCAGGCAACACACCTCTCACGGCCAACCGCTTCCGGCCGCCCCCCACCAAGCCGTATAGTTGCCCAATTCACGCTTCTACGAGATTGCCCATGAGTCAGGAAACGCCGTACATCTTCGACGCCACGACTGCCGATTTCGACCAGTCGGTGATCGAGAACTCTTTCCACAAGCCGGTGCTGGTGGATTTCTGGGCCGAATGGTGCGCGCCCTGCAAAGTACTGATGCCGATGTTGCAGAGCATTGCCGAGAGCTATCAGGGTGAGTTGCTGCTGGCCAAGGTCAACTGCGACCTCGAGCAAGACATCGTCGCCCGCTTCGGCATCCGCAGCCTGCCGACCGTGGTGCTTTTCAAGGACGGCCAGCCTGTCGACGGCTTTGCCGGTGCCCAGCCGGAATCCGCCGTGCGCGCCCTGCTCGAACCCCATGTGCAGATGCCGCCACCGGCCGCCGCCGATCCGTTCGAGCAGGCCCAGGCGCTGTTCGACGACAGCCGTTTTGCCGATGCCGAAGCGCTACTCAAAGTGATCCTGGGTGAAGACAACACCAACGCCAAGGCACTGATTCTCTACGCCCGCTGCCTGACCGAGCGCGGTGAACTGGGCGAAGCGCAAGCCGTGCTCGATGCGGTCAAGAGCGACGAGCACAAGGCCGCGCTGGCCGGCGCCAAGGCACAGATCAAGTTTCTCGGTTTGGCCAAGGACTTGCCGGATGCCGCCGACCTGAAGGCCCGGCTGGCGAAAGACCCGCTGGACGATGAGGCGGTCTATCAACTGGCAATCCAGCAACTGGCCCGTCAGCAGTACGACGCCGCGCTGGATGCATTGCTCAAGCTGTTCACCCGCAACCGCAGCTACAGCGAAGGCTTGCCGCACAAGACCTTGCTGCAGGTGTTCGAGTTGCTGGGCAACGATCACCCGTTGGTGAGCACCTACCGTCGCAAGTTGTTTGCCGCGCTGTATTGAATTGCCCTTGTAGGAGCGAGCAAGCTCGCTCCTACAACCAGCGGTACAACGGTGTATCGCCGCCGCTTTCCACTTTCACATCCGCACAATGGCGCAAGCGCACCAACAGGCGTTTGCCCGCCGCCGCACTGCCGGTCAGGCCTTCCAATTGATCGAGCAAATCCGGCCCACTCAACTGTCCGGCCTTACGCAGCAAATCCCGGGCGATCTGCCACAGCGCATCATCCTGATTCAGCGGTTTCGCCACAGGGGCGCTGACCGGGGATTTTTCTACCTGCAACTGCGCCCCTAATCGCGCCCAGTCCGCGTCGTCCATCTCCAGGGTCAAATCCACCGGCCAGTCGCCGATGCTTCCGCGAATTCGCAACATAGGTCTGCTCCCGCACATTTCTTCCCGGCATGCTCCCATGGGACTTGTGCAACGCCAAGCAGGCAGTCAAACTCTCCGCACTTACGTTATAAGATTACATAACATTTTCTTCATTTTACTTTTCGGAGACTCGCCATGCGTCGTCTGCTTCTCGCCCTGCCGTTTGCCATGTTGCCGCTGGCTGTCGCCCATGCCGCCGACGAACACGATCATGAACATGGCAGCCTGAGCGCCCACGAACATGGCGTGGGACGCCTGAACGCGGCGCTGGACGGCAAGACCCTGGAACTGGAGCTGGAAAGCCCGGCCATGAACCTGGTGGGTTTCGAGCACGTCGCCACCAGCGAAGCAGACAAAGCCAAAGTCGCCGCCGTCCGTGCTCGACTTGAGCAACCACTGGCCCTGTTCAACCTGCCGAAACCCGCCGGTTGCGTGGTGGAGAACCAGGATCTGGAAAGCCCGCTGTTCGGCGGCCAGCCCGAGGCCGACGATGATCACAATGAAGACGCCAAGGACAAAGACGGCCACGAACATCACCATGATCACAGCGAAATCAACGCTCGCTATCAGTTCACCTGCGCCACGCCAGACGCGCTGAAGACCCTGGACCTGACGAATATTTTCACCAGCTTCCCGGCCACCCAAAAAATTCAGGTACAACTGATCGGCCCGAGCGGGCAGCAAGGGGTTGAT
Organism: Pseudomonas sp. GM74; assembly: GCF_000282455.1. GTDB lineage: Bacteria > Pseudomonadota > Gammaproteobacteria > Pseudomonadales > Pseudomonadaceae > Aquipseudomonas. The sequence goes on from NZ_AKJG01000161.1 coordinate 20,684, forward strand.
GTGACGGCCAAGGCTGCTGCACTGAAATTCTGATCCACCGCAAATCAAATGTGGGAGCGGGCTTGCTCGCGAAAGCGCCGTATCAGTTTGCATCAATGTCTCTGACACACCGCATTCGCGAGCAAGCCCGCTCCCACAGGGTTCACCACCAACCAGACCGGTTTCACATGACCCAAGCACTCATCGAACTGTCCGACCTGGGCTTCAGCTGGCCCGGTCACCCGCCGCTGCTGGACATCCCGGCGTTTCGCCTGGAGCGCGGCGAAACCCTGTTCCTCAAAGGCCCCAGTGGCAGCGGCAAGACCACCCTGCTCGGCCTGCTCGGCGGTGTGCAAAAACCGGATCGCGGCAGCATCCGCCTGCTCGGCCAGGAACTGACGCAACTCTCGGCCGGCGCCCGCGACCACTTCCGCGTCGATCACACCGGCTACATCTTCCAGCAGTTCAACCTGCTGCCGTTTCTGTCGGTGCGTGAAAACGTCGAACTGCCCTGCCACTTCTCGAAACTGCGCGCCCAACGGGCGAAACAACGTCACGGCAGCGTCGACAAAGCCGCCGCCACGCTGCTCGCCCACTTGGGTTTGAAGGATGAAAGCATCCTCGGTCGCCGCGCCGATTCGTTGTCCATCGGCCAGCAGCAACGGGTCGCCGCCGCCCGCGCGCTGATCGGTCAACCGGAACTGGTGATCGCCGACGAGCCGACCTCGGCCCTCGATTACGACGCCCGCGAGAATTTCATTCGCCTGCTGTTCGCCGAGTGCCGCGACGCCGGGTCGAGCCTGTTGTTCGTTAGCCACGACCAGAGCCTGGCGCCGCTGTTCGACCACAACCTGTCGCTGGCTGAACTCAATCGCGCCGCGACCCCGTACGAGGTCTGAGATGTATCTGTTTCGTCTAGCCATGGCCAGCCTGGCTAACCGCCGCTTCACCGCGATCCTCACGGCTTTCGCCATCGCCCTCTCGGTGTGCCTGCTGCTGGCGGTGGAGCGCGTGCGCACCGAAGCCAAGGCCAGTTTCGCCAGCACCATCAGCGGCACCGACCTGATCGTCGGTGCCCGCTCAGGCTCGGTGAACCTGTTGCTGTATTCGGTGTTCCGCATCGGCAACGCCACCAACAATATCCGCTGGGACAGCTTCGAACATTTCGCCAGCAACCCGAAAGTGAAGTGGGCGATCCCGATGTCCCTCGGCGACTCCCATCGCGGCTACCGGGTGATGGGCACCACCGAAGCCTACTTCGAGCACTACCGGTACGGCCGCCAGCAACACCTGCAATTGAGCGATGGCCGCGCCTTCGAAACCGACCCGTTCGAAGTGGTGCTCGGTGCCGAAGTGGCCGAGGCACTGCACTACAAACTCGGTGACAAACTGGTGCTGGCCCACGGCGTGGCGGCGATCAGCCTGGTCAAGCACGATGACAAACCGTTCACCGTGGTCGGTATTCTCAAGCGCACCGGCACGCCGGTGGACCGCACGTTGCACATCAGCCTCGGTGGGATGGAAGCGATTCACATCGACTGGCATAACGGCGTACCGGCTCGGGGCGAGGGGCGCATCACCGCCGATCAGGCGCGCAACATGGACCTCACGCCACAAGCGATCACCGCGTTCATGCTCGGTCTGAACAACAAAATTTCGACCTTTGCCCTGCAACGGGAAATCAACGAATTCCGCGGCGAGCCGATGCTGGCGATCCTGCCGGGCGTGGCGCTGCAAGAGCTGTGGAGCCTGATGGGCACGGCGGAAAAAGCCCTGTTCGTGGTCTCGCTGTTTGTGGTACTGACCGGGTTGATCGGCATGCTCACGGCCATTCTCACCAGCCTCAACGAACGCCGCCGGGAAATGGCGATCCTGCGCTCGGTGGGTGCTCGGCCATGGCACATCGCAACGCTGTTGGTGCTCGAAGCCTTTGCCCTGGCACTGTCGGGCGTGATCGCCGGTGTGGCGTTGCTGTATGTGTGCATCGCGGCGGCCCAAGGGTACGTGCAAGCCAACTACGGCCTGTTCCTTCCGCTGTCCTGGCCGAGCGAGTATGAATGGACGCTGCTCGGTGGCATCCTGATCGCCGCGTTGCTGATGGGCAGCGTGCCGGCTTGGCGCGCCTATCGCCAATCCCTGGCCGATGGCCTGTCGATTCGTTTATGAGGACGTTGAAAATGCCCCGCGCTGTACTTGCGCTGTTGATGCTGGTCGCCCTGCCCCTGTGGGCGGCCCAGCCAAAAGACCTGACCTGGTCGGAGATGATCCCGCCCGACGCGCCGAAAGAAGTGCCGAACATGACGCCGCTGCACGATCTGTCGCAGATGAGCAGCACGCTCTCGGCAGAGTCGGCGCCAGCAGCAAAGCAGGACATGCCCAACGCACCGGTGGTCAAGACCCTCGATGGCCAGAGCATTCGACTGCCGGGATACATTGTGCCCCTGGAGGTGAGCGAGGAAGGCCGCACCACGGAGTTTCTGCTGGTGCCCTATTTCGGCGCCTGCATCCATGTGCCGCCACCGCCGTCGAACCAGATCGTGCACGTCAAAAGCGAAGTCGGCGTGAAGCTCGACGAGTTGTATCAGCCGTACTGGATCGAGGGCGCATTGCAGGTCAAGGCGTCCACCAGCGAACTGGCGGATGCCGGGTATCAGATGGAGGCGGACAAGATTTACCTGTATGAATTGCCGGAGTGAATCCGGAGTTTCCTTGTCGCCAACACAATCGCCATCGCGGGCAAGCCCGCTCCCACAGGTGCAATGTTGAAACAAAAATCTTCAGCAGCGCGCAACTCCTTGTGGGAGCGGGCTTGCTCGCGAAGGGGCCATCAAAAACACCACAAAAATCACGCCCTTCCCACTTTCATTGAGCTGCATCAAAAGACCGAATAGTTAGCCGGCTTACCATTGGACATCGAACACTTTTAACGTCCTCTGGAGCCCCCATGAACAAGTCCATGCTCAGCGCTTCGCTGGTTGCCCTCGCGCTCGCAGCCCCGCTCGCCCACGCCTTCGAGGCCGGCGACATTCTCCTTCGCGCCGGTGCAATCACCGTCAACCCGGAAGCCGACAGCTCCAGCGTCAAGGTTGATCAAGGCCCGCTGGCGGGCGCCGACCTGGGTGGCAAGGCGACCATGAGCAGCGACACGCAACTGGGCTTGAACTTCGCCTACATGCTCACCAATCACCTGGGTATCGAACTGCTGGCAGCCACACCGTTCGAGCATGACGTGAAACTCAAGGGCACGGCCCTGAGCGCGGCCAACGGCAAACTCGGCACCCTCAAGCACCTGCCGCCGACCTTGAGCCTGGTGTACTACCCGCTGGACCCGAAGTCGGCCTTCCAGCCGTACGTCGGCGGCGGCATCAACTACACCTATATCTACGACGAACACGTAGGCAGCCAGGCGCAGTCCGCCGGTTTCAGCAACTTCAAGGCGGAAAACTCCTGGGGCCTGGCCTGGCAGGTCGGTGCGGACTACATGCTGACCGACAACATCATGATCAACGCCCAGGTGCGCTACATCGACATCGATACCCGCGCCACTGTCGAGAACAACTCGATTGCCCCAGGTACCCGGGCACGTGTGGACGTCGATGTAGACCCGTTCATCTACATGGTTGGCCTGGGCTACAAGTTCTAAGCGACATCGCTGGAAGAATGTTCACGTGGTGGTGAACCTGGCCACAGGAATTACATAAGCTGTCAAAGCAAATTCCGGCCACAAAAAAGGCGTCCTTGATGGACGCCTTTTTTGTGGCTGCAAGAATCTCAGCGCCCCAGTAACCGCGCCAGCCCCACACGCATCGGTGTCTGCCCTGTGGTAGTGAAGCGCTCCAGCAGACGCCGGTTGTTCGCCCGGGAATGGCGGATGTCACCGGAGCGCGCCGGGCCGTAGCTTACCGGCGGCAGCTTGCCGACCACGGCCTCAAGCGCTTCGAGCATTTGCTTGAGGGTCGTCGCCTGGTTCCAGCCAACGTTGACCGCACCGACCTCGGCCAGGGGCTTCTCGATGGCCTGCACCAGCAAGTCGACCAGGTCTTCGACGTAGACAAAATCCCGGGTCTGCTCACCATCGCCGAACACGGTGATCGGCAAGCCCTTCAGTGCGCGCTCGCTGAAAATGCTGATCACCCCGGAGTACGGCGAGGACGGATCCTGGCGTGGTCCGAAGATGTTGAAGAAGCGGAAAATCACCGGCTCCAGCCCATGCTGGCGACGGTAGAAATCGAAGTACTGCTCGCTGGCCAGTTTGTCCACCGCATACGGCGTCAGCGGCGCCTTTGGCGTGTCTTCGTCGATCGACTCGCCCTCGCCATTGTTGCCATACACCGCCGCGCTGGAGGCAAACAGCACGCGCTTGACCCCAGCCTGGCGCATGGCTTCGCAGACGTTCAGCGTGCCGATGAAATTGCTCTGGTGCGTGCGCACCGGATCGTCCACCGAGGCCTGTACCGACGCCACGGCAGCCAGGTGCGCCACGGCGCTGCAACCGGCCATTGCCTGGGCGACCACAGCCGCATCGGCCACGTCGCCGACGATCAGTTCGACTCTGGGATTGTCCAGCGGCAGATTACTGCGCTTGCCGGTGGACAGGTCATCGAGAATCCGCACTGCATGGCCCTTGGCGAGCAAGGCGTCAGTCAGGTGTGAACCAATGAAACCGGCACCACCGGTAATCAAAACGGGGCCGTCAGCCATGGCGATAGAACCTGTCCAGTAGACCGGGAAGCGCCGCACGCCAGGCGCGTGGTTTGATCCCGAAGGTGTGCAGAATTTTTTTGCAGGCCAGTACCGCGTGTTGCGGCTCTTCCGCAGCATCCGGACGCGCGGCGTGGGCCTGGGCGGTCGGAGCTTCGATGGCCAGCGGATGCAGGCTGCGGGCTTCGGTCAGAATCGCCTGCCCCAGCGCCAGCGGCGTGGTGGCCTCATGCCCGGCGTAGTGGTAGGTGCCCCACAGCGGCGCGGCGCAATCGAGTTGCTTGAGCACAGAAATGATCACACGGGCGGCATCGTCGACCGGCGTCGGATTGCCGCGCCGGTCGTCGGCCATCAGCAGCTCTTCGGGTTGTTCGGCACGGGCGAGGAAGCGGCCAAGGGCGCCATCCGGGCTGTCGTCCAGCAGCCAGCCGAAACGCAGCAGCACGTGTTGCGGGCAGGTGGCGCGCACGCTTTGCTCGATCCGCCACAAGGCCTGACCCCGCAAGCCCAGGGGCACCGGTTCGTCTTTTTCGCTGTAGGCCGTGGCTCGGGAGCCGTCGAACACGCGATAGCTGGAGGGTTGCAGCAGCACGATGTTGTGGTGCTGGCACAGCTCCGCCAGACGCTCGATCGCGCGTTCCTGGCCGGCCAGGCGCGACTCGCTCACTGCCTCGGCCTGAAACCAGTCGAAGTAGTAGGCAAGGTTGATCAATGCATCGGGACGGGTGTCGTCGAGCAGTTGTGTCAGGCTCGCGGCATCCCAGCCGTCTTCGGGCGGGCGGGGAGCGAGGAAACCGATGTCTTCCTCCGCACCGAGGCGAATCAGCGCCTGCCCAAGGGCATTTCCGCCGCCCAGTAACATAAGGCGCATTCGCATAGAGTCAGCAGGCCCAGTCTGATTGAAACAATGGCTTTATCGACACCGCCCCCAGGCGATGTCATTGGTAATTGCCGGAATCGTTGCATTTTGCGGGTTTAGAGCGCAACCGTCATCCGTAAAGTGTAGATGTCCGACTTTTGCGGTGCTGCTACTGGCCCCTTCGCGGGCAAGCCCGCTCCCACACTGGATGTGGGTACACCGCCTATCCCCTGTGGGAGCGGGCTTGCCCGCGAAGTGGCCCTGAAGACCACTAGAGATCCCGAGCGGTACTTGCATCTTCAGCCCCCACCCGCATAACTTGCTGCATGAACCTGCCCATTCCCGCAGACAGTGCCCTGAGCGGCTTCCACCCTGCCGTCAGCGCCTGGTTCAGCCACACGTTCCCGGCGGTCACCGCCGCCCAGGCCCGGGCGTGGCCGTTGATCCGCCAGCGCCGCTCGACCCTGGTCGCCGCGCCCACCGGTTCCGGCAAGACCCTCACCGCCTTTCTCGCCGTCATCGACGACCTGGTGCACCGCGGCCTGGAAAGCCCCGAAGGCTTGCCCGACGCCACCCTGGTGGTCTACGTCTCGCCCCTCAAGGCGCTGTCCAACGACATCCGGATCAACCTGCAAAACCCGCTGGCCGGCATTACCGGGCAATTGCGCGTGATGGGCCTGCCGCCATTGCAGATCACCACCGCCGTTCGCACCGGTGACACACCGCAAAAAGACCGTTCGGCGATGCGCAAAACGGCGCCGCACATACTGGTGACCACGCCGGAATCCCTGTATGTGCTGCTCGGTTCCGACTCGGGCAGGCAGATGCTCGGCACGGCGCAAACGGTGATCGTCGACGAAATCCACGCCATGGCCGCCAGCAAGCGCGGCAGCCATCTGGCACTGAGCCTTGAACGCCTGCAAGCCCTCTGCCCGGAGCCGCTGCTGCGCATTGGTCTGTCGGCCACGCAAAAACCCATCGAAGCCGTCTCGCGCTTCCTGGCCGGTCACGACCGCCCGTGCGAGATCGTCGACATCGGCCACGCCCGCCCCCGCGACCTGGACATCGAAGTGCCGCCCGTGCCGCTATCGGCCGTGATGGCCAACGATGTCTGGGAACTGGTGTACGACCGCCTCGCCGCCCTCGCCCGGGAGCACCGGACCACGCTGATTTTCGTCAACACCCGGCGCCTGGCCGAACGCCTGAGCCGGCACCTGAGCGAGCGCCTGGGCAAGGATGCCGTGGCGGCGCACCACGGCAGCCTGGCCAAGGAGTTTCGCCTGGACGCCGAGCAGCGACTCAAGCGCGGCGACCTGCAAGTGCTGATCGCCACGGCGTCGCTGGAACTGGGGATCGACATCGGCGACGTCGACCTGGTCTGCCAGATCGCCTCGCCGCGTTCGATTGCCGGGTTTCTGCAACGGGTCGGCCGTTCCGGGCACCAGGTCGGCGGCACGCCCAAGGGCCGTTTGTTTGCCACCACCCGCGACGACCTGATCGAATGCGCCGCGCTGCTCGACTGCGTGCGCCGGGGCGAACTCGATACCTTGCTGATCCCGCAAGCGCCGCTGGACGTACTGGCGCAGCAGATCATCGCCGAAGTCAGTTGTCAGGAGTGGCCGGAGCAAGCGCTGCTGGAGATGCTGCGCCGCGCCTCGCCCTACGCCGCACTCGACGACAAACACTATCAGGCACTGCTGCACATGCTCGCCGAAGGTTACAACGGGCGTCAGGGCATCCGTAGCGCCTACCTGCATCGCGACGCCGTGAGCCGCACCCTGCGCGGCCGCCGGGGCGCGAAACTGACGGCGGTGACCAGTGGCGGGACCATTCCGGACAACGCCGACTACAGCGTGCTGCTGGAGCCTCAAGGGCTGAACATCGGCACCATCAACGAAGACTTTGCGGTGGAAAGCATTGCCGGGGATATCTTCCAGTTGGGCAATACGTCCTATCGGATCCTGCGGGTGGAAACCGGTAAGGTTCGGGTCGAGGACGCCCAGGGCCAGCCGCCGACCATTCCGTTCTGGCTCGGTGAAGCACCGGGGCGCAGCGCCGAATTGTCTGCGGCGGTGGCGCGCTTGCAGGCGCAACTTGACGACCTGCTGGGTGCCGCGCCAGGCAACTTGCAGCCAGCGCTCGACTGGCTGACCGAGACCCTGGGCCTGAACCTCGCCAGCGCCGAACAACTGGTGGATTACCTGGCCCGAGCGCGACAGACGCTGGGCGCCCTGCCATCCCAAGACACGCTGCTGATGGAGCGCTTTTTCGACGAGTCCGGCGGCACCCAACTGGTCATTCACACGCCGTTCGGCAGCCGCATCAACCGCGCCTGGGGCCTGGCCCTGCGCAAGCGTTTCTGTCGCACCTTCAACTTCGAACTGCAGGCCGCCGCCAGCGAAGACGCCATCGTGCTATCGCTGTCCACCAGCCACAGCTTTGAACTGGACGACGTCTGGCGCTACCTGCACAGCAACAGCGCCGAACACATCCTGATCCAGGCCGTGCTCGACGCGCCGCTGTTCGGCGTGCGCTGGCGCTGGAATGCCAGCGTGGCCCTGGCCCTGCCGCGCTACAGCGGTGGGCGTAAAGTCCCGCCACAGATTCAGCGGATGAAAAGCGAAGACCTGATCGCCAGCGTGTTTCCCGATCAGATTGCCTGCGTGGAAAACCTCGCCGGCGAACGGGAAATTCCCGACCATCCGCTGGTGGAACAGACCCTCGACGATTGCCTGCACGAAGCCATGGATACGGAAGGCTGGCTGGCCTTGTTACGGCGCATGGAACGCGGCGACATTCGCCTGATCAGCCGCGACTTGCCGGCGCCTTCGCCGCTGGCGGCGGAGATACTCAGCGCCCGGCCCTATACCTTTCTCGACGATGCACCACTGGAAGAACGCCGCACCCAGGCCGTGCTCAACCGCCGCTGGAGCGACCCGCAATCCACCGACGACCTCGGTGCCCTGGACGCCGAGGCGATTGCCGCTGTACGCGACGAAGCCTGGCCAGCGCCCTGCGGTGTCGATGAAATGCACGAGGCCTTGATGGGCCTGGCGTGCATCACCGATGCCGAAGCCGGTGCCAATCCGCAGTGGCCCGACTGGCTCAATACCCTGACCGACAGCGGACGTGCAGGCCGTTTGCAGATCAACGCAGGGCAATCGCTGTGGCTGGCGCTGGAGCGCCTGACCTGCCTGCGGACGACTTATCCACAGGCCGAATTGACGCCCGCCCTGCAAGCGCTGCCGGACTTCGATGAAGCCTGGGAACCCGACGAAGCCGTCCTCGAACTGATCCGCGCACGGCTTAGCGCCTTCGGGCCGCTGGCGCTCGATCGTATTGCCGAACCACTCGGCTTGCCCGCTGCGCAGGTCAACCAGGCCCTGGCGCAACTGGAACGCGAGGGCTACGTGCTGCGCGGCCGCTTCACCCCGGGCACCACCCAGGAAGAATGGTGCGAGCGGCATTTGCTGGCGCGGATTCACCGCTATACGGTCAAGCGCCTGCGCCGGGAAATCGAACCGGTGGCATTGCAGGACTTCATGCGATTCCTGTTCGACTGGCAGCATGTGTCGAGCGCGAGCCAGGTCCAGGGCGCGGCAGCATTGCCAGCCGTTATTGCGCAATTCGAAGGCTACCCCGCCGCCGCTTCAGCCTGGGACAGCGACATCCTGCCAGCGCGAATCAAGGACTACTCGGCGACCTGGCTCGATGAACTGTGCCGCAGTGGCAGACTGGTGTGGACGCGCCTGACTGCGCACAACAAAAGCGCCAGCACCGCCCTGCGCAGCACGCCGATTGTGTTGCTGCCGCGCAACCGGGTCGGCCTCTGGAGCGGCTTGACCGAACAGACGCCGGTCAGCGAACTGTCGCCGAAAACACAAAAGGTCCACGCCGCCCTCAGCCAGCATGGCGCGCTGTTTTTCGACGAACTGATCCATGAGGCCCACCTGCTGCGTTCAGAGCTGGAGATCGCCCTGCAGGAACTGGTGGGCGCGGGGCTGGTGAATGCCGACAGCTTCGCCGGATTGCGCGCACTGATCACCCCGGCCAGCAAGCGCCAGCCGCGCAACAGCCGGCGTGGACGCGGGGCATTCATCGGTGGCATGGACGACGCCGGGCGCTGGGCCCTGTTGCGACGCGCGCCGGCCGCGCCGGTGGTGCAAAACCAGCGGATGCCTGCCGAAACCCTTGAACACATCGCCATGACCTTGCTGCGCCGCTACGGCGTGGTGTTCTGGCGCTTGCTGGAGCGTGAGGCAGACTGGTTGCCGAGCTGGCGCGAACTGCTGCGTACGTTCCATCGCCTGGAGGCGCGGGGCGAGATTCGCGGCGGGCGGTTTGTCAGTGGCCTGGCGGGCGAGCAATTCGCCCTGCCCGAGGCGATCCCCTTGTTGCGCGAGGTCCGGCGTCGACCCCATGACGGCAGCCTGGTCGCGGTGTGCGGGGTCGATCCGCTGAACCTCGCCGGTACGCTATTGCCCGGCGCGAAAGTCCCGGCGCTGGCGAGCAATCGGCTGGTGTATCGGGACGGGTTGCCGGTTGCTGCCGAGATTGCCGGCAAGCAGCAGTTCTGGTTGGAGCTGAATGAACAGGCGATGGCTGAAGTGCGCAGTAAGCTTATCCGGCATTAATGTCGTCTGGACCGGCCCCATCGCGAGCAAGCTCGCTCCCACAGGGGATTTTCTGTGAATACAAATTTTGGCACAACAGAGATCACTGTGGGAGCGAGCTTGCTCGCGATGGGGCCAGACCAGCCACTGAAAACCTCAATTACAAAACTGACTATTGAGACCGCGGCCGACCCGGCATCAGCACCGCTGAATGATCCGGCTCATGCCCTGCCTCGACTGGCGGCTCGACCGGATGCCGCGGCACCAGCGCCTGCTGTGGATAAGTCTGCGCGAAATGCACCCACGGGCAGTTATCCACAAGCTTTTTCAAACGCTGGTTGAAGGCCCGGCTCACCGCGTATTGCCCCCCGGACACCGTGCGGAATTGCGCGGTCAGCACCACACCGTTGAGGTCCATCTTGTCGACACCAAACACATCCAGCGGCCCTTGCAGGTTGTAGCGCAGGAACGGGTCGTTGCTGATGGAATGCCCCGCCTCGCGGATCAGTTCGATGGCCTTGTCGACATCGGTGTCGTAGGTCAATTGCACCGAGAAAAACGCATAGGCGAATTGCCGCGATTGGTTGGTCACGGCCTTGATCTGCCCGAACGGCACCGAGTGTACGAAGCCCTTGCCATCGCGCAGGCGCAAGGTGCGGATGGTCAGGCCTTCGACCGTGCCTGCATGACCGGAATCGAGCACCACCCAGTCACCGATGGACAAGGTGTCTTCGATGATGATGAACAGCCCGGTAATCACGTCCTGCACCAGTTGCTGGGAACCGAAACCGATCGCCAGGCCGATGACCCCGGCACCGGCCAGGAACGGCGCGACGTTGATCCCGAGGTTGGCCATTGTGGTGATCGCGCAAATCACCACCAGGATGATTTTGATCGCATTGCGCAACAGCGGCAGGATGGTTTTCACCCGCGTACTCGGCTGGCGCGCCGAGCGCTTGTTGGTCGGTGGTTTCAGAGCTTCCTGTATCGCCGTGTCGAGCACCACCCAGACCATCCAGGTCACCAGCAGGATCAGACCGATGTGGCTCAGGGAATCACTGATCGCCCGGCCCACGGCATTGCTCACCGCGAATTCGAACAGCGACACGCCCCAGATTCGCCCGAGGATATCGATGAACACGATGGCCATGCCGATGCGCAGCAAGGCATGGGACAGGTTGAGAAAACGTTCCTTGTAGGCGCCGCTGCGGCGCAGGTCCGCTTCGCTGCGGGCCTTGAACAAATGGTGCAGCGTGGTGCTGAGAAACACCGTGGCAATCAGCAGCACCGTGGTGAACAAGGCGCTGCGCAGCACTCTCTGGTTGTCCGCCCCGGCACCGATCAGATTGATGATCGAAACCAGTACCATCAACAGAATCGGCCAGTACCAGAGCCCGGAAAATATCCGCAGGGTTTCACGCAACGCCGGCTGACTTTGGCGCTGGGCCAGCGGCAGGATGCGGATCACGTGAGCGACCGGGCGGCGCATGCGGATCACCAGCAAGCCGAAGGACATCGACGCTGCCAACCCGGTGAACACGGCGATGCTGCTGGTGAGGTTGCTGCCCAGTTGATGGGCGATCTGCGGGCTGGTCAGGGCGTCGCTCAATGCCACCAGAAAGCCGATAACGAACAACGGCCGGGGACTTTTCTCGCGGATGATCTGCACCGCCCGCCGCTTGTGCCCGGCATTGAACACCACCACCAGCGACAGCACCAATGATGCGGAAAATATCCCCGCGCTGGCGGCATAAGCCAGACACAGTGCCAGCGCCCGTCCCGCCGATATCGGCAAAAACTGGCTGGCATAAATCGTCAACGGCAGACTGATCACCGCCGCAAAGGTGTAGGGCAGCACGTATCTGAGCAACGCCTGGCCCCGTTCACGACTAAGCAGCAGACGATGCTCGCACAGCCGCCTGGAGACCATCCGCCCGAGCAGCCAAAGACAGGCAAACACCACCGTCCACACGCAGGTCAGCAGCAGGAAATCGCCGGCGACGCTCCAGGGCGAACGGGCCGACGGCTGATTGACCAACTGATCCACTTCATCGACCGCGAGATCGGCACGCAGGCGCCAGACGTCGACGAGGTTTTCGTTGAGATCGAGTTTGGTCTGGACCTCGTCGATGCTTGTACTGATGGCCCCCAGTAACCCGCCTTGCACCAGCGGTTCGGGGTGGGCCGGCGGAGTTGCTGCGGTCGCGGTGGCGGGCAGCCCCGGTATCGCGGCGGCTTCCAGTTGCCCGCTGCCCACAAACAGCAACGCTCCCAGCAGTATCGCGGTCTTGAGCCTGATCAAAGCATCCGCTCCTTTGGCTGTGTCTGTATGGAACTGATCGAGAAATGCCGGGCAAGTTCGGATATGGCTCCCTCGCCACAGACTAACACCCGCGCTCGCGATCTTTGCGCTCAGGGCAAATATCAAATGTCCTTCCCTGTATTTTTCCGCACAACCCAAACCCCGACACTGCGCTCCATCGAATGAATCCACCGGAGTTGCAGCCATGCCCATTGCCTTGCTCGCGCTGACCCTCAGCGCCTTTGCCATCGGGACGACAGAGTTCGTCATCGTTGGCCTGTTACCCACTATTGGCGCCGACCTCGGCGTCAGCCTGCCGTCCGCCGGCCTGCTGGTCAGCCTGTATGCCCTTGGCGTCGCCGTCGGCGCCCCGGTGCTGACCGCCCTCACCGGCAAGGTTCCGCGCAAGTTGCTGCTGTTGTCGCTGATGGTGCTGTTCACCCTCGGCAACCTGCTGGCGTGGCAAGCACCAGGTTACGAGTCGCTGATCCTCGCACGGATCGTCACCGGCCTGGCCCACGGGGTGTTTTTCTCGATCGGCTCGACCATCGCCACCAGTCTAGTGCCGAAGGAAAAAGCCGCCAGCGCGATTGCCATCATGTTCACCGGCCTGACCGTGGCGCTGGTCACAGGCGTGCCGCTGGGGACATTCATCGGCCAGCATTTCGGCTGGCGTGAAACCTTCCTTGCCGTTTCGGTCCTGGGCGTGATCGCCTTCATCGGCAGCCTGATCTACGTGCCGAAAAATATCGCCCACAGCAAACCCGCATCGTTGTTGCAGCAATTGCAGGTGCTCAAGCAACCGCGCCTGCTGCTGGTGTATGCCATGACGGCCGTCGGCTACGGCGGCTCGTTCATTGCCTTCACCTTCCTCGCGCCGATTCTTCAGGACCTCTCCGGCTTCAGCGCCGGCACCGTTAGCCTGGTGCTGCTGGTCTACGGTATCTCCGTGGCCGTCGGCAACATCTGGGGCGGCAAGCTCGCGGACAAGCGCGGCCCGATCAACGCCCTTAAAATCATCTTTGCCCTGCTCGCCGCCGTGTTGTTCGTGCTGACCTTCACTGCCGGCAATCCGTGGCTGGCGCTGGCCACCGTGCTGGTCTGGGGGGCGGTGGCATTCGGCAACGTGCCGGGGTTGCAGGTGTATGTGGTGCGTCAGGCCGAGCATCACACCCCGCAGGCGGTGGACGTGGCGTCCGGCCTGAACATCGCGGCATTCAACCTCGGCATTGCTGGTGGCGCCTGGGGCGGCGGCCTGATCGTCGCCCACATGGGGTTGATTCATACCGCATGGATCGGTGGCCTGGTGGTGTTGGTGGCGCTGGCATTGACCGCGTGGAGTGGACGTCTTGATCGCCTCGGCCCGGTGTTCGCCGAACCGGCTGAAGGCTCTGCCCGCATTATCGCCGGCCACTGATAAACCCTGTGGGAGCGGCGCACCGCCGCTCCCACACTGGATGGATGTGAGTTCAAGTCGGGTACCGTCTGTAGCCCCATCGAAACTTTCGCCGCTGCCTCAGGGTCATCCAATGACAGGAGCCGTCAGGCGGGAGGCGACATGACAGCGAATCACACCGATATTCCCGCACACTCAAACGCAACCGAGATGCGGGTACAGGGTTCGTCCGTCACTTGTCGTTTCACCGTGCTGACGGTCAACACCCATAAAGGCTTCACCGCGTTGAACCGGCGTTTCATCCTGCCGGAACTGCGTGAAGCAGTGCGCAGTGTGTCTGCCGATGTGGTGTTTTTGCAGGAAGTCCACGGCACTCACGAACAGCATCCCAGGCGCTACACCAACTGGCCGGCGATGCCGCAATACGAGTTCCTCGCCGACAGCCTGTGGCCGCAGTTCGCCTATGGCCGCAATGCAGTGTATCCGGCGGGCGATCACGGCAATGCGTTGTTGTCGAAGTTCCAGATCATCCGCCACGACAACCTCGACGTGTCCTTCAGCGGTCACGAGAACCGCGGGCTCTTGCATTGCGTGTTGCGCTTGCCCGGCGACGGCCAGGAAGTGCATGCCATTTGCGTACACCTGGGGTTGCTCGAAACCCATCGCACCGCGCAACTGAAGCTGCTCGCCCAGCGCCTGGACGTCCTGCCGGGAGACGCCCCGGTGATTGTCGCCGGGGACTTCAACGATTGGCGCCAGCGCGCCGATGCATTGCTCAAGCCCAGCGGTTTACGCGAAGTCTTCGCCGCGCATCATGGCAAACCGGCGCGCAGTTTCCCCGCGCGCTGGCCGGCACTGCGCCTGGACCGCATCTACGTACGCAACCTCAAGGCCAGCCATCCGCAAGTGCTGACCTCCCGGCCCTGGTCGCACCTTTCCGACCACGCTCCGCTGTCGGTGGAGATCGAGCTATGAGCAGCCAGTCGATGGAAAAAAACACGCTGGAACACATCCCCGCTCCGCCCACCTTCGAGCCGACAGCGGTCGATGTCGAATATGGCTGGCAAGGCAGCAATCGGGTCGAGTTGCTGGAAAATGGCGAGGCGTACTTTCCCCGGGTGTTTGAAGCCCTGCGCCGGGCGCAAAGTGAAATCCTGCTGGAAACCTTCATCGTGTTCGAGGACAAGGTCGGCAATGAGCTGCAACAGATCCTGATCGAAGCCGCTCAACGCGGCGTGCGCACCACCGTCAGCCTCGACGGCTTTGGCTGCGGCGAACTGAGTACCGGGTTTCTCACCGCCCTGACCGCCGCCGGTGTGCATCTGCAAATGTTCGACCCGGCACCGAAGCGCCTGGGCATCCGCACCAACTGGTTCCGGCGCCTGCACCGCAAGATTGTGGTGGTCGATGGCACCGTAGCGTTCGTCGGCGGGATCAACTTTTCCGCCGATCATCTGGCCGATTTCGGCCCCGAGGCCAAACAGGATTATTCCGTAGAAGTGCAAGGCCCGGCCGTGGCCGATATCCATCACTTTGCCCTGCTGCAATGCGGTCGCCCGGCGCACGCCAAATACTGGTGGCAACACCGTCGGCAGCGGCGCTCGGAACTGGCCTTCAACGACCACGATGGCCAGGTGCGGCTGGTGTACCGCGACAATGGGGAACACCAGACCGACATCGAGGAAGTTTACCGCCATGTATTGCGCCAGGCGCAGCGCCGGGTGGTGATCGCCAACGCCTACTTCTTTCCCGGTTTCCGTTTGCTGCGCGAGATCCGCAACGCGGCCCGCCGAGGCGTGGATGTGCGGCTGATCCTGCAGGGCCAGCCAGACATGCGGGTGGCAAGGCTCGCGGCGCGTATGACCTACGATTACTTGCTCAAATCCGGGGTGAAGATCTACGAGTATTGCGACCGCCCGCTGCACGGCAAGGTCGCACTGGTGGATGAGGACTGGAGCACCGTTGGCTCGAGCAACCTCGACCCGTTGAGCCTGTCGATGAATCTGGAAGCCAACGTGCTGATCCGCGACCGTGGCTTCAACCGAGTTCTGTTCGATCGCCTGGAAGACCTCAGCGACAACCATTGCAAGGCCATGTCTCACGACATCGCGCCACGCGGGCGGGTCTGGCACATGACCATCGGTTTTCTGGTGTTTCACTTCCTGCGGCATTTCCCGGCATGGGCCGGTTGGTTGCCGGCGCATAAACCTCGCCTGAAACCCTTCCCCCCTCCAACCGGGAGCGCTGACCATGAACCGCGCTGAGCCCGACACGGCAACTCACGCCAAAAGCGATGGCAAGTCGCACTGGAGTCGCTGGAAACGACCGCTGACGATGCTGTTTTTCCTGATGCTGATCGTGCTGTTCACCATGCTCGCCCAGCGCCTCGAATGGAACGAAGTGTTCGATAACCTGGCTGACTTCAAGGTGCGCACACTGATTATTGCGTCGGGGCTGACCCTGGTGAGTTTTCTGGTGTACGCCTGCTTCGACCTGATCGGCCGCACCTACATCCGCCAGAACCTGACCTGGAAGCAGATCCTGCCCGTGGGGATCATCAGCTACGCCTTCAACCTGAACCTGAGCGCCTGGGTCGGCGGTATCGCCATGCGTTACCGGCTGTATTCGCGGCTAGGGGTCAGCAAGAGCAACATCGCGAAGATCCTTGGCCTGAGCCTGGCGACCAACTGGTTCGGCTACATGGTCATTGCCGGAGCCGTGTTCAGCAGCGGGCTGGTGCGTATGCCGCCGGGCTGGAAGCTCAACAGCAGTGCGCTGCAAGGCGTGGGGGTCTTGTTGTTGCTGTTGAGCGCCGGCTACCTGGTGGCGTGCCGGTTTGCCAAACGTCGGGAGTGGGCGATTCGCGGTATCGAAATCGACCTCCCGTCCTTGCGCATGGCGGTGCTGCAACTGACCCTCGGTGCGCTGAACTGGTCGCTGATGGCCGCGGTGATCTTCACCTTGCTGCCGAGCAAACTGGACTATCCACTGGTACTGGGCGTGCTGTTGATCAGCGCCATCGCCGGGGTCATCACCCACATCCCGGCCGGGCTCGGCGTGCTCGAGGCGGTGTTCGTGGCGCTGCTGCAACACGAGGTTTCGCGGGGCAGCCTGGTGGCCGGGCTGCTGGCCTATCGGGCGATTTATTTCATCCTGCCGCTATTGATTGCCCTGGTGATGTACCTGTTGGTGGAGGCCAAGGCCAAGGCGTTGCGGATTACCAAAAAACCCAAATGATTTGGGGTGAGCATGCGGACGCCTTCGCGGGCAAGCCCGCTCCCACAGTTGATCGGTGATGAACACATTCTTTGTGAACACCTGCAGACATTGTGGGAGCGGGCTTGCCCGCGAAGGCGTCCGCATGCACACCGCAAATCACTGGGATTGAATAATGCTCAACCGCTCCCCGACCACCATCTCGGTAATCCAGTCGACAAGGATAGAGGTGTAGGCCTGCTGGGAAACCGGGTCGCTCAAGGCGTGGTCGGCACCGTCGATGATGCGGTGGGTCAGCGAGTGAGTCTGCTGGCAGGCCGCCCGGTAGCTCATGATCGTCGCATGGGGCACGTAGTCGTCGGTCTCCGACTGCACTAACAGCACATCCCCGGTGAATTGTGAGCAGGCATGCAAGGCACGATTGCTGTCGGCGCACACCAGGGTGCTTCGGTAGTCGCGCAAATCCAGCTTGTCCAGATCGCGTTTCGGCGCGTGCCATTGCTCGTCGCGATACAGCGCCGGCACCCGCAGCGCCAGCCAGCGAACGGGCCTCAGCGAAGTCAGAATCGAGGCCAGATACCCCCCATAACTGGTGCCGACCACGGCAATCGCCGAGGTATCGAGGGCCGGGTGCGCGAGCAAGCGGTCATAGGCTGCCAGCAGGTCGCGCAGATTGTCCTCCCGGGTCACCCGGGACAATGGAATGCCGGTGCCACCGGTGTGCCCGCGCAGGTCGAAGGTCAGGCATACACACCCCAAACCGGCGATGCCTTTGGCGCGCTCCAGGTCCCGCTCCTGACTACCGCCCCAACCGTGCACAAAAAGTACGCCGGGGACTTTCGATTTGGGGCTCAGAAAAGTCCCGCTCATCTGTTCGTTATCGATATCGATCTGAATGGATTCGCTTCTAGCCGTCATAGGATTTAACCGTTACGTACTTGAGGAGAAATTCACTGCTTTGCGCCGGCCCGCGATACACCTCGATGGCATCTGTCGGCAGCGGCTGATCAATGTAGGTTTCCACCGAAGACACACGAATCGCGCGCATCCCCGGATCGTTGACGAAACTCTGCAAAGCCGCCACCTCGGCACTGCTGGCACCGCCCATGCGCCAGGATTGTTCGAGCACGCCGCTGCGCTGTTTGCCGTCGCTATCGATGCCCTGAGCGATGTCGTAGTTGCGCCGTGACGCATAGAAACGCGGATAGGCTTCATCCGCGGCGCTGTCGAACACCTGCGCCTGCCTGATAGCCATCCGCACGTCATCGGCCAGGTCCAGCTTCAGTAAATCGTCATAGCTGCCCTGCACCACCAACAGGTTCGAGCCGCCATACACTTCCTCGCCCTCAGCGTCTTTGGTCAAGTATTGATCACCGCAGTAACTCAGCACCTTGTCGCCGATGAAACTCTGGCCGACGCTGTGGGTAATCACCTGATCAAGATCCTGCTCCAGCACCACACCTTCGGTGAAGGTCGCGTCAGCCTCGGGCCTGGCCAGAATTTCATCGAACTCGTCGAGGTTTTTGATCACTTCCTGACCACGTCCGGCGCAGGCATGAATCGGTTTCAGGCGGATCGGCCCGGTGTACAACAGTTGTTCCGCCGCCGGGCGCGCATCCTTCAGGGAGAACACGCTGAGACCGTCGAGCACCACGCTGCGCACCCGCTCGGAAAACAACGGCGCCCAGCCTGGCGGCGCATGGGCGTGGCGGTTGAGCAATCCGTGGCTGATGGCCTTGGTGCAGATGAAGTCGTGGTCGACATAACCGCCCCACAAATCCTCCGGTCCCTTGACCCCCAGTTGCCGGGCAGCCGCGGCGCCCACCAGGGTCTGGGTCGGCAACAGGTAGAGGTCCCGACCGCCATGCAACTGCGGGTCGTAGCTGCCGCCGTACTTGAGCTCCAGTATCTGCGCCAGCCAGCGGGCCAGTGCACGGTTGGTTTCAATTTCGTGCTCTGGCGCATCGGCGAGCACCGAATGGGCGACCACCAGTTTCCTGCGGTTTGTTGGGGTCATGCATCCCCCTTCAATCGACGCTTGATGAATGTAGCTGAAGGGGTGCAGGGATCAGGCCAAGGCCCGTTACGGCAAAAGGGGTTTTAAATCAGCCCGTTGCGTAGAAAGTGATGGCATTGGGCCTGTTTTATTCTGCACGACGCCCTTTGATACTCCGGCATTTTGCACGACTCCAGCCCACACACCCGACCTTGTGGGAGCGAGCTTGCTCGCGATAGCGGTGTTCCAGACACATCAATGTTGAATGTCATGCCCTCATCGCGAGCAAGCTCGCTCCCACAGGGGATCGGGGGTGATGCGACTACCGTGCAACCGATCCAGGGCTCACCCCGAACCGCATCCGATAATCACTCGGCGCCAGCCCGGTGATTTTCTTGAACGTCGCGCGAAACGCCCCGGGGTCCTGATAACCCACGGTCCAGGCGATGTGGTCAATGGTGCCGTTGGTGAATTCGAGCATTTCCCGGGCCTTGCCGACTCGCAGATGCTGGCAGTATTCGGTGGGTTTGAGCCCGGTTGCGGCGCGGAAGCGGCGCAGGAAGGTGCGTTCTTCCAGCCCTGCCTTTTCGGCCATTGCCGCCAGCGACACATCGGTCGCCCCGGTGCTTTGCAGCCAGTGCTGCACCTTGAGGATCGCCGCATCGCCGTGGCTGAGGATCGGCGCAAAATTGCTGCCGCACTCACTGGCGCTGTCGCTGTGTTCCACCACCAGAAAACGTGCGGTATGGGTGGCGATGCTCGGCCCCAGCAGCCGGTTGACCAGGCGCAGACCCAGTTCCGACCAGGCCATCAGTCCGGCGGTGGTAATCAGGTCGCCGTCATCGACAATCGGCGTATCGGCCTTGAGCCGGATCGCCGGATAACGTTCGGCGAAGGCTTTGGCCGAGGTCCAGTGAGTCGTGGCGCTGCGACCGTCGAGCAGACCACTTTCGGCCAACAGGATAGAACCCACGCAAACCCCGCCCAGTGTCGCACCGCTGGCATGTTGCTCATGCAACCAGCGGATCAATCCCTGTGACGCCTGGCCCTCGGAAAAACCGGCAATCGAAGGCGGAATCAACACGGCCACCAGGGCGCGCTCCGGGCCAGGATGGCTGTCGAACACCCGATCCGGTGGCCGATCGCCTTCGACCTGCCAATGGCTGACCCGCAACAGCGGCAACTGCGCAGACTGATGCTCGGCGGCGATCCGGTTGGCCACCCCGAACAAATCCGTCAAGCCATGCACCGCCGCCATCTGCGCGCCGGGATAGATCAGCACACCGAGTTCGGCGATTGCCCTTTCTGCGTCCATTGTCAGTTTTCCCCCTTCTATTGTCGGTGCGGCCAATCCCCGGATCGTCTGCCAGGGCCAATACTTGATTCCACACCAACACACACTTCGAGGAAACAGTCATGGCCAAGCAAGCGCTCATCGTAGTCGATATCCAGAACGACTACTTCCCCCAAGGCAAGTGGCCGCTGGTCGGTGCCGACGCCGCCGCAGACAACGCCGTCCGCCTGATCAAGGCCTTCCGCGACGCAGGGGATTCGGTGGTGCATATCCGCCATGAATTCACCTCCGAAGAGGCGCCGTTTTTCACCCCGAACTCCGAAGGCGCCAAGCTGCATCCCAAGGTCCTCAACCGCGCCGACGAACCGGTGGTACTCAAGCATTTCGTCAACTCGTTCCGTGAAACCGAACTGAAATCGATCCTCGACGAACAAGGCATCAGGGAACTGGTGGTCGTGGGCAGCATGAGCCACATGTGCGTGGACGGCATCACCCGTGCGGCGGCGGATTTTGGCTATACAGTCACCGTGATCCACGACGCCTGCGCCACCCGTGACCTGGAGTTCAATGGCGTGACAGTTCCGGCGGTGCAGGTTCATGCGGCGTTCATGGCGGCCCTGGCGTTTGCGTATGCCAGCGTGGTGTCGACCAACGAGTTCCTGATAGGAAGCCAGAAGGTGTAAACCTCATTCAGGACGAGACAGCAAAAATGAAAAAGCCCATGGCCTCACATGCCATGGGCTTTTTATTGCCAGTGAGTCTGGACGATCTGCATCGAACGCAATACCGCCAGAACCCTGGAAAGTCATGCCAAAGCCAACAATCACTCCACTCCCTACGCATACGCCGGGGATGTTGCTTTCACCCATGCCACTCTCTGGATAACTCACTGGAAGCCTGAACAATGAACAGCATGAATATCAGCACTGACAGCCTGTCGAAAAAAACATCCCTCGGACTCACCACCATGGCGATCGGGACCTATGGCATTTACTTTGCCCTCGCCGTTATCTACTTCTGGTTCGGCGGTATGAAATTTACTCACTATGAAGCAGAGGGACTGGTGCCTCTGGTGAGCAACAGCCCTTTCCTGGGTTGGGTCTATGACCTTATCAGTGTCGATCTGTTTTCCAGTTTGCTCGGTGTCCTGGAGATTTCCATCGGTGTACTGATTGCAGGCCGCCTGCTGTCACCAAAGCTTTCCTTGATCGGAGGCGCCTTGTCTGCCGGGTTATTTTTCACCACCTTGAGCTTTATGTTCTCGACGCCCGGAGTGATTGAGCCAGGCCTTGGTTTCCCGGCCATTACGGTCGCGCCAGGCCAGTTCCTGCTCAAGGACATCGGCTTGCTTGCCGCCTCCCTGTTCGTGGCGGGCCATTCGCTGACCAGACTGGAAACTCCTTGAGCTGACAACCTCATCCGCCGATGGCCTGAATCAGCTCAATGCATTCAGGTCATCGTCATCCTCAGCCAGTACGCCGCCCTCAGCCACCAGGGACTTCATCCAGTCCCGTGGACTGCAGCCGGTCTTGCGGCGAAACGCACGGGCAAGCGCCGACGGACTTTCATAGCCCACCTCATCGGCGATCAGCGTAATCGGCCGCCCCTCCCGCAGGCGCTTCTGCGCCAGGCTGATCCGCCAGCTCAAAAGATAATCCAACGGTGTTTGCCCCAGAACCGCGCGAAAATGCACCGCATAAGCGGCGCGGGACATGTTCGATTCATTCGCCAACTCGGCCACTGACCAGGCCCGCTGAGGTTGGTTGTGCATCTGAATCAACGAGCGCGACAGCCGCACGTCGGCCAACCCGGCCATCATTCCAGTGCTCAACTGCTGGTGGTCGAGCAAATGCCGGAGCAGCAGGATGATCAACAGTTCGAACAAACGATCAAGCACCGCCTCCCTGCCACAATGCCCGGCGCCAGCTTCACCGAACAGCCATCTCAGGGTGTCGGCCAGCAACGGCAGCTCATCCAGAGGTAATACCAGAAGATCGGGGAGCGAAGCAGATATCGGATTACTCGCGCCGCCATCGAACAGCATCGACGCGCATAACAGCTGAGCACCTTCAGTGTCACTGGCGATGAGCTGATGTCGGTTGGGGCGCGGCAGGAAAATCAGGCTGGGGCGAGCGAGCAACAACTCACTCCTCCCCAGGCCTTTCAACGTGACGGAGCCGGCCTGCAACAGGTGAATATGACCGCGCTGGTCGGCGCCATCGTAGGACGCCACGCCGCAAAGCTTGCCGCTGTAAAACAGGTGCGCGCGCACTCCGAACTGTGACAACAACGTAGACAGGCGATCCATAGGGCAACTCTGCACAGGGTCTGGACCCATAGCAGAGTATCACTGCGCGCTGACGGCTGGACGGTCCTCGATCCCGGCGAGGAATGCCTTGGTAAAAATGCAAAAAAGCCCGGCATCCATAAGGAGGCCGGGCTTTTTCAGGTTCTATTCTTCGGTGAAAGAATCAGAACGGGATATCGTCATCAAAGCTGTCGAAATCCGGAGCCGGTTGAGGAGCCGCCTGCTGTGGAGCAGGGCGCGACTGCTGCGGCGCCGACTGCTGTGGACGCGGAGCCTGCTGGCGCGGAGCGGATTGCTGGTAGTTGTTACCGCCACCCTGGCCCTGCTGGTCGCCCTGTGGACGGCCGCCGAGCAGTTGCATGGTGCCTTGCATGTCGACCACGATTTCGGTGGTGTAACGCTTGATACCGTCTTTTTCCCACTCGCGGGTCTGCAGCTTGCCTTCGATGTAGACCTGCGAACCTTTACGCAGGTATTCGCCGGCGATTTCCGCAACCTTGCCGAACATCGACACACGGTGCCATTCGGTCTTTTCGACTTTCTGACCGGTTTGCTTGTCGGTCCACTGTTCGCTGGTCGCCAGACTCAGGTTGGTCACGGCGTTACCGTTAGGCAAGTAGCGAACTTCGGGATCCTGGCCGCAAGTGCCGACCAATATGACTTTGTTAACCCCACGGGCCATAACGTTCTCCTAGGCTACGCACGCTGCCCCGGCCGGGTTGTTCACCAGGCGCTCAAGGGTGGTGCGATCCAATAGTTCGGTGTCCAGTTTGATGTAAATCGCCGCCTCTTCCGCGACGATGACTGCATCTGTTACCCCTACGACCGCCATCAGGCGCTCGACCAGACCCGCTTCGCGGATCGCCTCTGGCGACAACGGCAAGCGCAGGCTCGTGACGTAGGGAGGTTCGCGCATGGTAACAGCAAAGGCCAGCCAGAGGGCAGCCAGACCGGCGCATCCGAGGAACACAACCGACAGACCGCCATGCTGGAACAGCCAGCCACCGAGGATTCCCCCCAGTGCCGAGCCCAGGAACTGGCTGGTGGAGTAAACCCCCATCGCCGTGCCCTTGCCGCCGGCCGGTGAAACCTTGCTGATCAGCGATGGCAACGAAGCTTCCAGCAGATTGAACGCGGTGAAGAACACCACCGTACCGATCACCAGAGCCCGCAAGCTATCGCCGAACTGCCAGAAGAATAGCTCAGTGAGCATCAGCGTCACGACGGCGCCGAGTAAAACTCGTTTCATTTTGCGTTTCCTCTCGCCGTAGATAATGAACGGGATCATGGCGAAGAAAGAAATCAGCAACGCGGTCAGGTACACCCACCAGTGCTGCTCTTTGGGCAGCCCGGCTTTCTCGACCAGCGCCAGCGGCAAGGCGACGAAGCTGGACATCAACATCGCGTGCAACACAAAAATGCCCAGGTCCAGGCGCAGCAGGTCCGGATGCTTGAGGGTCGGAATCAACGCCTGGCGCGCGACTCCGGACTCACGGTGCTGCAACGGGCCGGTGGAGCGCGGCACCATGAACATCACGATCACGATGCCGAACAGCGCCATGCCGCCGGTAGCAAGGAACAGTCCGGACAACCCGAAGGCGCGGGTCAGCAGCGGGCCGACCACCATGGCCACCGCAAACGACAGGCCGATGGTCATGCCGATCATGGCCATGGCCTTGGTCCGGTGTTGCTCGCGGGTCAGGTCGGACAGCAAGGCCATGACCGCCGCGGAAATCGCTCCGGCGCCCTGCAGGATCCGCCCGGCGATCACGCCCCAGATCGAGTCGGCATTGGCTGCCAGCAGACTGCCGAGGGCAAAGACGACCAGGCCCAGGTAAATCACCGGGCGGCGACCGATGCGGTCGGAAATGAAACCGAAAGGAATCTGGAACACTGCCTGGGTCAGGCCATAAGCGCCAATCGCCAGACCGATCAGGGCCGGCGTGGCTCCGGCCAGATCCATCCCATAGGTCGCCAGTACCGGCAACACCATGAACATGCCAAGCATACGGAAGGCGAACACCAGGGCCAGACCGCTTGCCGCCCGGGTCTCGCTGCCACTCATGTGCTCGCTGTGGGGATCGTGCATGGAAAAACCTCATGTGAACCGGCGGCGATTCTACCAGTCCCATCGATTGGCAGGGTATATCGCGACGCTTTGACGCGCATTGCTGACACACTCTTCATGTAAGACAGTAGCCCACTCGTTCGATAGTGTGCATCCATCCAGTATTTGGCCGTATACTCCTACGTTTTCGACGCCCGCCGAGCGAGGCCACCTTGGACAAGATCCTGATTCGTGGGGCTCGAACCCACAACCTGAAGAACATCGACCTGACCCTGCCGCGGGACAAGCTGATCGTCATCACCGGCCTGTCCGGCTCCGGCAAGTCGTCCCTGGCTTTCGATACCCTGTACGCCGAAGGTCAGCGCCGCTACGTCGAATCGCTGTCGGCCTACGCCCGGCAGTTCCTGTCGATGATGGAAAAGCCCGACGTCGACACCATCGAAGGCCTGTCGCCGGCGATCTCCATCGAGCAGAAGTCGACCTCGCACAACCCGCGCTCGACGGTCGGCACCATCACCGAAATCTACGACTACCTGCGCCTGCTCTATGCACGCGTGGGTATCCCGCGCTGCCCGGACCACGACATCCCGCTGGAAGCGCAGACCGTCAGCCAGATGGTCGACCTAGTCCTCGCCGAACCGGAGGGCAGCAAGCTGATGCTGCTGGCGCCGGTCATCCGCGAGCGCAAAGGCGAGCACCTGTCGGTTTTCGAAGAGCTGCGCGCCCAGGGTTTTGTCCGTGCCCGAATCAACGGCAAGCTCTATGAGCTGGACGAAGCCCCCAAACTCGACAAGCAGAAAAAACACACCATCGATGTCGTGGTCGACCGCTTCAAGGTCCGCGCCGATCTGCAACAGCGCCTGGCCGAGTCCTTCGAGACCGCGCTGAAACTGGCGGACGGCATCGCCCTGGTGGCGCCGATGGACGACGAGCCGGGTGAAGAGATGATCTTCTCCGCACGCTTCGCCTGCCCGATCTGCGGCCACGCCATCAGCGAACTTGAGCCAAAGCTGTTCTCCTTCAACAACCCGGCCGGCGCTTGCCCGACCTGCGATGGCTTGGGGGTGAAGCAGTTCTTCGACATCAAGCGCCTGGTCAATGGTGAACTGACCCTGGCCGAAGGGGCGATTCGTGGCTGGGACCGGCGTAACGTCTATTACTTCCAGATGCTCGGCTCGCTGGCCTCGCACTACAAGTTCAGTCTGGAAGTACCGTTCAACGAACTGCCCGCCGATCAGCAGAAATTCATCCTGCACGGCAGCGGCTCGCAAAACGTCGACTTCAAATACCTGAACGACCGTGGCGATATCGTCAAACGTTCTCACCCGTTCGAAGGCATCGTGCCGAACCTGGAGCGTCGCTATCGCGAAACCGAATCGGCATCGGTGCGCGAAGAACTGGCCAAGTTCCTCAGCACCCAGTCGTGCCCGGATTGCCGTGGCACCCGTCTGCGACGTGAGGCGCGGCATGTGTGGGTCGGCGAGAAAACCCTGCCGGCGGTGACCAACCTGCCGATCGGAGATGCATCCGATTATTTTGGTGGGCTCAAGCTCACCGGCCGGCGTGGCGAAATTGCCGACAAGATCCTCAAGGAAATCCGCGAGCGCCTGCAGTTCCTGGTCAACGTCGGCCTCGACTACCTGTCGCTGGATCGCAGCGCGGACACCCTGTCCGGTGGCGAGGCCCAGCGTATTCGCCTGGCCAGCCAGATTGGCGCCGGCCTGGTGGGCGTCCTCTACATCCTCGACGAACCCTCCATCGGCCTGCATCAGCGCGATAACGACCGGCTGCTGGGCACCCTCAAGCACCTGCGCGATATCGGCAACACGGTGATCGTGGTCGAGCACGACGAAGACGCGATCCGTCTGGCCGACTACGTGGTGGACATCGGCCCGGGCGCTGGCGTACACGGCGGGCATATCGTTGCCGAAGGCACACCGGCCGAGGTCATGGCGCATCCGGACTCGCTGACGGGCAAATACCTGTCGGGCCGGGTGAAGATCGAAGTCCCGGCCAAGCGTACGCCGCGCAACAAGAAGCTGACGCTGTCGCTCAAGGGCGCGCGCGGCAACAACCTGCGTAATGTCGACCTGGAGATTCCGATCGGCCTGCTGACCTGTGTGACCGGCGTGTCCGGCTCCGGCAAGTCGACGCTGATCAACAACACGCTGTTCCCTTTGAGCGCTACAGCGCTGAATGGCGCCACTACCCTTGAAGCGGCCGTACACGACAGCATCAAGGGCCTGGAACACCTGGACAAGGTCGTCGACATCGACCAGAGCCCGATCGGCCGTACACCGCGCTCCAACCCGGCGACCTACACCGGATTGTTCACGCCGATTCGCGAGCTGTTCGCCGGCGTACCGGAATCCCGCTCCCGGGGCTACGGGCCGGGGCGCTTCTCCTTCAACGTCAAGGGCGGCCGCTGCGAGGCCTGCCAAGGCGACGGCCTGATCAAGGTCGAGATGCACTTCCTGCCGGACATCTACGTGCCCTGCGACGTGTGCAAGAGCAAGCGTTACAACCGCGAGACCCTGGAGATCAAGTACAAGGGCAAGAGCATCCACGAAACCCTCGAGATGACCATCGAGGAAGCACGGGAGTTCTTCGATGCCGTACCGGCCCTGGCGCGCAAGCTGCAAACGTTGATGGACGTCGGCCTGTCGTACATCAAGCTGGGGCAATCGGCGACCACGCTGTCCGGCGGTGAAGCCCAGCGGGTGAAACTGTCCCGCGAGCTGTCCAAGCGTGATACCGGCAAGACCCTGTACATCCTCGACGAACCCACCACCGGGCTGCACTTCGCGGATATCCAGCAACTGCTCGACGTGTTGCACCGCCTGCGCGACCACGGCAACACAGTAGTAGTGATCGAACACAATCTGGACGTGATCAAGACCGCTGACTGGCTGGTGGACCTGGGTCCGGAGGGTGGTTCCAAGGGCGGGCAGATCATTGCCGTCGGCACACCGGAAGAGGTGTCAGAGATGAAGCAATCCCATACCGGTTACTACCTCAAGCCGCTGCTGGAACGTGACAGGGCTTAACCGGGCTCCATGAAAAAGCCCCTGTCACTTCATCAGTGAC
Organism: Pseudomonas sp. GM74; assembly: GCF_000282455.1. Classification (GTDB taxonomy): domain Bacteria; phylum Pseudomonadota; class Gammaproteobacteria; order Pseudomonadales; family Pseudomonadaceae; genus Aquipseudomonas. Next base: position 48,503 of record NZ_AKJG01000161.1, read on the forward strand.
AGGGGCTTTTTTGTATTCGCGGAATCAGGTGTGGGATTGCAAGTAGTTCTCAAGCCCGATCAACTTGATCAGACCCAACTGCTTCTCGAGCCAGTAGGTGTGATCCTCTTCGGTGTCATGCAATTGAACCCGCAGCATTTCGCGGCTGACATAGTCCTTGTGCTGTTCGCAGAGCTTGATGCCTTTGCACAGCGCAGCCCGCACCTTGTATTCCAGGCGCAAGTCCGCTTCGAGCATCTCGGTCACCGTGGTGCCGACATCGAGATCGTCCGGACGCATGCGCGGCGTGCCTTCAAGCATCAGAATCCGGCGCATCAGGGCATCAGCGTGCCCTGCTTCTTCTTCCATTTCGTGGTTGATTCGTTCGTAGAGCTTGGTGAAACCCCAGTCCTCATACATCCGCGAGTGGACGAAATATTGATCACGCGCGGCCAGTTCGCCGGTCAGCAACGTGTTGAGGTAATCGATCACATCTGGGTGGCCTTGCATCGCCCTACATCTCCCTGCTTGAAAGTTGTAGTTTGAACCAACATGTCCTTATCGTCACTCGCAAGACGCAATAAAAGCGAAGATATTCTGAGAAAACCAGCTGAAATAACGCAAAAACCGCCCAAACAAGGGCGGTTCTGCTTCTCATTTAGACTTCGTTAAGCTGTACGTTGAGCAGCTTTGCGATTGCTTCTCCATACGCCGGGTCAGCCTTGTAGAAATGCTGCAGCTGGCGATCAACCACATCACTCGACACACCCGCCATCGCACCGGCGATGTTGCCGACCAGCAATGATTTCTGCTCATCAGTCATCAAGCGGAACAACGCGCCGGCGTGACTGTAGTAATCAGTGTCTTCACGGTGGTCGTAACGATCGGCGGCACCACTGAGGGTCAATGCCGGCTCTGCGTAACGAGGCGCCTGCTTCGGCGACTCGACATAGCTGTTCGGCTCATAGTTCGGCGTCGCACCGCCATTGCTGCCAAAGGCCATCGAACCATCGCGCTGGTAAGTGTTGACCGGACTGCGCGCAGCGTTGACTGGCAACTGCTGGTGATTGGTGCCGACACGGTAGCGATGAGCGTCCGCGTAGGCGAAGACCCGACCTTGCAGCATACGATCCGGCGACAGACCAACGCCTGGAACCATATTGCTGGGACCGAACGCCGCCTGCTCGACTTCCGCGAAGTAGTTCTGCGGATTGCGATTGAGCTCAAGCTCTCCGACCTCAATCAGTGGAAACTCTTTCTGCGACCAGGTTTTGGTGACATCAAACGGGTTCTCGTAGTGCCCCGCCGCCTGAGTCTCGCTCATGATCTGAATGCACACGCGCCATTTCGGGAAATCACCCTGCTCGATGGCATTGAACAAGTCGCGCTGGGCGTAATCCGGATCAGTACCCGCAAGGCGCGCAGCCTCGGCAGGAGCAAGGTTCTTGATCCCCTGTCTGGTCTTGTAGTGCCACTTCACCCAGTGACGCTCACCTTGAGCGTTGATAAGGCTGTAAGTGTGGCTGCCAAAGCCATGCATGTGCCGGTATCCATCAGGGATACCCCGGTCGGAGAACAGGATGGTGACCTGGTGCAGCGCCTCGGGCGAATGCGACCAGAAGTCCCACATCGCCTGGGCACTCTTCAGGTTGCTTTGCGGCAAACGCTTCTGGGTGTGGATAAAGTCAGGAAACTTGAGCGGATCGCGAATGAAGAACACGGGGGTGTTGTTGCCGACGATGTCCCAGTTGCCTTCCTCGGTGTAGAACTTCAAGGCAAAGCCCCGCGGATCACGCTCGGTATCGGCCGAACCACGCTCACCGCCCACGGTGGAAAACCGCAGGAAAGTCGGGGTTTGCTTGCCGACTGCCTCAAACAGCTTCGCGCTGGTGTATTGAGTGATATCGCGTGTCACGGTGAACGTACCGTAGGCACCCGAGCCTTTGGCGTGTACACGGCGCTCAGGGATGTTTTCACGGTTGAAGTGGGCAAGCTTCTCGATCAGGTGAAAGTCGTCGAGCAGCAGCGGGCCACGAGGGCCGGCGGAACGGGAATTCTGGTTATCGGCAACAGGAGCGCCACTGGCGGTGGTAAGCGTTTTGTTTTGGCTCATGCGATCTTCCTTCCTCTGTCGGTCTTGAACTGCCGGCTATCGGCTGAGAGGGAGTATTGATCATCAATATGACAGCTACAAATTCATTAACTTGTAGACATCGATAGAAAAAAACTAATGAACACCCCCCATCACATAATGCCGATGTGGACGAAGGAGACGCTTGTACGGAGGGCGCGTTTCTTACAGGCACAAAAAACCGGGCACTAGGCCCGGTTCTTTGTTTCAGACTGACGTCTTACTCGGCAGATACAGCTTCGCCAGCAGTAGCACGATCAACCAACTCGACGTACGCCATAGGCGCGTTGTCGCCAGCGCGGAAACCGCACTTGAGGATGCGCAGGTAGCCACCCTCACGGGTAGCGTAACGCTTGCCCAGGTCGTTGAAGAGCTTACCAACGATAGCTTTCGAACGAGTACGGTCGAAAGCCAGACGGCGGTTAGCAACGCTATCTGTCTTGGCCAAAGTGATCAGCGGCTCGGCAACGCGGCGCAGTTCTTTAGCTTTTGGCAGAGTAGTTTTGATCAGCTCGTGCTCGAACAGCGACACCGCCATGTTTTGGAACATGGCCTTGCGGTGCGAGCTGGTGCGGCTCAGGTGACGACCACTTTTACGATGACGCATGGTTCATTCCTTACCAAACACTACGTTCGGTGATTACGACGATCAGGCAGTCGCCTTGTCGTCCTTCTTAAGACTTGCAGGCGGCCAGTTGTCGAGGCGCATGCCGAGGGACAGACCGCGGGAGGCCAGAACGTCCTTGATTTCAGTCAAGGATTTCTTGCCCAGGTTCGGAGTCTTCAACAGCTCTACTTCGGTACGCTGAATCAGGTCGCCGATGTAGTAGATGTTTTCCGCCTTAAGGCAGTTAGCCGAACGTACAGTCAGTTCCAGATCGTCAACCGGGCGAAGCAGGATCGGATCGATCTCGTCTTCCTGCTCGACAACCACTGGCTCACTGTCACCCTTGAGGTCGACGAACGCAGCCAACTGCTGTTGCAGGATGGTTGCAGCGCGGCGAATTGCCTCTTCAGGATCCAGAGTACCGTTGGTTTCCAGATCAATAACCAGCTTGTCCAGGTTAGTACGCTGCTCGACACGGGCGTTTTCCACCACGTATGCGATACGGCGAACCGGGCTGAACGAAGAGTCAAGCTGCAAGCGACCGATGCTGCGGCTTTCGTCTTCATCGCTCTGACGCGAATCTGCCGGTTCATAACCACGACCACGAGCTACTACGAGCTTCATGTTCAGGGCGCCGTTAGACGCCAGGTTAGCGATTACGTGATCGGGATTAACGATCTCGACATCATGATCCAGCTGAATATCGGCAGCGGTAACCACCCCCGAACCCTTCTTCGACAAGGTCAGCGTAACTTCGTCACGACCGTGCAGCTTGATAGCCAGACCTTTAAGGTTCAACAGGATTTCAATTACGTCTTCCTGTACACCTTCGATGGCGCTGTACTCGTGGAGCACACCGTCAATCTCGGCCTCGACTACTGCACAGCCGGGCATTGAGGACAACAGGATGCGGCGCAGCGCGTTGCCCAGGGTATGGCCGAAACCACGCTCGAGAGGCTCGAGAGTGATCTTGGCGCGGGTTGGACTGACAACCTGCACATCAATGTGGCGGGGTGTCAGGAACTCATTTACCGAAATCTGCATGGATGCACCTATTTTCTAGCCCTTACTTGGAGTAGAGCTCGACAATCAGGCTTTCGTTGATGTCGGCGGACAGATCACTGCGAGCTGGAACGTTCTTGAAAACGCCCGACTTCTTCTCAGTGTCTACTTCTACCCATTCTACGCGGCCACGTTGGGCACACAGATCGAGAGCTTGGACAATGCGAAGTTGATTTTTTGCTTTCTCGCGAACAGCAACCACGTCACCAGCACGAACCTGGTAGGACGGAACGTTAACGGTCTGACCGTTTACGCTGATCGACTTGTGCGATACCAGCTGACGGGATTCGGCACGAGTCGAACCAAAGCCCATACGGTATACAACGTTGTCCAGACGGCATTCGAGCAGTTGCAGCAGGTTTTCACCGGTTGCACCTTTCTTGCCAGCAGCTTCTTTGTAGTAGCCGCTGAACTGACGCTCGAGAACGCCGTAGATACGACGGACCTTCTGCTTTTCACGCAGTTGGGTGCCGTAGTCGGACTGGCGACCGCGGCGTTGGCCGTGGATACCAGGTGCTGCTTCAATGTTGCACTTCGATTCGATCGCGCGCACGCCGCTCTTCAGGAAGAGATCGGTGCCTTCGCGACGAGCGAGTTTGCATTTTGGACCAATGTAACGAGCCATTCTTTACAATCTCCTGGATTACACGCGGCGCTTCTTCGGCGGACGGCACCCGTTGTGCGGGATTGGCGTCACGTCGGTGATGCTGGCGATCTTGTAGCCACAGCCGTTCAAAGCGCGGACTGCGGATTCACGACCTGGACCTGGACCTTTGACGTTGACGTCGAGGTTTTTCAGGCCGTATTCCAGCGCAGCTTGACCAGCACGTTCAGCAGCTACTTGAGCAGCAAACGGGGTGGACTTGCGGGAACCGCGGAAACCCGAACCACCGGAGGTAGCCCAGGAAAGAGCGTTACCTTGACGGTCGGTGATGGTCACGATGGTGTTGTTAAAAGATGCATGGATGTGGGCGATGCCATCAACCACTGTCTTTTTAACTTTTTTACGAGGACGAGCAGCAGGTTTTGCCATGATTAAATTCCTGTCGATTCGCTGGGGCGATTACTTGCGGATCGGCTTACGCGGACCTTTACGGGTACGCGCGTTGGTCTTGGTACGCTGACCGCGTACTGGAAGACCGCGACGATGACGCAGACCGCGATAGCAACCGAGGTCCATCAAGCGCTTGATTTTCATGTTGATTTCGCGACGCAGGTCACCTTCAGTGGTGAACTTCGCCACTTCGCCACGCAGCTGTTCAATCTGCTCGTCGCTCAGATCTTTGATCTTTGCTGCTGGGTTTACCCCAGTCTCTGCACAAATTTTCTGTGCAGTAGTGCGACCAACACCATAGATGTAGGTCAGCGAGATAACAGTATGCTTGTTATCTGGAATGTTAACGCCTGCAATACGGGCCATTCAGTGGGACTCCAATTGACAGCTACCTACGCCCCGGAAGCCAAGAAATAGGGCGCGAGATAATATCGCTGTAATAACAAATAATCAACCCGGTAGCGCACTAGCTACCGGGCTTGAAGCACAATCACACTCAGCCTTGGCGCTGTTTGTGACGCGGTTCCGCGCTGCAAATTACTCGAACAACACCTTCGCGGCGAATAATCTTGCAGTTACGGCACAGCTTTTTCACCGATGCACGAACTTTCATCACCAACTCCTCGAACCTTATGGGTCAGCGCAGCATGCCGCTGCCGTAACCCTTCAGGTTGGCTTTCTTCATCAGGGATTCGTACTGGTGCGAAACGAGGTGCGATTGTACTTGGGACATGAAGTCCATCACAACCACGACGACGATCAGCAACGAGGTCCCGCCAAGGTAGAACGGTACGTTGGCTGCAACCACCAGGAACTGGGGCAACAGGCAGACGGCCGTCATGTAAAGAGCACCGAACATGGTCAAGCGAGTCAGAACGCCATCAATGTAGCGCGCAGACTGCTCACCTGGACGGATGCCCGGAATAAAGGCACCGGACTTCTTCAGGTTTTCCGCTACGTCTTTCGGATTGAACATCAACGCCGTATAGAAGAAGCAGAAGAAAATAATCCCTGCACTAAACAGCAGAATATTCAACGGCTGACCAGGAGCGATCGACTGCGAGATGTCCTGCAACCAGCCCATACCTTCAGACTGACCGAACCAGGCACCCAACGAAGCCGGGAACAGCAAAATGCTGCTCGCGAAAATAGCCGGAATAACACCGGCCATGTTCACCTTCAGCGGCAAGTGGCTGGTCTGCGCAGCGAAGACCTTGCGGCCCTGCTGACGCTTGGCGTAGTGAACAGCAATACGACGCTGACCACGCTCAATGAACACCACGAAACCGATAATCGCTACTGCCAGCAAACCGATGGCAACCAGGGCGAAGATGTTGATATCACCCTGACGTGCAGACTCGAAAGACTGCCCGATCGCTCTCGGAAGACCGGCGACGATACCCGAAAAAATCAACATCGAGATACCGTTGCCAACACCACGCTCAGTAATCTGCTCACCCAGCCACATCATGAACATCGCACCAGCCACAAACGTGGATACCGCGACGAAATGGAAGCCAAAGTCACCAGTGAACGCAACGCCCTGCCCTGCCAGACCAATGGACATGCCAATGGCCTGGACGAGAGCGAGGACGACAGTGCCGTAGCGGGTGTACTGGCTGATCTTGCGACGGCCAGCTTCACCTTCCTTCTTCAACTGCTCCAGCTGCGGGCTGACGGCGGTCATCAGCTGCATGATGATCGATGCCGAGATGTACGGCATGATCCCCAGTGCAAAGATGCTCATCCGTTCCAGCGCGCCGCCGGAAAACATGTTGAACAAGCTAAGAATGGTCCCCTCATTCTGTCGAAACAGGTCCGCGAGTCGGTCCGGGTTGATACCTGGAACCGGGATGTGTGCGCCTATTCGGTAGACGATAATCGCCAGGAACAGAAAACGCAGACGAGCCCAGAGTTCAGACATACCGCCTTTGCCGAGCGCAGAGAGAGCACCTTGCTTAGCCATTTATTCCTCGAACTTGCCGCCAGCTGCTTCGATAGCCGCACGCGCACCTTTGGTGGCGCCGATTCCCTTGCCGATAGTGACAGCGCGAGTCACTTCACCGGACAGCATGATTTTCACACGCTGTACGTTGACGTTGATCACGTTGGCATCTTTCAGGGACTGCACGGTGACGATGTCGCCTTCCACTTTAGCCAGCTCGGACAGACGCACTTCTGCGCGGTCCATGGCCTTCAGGGAAACGAAACCGAACTTCGGCAGGCGACGATGCAGCGGCTGTTGACCGCCTTCAAAGCCTGGAGCAATGGTGCCACCGGAGCGGGAGGTCTGACCTTTGTGACCACGGCCACCAGTCTTACCCAAACCGCTACCGATACCACGGCCCGGACGATGCTTTTCGCGACGGGAACCCGGCGCTGGACTCAGATCATTGAGTTTCATCGATTAACCCTCGACACGCAGCATGTAGTAAGCCTTGTTGATCATCCCGCGATTCTCGGGAGTATCCTGGACTTCTACAGTGTGACCGATGCGACGCAGACCCAGACCCTTAACGCACAGTTTGTGGTTAGGGATGCGGCCGGTCATGCTTTTGATCAGCGTTACTTTTACGGTAGCCATGATCAGAAGATCTCCTTGACGCTTTTGCCACGCTTGGCAGCAATGGATTCAGGAGACTGCATTGCTTTCAAACCCTTGAAAGTGGCGTGAACCACGTTTACCGGGTTAGTCGAGCCGTAGCACTTGGCCAGAACGTTCTGAACGCCAGCAACTTCGAGGACAGCACGCATAGCGCCGCCAGCGATGATACCGGTACCTTCAGAAGCAGGCTGCATGTACACCTTCGAAGCGCCGTGAGCGGACTTCATTGCGTACTGCAGAGTGGTGCCGTTCAGATCAACCTGGATCATGTTGCGGCGAGCAGCTTCCATTGCCTTCTGGATCGCAGCAGGCACTTCACGCGACTTGCCACGGCCGAAGCCAACACGGCCCTTACCATCACCAACCACGGTCAACGCGGTGAAAGTGAAGATACGGCCGCCTTTAACGGTTTTGGCTACGCGGTTAACTTGAACCAGCTTCTCGATGTAGCCTTCGTCGCGCTTTTGGTCGTTATTTGACATAACTTAGAACTCCAGCCCAGCTTCACGAGCAGCATCAGCCAGCGCCTTGACGCGGCCGTGGTACTTGAAGCCAGAGCGGTCGAAAGCCACCTGCGAGACGCCAGCGGCTTTAGCACGCGTAGCGACCAGCTGGCCAACCTTAGTGGCCGCGTCGATGTTGCCGGTGGCACCATCACGCAGTTCTTTATCCAAAGTCGAGGCGCTTGCCAGGACTTTGTTGCCGTCGGCCGAAATGACCTGGGCGTAGATGTGCTGCGAAGAGCGGAACACGCAGAGACGCACGACTTCGAGTTCGTGCATTTTCAGGCGTGCTTTGCGAGCGCGACGCAGTCGAGTAACTTTTTTGTCGGTCATTTGCTATGCCCTACTTCTTCTTGGCTTCTTTACGACGGACGACTTCGTCCGCGTAGCGCACACCTTTGCCTTTGTACGGCTCTGGTGGACGGAAGTCGCGGATCTCGGCGGCCACTTGACCTACCAGCTGCTTGTCGATGCCCTTGATCAGGATATCGGTCTGGCTAGGAGTCTCAGCGGTGATGCCTTCCGGCAGTTCGTAATCCACTGGGTGCGAGAAGCCAAGAGCCAGGTTCAGCACTGTGCCTTTTGCTTGCGCTTTGTAACCAACACCGACCAGCTGGAGCTTGCGCTCGAAGCCTTGGCTTACGCCTTGGACCATGTTGTTTACCAACGCACGAGTGGTACCAGCCATCGCGCGAGTCTGTTGATCGCCATTGCGAGCAGCGAAACGCAGCTCACCGGCTTCTTCAACGATCTCAACGGACGAGTGGATGTTCAGTTCGAGAGTGCCCTTGGCACCCTTCACCGAAAGCTGTTGGCCTGCGAATTTTACTTCGACACCGGCTGGCAGCTTAACGGGGTTCTTAGCGACGCGAGACATGCTTATCCCCCCTTAGAACACAGTGCAAAGAACTTCGCCGCCGACACCGGCAGCGCGCGCAGCACGATCAGTCATCACACCCTTGTTGGTGGAGACGATAGACACACCGAGACCGCCACGAACTTTTGGCAGATCATCGACGGACTTGTACTGACGCAGGCCTGGACGGCTAACGCGCTTCACTTCTTCGATAACCGGACGGCCTTCGAAGTACTTCAGCTCGATGGACAGCAGTGGTTTGATTTCGCTGCTGATCTGATAACCCGCAATGTAACCTTCGTCCTTCAGGACTTTGGCAACAGCTACCTTCAACGTGGAAGATGGCATGCTTACGACGGACTTTTCAGCCATCTGGGCATTACGGATACGAGTTAGCATGTCCGCTAACGGGTCCTGCATACTCATGGGCTAGACGCTCCTAATACAAAAAAATTAGCCTTGCGGCTATTACGTGTCGCCGAGAATCTCCGAGCATGAAAAACACGGGCTCAGGCGAGCCGGGTATTCTAGACACACCCCAGAAATGAATCAAGCCCCAAAAGGGGCTTGATCCAGATTCAAGGCCACCGGTGGTCAGGATCTTGCGATCCTGGACACCGAGACTTTGACAGTACTTACCAGCTGGCTTTAACCAGACCCGGTACGTCACCACGCATGGCAGCTTCACGCAGCTTGTTACGGCCGAGGCCGAACTTGCGGTAAACGCCGTGTGGACGACCGGTCAGGCGGCAGCGGTTACGCATGCGCGAAGCGCTTGCGTCACGTGGCTGCTTCTGCAGGGCTACTGTAGCTTCCCAACGCGCTTCTGGACTTGCGTTCAGATCAACGATGATAGCTTTCAGTGCTGCACGCTTCTTGGCGTACTTGGCAACCGTGAGCTGACGCTTCAGCTCGCGGTTTTTCATGCTCATCTTGGCCATGGTCCTACTCCAATCAGTTGCGGAACGGGAATTTGAACGCACGCAGCAGAGCGCGGCCTTCATCATCGTTCTTGGCAGTGGTGGTCAGGGTGATGTCCAGACCGCGGAGAGCATCGATCTTGTCGTAGTCGATTTCCGGGAAGATGATCTGCTCTTTCACGCCCATGCTGTAGTTGCCACGACCATCGAAGGACTTGGCATTCAGGCCGCGGAAGTCGCGAACCCGAGGCAGGGAGATCGACAGCAGACGATCCAGGAACTCGTACATACGCTCACGGCGCAGGGTCACTTTGACGCCGATCGGCCAACCTTCACGGACTTTAAAGCCAGCGATGGATTTGCGAGCGTAGGTCACAACGACTTTCTGGCCGGTGATCTTTTCCAGGTCAGCAACAGCGTGCTCGATGACTTTTTTGTCGCCGATCGCTTCGCCCAGACCCATGTTCAGGGTGATTTTGGTAACGCGCGGAACTTCCATCACGTTCGAAAGCTTAAGTTCTTCCTTAAGTTTCGGAGCGATTTCCTTCCGGTAAATCTCTTTTAGTCGTGCCATGGTCTTCTACCTAGCAGTGTTCAAGCATCAACCGCTTTTTGGGTCGACTTGAAGACACGAATTTTCTTACCGTCTTCTACTTTGAAACCAACGCGGTCAGCCTTGTTGGTTTCGCCGTTGAAGATGGCGACGTTGGAAGCGTGCAGTGGCGCTTCTTTCTCGACGATACCGCCCTGTACGCCCGACATCGGGTTAGGCTTGGTATGACGCTTGACCAGGTTCAGACCACCAACAACCAGACGGTTGTCAGCAAGAACCTTCAGCACCTTACCGCGCTTACCTTTGTCTTTGCCGGCGATCACGATGATCTCGTCGTCACGACGAATCTTTTGCATGTCGGATCTCCTTACAGCACTTCTGGGGCGAGCGAGACGATCTTCATGAACTTCTCAGTACGAAGTTCACGGGTCACTGGCCCAAAGATACGGGTGCCGATCGGCTCTTGCTTGTTGTTCAGAAGAACAGCAGCGTTGCCATCAAAGCGGATAATGGAGCCATCAGCACGACGTACGCCGTGACGAGTGCGGACTACAACAGCAGTCATCACTTGGCCTTTTTTCACTTTACCGCGAGGAATTGCTTCCTTGACGGTAACTTTGATGATGTCACCGATACCAGCGTAACGACGATGGGAGCCACCCAGCACCTTGATGCACATAACGCGGCGAGCGCCGCTGTTATCGGCCACATCGAGCATGGATTGAGTCTGAATCATATAATTTCTCCGACCCCTAGTCCTTAGACTTCCACAGCGCGTTCGAGAACATCAACCAGCGCCCAAGACTTGGTCTTGGCCAAAGGACGAGTTTCACGAATAGTGACTTTGTCGCCGATGTGGCACTGATTGGTTTCGTCGTGCGCGTGCAGCTTAGTCGAACGCTTAACGTATTTACCGTAGATCGGGTGCTTAACGCGACGCTCGATCAGAACGGTGATGGTTTTGTCCATCTTGTCGCTGACAACACGGCCAGTCAGCGTACGGACAGTTTTTTCGGCTTCAGCCATGATTACTTACCTGCCTGCTGGTTGAGCACAGTCTTCACGCGAGCGATGTCACGCTTAACTTGCGAGAGCAGATGAGACTGCCCCAACTGGCCAGTTGCTTTCTGCATACGCAGATTGAACTGGTCGCGCAGCAAGCCGAGCAGTTGCTCGTTCAGCTGCTGTGCGGATTTTTCACGAAGTTCATTCGCTTTCATCACATCACCGTCCGTTTAACAAAGGAGGTGGCGAGCGGCAGCTTTGCAGCAGCCAGGGCGAAAGCCTCACGCGCCAGCTCTTCAGAAACACCCTCGATTTCATACAGGACTTTGCCTGGCTGAATCTGGGCAACCCAGTATTCGACGTTACCCTTACCTTTACCCATCCGAACTTCGAGTGGCTTCTTGGAAATAGGCTTGTCCGGGAATACACGGATCCAGATCTTGCCGCCACGTTTTACGTGACGGGTCAGAGCACGACGCGCTGACTCGATCTGACGAGCGGTGAGACGACCACGAGCAACAGACTTCAGCGCGAACTCGCCGAAGCTGACTTTGCTACCGCGCAATGCCAGGCCACGGTTGTGACCAGTCATTTGCTTGCGGAACTTCGTACGCTTTGGTTGCAACATTTGGCGTACCCCTTACTTAGCAGCTTTTTTACGAGGCGCTGGTGCTTGTGGTTTCAGTTCTTCTTGGCGACCACCAATTACTTCGCCTTTGAAGATCCAAACCTTTACACCGATCACACCGTAAGTGGTGTGAGCTTCGTAGTTGGCATAGTCGATGTCGGCACGCAGGGTGTGCAATGGCACACGACCTTCGCGATACCATTCAGTACGTGCGATTTCAGCACCGCCGAGACGACCGCTCACTTGGATTTTGATGCCTTTGGCACCAATGCGCATGGCGTTCTGTACGGCGCGCTTCATAGCGCGACGGAACATTACGCGACGCTCCAGCTGCTGAGCTACGCTCTGCGCAACCAGCATACCGTCGAGCTCCGGCTTACGGATCTCTTCGATATTGATGTGCACAGGCACACCCATTTGCTTGGTCAGGTCCTGACGCAGTTTCTCAACATCTTCACCTTTCTTCCCGATAACGATACCTGGACGAGCGGTGTGGATGGTGATGCGTGCAGTTTGGGCCGGACGATGGATATCGATACGGCTTACGGACGCGCTTTTTAGTTTGTCTTGGAGGTACTCACGCACATTCAGATCTGCGAGCAAATAGTCCGCATAAGTCCGACCGTCTGCGTACCAGACGGAGGTGTGCTCCTTGACGATTCCCAGGCGAATGCCAATGGGATGTACTTTCTGACCCATCTCTTCGACTCCGTTACTTGTCAGCAACCTTGACAGTGATATGGCAAGACCGCTTGACGATGCGATCAGCACGGCCTTTGGCACGTGGCATGATGCGCTTCAGCGAACGCCCTTCGTTGACGAAAACAGTGCTGACCTTCAGGTCATCAACGTCTGCGCCTTCGTTATGCTCGGCGTTGGCTACGGCCGACTCCAGCACTTTCTTCATGATCTCGGCGGCTTTCTTACTGCTGAAAGCCAACAGGTTGAGCGCTTCGCCCACCTTCTTCCCGCGGATCTGGTCGGCGACCAAGCGGGCTTTCTGGGCGGAGATTCGAGCGCCCGACAACTTAGCGGCTACTTCCATTTCCTAACCCCTTAACGCTTGGCTTTCTTGTCTGCCACGTGCCCGCGATAAGTGCGGGTACCGGCGAACTCGCCCAGTTTGTGGCCGACCATGTCTTCGTTCACGAGAACTGGGACGTGCTGACGACCGTTGTGTACTGCGATGGTCAGACCGACCATTTGTGGCAGGATCATCGAACGACGCGACCAGGTTTTCACCGGTTTGCGATCGTTCTTTTCCGCCGCCACTTCGATCTTCTTCAGTAGGTGAAGATCGATAAAAGGACCTTTTTTCAGAGAACGTGGCACTGTCGTATCCCTCTATTTACTTGCGACGACGGACGATCATTTTGTCGGTACGCTTATTACCACGAGTCTTCGCGCCCTTAGTCGGGAAGCCCCATGGCGATACCGGATGACGACCACCAGAGGTACGACCTTCACCACCACCATGTGGGTGGTCAACCGGGTTCATGGCAACACCACGAACGGTTGGGCGAACGCCACGCCAGCGTTTGGCACCAGCTTTACCCAGCGAACGCAGGCTGTGCTCGGAGTTCGAGACTTCGCCCAGGGTCGCACGGCATTCAGCCAGGACTTTACGCATTTCACCGGAACGCAGACGCAGGGTAACGTACACGCCTTCACGAGCGATCAACTGAGCCGAAGCACCAGCGGAACGAGCGATCTGAGCGCCTTTACCTGGCTTCAATTCGATGCCGTGTACGGTGCTACCAACTGGAATGTTGCGCAGTTGCAGAGCGTTGCCCGGCTTGATCGGCGCCAGGGCACCTGCGATCAGCTGGTCGCCAGCGCTCACGCCTTTAGGGGCGATGATGTAGCGACGCTCGCCATCTGCGTACAGCAGCAGAGCGATGTGAGCAGTACGGTTTGGATCGTATTCGATACGCTCGACAGTGGCAGAGATGCCATCTTTGTCGTTGCGACGGAAGTCGACCAGACGATAATGCTGCTTATGACCACCACCGATGTGACGAGTGGTAATACGGCCATTGTTGTTACGACCACCAGACTTCGATTTCTTCTCGAGCAGCGGTGCGTGAGGAGCGCCTTTATGCAGCTCCTGGTTGACCACCTTGACCACAAAACGGCGGCCAGGGGAAGTCGGTTTGCATTTAACGATTGCCATGATGCACCCCTTCCTTACTCAGCACTGCTGCTGAAATCGAGATCTTGGCCTGGCTGAAGGGAGATAACTGCCTTCTTCCAGTCATTACGCTTGCCCAGACCGCGAGCAGTGCGCTTGCTCTTACCCAGAACATTCAGGGTAGTAACACGCTCTACTTTCACGCTGAACAGGCTTTCGACGGCCTTCTTGATTTCCAGCTTGGTTGCGTCGGTAGCAACCTTGAAAACGAACTGGCCTTTCTTGTCTGCCAGAACCGTAGCCTTCTCGGAAACGTGCGGGCCAAGCAGAACTTTAAATACGCGTTCCTGGTTCATCCCAGCAGCTCCTCGAATTTCTTCACGGCCGACACGGTGATCAACACCTTGTCGTATGCGATCAGACTAACTGGATCGGAACCTTGCACGTCACGTACATCTACGTGTGGCAGGTTACGAGCAGCCAGGTACAGGTTCTGATCAACAGCGTCGGACACGATCAGAACGTCGGTCAGGCTCATGTTGTTCAGTTTGCCCAGCAGGTCTTTGGTTTTCGGCGTTTCAACGGCGAAATCCTGAACCACGACCAGACGATCAGTACGCACCAGCTCAGCAAGGATGGAGCGCATTGCTGCGCGATACATCTTCTTGTTCAGCTTCTGGGAGTGATCCTGAGGACGAGCTGCGAAAGTGGTACCGCCGCCACGCCAGATTGGGCTACGGATAGTACCGGCACGAGCACGGCCAGTACCTTTCTGACGCCATGGGCGCTTACCGCCACCACGAACGTCGGAACGGGTCTTTTGCTGCTTGGAACCCTGACGACCGCCAGCCATGTAGGCTACGACTGCTTGGTGAACCAGCGTCTCGTTGAATTCGCCGCCAAATGTCAGTTCGGAAACTTCGATCGCTTGAGCGTCATTTACATTTAATTGCATGTCAGCTTCCCCTTAACCGCGAGCCTTGGCTGCTGGACGTACAACCAAGTTGCCGCCAGTAGCGCCAGGAACAGCGCCCTTGACCAACAACAGATTGCGTTCAGCGTCCACGCGCACTACTTCGAGGGACTGCACGGTCACGCGCTCAGCGCCCATATGACCGGACATTTTTTTGCCCTTGAATACACGACCAGGAGTCTGGCACTGGCCGATAGAGCCTGGAACGCGGTGGGATACGGAGTTACCGTGGGTGTTATCTTGCCCGCGGAAATTCCAACGCTTGATCGTACCCTGGAAGCCTTTACCCTTGGACTGACCGGTTACATCAACCAGTTGACCAGCGGCGAAGATTTCAGCGTTGATCAGATCGCCGGCCTGGTACTCGCCTTCTTCAAGGCGGAATTCCATTACGGTACGACCAGCGGCAACGTTCGCTTTAGCGAAGTGGCCAGCCTGAGCTGCTGTTACACGCGAAGCACGACGCTCGCCGACAGTGACTTGCACTGCACGATAGCCATCGGTCTCTTCAGTTTTGAACTGGGTGACGCGATTCGGCTCGATCTCAATGACCGTGACCGGAATGGAGACACCTTCTTCGGTGAAAATACGGGTCATACCGCATTTACGACCGACTACACCAATAGTCATGTTGTAAACCTCATGAGTGTACGGGGCTTTCACCCGCTATGGCCGCCCATTTCAGAGCGTTACACGACTAAGACCGAGTCTTAGCCGAGGCTGATCTGCACTTCCACACCGGCCGCAAGATCAAGCTTCATAAGAGCATCAACGGTTTTATCCGTTGGCTGGACGATGTCCAGAACGCGCTTATGAGTACGGATCTCGTACTGGTCACGCGCGTCTTTGTTGACGTGCGGGGAGACCAGAACGGTGAACCGCTCTTTACGGGTAGGCAGTGGAATTGGACCACGCACTTGAGCACCAGTACGTTTCGCGGTTTCCACGATTTCCTGGGTTGATTGGTCGATCAGGCGATGGTCGAAAGCCTTCAACCTGATACGGATTTGCTGATTTTGCATTGGATTTCAGACTCCGGCTGCTATTCCCACCGGGCGCAATACGCCCGTTAAAAGGAGGCGCAATTCTATAGACGCCCCAGATGGGTGTCAACCCAATAAAAAAGCCCCCGCTGAGCGGGGGCTTTTCAAAGCATCGAAGCTATCTCAAAAGAGATGCTTACTCGATGATTTTGGCTACGACGCCAGCGCCGACGGTACGACCGCCTTCACGGATAGCGAAACGCAGGCCGTCTTCCATTGCGATGGTCTTGATCAGGGTAACTTCCATCTGGATGTTGTCACCTGGCATTACCATTTCAACGCCTTCTGGCAGCTGGCAGTTACCAGTCACGTCAGTAGTACGGAAGTAGAACTGTGGACGGTAGCCTTTGAAGAACGGAGTGTGACGACCGCCTTCTTCCTTGCTCAGAACGTAAACTTCTGCGGTGAACTTGGTGTGCGGCTTAACCGAACCTGGCTTAACCAGAACCTGGCCACGCTCAACGTCGTCACGCTTGGTACCACGCAGCAGAACGCCGCAGTTCTCGCCAGCACGACCTTCGTCGAGCAGCTTGCGGAACATTTCAACACCAGTGCAGGTGGTGGTGGTGGTGTCACGCAGACCAACGATTTCCAGTGCATCTTGAACGCGAACGATACCGCGCTCGATACGACCAGTCACAACAGTACCACGACCCGAGATCGAGAATACGTCTTCGATTGGCATCAGGAATGGCTTGTCGATAGCACGCTCTGGTTCTGGGATGTAGCTATCCAGGGTTTCAACCAGTTTACGAACGGCAGTGGTGCCCATTTCGTTGTCGTCTTTGCCTTCCAGCGCCATACGAGCCGAACCGATGATGATTGGAGTGTCATCGCCCGGGAAGTCGTAGGTGGACAGCAGGTCGCGAACTTCCATCTCGACCAGTTCCAGCAGCTCAGCGTCGTCTACCAGGTCAGCCTTGTTCAGGAAAACCACGATGTACGGAACGCCTACCTGACGGGACAGCAGGATGTGCTCACGGGTTTGTGGCATCGGACCATCAGCGGCCGAGCAAACCAGGATCGCGCCGTCCATCTGGGCAGCACCGGTGATCATGTTCTTCACATAGTCAGCGTGACCTGGGCAGTCAACGTGAGCGTAGTGACGGATCTTCGAGTTGTACTCGACGTGCGCGGTGTTGATGGTGATACCACGAGCTTTTTCTTCTGGAGCGCTGTCGATTTTATCGAAATCAACGATTGCGGAACCGAAAACTTCGGAGCAAACGCGAGTCAGAGCTGCGGTCAGAGTGGTTTTACCGTGGTCAACGTGACCGATGGTGCCAACGTTGACGTGCGGTAGGGAACGATCAAATTTTTCTTTAGCCACGACAATTAACTCCTTGCCTAAAGGACTGAATCAGCCTTGTTTTTTGGTTACAGTTTCGACGATGTGCGACGGAGCTGTATTGTATTTTTTGAATTCCATAGAGTAGCTTGCGCGACCCTGGGACATCGAACGAACGTCGGTCGCATAACCGAACATCTCGCCCAACGGAACTTCAGCACGGATCACCTTACCGGAGACCGTGTCTTCCATACCCAGAATCATGCCGCGACGACGGTTAAGGTCGCCCATCACGTCACCCATATAGTCTTCAGGCGTAACAACCTCTACCGCCATGATCGGCTCGAGCAACTCACCACCGCCCTTCTGGGCCAGTTGCTTGGTCGCCATGGAAGCAGCCACCTTAAACGCCATCTCGTTCGAGTCGACGTCGTGGTAAGAACCATCAAACACGGTAGCCTTCAGGCCGATCAGCGGATAGCCGGCAACTACGCCGTTCTTCATCTGCTCTTCGATACCCTTCTGGATAGCCGGGATGTATTCCTTAGGAACCACACCACCCACTACTTCGTTCACGAATTGCAGACCTTCCTGACCTTCGTCAGCAGGAGCAAAACGGATCCAGCAATGGCCGAACTGGCCACGACCGCCGGACTGACGAACGAACTTGCCTTCGATTTCGCAATTCTTCGTGATGCGCTCACGATACGAAACCTGAGGCTTACCGATGTTGGCTTCGACGTTGAACTCACGGCGCATCCGGTCAACCAGGATGTCCAGGTGCAACTCGCCCATGCCAGAGATGATCGTCTGACCAGTCTCTTCATCAGTCTTGACGCGGAAAGACGGGTCTTCCTGAGCAAGCTTGCCCAGAGCGATACCCATTTTTTCCTGGTCATCCTTGGTCTTAGGCTCTACGGCAACCGAAATAACCGGCTCCGGGAAGTCCATGCGAACCAGGATGATTGGCTTGTCAGCGTTGCACAAGGTTTCACCAGTGGTGACGTCCTTCATGCCGATCAGGGCCGCGATGTCGCCAGCGCGAACTTCCTTGATCTCTTCGCGGGCGTTTGCGTGCATTTGCACCATACGACCCACGCGCTCTTTCTTGCCTTTGACCGAGTTGATCACGCCGTCGCCGGAGGCCAACACGCCCGAGTAAACACGGACGAAAGTCAAGGTACCCACGAATGGGTCGGTAGCGATCTTGAACGCCAGAGCCGAGAACGGCTCGTTGTCGTCTGCATGACGCTCCATTTGCTTTTCCTCGTCATCCGGGTCAGTACCCTTGATGGCAGGAATGTCGGTTGGAGCCGGCAGGTAGTCGATAACGGCGTCGAGAACCAGGGGAACACCCTTGTTCTTGAAAGAAGAACCGCAAACAGCCAGAACGATCTCACCAGCGATAGTACGCTGACGCAGAGCACCCTTGATCTCCTCGATGGTGAGCTCTTCACCTTCAAGGTACTTGTTCATCAGTTCTTCGCTGGCTTCGGCCGCAGCCTCAACCATGTTGTTGCGCCACTCTTCAGCCAGCTCCTGCAGTTCAGCAGGGATGGCTTCACGACGAGGAGTCATACCCTTGTCGGCATCGTTCCAGTAAACGGCTTCCATGGTCATCAGATCGATCTGACCCTGGAAGTTGTCTTCGGAACCGATAGCCAGCTGGATAGGCACCGGAGTGTGACCCAGACGCTGCTTGATCTGAGCGATCACGCGCAGGAAGTTCGCACCGGCACGGTCCATCTTGTTCACGTAAACGATACGTGGAACACCGTACTTGTTGGCTTGACGCCATACGGTTTCGGACTGAGGCTCAACGCCGGAAGTACCGCAGAACACAACGACCGCGCCGTCGAGTACACGCAGGGAACGCTCAACTTCAATAGTGAAGTCTACGTGGCCCGGGGTATCGATGACGTTGAAACGGTACTGGTCTTTGTGCTGCTTGGCGGAACCCTGCCAGAAGGCGGTAATGGCAGCAGAAGTAATGGTAATACCACGCTCCTGCTCCTGCACCATCCAGTCTGTGGTCGCGGCGCCGTCATGCACCTCGCCCATTTTGTGACTTTTGCCAGTGTAAAAAAGGACGCGCTCGGTGGTGGTGGTTTTACCAGCATCCACGTGTGCAACGATACCAATGTTACGGTAGCGATTAATCGGTGTTGTACGAGCCATAAAGCCCTCGCAAAATTAGTGACGCTAAAATTAGAAGCGGTAGTGCGAGAAAGCCTTGTTGGCTTCAGCCATACGGTGAACGTCTTCACGCTTCTTAACTGCAGCACCTTTACCTTCGGCAGCGTCCAACAGTTCGCCAGCCAAACGCAGAGCCATAGACTTCTCGCCGCGCTTGCGGGCGTAGTCTACCAACCAGCGCATTGCCAGAGCGTTACGACGGGAAGGACGAACCTCGACCGGAACCTGGTAAGTAGCACCACCAACGCGGCGCGACTTCACTTCGACCAGCGGAGCGATGGCGTCGAGTGCTTTTTCGAAGAGTTCCAGGGGATCGGTGCCGGCCTTACGAGCCTTCACGGTATCCAGGGCACCATAAACGATACGCTCGGCAACGGCTTTCTTGCCGCTTTCCATTACGTGGTTCATGAATTTGGCGAGGATTTGGCTTCCGTATTTCGGATCGTCCAGAATCTCACGCTTGGCTGCTACGCGACGTCTTGGCATTGATAAGCCCTCAAACGGTCTTCAGGTTAGCCCGGGACAGCTCCTGTGGATGCGTGCCCGACCTTACTCTTATCGACTCAATAAAATGAAAAACTGCAAAACGGCCGATTACTTCGGACGCTTGGTACCGTACTTCGAACGACCCTGGTTACGACCTTTAACACCGGAAGTATCCAACGAACCGCGAACGGTGTGGTAACGAACACCTGGCAAGTCTTTTACACGACCGCCGCGGATCAGTACCACGCTGTGCTCTTGCAGGTTGTGGCCTTCACCGCCGATGTACGAGGAAACCTCGAAACCGTTGGTCAGGCGCACACGGCATACTTTACGCAGTGCCGAGTTAGGTTTTTTCGGCGTGGTGGTGTACACACGGGTGCACACGCCACGGCGTTGCGGGCAGTTCTGCAGCGCAGGCACGTCGGATTTCTCGACGATACGCTTACGCGGCTGACGTACCAGCTGGTTGATAGTTGCCATCTACTAGCTCCACTGTTGTCTTGCGACGCTATTGTCTTGCAAGAAAAGCAAAATGGCAGGAACGAGTTCCCGCCAAATTTAGGGGTACAAGAGTCTAAAGAGGATCTTGTCCCCAGTCAAGGCAAGGCCCCGCCCTCCCCGCTCATCCAATCTCGACAATTTGTCTCGATTCGATGAACGGAGTGACCAGGGCCTCACACTCATTTACCGCAGAACTCAGTTACCGCTCGAGTTCAGCGCTTCGGTCAGTGCAGCTTCCACTTCACTGGCGCTTACGCGCAACGGCTTGTCTGCATCACGGCGGCGCTTACGCTCGCTGTGATAAGCCAGGCCGGTACCAGCCGGGATCAGACGACCCACGACCACGTTTTCTTTCAGGCCGCGCAGGTAATCGCGCTTGCCGGTTACCGCCGCCTCGGTCAGTACGCGAGTGGTTTCCTGGAAGGAAGCCGCCGAGATGAACGATTCGGTGGACAACGACGCCTTGGTGATACCCAGCAGAACGCGAGTGAACTTGGAGACAAACTTGTCTTCGCCGCTCAGACGTTCGTTCTCTACCAGCACGTGAGTCAATTCCATCTGGTCGCCCTTGATGAAACTGGAATCGCCGGATTCAGCGATCTCAACTTTACGCAGCATCTGACGCAGGATGGTCTCGATGTGCTTGTCGTTGATCTTCACGCCTTGCAGACGGTAAACGTCCTGGATCTCGTTGACGATGTACTTGGCCAGCGCACTCACACCCAGCAGACGCAGGATGTCGTGTGGATCGCTAGGACCGTCGGAGATAACTTCGCCGCGGTTTACCTGTTCGCCTTCGAACACGTTCAGGTGACGCCACTTCGGAATCAGCTCTTCGTACGGATCGCTACCGTCGTTCGGGGTGATAACCAGACGGCGCTTGCCCTTGGTCTCTTTACCGAACGCGATGGTGCCGCTGACTTCAGCCAGAATCGACGCTTCTTTCGGACGACGGGCTTCGAACAAGTCGGCAACACGCGGCAGACCACCGGTGATGTCGCGAGTTTTCGAAGTCTCTTGCGGGATACGAGCGATAACATCACCGATCGCGATCTTCGCGCCATCCGCCACACCGACCAGGGCGTTGGCTGGCAGGAAGTACTGAGCGATAACGTCAGTGCCTGGCAGCAACAGATCCTTGCCGTTGTCGTCGACCATCTTCACGGCAGGACGGATGTCCTTACCGGCAGCTGGACGGTCTTTGGCGTCGAGTACTTCAATGTTGGTCATACCGGTCAATTCGTCGGTCTGACGCTTGATCGTGATGCCTTCTTCCATGCCCACGTAGGTCACGGTACCTTTCATTTCGGTAACGATCGGGTGAGTGTGCGGATCCCACTTGGCCACAATGGCGCCAGCTTCGACCTTGTCACCTTCTTTAACCGAAATCACGGCACCGTACGGCAGCTTGTAACGCTCACGCTCACGACCGAAGTCATCAGCGATGGCCAGCTCACCGGAACGGGACACGGCAACCAGGTGACCATCAACTCGTTCCACGTGCTTCAAATTGTGCAGACGAACGGTACCGCCATTCTTCACCTGGACGCTGTCCGCAGCGGAGGTCCGGCTTGCCGCACCACCGATGTGGAACGTACGCATCGTCAGCTGGGTACCCGGCTCACCGATGGACTGGGCAGCGATAACGCCGACCGCTTCACCGATGTTCACCTGGTGACCACGAGCCAGGTCGCGGCCGTAGCACTTGGCGCAGATACCGAAACGGGTTTCGCAGCTGATCGGCGAACGTACGATCACTTCGTCGATGCTGTTGAGCTCGATGAACTCGACCCACTTCTCGTCTACCAGGGTGCCGGCAGGAACGATGACGTCCTCGGTACCTGGCTTGAATACGTCACGGGCGATAACTCGACCCAATACGCGCTCACCCAACGGCTCTACAACGTCACCGCCTTCAATGTGCGGAGTCATCAGCAGACCGTGTTCGGTGCCGCAATCGATCTCGGTTACAACCAGATCCTGCGCCACGTCTACCAGACGACGAGTCAGGTAACCCGAGTTCGCCGTTTTCAACGCGGTATCCGCAAGACCCTTACGAGCACCGTGAGTGGAGATGAAGTACTGGAGTACGCTCAAACCTTCACGGAAGTTCGCGGTAATCGGCGTTTCAATGATGGAACCGTCCGGCTTGGCCATCAGGCCACGCATACCGGCCAGCTGACGAATCTGTGCTGCGGAACCCCGCGCACCAGAGTCAGCCATCATGTACATCGAGTTGAAGGATTCCTGGTCGACTTCGACGCCATGACGGTCGATGACTTTCTCTTTCGAGAGGTTGGCCATCATCGCCTTGGAAACTTCGTCGTTCGCCTTGGACCAAAGGTCGATCACTTTGTTGTACTTCTCGCCCTGGGTTACCAGGCCGGAGGCGTACTGACTTTCGATCTCTTTCACTTCGTCGGTGGCTGCACCGATGATGCGGGCTTTTTCATCCGGGATAACGAAGTCGTTAACACCGATGGAAACGCCGGAAATGGTCGAATAGGCAAAACCGGTGTACATCAACTGGTCAGCGAAGATCACGGTCTCTTTCAGACCAACCACGCGGTAGCACTGGTTGATCAGCTTGGAGATCGCCTTTTTCTTCATCGGCAGGTTGACGACGTCGTACGACAGACCCTTTGGCACAACCTGGAACAACAGCGCACGGCCGACAGTGGTGTCGACGATACGGGTGTTGGTCACGCTGCCGCCATCACGGTCGTTGACGGTTTCGTTGATCCGGACTTTGACCTTGGCGTGCAGTGCGGCTTCGCCGGCACGGAACACACGGTCAACTTCCTGCAGATCCGCGAACACACGACCTTCGCCCTTGGCGTTGATCGCTTCACGAGTCATGTAGTACAGACCCAATACAACGTCCTGCGACGGAACGATGATTGGCTCACCGTTGGCTGGCGACAGAATGTTGTTGGTCGACATCATCAACGCACGCGCTTCGAGCTGGGCTTCCAGCGTCAGCGGTACGTGCACGGCCATTTGGTCGCCGTCGAAGTCGGCGTTGTACGCGGCGCAGACCAGAGGGTGCAGCTGGATAGCCTTGCCTTCGATCAGTACCGGTTCAAACGCCTGGATACCCAGACGGTGAAGGGTCGGTGCACGGTTGAGAAGAACCGGGTGTTCGCGAATCACTTCAGCGAGAACGTCCCAAACCTCTGGCAGCTCGCGCTCGACCATCTTCTTGGCAGCCTTGATGGTGGTAGCGAGACCACGCATTTCAAGCTTGCCGAAAATGAACGGCTTGAACAGCTCGAGAGCCATCTTCTTCGGCAGACCGCACTGGTGCAGACGCAGGGTCGGACCTACGGTAATTACCGAACGACCGGAGTAGTCAACACGCTTACCGAGCAAGTTCTGACGGAAACGACCTTGCTTACCCTTGATCATGTCAGCCAGGGATTTCAGAGGACGCTTGTTGGAACCGGTGATAGCGCGGCCACGACGACCGTTGTCGAGCAATGCGTCGACAGCTTCCTGCAACATACGCTTTTCGTTGCGCACGATGATGTCCGGAGCGGACAGATCCAGCAGGCGCTTCAAACGGTTGTTACGGTTGATCACTCGACGATACAGATCGTTGAGGTCGGAAGTCGCGAAGCGACCGCCATCGAGCGGGACCAGTGGACGCAGATCTGGCGGCAGAACCGGCAGAACGGTCAGCACCATCCACTCTGGCAGGTTGCCGGAACCCTGGAAGGCTTCCATCAACTTCAGACGCTTGGACAGCTTCTTGATCTTGGTTTCGGAGTTGGTTTGCGGAATCTCTTCACGCAGGCGGCCAATCTCGTGCTCCAGGTCGATAGCGTGCAGCAGTTCGCGGACAGCTTCGGCACCCATGCGGGCATCGAAATCGTCGCCGAACTCTTCCAGCGCTTCGAAGTACTGCTCGTCGTTCAGCAGCTGACCTTTTTCAAGGGTGGTCATGCCTGGATCGATAACGACGTAGCTCTCGAAGTAGAGAACGCGTTCGATATCACGCAGGGTCATGTCCATCAGCAAGCCGATACGAGACGGCAGCGATTTCAGGAACCAGATGTGGGCAACCGGCGAGGCCAGTTCGATGTGCGCCATGCGCTCACGACGAACTTTTGCCAGCGCGACTTCAACGCCGCACTTCTCGCAGATCACACCACGGTGCTTCAAGCGCTTGTACTTACCGCACAGGCACTCGTAATCCTTTACCGGGCCAAAGATCTTGGCGCAGAACAGGCCGTCACGCTCAGGTTTGAACGTACGGTAGTTGATGGTTTCCGGCTTTTTAACTTCACCGAACGACCACGAACGGATCATCTCAGGCGATGCCAATCCGATACGGATGGCGTCGAACTCTTCGACTTGACCCTGGTTTTTCAGCAAATTCAGTAGGTCTTTCAAGGCCTTTCCTCCTGGCGGAGCAGAGAGCGGGCAATCCAGCCCCGCTCTCGATTCGCGTCACGTGTTATTCGGTTTCCAGATCGATATCGATGCCGAGGGAACGAATTTCCTTGATCAACACGTTGAAGGACTCGGGCATGCCCGGCTCCATACGGTGATCGCCATCCACGATGTTCTTGTACATCTTGGTACGGCCGTTCACATCGTCCGACTTCACTGTGAGCATTTCTTGCAGAGTGTAAGCGGCACCGTATGCTTCCAGTGCCCAGACCTCCATCTCCCCGAAACGCTGACCACCGAACTGCGCCTTACCACCCAGCGGCTGCTGGGTAACCAGGCTGTACGAACCGGTAGAACGAGCGTGCATCTTGTCGTCTACCAAGTGGTTCAGCTTCAGCATGTACATGTAGCCAACGGTAACCGGGCGCTCGAACTTGTTGCCGGTACGGCCGTCGGTCAGCTGCATCTGGCCGCTTTCTGGCAGGTCCGCCAGTTTCAGCATGGCCTTGATTTCGCTTTCCTTGGCGCCGTCGAACACTGGAGTGGCCATTGGAACGCCGCCACGCAGGTTTTGAGCCAGGTCCAGGATTTCCTGGTCCGAGAAGTCATCGAGGCTTTCCTGACGACCGCCGATCTCGTTATAGATCTCGTGCAGGAATTTGCGCAGCTCGGCAACCTTGCGCTGCTCTTCAACCATGCGGTTGATCTTCTCGCCCAGACCCTTGGCCGCGAGGCCCAGGTGGGTTTCAAGGATCTGACCGACGTTCATACGCGAAGGTACGCCCAACGGGTTGAGGACGACGTCGACCGGGGTGCCATTGGCATCGTGCGGCATGTCTTCAACCGGCATGATCACGGAGACCACACCTTTGTTACCGTGACGACCGGCCATCTTGTCGCCCGGCTGGATGCGACGACGGATTGCCAGGTAAACCTTGACGATTTTCAGCACGCCTGGAGCCAGGTCATCGCCCTGCTGCAGTTTGCGCTTCTTGTCTTCGAACTTGTCGTCCAGCAGACGGCGACGATCAACGATGTAGGCCTGAGCCTTCTCGAGCTGCTCGTTCAGAGCATCTTCAGCCATGCGCAGTTTGAACCACTGGCCGTGCTCAAGACCGTCGAGAACTTCGTCGGTGATGTCCTGGCCTTTCTTCAGACCGGCGCCGCCTTCGGCTTTGTGGCCGACCAGAGCGGAACGCAGACGTTCGAAAGTAGCACCTTCAACGATACGGAACTCTTCGTTCAGGTCCTTGCGGATCTCGTCCAGCTGGGACTTCTCGATCGACAGGGCACGAGCATCACGCTCAACGCCGTCGCGGGTGAAGACCTGTACGTCGATGACAGTACCTTTGGTACCGGTAGGTACACGCAGGGAGGTGTCTTTAACGTCGCTGGCTTTTTCACCGAAGATCGCACGCAACAGTTTTTCTTCCGGAGTCAGCTGGGTCTCGCCTTTCGGAGTGACCTTACCGACCAGGATGTCGCCTGCGCCAACTTCAGCACCTACGTAAACGATACCGGCTTCGTCCAGCTTGTTCAGAGCCGCTTCACCCACGTTCGGGATGTCGGCAGTGATTTCCTCTGGGCCAAGCTTGGTGTCACGGGCCACACAGGTCAGTTCCTGGATGTGGATCGTGGTGAAACGGTCTTCCTGAACAACACGCTCGGACAGGCAGATGGAGTCTTCGAAGTTGAAGCCGTTCCATGCCATGAACGCGATGCGCATGTTCTGACCCAGAGCCAGTTCACCCATGTCGGTGGACGGGCCGTCGGCCATGATGTCGCTACGCTGAACCCGATCACCCTTACGCACCAGCGGACGCTGGTTGATGCAGGTGTTCTGGTTGGAGCGGGTGTATTTGGTCAGGTTGTAGATGTCGACACCGGCTTCACCGGTTTCAACTTCGTCATCGGCAACACGAACCACGATACGGCTGGCGTCGACGGAGTCGATCACGCCGCCACGACGAGCCACGACGCAAACGCCGGAGTCACGGGCTACGTTACGCTCCATGCCGGTACCTACCAGCGGCTTGTCGGCGCGCAGGGTTGGTACAGCTTGACGCTGCATGTTCGAACCCATCAACGCACGGTTGGCGTCGTCGTGCTCGAGGAACGGAATCAGCGACGCAGCAACCGAAACTACCTGCTTCGGCGAAACGTCCATCAAAGTGACGTCTTCCGGCGCCTTGACGGTGAATTCGTTCAGGTGACGAACAGCTACCAGCTCGTCGATCAGGACTTTCTTGTCGTTCATCGTGGCCGAAGCCTGAGCGATCACGTGATCGGCTTCTTCGATGGCGGACAGGAACACGATCTCGTCGGTGACCAGAGCGTCTTTCACCACACGGTACGGGCTCTCGAGGAAGCCGTACTGGTTGGTGCGCGCATAGGCAGCCAGGGAGTTGATCAGGCCGATGTTCGGACCTTCCGGCGTTTCGATCGGGCAAACACGACCGTAGTGCGTCGGGTGTACGTCACGCACTTCAAAGCCGGCACGCTCACGAGTCAGACCGCCAGGGCCGAGTGCGGAAACACGACGCTTGTGGGTGATCTCGGACAGCGGGTTGTTCTGGTCCATGAACTGGGACAGCTGGCTGGAACCGAAGAACTCTTTCACCGCCGCAGCCACTGGCTTGGCGTTGATCAGGTCTTGCGGCATCAGGCCTTCGCTTTCAGCCATCGACAGACGCTCTTTGACCGCACGCTCAACACGTACCAGGCCAACACGGAACTGGTTCTCGGCCATTTCGCCTACGCAGCGAACACGACGGTTACCCAGGTGGTCGATGTCATCGACGATGCCTTTACCGTTACGGATGTCGACCAGGGTCTTCAGTACCGCGACGATGTCTTCCTTGCACAGCACGCCCGAACCTTCGATCTCGGTACGACCGATACGACGGTTGAACTTCATCCGGCCGACTGCAGACAGGTCATAGCGCTCAGGGCTGAAGAACAGGTTGTTGAACAGGGTCTCGGCAGCGTCCTTGGTTGGCGGCTCGCCAGGACGCATCATGCGATAGATCTCGACCAGTGCTTCCAGTTGGTTGCTGGTGGAGTCGATCTTCAGGGTGTCGGAGACGAACGGACCGCAGTCGATATCGTTGGTGTACAGAGTTTCGATGCGAACAACCTGAGCCTTGGCGATTTTGGCCAGGATCTCAGTGTTCAGCTCGGTGTTGCACTCTGCCAGGATTTCGCCGGTTGCCGGGTGCACGATGACCTTGGCGGTTGTACGACCCAGGACATAGTCCAGAGGCACATCCAGCTCTTTGATCCCGGCTTTTTCCAGCTGGTTGATGTGGCGAGCGGTAATACGACGACCCTGCTCGACAATAACCTTGCCTTTGTCATCCTGAATATCGAGGACAGCGATTTCACCGCGCAGGCGCTGAGGCACCAGCTCCAGGCTCAGGGTCTCGCCCTTCACGTGGAATACGTTGGTGGTATAGAACGCGTCCAGCACTTCTTCAGTGGTATAGCCCAGCGCGCGCAGCAGTACCGAGGCTGGCAGCTTGCGACGACGGTCGATACGCACGAATACGCAGTCTTTCGGGTCGAACTCGAAGTCCAGCCACGAACCGCGGTAAGGAATGATGCGCGCGGAGTACAGCAGTTTACCGGAGCTGTGCGTCTTGCCACGGTCGTGGTCGAAGAACACGCCCGGGGAACGGTGCAGCTGGGAAACGATTACACGCTCGGTACCGTTGATTACGAAGGTACCGTTCTCAGTCATCAGGGGGATTTCACCCATGTAGACTTCTTGCTCTTTGATGTCCTTGATCGCTTTGTTCGACGATTCTTTGTCGAAAATGATCAGGCGCACTTTTACCCGCAAAGGTACGGCGTAAGTTACACCGCGCAATACGCATTCTTTGACATCAAATGCCGGTTCGCCCAGGCGATAACCGACGTACTCCAGCGCAGCATTGCCGGAGTAGCTGATGATCGGGAAAACGGATTTGAAGGCCGCATGCAGGCCCACGTCGCGGAACTGATCTTTAGTCGCTCCCGCTTGCAAGAATTCACGATACGAATCCAGCTGGATGGCCAGGAGGTACGGCACATCCATGACGTCCGGCAACTTGCTAAAGTCCTTGCGGATACGTTTTTTCTCAGTATATGAGTAAGCCATCAGCGTTCCCCAGCTTGGTCACCTGCTTGTTTGGCCCCTCCCGACGGGAGCAGCCAGAAAATCGTGCAAACCCCATGGTTTGCGCCACCACATCGGGTGGTTACAGCACGTTATCGACACCGACCCAGTCGGCTGCCAATAACGGAAAAAGGCCGGTGGCAAGAGCCACCAGCCATCAGCCTGTCGCTTAACGCTCGGGCTGGAGGAGCAAAGTCGATGCTTACTTCAGCTCGACTTTAGCGCCTGCTTCTTCCAGAGCTGCTTTGGCTTTGTCAGCTGCGTCTTTGGCAACAGCTTCCAGAACCATGGCAGGTGCGCCGTCAACTACAGCCTTGGCTTCTTTCAAGCCCAGACCGGTCAGTTCACGTACAGCCTTGATCACGTTAACTTTCTTCTCGCCAGCTTCGGTCAGCATGACGTTGAATTCGGTTTGCTCTTCAGCAACGGCAGCAGCAACAGCTGGACCAGCCGATGCAGCAGCAGCGGTAACACCGAATTTTTCTTCGAAAGCTTTGATCAGCTCAACAACTTCCATTACGGACATGTTGCCAACTGCTTCAAGGATATCGTTCTGAGAGATAGACATGAATCTAATTCCTGATATTGGGGACGGCCTACGCGACCATCGAAAAAAACAAAAAACGCGAGAAGTTGACGAGCCTTAGGCTGCAGCAGCTTCTTTCTGGTCGCGAATTGCCGCCAGAGTACGAGCCAACTTGCTGGTAGCGCCTTGAATCACGCTCATCAGCTGAGAAATTGCTTCGTCACGGGTCGGCAGAGTTGCCAGTACGTCGATTTGGTTAGCTGCGAGGAACTTGCCCTCGAACGCAGCTGCCTTGATCTCGAACTTGTCCTGACCCTTTGCGAATTCCTTGAAGATCCGGGCAGCAGCGCCTGGATGTTCTTTGGAGAACGCAATCAGGGTAGGGCCAGTGAACACGTCGTTGAGGACACTGAATTCAGTGTCAGCAACAGCGCGCTTGAGCAGGGTGTTACGTACAACACGTACGTAAACGCCAGCTTCACGAGCCTCTTTACGGAGTCCGGTCATCGCGCCTACTGTTACGCCACGGGCATCAGCCACGACAGCGGACAGAGCGACTTTGGCAGCCTCGTTGACTTCAGCGACGATGGCCTTCTTGTCTTCGAGTTTAATTGCCACGGGTTTAACTCCTGCTTGTTACCGTTTCATCTGGTCGAAACCGGATGTCGTTTTGGTGTCTGATTCGGTAAGGAACCGGGAGCACCATCTGCGTAGGCTTGAGGTTTAAGACTTGCGTCGCCTACGGTCTTGGATAGCCCCCGCCAGGCAGGGACCCCAATTTTTCAATTGGCGCGATCGCTCGCGCCAATCTGTGTCTTACGCGTCGAGCGAGCTTTGGTCGATGACCAGACCTGGGCCCATAGTGGTGCTCAGGGTAACGCGCTTGACGTAAATGCCTTTCGAGGAAGCTGGCTTGATACGCTTCAGATCAGCGATCAGGGCTTCAACGTTTTCCTTCAGCTTGACGGCATCGAAGCCGATCTTGCCAACGGAAGTGTGGATAATGCCGTTTTTGTCGGTGCGATAACGAACCTGACCAGCCTTGGCGTTTTTAACCGCGGTAGCTACGTCTGGAGTTACGGTGCCGACTTTAGGGTTAGGCATCAGGCCACGTGGACCGAGGATCTGACCCAACTGACCTACAACGCGCATTGCATCCGGGGATGCGATCACTACGTCATAGTTCAGGTCGCCGCCTTTCATTTCGGCAGCCAGGTCGTCCATGCCTACACGGTCAGCGCCGGCAGCCAGAGCGGCTTCAGCAGCTGGACCCTGGGTGAACACAGCAACGCGAACGGTCTTGCCAGTGCCGTGTGGCAGCACAGTAGCGCTACGAACGACCTGGTCGGATTTACGCGGGTCAACACCCAGGTTTACAGCTACGTCGAACGACTCGCTGAACTTGACAGTCGACAGCTCGGCCAGCAGGGCAGCGGCGTCTACAAAGTTGTAGGCCTTGCCTGCTTCGATTTTGCCGGCGATAGCCTTTTGACGCTTGGTCAGCTTAGCCATTACACACCCTCCACGTTAAGGCCCATGCTACGAGCAGAACCGGCGATGGTACGCACGGCTGCTTCCATATCAGCTGCAGTCAGATCCGCGTTTTTGGTTTTCGCGATTTCTTCCAGCTGAGCACGAGTCACGGTGCCAACCTTAACGGTGTTCGGACGAGCGGAACCGCTGGTCAGACCGGCCGCCTTCTTCAGCAGAACCGAAGCAGGGGTGGATTTGGTTTCGAAAGTGAAGCTACGGTCGCTGTAGACAGTGATGATCACTGGAGTCGGCAGACCTGGCTCAAGACCCTGAGTACGGGCGTTGAAAGCCTTGCAGAATTCCATGATGTTCACGCCGTGCTGACCCAGAGCAGGACCAACAGGTGGGCTTGGGTTAGCCTGAGCGGCCTTCACTTGCAGCTTGATGTAAGCGGTAATCTTCTTGGCCATGAGGCACTCCAATTACGGGTTCGAACGCCTCGAGAGGCTCCCCGGTTACTTGCGCGTTTATCCCAGTGACGACAAAACCCCACAGCCTACGGCTGCGGGGTTGGGATTTTTGTTCAACTAGACCTTTTCGACCTGGCTGAACTCGAGCTCCACCGGAGTAGAGCGACCGAAAATGAGCACTGCGACCTGGATCCGGCTCTTTTCGTAGTTAACTTCTTCAACAACACCGGTAAAGTCTGCGAACGGACCGTCATTGACGCGCACCGACTCACCCGGCTCGAACAACGTCTTCGGCTTCGGCTTGTCGCTGCCATCGGCAACACGACGCAGAATCGCTTCTGCTTCTTTATCGGTAATTGGCGCAGGCTTATCGGCAGTACCGCCAATGAAACCCATCACCCGAGGAGTGTCCTTGACCAAGTGCCAAGTACCCTCGTTCATATCCATCTGCACCAGCACATAGCCAGGGAAGAACTTGCGTTCGCTTTTGCGCTTCTGGCCATTGCGCATTTCAACCACTTCTTCAGTGGGAACCAGAATCTCGCCGAAGCCATCTTCCATACCGGCCAGCTTTACGCGCTCGATCAGCGAGCGCATTACATGCTTCTCGTAACCGGAGTAAGCATGCACAACATACCAACGCTTAGCCACGGGACACCCTTAGCCGACGATCAAGGAAACAAGCCAGCCGAGCAGGGAATCGAGCCCCCACAACAGCAACGCCATAACCAGGACAACAGCCACAACGATCAACGTGGTCTGCGTGGTTTCTTGGCGAGTTGGCCAAACGACTTTACGAATTTCGGTGCGCGCTTCCTTAACCAGTACAAAGAAAGACTTGCCCTTGACCGTCTGCAGGCCTACAAAGGCAGCTACGGCAGCAATGGCAAGCAATGCGAGTACGCGGTACAGGATCGGCGAAGCAGAAAAGTACTGATTGCCAACAACGCCAACAACCACCAGAGCGACTACTACAAGCCACTTGAGGAGGTCGAAACGAGAGCCTTGAGCTTCAGCTTTAGGAGTCATCTATGAAGATCCTGTGAAAAGAAAGCCAGACACACCGAGTGAATCTGGCAGGTCAGGAGGGAATCGAACCCCCAACCTACGGTTTTGGAGACCGTCGCTCTGCCAATTGAGCTACTGACCTAAAACAAAATCAGGCCGACCATTATGCCGACCCGAAAAAGACTTTACAACACTTACGAGGCAATCCTGGCTGCAACGCCGGCATTCACGATACCGACAACCTTCAGAAACCCAATCAGGCGCAACCACTACCACCTAAAACAAAGGCAGATATTTTCATATCTGCCTTGTTATATGGAGCTCTTGAGCGGATTTGAACCGCTGACCTCACCCTTACCAAGGGTGTGCTCTACCAACTGAGCTACAAGAGCGTAACACTGTGCAAAACCTGTAAACTTGGAGCGGGTAGCGGGAATCGAACCCGCATCATCAGCTTGGAAGGCTGAGGTTCTACCACTAAACTATACCCGCGAGGCTTACAGCTCTCGCTAAAAATGGTGGAGGGGGAAGGATTCGAACCTTCGAAGTCGTAGACGTCAGATTTACAGTCTGATCCCTTTGGCCGCTCGGGAACCCCTCCTAAGCGAGCCGGCATTCTACATCATGCCAGCCTTCTGTCAAGCATTTTTCTCATTAAAAACCTGAGCTTAGCTGCGTTGACCTCGCCTCACACCGTTTACCGTTTCCGGTGTTCGCTGTGGAGCGGGCGCCATTCTATGCAAACTATTCGGTGGGTGCAACCCCCTCGCACGGCATTATTTTATGTTTTAACTCATTGAATTCTTTAGAAAGGTTTTGCAGCTGCAAATCGTCCAGCCAACGCCGGCTTTCCGGTGCGATACGCACCCAATACCCTGCCCCTTCGGTCGCAGCTTTCGGCAGGGACTGATACTTGACCTCCATCCCGCTCAAACGACGTTCAACCGCCTGTGCAGCCTCCTGGCGCGCATAGCCGCCCAGATAGAGGCAGCCATTGTCTGTCGAGACAGCTTTACCCTTATCCCTTGATACGTCACTTGCTTCGCTCAACAAGCGGATATCTTGTTGAGATCCGCGATAAAGACTCAAAGGCGTGACATCCTTCGCGCGCAAAGGGGCCTCTTGTTGATGCCAGATGTAATAGAACCCATTGAGGACAAGCAGCAGCAGAAACAACCAACGCATAAAAACCTCAGGACAAGGGACAGGCCATGGCCAATCCGACAAACACCAAGTCCGGAACAACCCTGGCCTGAGGCACGACCTCAGCAACCAGGTTCGCATCCCCCCCGGTGAGGAACACGACAAAGTCCTCACCCCAGTAACTGCGCGCCAATTCGAGTTGGGTCAGCACGAAGCCGCGCAACATCAACAGACAACCACGCTCTACAGCCTCGACAGTCGCGCGACCTGGAACAAGACGCTCCAGGGCCTGCTCGGCCGCCAGATCCCCATAACGAATTTTGCGCGTGTGAGTGCGTAACTGGTTGCGCATCAACGGCATCCCCGGACAGATGAAACCACCCAGGTGCTCTCCATCCGCCGCGATAAAGTCAGCAGTCACCGCCGTACCGAAATCGAGTACCAGGCACGCACCTGAAGCCAGATGAAAGCCCCCAAGCATCGCAAGCCACCGATCCAGGCCCAACCGCTCAAACTCTTCATACCCATTGCGCACGCCTGACATTTCGCGCGCAGGCGTTGCGCATACAACCGGCACATCAAAGGTATCGCCGAGCAAAGACGTCAGCGCAGCGGTTTCCTCCGCGGTCCTGACGCTCACCAACCGGCAAAACGTGAGGGCAAGCCCCTTGAGCGCCCCCACCCCCTCCAGCAATCCAGGATTGGAATCGACGACCCCTTCACCCAGCACCTGCCCGGCATTAGCGGCAAGCACACGCCACTTGATGAAACTATTCCCACAATCGAGCTCAAGAATCATCACGCAACCTCAGGCTCAACTCACCACCACTGAAGACTTTCTCCACACCATCCACCTTCAGGCGCAAGGCGCCCTGGCCATCGATACCAAGTACCTCACCATCAATTTGATTGACGCCGGCAATCAACGACACGCTTTGCCCCTGCCACAGGTGATTTTGCTCCCACTCCGACTGGATGGCCAAAAAACCACCCGCCTGGTGACGAGCCAGGTATTGCTGCAGCATCTCCCCCAGCATCGCAACCAATTGGTTGCGATCAAACAATTTGCCTGACTCGAGCCGCAGGGATGTCCATTGCTGATCCACTTCGTCAGTGGACTGCATGTTCACATTGATTCCTACACCCAGGACCACGTGACACACATCAGCAGGGTCACCAACCAACTCGAGCAGTATTCCCGCGATTTTTTTCTGGCCTACAAGGACATCGTTAGGCCATTTCAATCCAGCGGCTGCAATACCGAGCTCACGCAACGTCTGCAAGACAGCGAGTCCAACAACAAGACTCAAGCCCTCCAGCTGACGCATCCCACCATCAATACGTAGCACCAGACTGTAATAGACGTTTTCTGCGAATGGACTGACCCACTTGCGACCACGTCGCCCGCGCCCGGCCGTCTGCCGCTCCGAAAGCACCACAAAGGGTGCCGCTTGCCCGCGATCAATCGCGCGCAGTGCTTCGGCATTAGTGGAGTCAATCGAGTCGTAAACCTGGACGGGCCAGGCGCAAGAGTGCGCCTGAGCGCTGATCTCGGCAGGATCGAGCAGCGCTAATGGCGCGGACAATTGATAGCCGCGCCCGCGAACCTTATGAATAGACAAACCCAGCTCAGCCTCCAAATGCTGAAGCTGCTTCCACACAGCGCTACGACTGACGCCCAGGGCAGCACCCAATGCTTGACCCGAATGGAATCGGCCATCTTTAAGAAGCTTTAACAACGTCAGCATGCAGGTCTCGCCTCACAATGAGGCCCGCATGATAGCCACGCACCGAGCGATTGCATAGAAATCCAGTAATCGTGGCTTTTCTGCGGACAAAAACAAAACCCCAACTGCTTTCGCAATTGGGGTTTCGGAATTTAATCTTGACGATGACCTACTCTCACATGGGGAAACCCCACACTACCATCGGC
>NZ_AKJG01000162.1 GCF_000282455.1 Pseudomonas sp. GM74
CGGCGGGCGGGAGCCGATGATGCCGATTTCACCGTTGCTGTTGTCGGTACCGGATTTCGCCGCGCCATTGGCGGCTTTGCCGGTAACCGCTTCACCGCCGGCTTGTACCGTTTGTCGGTCGCGCAGGATTCGTGCGGCCGCTTGCAGCATTTCGTCATGGTCGAATGGCTTGGCAATGTAGTCCACCGCGCCCATTTTCATCGAGTCGACCGCCGAGCGCAGGCTGGCATAGCTGGTCATGATCAGCACCGGCGTGCCCTGGGCAAGCTTGATCAGCTCCGTGCCAGGCGCGCCCGGCAGGCGCAGGTCACTGATGATCAGGTCGAACGAGGGAATGGTGAAGCGTTCTTGTGCTTCCTGCACTGATCCGGCTTCGCTGACCTGGTACTGGTTACGTTCCAGCAGGCGGCGCAAGGCGGAGCGGATAATGGTTTCGTCTTCGACGATCAAAATGTGCGGCATTGATTCGATACTCTCGACGGTCTCAGTTCACAGCGGACGTCGCTTCGACATGACGCGGCAAGGTAACCCTGATTCGGGTGCCGCGTTGGCTTTGAACATCAGCCGGGCTGTCGATGGTGATTTGTCCATAATGCTCTTCAACGATGGAATAGACCAGTGCAAGGCCCAGACCGGTGCCTTCGCCAGGGTCCTTGGTGGTGAAGAAAGGTTCGAACAATCGGTCCATGATGCTCGACGGAATACCGCTGCCTTCGTCTTCCACGATCAGATCGACCGTGTGTTCGCCGGCTTCGCTCTTGACCCGTACCGCACTGCCGGGAGGCGAGGCGTCACGGGCGTTTGAAAGCAGGTTGATCAATACCTGGGCCAACCGTTGCGGGTCGCCTTCGACCCAGTGTTCGGGGTCGCACAGGTTGTAGAACTGCACTTCGAAATTGCGTCGGTTCAGGGCCAGCAAACCGATGGCATCCTGAGCCACTTCGGCCAGACAGACGGGCTCGTCGCTGTGCTGATGGCTGCCGGCATGGGCAAAGCTCATCAGCGACTGGACGATGCGCGACACGCGTTTGGTCTGTTCGAGGATCTGGCCACTGATTTCCTTCAGCTCGCCGTCTTCTTCGCGTTCTTCGCGCAGGTTCTGCGCCAGGCACGCGATACCGGTGATCGGGTTGCCGATTTCATGGGCCACGCCGGCCGCCAGTCGACCGATGCTGGCCAGGCGCTCGGAATGCACCAGTTTGTCCTCGAGCATCTGGGTTTCGGTCAGGTCTTCCACCAGCAACACCAGGCCACTGTTGCCCGGCGCGAGGGGTTCGTCGATCGCCGCTTTGTGCAGGTTCAACCAGCGTGTCTGGCCGTCGAGGGCCAGATGCTGTTTGTGCAAGTGCTCGTCCGGCAGATTGATGAAGCCCTGCAGCAGGTCTTTCCATGGGTCGGCAATGGTACTCAGGCGCGAACCGACCACGCGCTGCGCGGCGATGCCGGTGAGCTCCTCCATGGCTTTGTTCCACATGAGGATCTCTTGATCCTTGGCCAGCGAGCAAACGCCCATCGGCAATTCCTGCAGGGTCTGGCGGTGGTAGCGGCGCAGGGCATCGAGCTCGGCGGCCAGGCCGGTCAGGCGCGAGTGGTAATCCTCGAGACGGCTTTCGATGAAGTGAATGTCCTCGGTGACGTAATTTTCGCCACCAGCCTTGTACGGCAGGAAGGTCTCGACCATGTCCTGGGCCACGCTCGGGCCCATCAGGCCGGAGAGGTTGGCCTCGATGCGGTCACGCAAGCGGCGCAGGGCATAGGGTCGGCGTTCGTCGAAGGGTAGATAGAGGTCGCGCAGGGCCTGTTCGACTTCTTTCTGTGCGGCTTTTGCACCCAGTGGCTTGGCCAGTTGCGTGGCGAACTCCTGGGGCGAGGCGGCGTGCAGTTCCCGACGTTGCGGGCGGCGAACGTTATCCACGGCGCAGGCTTCGGCAGCGCTGGCCTCTTCGGTGCTGGCGTTGGTGAACAACGAGATCAGGGTGAACATCAGCACGTTGGCCGCCAGCGAGGCAATCGCCGCCATGTGCCAGCTGGTGTCGTCCAGCACATAGATCATGTTCAGCAGCGGAATGTAGAAGCCTTGCAGGTTACCGACCAGCGGCAACAGCATGGTCACCAGCCACACCAGGATCCCCGCCAGCAAGCCGGCTATGAAGCCGCGACGGTTGGCGGTCGGCCAATACAGGACCGAGAGCACGCCCGGCAGGAACTGCAGCGTGGCGACGAAAGCGACAATGCCGAGGTTGGCCAGGTCCTGCTCGGCACCGAGCATCAGGTAGAAGCCGTAGCCGGCCATGATGATCGCGACAATCAGCGCCCGGCGGGTCCACTTCAGCCAGCGGTATATGTTGCCTTCGGCCGGAGGCTGGTACAGCGGCAGCACCAGGTGGTTCAAGGCCATCCCGGACAGCGCCAGCGTGGTGACGATGATCAGGCCACTCGCGGCGGACAGCCCGCCGACATAGGCCAGCAAGGCCAAAGCCTTGCTGTTGGCGGCGATGCCGATGCCCAGAGTGAAGTATTCCGGGTTGGTGGTGGCGCCGAGCTTCAGGCCGGCCCAGAGAATCAGCGGCACTGCCAGGCTCATCAGCAGCAGGAACAGCGGCAGGCCCCAGCTCGCACTGACCAGCGAGCGCGGGTTGAGGTTCTCGGTAAAGGTCATGTGATACATGTGCGGCATCACGATCGCCGAGGCGAAGAACACCAGCAGCAGCGTACGCCACGGGCCTTCCTGCAACGGCGTGTGCAGGGCAGCAAGCGCGGTCTGGTTTTGCAGCAGCCACAGTTCAAGCTGTTGCGGGCCATCGAATACGCCGTAAAGCGCATACAACCCGACACCGCCCAGGGCGATCAGCTTGATCACCGACTCGAAGGCAATCGCGAACACCAGGCCTTCATGCTTTTCGCGGGTGGCGATGTGGCGGGAGCCGAAGAAAATCGTGAACAGCGTAATCAGTGCGCAGAAGCTCAGGGCCACGCGATGCTGTACCGGCTCTTGGGTGAGGATGCTGATGGAGTCGGCGACTGCCTGAATCTGCAAGGCCAGCAGCGGCAGTACGCCGACCAGCATGAAAATCGTGGTCAGCGCACCGGCCCAGGTACTGCGGAAGCGGAAGGCAAACAGGTCCGCCAGCGACGACAGTTGATAAGTGCGGGTGATCTTCAGGATCGGGTAGAGCAGCACCGGCGCCAACAGGAATGCCCCGGAAACCCCCAGGTAGCTGGACAGAAAGCCGTAGCCGTACTGATAGGCCAGGCCCACGGTGCCGTAAAACGCCCAGGCACTGGCATAGACGCCCAGTGACAGGGTGTAAGTCAGCGGGTGGCGAATGATCGCCCGGGGAATCATGCCCCGTTCGCTGATCCAGGCCACACCGAACAGCACCGCCAGGTACGCGGCGCTGATCAGGATCATCTGGGTCAGGCTAAAGCTCATCGGCATCTTTTTGGCTCTGCAGGATGAAGGTCACGACGATCAGAATCAGCCAGAGCAGATAAGGGCGATACCAGGCGCCAGTGGCGTCGATCCACCAATCCATGATGGCCGGGGAAAACAGGTAGATCCCAACTACCAAAAGCAGGACCAAGCGATAGATGTACATCCCGGCCTCTCTTTTTTATGCGCGTGCCCGAAAACGTGCGGCGATGGTAACGGATGGGCGCGCCACTGCAAGTGCGATCACAATAGCTGTGCCTCGGGCAGGGTCAGTGTGCGCGGGATCAGCGAGGCATCCCAGTGGGCAATGCCCCAATTCAGCACTTCCCGTGGCGTGGCGTATGTCAGTTCGGTTCCAGGGTTCTGTCCCAGTGCCCGTAGCGCCCGCAGTAGCAGGGGCGTTGCCTGATCCTCGGTCAACGGTGGCGAGCGGTAGGATTTCCCGAGTTTATGGCCATCAGGCTGAGTAATCAGCGGGATATGCAGATAACGCGGTTGCGGCAGGCCGAGCAGTTCTTGCAGGTACAGCTGGCGGGGCGTGGAGTCCAGCAGGTCGGCACCCCGAACGATATCGGTGATGCCCTGCCAGGCATCGTCCAGGACCACGGCCAGTTGATAGGCGTAGAGCCCGTCGCGACGGCGGATCACGAAATCGCCGACATCCCGGCCCAGATGTTGGCGGTATTGGCCCTGCACCCTGTCGATGAAGTGGTATTCCAGTTCCGGTACGCGCAGGCGAATGGCGGCATCATCGGCGCCATGGCCGGCATTGCGGCACAGCCCCGGATAAATCCCGTGATACGGTTCCAGCTGTTTGCGCGAACAGGTGCAGGCGTAGGCCAGGCCTTGATGGAACAGGCGATTGAGCACCTCGGCGTAGGCATCGTGCCGCCCGCTTTGGCGAACCAGCTCGCCATCCCACTCGAAGCCATAGCTTTCCAGGGCCTTGAGAATGGCCGCCTGGGCACCGGGTTCCTCGCGGGGTGGATCAAGGTCTTCCATGCGCATCAGCCAGCGTCCGCCCACCGAGCGTGCATCAAGGTAAGAGGCCAGCGCTGCGACCAGAGAACCGAAATGCAAATGGCCACTGGGCGTAGGGGCGAAGCGCCCGATGTAGGTGGATGAGGCGATGGCAGTCATAAGGGCAGTGTTACTTTTTCCAGGCTTGCGCTAACCACCTTGTGGGAGCGGGCTTGCTCGCGAAGAGGCCATCAGCCTCAACATCAATATAGGCTGACGCACCGCTTTCGCGAGCAAGCCCGCTCCCACAGGTTTGCTGCTGAGGCGAATTTTAGAAACAAAAACGGAGCGTTCGCACGCTCCGTTCTTCGTTCAAGTCGCAATTATTTGCCGACTTGCTTTTCCTTGATTTCCGCCAGGGTCTTGCAGTCGATGCACAGGTCGGCGGTAGGGCGCGCTTCGAGGCGCTTGACGCCAATCTCGATGCCGCAGGATTCACACCAGCCGTACTCTTCGTCTTCGATCAACTGAAGTGTCTTGTCGATCTTCTTGATCAACTTGCGTTCACGATCGCGGGCACGCAGTTCGAGGGCGAATTCCTCTTCCTGGCTGGCACGGTCTGCCGGATCAGGAAAGTTGGCTGCTTCGTCCTTCATGTGGTCCACGGTCTTGTCGACACCTTCCATCAGCTCTTTCTTCCACTGATTCAGGACCTTGGTGAAGTGCTTGCGCATGGGCTCGCCCATGTACTCTTCGCCGGTTTTCTGAACATAGGGCTCGAAGCCGCTGATCGTCTGGTTTTGCTGCTTTGCTTGGGTGGACATGAAATAGACCGCCTCTACTCTTGTAATCCATCTGCGCAGGATTGCTCCATCACCGACACCTGCCGGCCCTGCGGCTGCAAGCGGGCGAACTTACCAGATCAATTCGGGCCGCGCTACTCCCGGATGTCGAGCTCGCGGCACATGGTGCTTGCGAATGATGACAAACCGTTGTCTGGTGGCTCTGGAACCCTGCTCAATTATTGATTTTAGCCAAACCTTGCGCGCGCGCTTGAGTCGTTTGTGATCGGGGCTACAAGGCCTCTGACCGCTTTAGGTTCTCGCTCGTTCCTGAGCTTGGGTAGAATCGGTTTTTTTTCCGTTGAAGGAAGGCCAATGGCTCAGTCCTACAGTGCCCGCAGTCGCGCGATCGAACCTTTCCATGTCATGGCGCTGTTGGCGCGGGCCAATGAATTGCAGGCGGCCGGCCACGATGTGATCCACCTGGAAATCGGCGAGCCGGACTTCACCACCGCCGAACCGATCATCCAGGCCGGCCAGGCTGCGCTGACAGCGGGGAAGACCCGTTACACCGCCGCGCGCGGCATTCCGGAGTTGCGTGAGGCCATTTCGGGCTTTTATCAGCAGCGTTACGGTTTGAGCATCGACCCGCGGCGCATCCTCATCACACCCGGCGGCTCCGGCGCGTTGCTGCTGGCCAGCGCTTTGCTGGTCGACCCTGGTAAACACTGGCTGCTGGCGGATCCAGGGTATCCCTGTAACCGGCATTTCCTGCGACTGGTTGAAGGCGCGGCACAACTGGTGCCGGTGGGTCCGGATGTGCGTTATCAATTGACGCCTGGCCTGATCGAGCGTCATTGGGACCACGACAGCGTCGG
The DNA here is from genome assembly GCF_000282455.1 of Pseudomonas sp. GM74. Classification (GTDB taxonomy): domain Bacteria; phylum Pseudomonadota; class Gammaproteobacteria; order Pseudomonadales; family Pseudomonadaceae; genus Aquipseudomonas. The sequence continues at coordinate 6,054 of NZ_AKJG01000162.1, forward strand.
CGCATTGGTGGCGTCGCCAGCCAATCCGACCGGCACGATCCTGACCCGTGACGAGCTGGCGAAGCTGTCTGTCGCGATCAAGGAGCGCCACGGTCATCTGGTGGTCGACGAGATTTATCACGGCCTGACCTACGGCACCGATGCGGCCAGCGTGCTGGAAGTCGACGACAGTGCATTCGTTCTGAACAGTTTTTCGAAGTATTTCGGGATGACCGGTTGGCGGCTCGGATGGCTGGTGGCCCCCGACGCGGCCGTCGGTGAGTTGGAAAAGCTCGCCCAGAACCTCTACATCAGTGCACCAAGCATGGCGCAGTACGCTGCGTTGGCCTGTTTCGAGCCGGCAACCATCAGCATTCTCGAAGAGCGCCGCGCCGAATTTGGCCGGCGTCGGGACTACCTGCTGCCGGCCTTGCGTGAATTGGGCTTCGGCATTGCCGTGGAGCCGGAAGGGGCGTTCTACTTGTACGCTGATATCAGCAAGTTCGGCGGCGATGCCTTCGCGTTCTGTAAGCATTTTCTCGAAACCGAACATGTGGCATTCACCCCGGGGCTGGACTTCGGGCGTTATCAGGCCGGACATCATGTGCGGTTCGCCTACACGCAAAATCTCGAGCGTTTGCAGGAGGCGGTCGAGCGCATTGCCCGTGGGTTGCGGAGCTGGCAAGGCTGATGCGTTTTCATCCTCCCCTCGAAGAAGGGCGTCTGATCCGACGTTACAAGCGTTTTCTCGCTGATATTGAAACCGTTGGCGGCGAGTTGCTGACCATTCACTGCCCGAACACAGGCTCGATGCTCAATTGTCAGGTCGAAGGCGGGCAGGTCTGGTTCAGTCGCTCCAATGACCCCAAGCGCAAGTTGCCCGGCACCTGGGAGGTCGGTGAAACCCCGCAAGGGCGGCTGTTTTGCGTGAACACCGCCCGCGCCAACGGTTTGATCGAAGAGGCGCTGCGGGCGGGTGTCATTACCGAGCTGAACGGGTTTACCGGGCTCAAGCGCGAAGTGGCTTATGGTCAGGAAAACAGTCGTATCGATTTTTGCCTGGATTATCCCGACGGGCCGGCCTATGTCGAAGTCAAAAGCGTGACCCTGGGCTTCGACGGTACGGCGGTGGCGGCGTTTCCCGATGCGGTCACCCAGCGTGGCGCCAAGCATCTGCGGGAGCTGGCGCACTTGGCCAGGGACGGTATTCGCGCGGTGCAGTTGTACTGTGTTTGCCTGACCGACATCCAGGCCGTGCGCCCGGCGCAAGAAATCGATCCGGCTTATGCACAGGCCTTGCGTGAGGCGATTGCCTGTGGGGTCGAGGTGTTGGCTTACGGTGTGCGGTTGAGCCACGAAGAAGTGCTGGTCGACCGGCGCCTGGACGTGTTGCCGGGTGGCTAAAGGCTGATCCAGACCCCTTGTTCATCCTCGCGGCAGGCCACGCGGGTCAAGGTTTGCCCCGCGCAAGGGCCGGCGACGCATTCACCGTCTTCGATCAGGAACAGTGCGCCATGGGTGGCGCACTGGATCAGGCTGTTGCTGGGGTCGAGAAACTGGTCGGGATGCCACTCCAGGGCAACGCCCCGGTGCGGGCAGCGGTTGAGGTAGACATAAACCTGCCCGCTGCGGCGCACTGCAAAAAACTTTTGGCCATCGATGTCGAACCCGCGGCTGCTGTCATTGACCAGCTCGGCACCTGCGCAAAGCAACTTCATGTCTATCCTCGGTCCCGCGGCTCGTGACCGGATATGTCCGGGCTTGAGGGTTAAATGCTATCAAATGGCTGCCTTGCCCGTCGGGTACAAGTGCCTGTCGTCAAGGATACTTGGCCTGTTGCTTCGATGCCCGGGAATCCTTTGAAGTTAGGCGTTTATGCGCCTGATCATCCATCGCCGCATCCTGGCAGTACTTTTCCACAGGCAAAAAAAGACCCGGCAAGAGCCGGGTCAAATAACCGTGATTAGCCTGATGAGGAGATAATCCGAGAGTCCGAACCAAGGGCTTTTCAGAATATCGACCAGTCTCGCGACCAGTTGTGATAATCATATCGATTCTCATTACCAAGTCAACCGCTGTTTTTCGAATTCTTTGCGATTCGCCGGATTTGTGTCTGCAGGCCTCGTAATCATTGGGTTTCAGGCTGCAAAGCTTCAGAAATATTTATCGGATCAATTCTTGTGGCGTGTAGAGATGGCTTCCAGTTGTTTGTTCAGGGCTTCCTTGCGCTCGGCTGGAATATCGTTCCAGTGAACGTCCATCAGGGCGCCTTCAATTGCGTACAACAACACCTTTGACGCCCGAAAACCGCGCGTGCGCACGGCTCGATAAGCATCCACCGCCCCGAGGCGACGCAAGTCCGAAGCGCTATGGATGCCCACGGCATGCAGCCATTGCGCTGACGTCTTGCCAAGATTCTTCAGGTGTTGCAGTTCATCATTCATCAAGCCTCCTTGCGATGGCCGAATGGAGAGCGTGGGCAATCTTCTGAGGAGTGTAGTCATCAGCAGGAAAAGCGTGATTGTTTGCTCGTTTACGACGCAAATGCTTCTAAGAAACGAGTATTGGCAGTGCGTGAACAAGTCTATGAGCGCAAGAGAAAGAGGCGGGGAAGAATCTGGAAATCAAGGGCGAACATCCCCGCACTCCAGCGCAACGAGAGGCGCCGGACGTGTCAGTCGGTGACGATGATCAGCGGGTGCGATAGCGCAATCGCGTGCCGAAGTTCATCGACATCAGGATTTCGTCGGCACTGAGTTCCACCGGAAAGTACGTACCGGAGATCTGCGCGTGAGCCAGGCTCGCGCCTTCCAGGTTCGCCTTGCGAAAATCGATGCCACGCAAGTCAGCTGAACGGAAGTAGGCGTCGCTGAAATCCACACCGTCGGCATTCAGCTCGCGCAGGTCCAGCCCCCGGAAATCTCCACCCACCATGTCGATGGGGCCATCCTTGGGGCGTTCACTGTTGAAGCCTTTGATGTCGTCTTTGTGCAGCAGGGCATATAGCGGTGTGTCGAGAAGTTTAGGCTGGCTCATGTCGCATCACCTGATGGTTTTATGACGCCAGTGTAGTGCCACTATTTGACGGTCGTGAAGCCAGTGGGGACCTCACGACCGAAATAGTTTCTTACAGGCCTGGCAGGCGCTGGCGAATCTGTTCCACAACGGTATCGAGCGTGCCGCTTTCATTGGTCTGGACGCGTTTGCTGCAGAGAATTTCCGCGGGTGTCAGCGCTTCACGGCTGGCTTGCTGGGCGGCGATAACAGCCAGGGTGGCGTCGGATGGGTCTTTCTTATCTGCCTGGCGCATGGCCAGCCAGCTTTCGATCACGGCCTGTGGCGCATTGCAGTCGAGGATCAGGAAGGGTGCGCCCGTGGCTTCGGCCACTTTTGCGGCACTGTCACGCTGATCACACTTGAGGTAAGTGGCGTCGACCACCACCGGGAAGCCCGCGCGCAGAATGACGTCGGCGATTTCGTGCAGGCGGGCATAGGTCGCCGCGCTGGCGTCGGCGCTATAGATGCCGGCCTGTACATCATTCTCGACGGTCTGCTCGCCGAACAGGCGCTTGCGCTCGACATCGGAACGCAGGCGAATCGCGCCCAGGGCTTCGACCAGGCGCATGGCGACATGGCTCTTGCCGACAGCGGAAACACCGTGGGTAATGGCCATGAAGCGCGAAGGAATGGTGCTGTAGCTTTCCGCCAGGTTGGCGTAGTTGCGGTACTGGCGCAGGGTCGTGGCGCGCTGCACCGCAGTGGCGTCGGCCGGCATGCTGAACAGGGCAACCTTGGCGCGAACCAGTGCGCGGTAGGCTTTGTAGAAGTTCAACAGTTCGAGGCCGCGATAGTCGCCGGTCAGCTCCAGGTACTGGCTGATGAAGCGACGTGCCAGGCACTTCAGGCCGCGATCTTCCAGGTCCATCGCCAGGAAACCGGTGTCGGCATAAACGTCGGTAAAGCGAAACGGTTCGTTGAATTCGATGCAGTCGAAGATCACGACCTTGCCGTCGATCACGGTGGCGTTACCCAGGTGGATGTCGCCGTGGCATTCACGAATGAAACCTTCGGCCTTGCGCTGGGCGAGCAGCGGCTTGAGGCGCTCGAAGCTGCTTTCGGCCCAGGCTTGCAGGGCCTCGAGTTGCAACAGGTCGGCCTTGTCGCTGAGGAACGGACGGATCTGTTCGAAGTTCTGCCGCACCGGCGCCATGACGCTTTCCGGGGTGCCTGCTTCGTGCCCGGCCGGCACTTTCGGTGCGTTGAGGTGGAAACGGGCGATTTGCTCGGCCATTTCGTCGATGTGCGCGGTGGTCAGTTCGCCATTGGCTTGCAAGGTGCTGAGCAAGCCGGTTTGCGGGAACTGGCGCATCTTCAGTACGTACTCGATGGCCGGGCCTTCGCCGCCCAGTTGCGGGGCTTCGGCGCTGCCGGTGACGGGCAGCACTTCGAGGTACAGATCGTCGGTCAGGCGCTGATTCAGGCGCAGCTCTTCAGTGCAAAAGTGTTCGCGAGCCTCAAGGCTGGTGAAGTCGAGAAAACCGAAATTGACCGGCTTCTTCACTTTATAGGCATAGGGGCCGGTGAGCAGTACCCAGGAAATATGGGTCTCGATGACCTGGAATCCCTCTACAGGATGCGGGTAGAGGGCAGGGTTTTGCAGGGCAGCGATCAGGGACTGGCTCACAGGCGATCCTTCAGAGTCTGGGAAATTCAAGGCCGTCATTATGGCTGCAAGTCCGCTTGACGCAAACCTCGGAGCGCTCCTGTTGAGGATGAATAAAGTGCGTATAATCCGCCGCCATGACTCGTACTCGAACTCCCCGCACCCCGAAAAAACCACCCTCCAGGGGCCTGCGCCCGTGGCTGGGCTGGGCCATTAAACTCAGTCTGGTCGCCCTTGTGGTGCTGGCCGGATTCGCCGTTTACCTTGATGCAATCGTCCAGGAGAAGTTCTCCGGCAAGCGCTGGACGATTCCGGCCAAGGTTTACGCACGTCCGCTCGAGCTGTTCGTCGGACAAAAGCTGAGCCGGGATGATTTCCTGACCGAGCTCGATGCCCTGGGCTATCGCCGTGAAAGCGTGGCCAATGGTCCGGGCGCGGCGTCGGTCAACGGCAATACCGTTGACCTGAACACCCGTGGCTTCCAGTTCTATGAAGGCATGGAGCAAGCGCAACCGGTGCGGGTGCGTTTCTCCGGCGATTACGTGGCCGAGCTGGCGGGGGCAAAGGGCTCGAAACTGTCGGTGGTGCGCCTGGAGCCGCTGCTGATCGGTGGCCTGTACCCGAAAAACCTCGAAGACCGGATTCTGATCAAGATCGATCAGGTGCCGCCGTACCTGCTTGAAACGCTGGTGGCGGTCGAGGATCGCGATTTTTATCATCACTTTGGTGTTTCGCCGAAGTCGATCGCCCGAGCGATCTGGGTCAACGGTTCATCCGGTCGCATGCGTCAGGGCGGCAGTACCCTGACTCAGCAATTGGTCAAGAACTTCTACCTGACCAACGAGCGCAGCCTGAGCCGCAAGCTCACCGAAGCGATGATGGCGCTGCTGCTTGAACTGCATTACGACAAGCCCGAAATCCTTGAGGCTTACCTCAACGAAGTGTTTATCGGGCAGGACGGCCAGCGCGCGGTGCACGGCTTCGGTCTGGCCAGCCAGTTCTTCTTCAGTCAGCCGCTGGCCGAACTCAAGCTGCATCAGGTCGCGCTGCTGGTGGGCATGGTCAAGGGGCCTTCTTCCTATAACCCCCGTCGTTATCCGGAGCGTGCCCTCGAACGACGCAACCTGGTACTCGATGTGCTGCAAGAGCAGGGCGTTGCGACTGCCGAGCAGGTTGAGGCGGCGAAGAAAATGCCGCTGGGCGTGACCAAGCGCGGCAGTCTGGCGGACAGCTCGTTCCCCGGCTTCCTCGATCTGGTCAAGCGTCAGTTGCGCGAAGACTATCGCGACGAAGACTTGACCGAGGAAGGGCTGCGCATTTTCACCAGTTTCGACCCGATCCTGCAGATGAAGGCTGAAGCCTCGGTCAATGACACCTTCAAGCGCCTGGCAGGGCGCAAGGGCTCCGATGACGTCGAAGCGGCAATGGTCGTGACCAACCCGGAGACCGGCGAAGTACAAGCCATGATCGGCAGTCGCCAGGCCAGTTTTGCCGGGTTCAACCGGGCGCTGGATGCGGTGCGGCCGATCGGCTCGCTGATCAAGCCGGCGGTGTACCTGACCGCGCTGGAGAAGCCCAGCCAGTACACATTGACCAGTTGGCTGTCGGACGAATCCTTTTCGGTCAAAGGCGCGGATGGTCAGGTCTGGAAACCGCAGAACTATGATCGTCGCTCCCACGGCACCGTCTTCCTCTATCAAGGCCTGGCGCATTCCTACAACCTGTCGACCGCGCGTCTCGGTTTGGCGGTCGGTGTGCCGAATGTCCTGAAGACGGTGGAGCGCCTGGGTGTGACGCGTGAATTCCCGGCCTTCCCGTCGATGTTGCTCGGCGCTGGCGGCATGACGCCGATCGAAGTCGCGACCATGTACCAGACCCTCGCCAACGGCGGCTTCAATACGCCGATGCGCGGGATTCGTAGCGTGCTGACTGCCGAGGGCGAGCCGCTCAAGCGTTATCCGTTCCAGATTCAGCAGCGTTTCGATCCGGCCTCCATTTACCTGATCCAGAGCGCCATGCAGCGGGTGATGCGTGAAGGTACGGGCAGCTCGGTCTATAACGTGCTGCCAAGGACCCTGACCCTGGCGGGCAAGACCGGTACCAGTAACGACTCGCGGGACAGCTGGTTTGCCGGTTTCAGCCAGGACTTGCTGGCGGTGGTCTGGCTGGGTCGCGACGACAACGGCAAGACGCCATTCACCGGCGCCACCGGGGCCTTGCAGGTCTGGACCAGTTTCATGCGCAAGGCCGACCCGTTGCCGCTGGACATGCCGCAACCGGATAATATCGTTCAGGCCTGGGTTGATTCGCGAACCGGGCAGGGTTCTGACGCCGGTTGCCCGGGTGCCGTGCAGATGCCGTATATTCGCGGCAGCGAACCGCCTCCCGGCGCCGCTTGCGGTGGTGAAAACCCTGCCGAGTCGGTGATGGATTGGGTCAAGGGCTGGATGAATTAAGCAAAGAGGGTTTCAAGTGAACAAGTGGTTGATTCCAGCGGTTGCCGCCGTAGCTTTGCTCAGCGGTTGTTCTAGCGTTCAACGTGGCTCGATTCCGGTGGTGGATTCCGGCACCGCCGTGTCCAACAGTGAGCGGATCTCGGCCAATGGCGGCTTCCGTCAGACGACCGTCAAGCGCCCTGCGCAAGGTCAGTCGCAAACCCGGGCGATCCCGCAGGGTGACAGCGGCGTAGTGGTGATGGTGCCAGGCGCGGCAACGACTTCGACGCCAATCAGCACCACGCCGATTACTCCAGGTCCGATCACGCCGGGGCCGATTGACACGTCGCCGGTCCAATCGGCGCCGATCAATCAGGGCAGCTACAGCATGCCGTCGTCGCCAAGCGGGATTCCATCGGCCAGTTCGGGCGGGCTTTCTGCCGACGAGCAGCTGGACGGCCCGGTATTGGCTTTGCTGACCACAGCTCAACAGCAACAGGCGAGCGGTGATCTCAACGGTGCCTCCTCCAGCCTCGAACGCGCCCAGCGCGTTGCCCCGCGTGAGCCGCAGGTACTTTACCGTCTGGCGCAGGTGCGCATGGCTCAGGGCGATGCCGCCCAGGCCGAGCAGTTCGCTCGCCGTGGGCTGACCCTTGCCAATGGCCGTCCAGCCCTTCAGGCCAACTTGTGGGAGCTGATTGGCCAGGCGCGCGAAAAGCAGGGGGATTCCCAGGGCGCGGCATTGGCTCGTCAGAAGGCCAAGGTAACGCTGTGATGGATTCGCGCTTTCTGAAAATCGCCGATCAACTGTTGTTGATCGAGCGCGAGCTGCGGGCGCAAGGGTGGTGGGATGAAGTCCCGCCCTCTGCCGAAGCGCTTTCCAGTGTCGAGCCGTTTTCGGTCGATACACTGGATTTCGAGCAATGGCTGCAATGGATCTTCCTGCCACGCATGAAGATGATCCTCGAGCAGGATTTGCCGCTACCCAATGCTTCGGGCATTCAGGAAATGGCTGAAATGGTCTTTGCCGGGCGCAATGTCCAGGGCAAGGATCGGCAGTTGCAGGTATTGCTCAAGCAGTTTGATCAGTTGATCACAGCAACTCGCTGAGCCAGAAGCTGCCAGCGCCCGTTGGCAGTTGTTCACAATATCTCTTTATTTTGTCGGCCATTGCAGGGTAAGTGCATGCGCGTGCCAATTTTTTGCCAAAAGTTGCGCAATCGAAGCTAACACAGGGCTGATTTACGGGTTTTTTCTTGCGTTCTCATGTGCTTAGTAGAATAAAGCACATAGACGACTTGACTTGCGAAGGACGAAACAGAAGAATCCAAAGTCCGCTGTACAGGGACTGCCAGAAGCAGACCCTCTCAGCAGATCATGAGGCGCATATCCGCGTCGACCTGTTACACCCGCAACGCGTTACCTCGCGCTGGGTGGGAAAGCCCCGCAACACTTGGGACGATCCCAATACTTGCTCAGTCAGTGCTGACGTAGTCGGCGACCACCGTCGCTCATGCTCTGCCGAGAAGTAAACCTATTAAGACCCGTCCCATTTTTCGTGGGCGGTATTCTGGCGTTTTAGAGGTGAGCAACGTGGAGCTTTTATCTGGCGGTGAGATGCTCGTCCGCTTCTTGCGTGACGAAGGCGTCAAATATATCTACGGGTACCCGGGTGGTGCTCTTCTTCATGTCTACGATGCCCTGTTCAAAGAACCGGAAGTGACCCATATCCTGGTTCGTCACGAGCAAGCGGCTACCCATATGGCTGACGGCTACGCCCGTGCCACCGGTAAAGCCGGTGTGGTACTGGTGACTTCCGGTCCTGGCGCTACAAACGCCATTACCGGTATTGCCACCGCCTACATGGACTCCATTCCGATGGTGATCATCTCCGGTCAGGTGCCTAGCACCATGGTCGGCACCGATGCGTTCCAGGAAACCGACATGATCGGTATCTCCCGGCCGATCGTGAAGCACAGCTTCATGATCAAGCACGCGTCGGAAATCCCGGAAGTCATGAAGAAGGCGTTCTACCTGGCGCAATCCGGTCGTCCTGGCCCGGTCGTTGTCGATATCCCGAAAGACATGACCAACCCGGCCGAGAAGTTCGAATACGTCTTCCCGAAAAAAGCCAAGTTGCGCTCCTACAGCCCGGCTGTTCGCGGTCACTCCGGTCAAATCCGCAAGGCGGCAGAAATGCTCCTGGCGGCCAAGCGTCCTGTGTTGTACTCGGGCGGCGGCGTGATCCTGGGCGGTGGTTCCGCACCACTGACCGAACTGGCGAAGATGCTCAACCTGCCAGTGACCAATACCCTGATGGGCCTCGGTGGCTTCCCTGGCACCGACCGTCAGTTCATCGGCATGCTCGGCATGCACGGCAGCTACACCGCCAACCTGGCGATGCACCATGCTGACGTGATCCTCGCCGTCGGCGCACGTTTCGACGACCGTGTCATCAACGGCGCGTCGAAGTTCTGCCCGAACGCCAAGATCATTCACATCGACATCGACCCGGCTTCGATCTCCAAGACCATCAAGGCCGACGTGCCTATCGTGGGTCCGGTTGAGAGTGTCCTGACCGAAATGGTCGCGATCCTCAAGGAAATCGGCGAGACCCCGAACAAGGAGTCCGTTGCCAGCTGGTGGAAGCAGGTTGACGAGTGGCGCGGTGATCGCGGTCTGTTCCCGTATGACAAGGGTGACGGCAGCAAGATCAAGCCGCAGACCGTGATCGAAACCCTGTGCGAAGTGACCAATGGCGACGCCTTTGTGACCTCCGACGTGGGCCAGCACCAGATGTTTGCCGCGCAGTACTACAAGTTCAACAAGCCGAACCGCTGGATCAACTCCGGTGGCCTGGGCACCATGGGCTTCGGTTTCCCGGCGGCCATGGGCATTCAGTTGAGCTATCCGGATGCCGACGTCGCCTGTGTGACGGGCGAAGGCAGTATCCAGATGAACATCCAGGAGCTGTCCACCTGCCTGCAGTACGGTTTGCCGGTGAAAATCGTCATCCTGAACAACGGCGTGCTGGGTATGGTTCGTCAGTGGCAGGACATGAGCTACGGCAGCCGTCACTCGCACTCCTACATGGAATCGTTGCCTGACTTCGTCAAGCTGGCTGAAGCCTATGGTCACGTTGGCGTGCGCATCACTGAATCGAAAGATTTGAAGTCGAAGATGGAAGAAGCGTTCGCCATGAAAGATCGCCTGGTGGTGATCGATATTTCGGTCGATACCAGCGAGCACGTCTACCCGATGCAGATCAAAGACGGCTCCATGCGCGATATGTGGCTGAGCAAGACGGAGCGTACCTAATCATGCGGCACATTATTTCCTTGCTTCTGGAAAACGAACCTGGCGCTCTGTCTCGTGTGGTTGGCCTGTTCTCGCAACGCAACTACAACATCGAAAGCCTGACCGTGGCGCCAACCGAGGACCCGACCCTGTCGCGTCTGACGCTGACCACCGTCGGTCACGATGAAATCATCGAGCAGATCACCAAGAACCTGAACAAGCTGATCGAAGTGGTAAAACTGGTCGACCTGTCGGAGAGTGCTCACATCGAGCGTGAACTGATGCTGGTCAAGGTCAAGGCCACCGGCGCACAGCGTGCCGAGATCAAGCGCACTACCGATATTTACCGTGGACAGATCGTCGATGTCAGCGCCAGCGTGTATACCGTTCAACTGACCGGTACCAGCGACAAGCTCGACAGCTTCATTCAGTCCATCGGCACCGCCTCGATTCTGGAAACCGTCCGTAGTGGCGTGACCGGCATTGCCCGCGGCGACAAAGTACTCAGCATCTAAACCAAATTAGCGAACGGCCTGAACGGCCTGATATAGGGGAAATTCATGAAAGTTTTCTACGATAAAGACTGCGACCTGTCGATCATCCAGGGCAAGAAAGTTGCCATCATCGGTTACGGTTCCCAGGGCCACGCACAAGCGTGCAACCTGAAAGACTCCGGCGTTGACGTGACTGTTGGCCTGCGTAAAGGTTCGGCTACCGTTGCCAAGGCTGAAGCCCATGGCCTGAAAGTGACCGACGTTGCTTCTGCCGTTGCAGCTGCCGACCTGGTCATGATCCTGACCCCGGACGAGTTCCAGTCCTCCCTGTACAAGAACGAAATCGAGCCGAACATCAAGAAAGGCGCCACCCTGGCCTTCTCCCACGGCTTCGCGATCCACTACAACCAGGTTGTGCCGCGCGCTGACCTCGACGTGATCATGATCGCGCCGAAGGCCCCGGGCCACACCGTACGTTCCGAGTTCGTGAAGGGCGGCGGTATCCCTGATCTGATCGCTATCTACCAGGACGCCTCGGGCAACGCCAAGAACGTCGCTCTGTCCTACGCTGCCGGCGTTGGCGGCGGTCGTACCGGCATCATCGAAACCACCTTCAAGGACGAGACTGAAACCGACCTGTTCGGCGAACAAGCCGTTCTGTGCGGCGGTACCGTTGAGCTGGTCAAGGCCGGTTTCGAAACCCTGGTTGAAGCTGGCTACGCGCCGGAAATGGCCTACTTCGAGTGCCTGCACGAACTGAAACTGATCGTTGACCTCATGTACGAAGGCGGTATCGCCAACATGAACTACTCGATCTCCAACAACGCCGAATACGGCGAGTACGTGACCGGCCCGGAAGTGATCAACGCCGAATCCCGTCAGGCCATGCGCAACGCCCTGAAACGTATTCAGGACGGCGAATACGCCAAGATGTTCATCAGCGAAGGCGCTACCGGCTATCCTTCGATGACCGCCAAGCGTCGTAACAACGCCGCTCACGGTATCGAAATCATCGGCGAGCAACTGCGCTCCATGATGCCGTGGATCGGTGCCAACAAGATCGTCGACAAAGCTAAAAACTAAGTCACGCGCTTGTGCGAAAAACGCGGCTTAGGCCGCGTTTTTTCGTTTGGGGGGCCGGTTCTGGTATAAAGCTGCATCGTTTGCGGCCGAACCGTCGTCCCAGACACCTGTCCAAACTTTCCACCCCGTTGCAAGGTAATGTCCATGAGCGAACGCCCCGAAGAGCCAAGCCAGGCTTCTGACGCCGAAAGCCTGTTGCCCATCGATGAACATGTCGAGGAAGGGCATGACGCTGAAGGTCGTAAAGTCCGGCATCGTGGTATCTATCTTCTGCCGAATCTATTCACCACTGCGAACCTGTTCGCAGGGTTCTATTCCATCATCAACTCGATGAGCGCCCAGGCGGCCCTGAGTGCCGGTGACTCGGCCAATGCGAGCAAGTATTTCGCGTTCGCGGCCATCGCGATCTTTGTCGCCATGGTGCTCGATGGTCTTGATGGGCGCGTGGCTCGCATGACCAATACCCAGAGCGCCTTTGGTGCCGAGTACGACTCGCTGTCGGACATGGTTGCCTTTGGTGTTGCCCCGGCATTGCTGGCCTTCGGTTGGGCCTTGGGTGACATGGGCAAGGTTGGCTGGATGGTCGCCTTCATCTATGTCGCGGGCGCTGCGTTGCGCCTTGCGCGCTTCAACACCCAGGTCGGCACCGCGGACAAGCGCTACTTCATCGGTCTGGCCAGTCCTGCCGCTGCGGGTGTGGTTGCAGGTATCGTCTGGGCGTTCAGTGACTACGGCATCCAGGGTTCCAAGATGTCCTTCCTGGTTGCGCTGATGGTGGCGGCGGCCGGCATGCTGATGGTCAGCAACATCAAGTACAACAGCTTCAAGGAGCTGGACTTGAAGGGGCGAGTGCCTTTCGTGGCGATTCTCGCCGTGGTGCTGGTGTTCGCAGTGGTGTTCAGTGACCCGCCGCGCATCCTGCTGCTGGTGTTTCTCGCCTATGCAGCCTCCGGCCCGATTCAATACCTGTTACGTCTTCGCCGTAACAAGAGCGCGTAATTTCCCTCATACTCCGCAGTCTATGGGTGCATCTGTCCTCCAAAGCTGCGGAGTAACCATGCTGATCAAAGTCTCCAGGGCGTCCGACTGCCATGAGTCGGACGTCACGCCTGAATCCCTCTATTTATCTCGACGCAAAGTGCTCGGCGCCACGGTTGCCGGCTTCGCTCTGGGCAGCCTTGCGCCATGGGCCAACGCTGGCGATGCCGCGCGTTACCCGGATGTCGAGCCCGGCAAGGCGCCTGCCTGGTTCAGCGAAAAACTTCCGGCCACCCAGTGGGGCGTGGTCAGCGTCAAGGATGAGGCAATCACACCCTTCAAGGACGCAACTCACTACAACAACTTCTACGAGTTCGGCACCGAGAAAGGCGATCCGGCAGCCAATGCCGGCACGCTGAAGACGGAACCGTGGTCGGTGGTGGTGGACGGGGAGGTGGGCAAGCCCGGGCGGTATGCGCTTGAAGACTTCATGAAGCCGTATCAGCTAGAGGAAAGAATCTACCGTTTGCGCTGTGTGGAAGCCTGGTCGATGGTCATTCCCTGGATCGGCTTTCCCCTCTCGGCCTTGCTCAAGGAAGTCGAGCCGACCTCGAAAGCCAGATTCATCCGCTTCGAAACCCTGCAGGATCCCAAAAGCATGCCGGGTCAGCGCTCCGGCTTTGCCTTGATCGACTGGCCCTATGTGGAAGGGTTGCGACTGGATGAAGCGATGAACCCGTTGGCGATTCTTGCTGTAGGCATGTACGGGCGTGAGTTGCCTAATCAAAACGGTGCGCCCCTGCGTTTGGTGGTGCCCTGGAAATATGGCTTCAAGAGCATCAAGTCCATCGTGCGCATCAGTCTGGTCAATGAGCAGCCAAAGACTACCTGGCAGAGTATTGCGGCGGACGAGTATGGCTTCTACGCCAATGTGAACCCGACTGTTGACCATCCGCGCTGGACGCAGGCGCGTGAGCGGCGTTTGCCGAGTGGTCTGTTCAAGCCGAATGTACGTGACACGCAAATGTTCAATGGCTACGCGGATGAAGTTGCTTCTCTATATACAGGGCTCGATCTGCGGAAGAACTACTGATGCGATATCCGCTTTGGCGTGCAGGAGTTTTTTTAGCTGCGATGGTGTGGCCGCTCCTGTGGTTGTATCAGGCTTGGGAAGATGTGCTGGGGCCTGATCCCGGCAAGGTGCTGGTTGACCGGTTGGGATTGGGGGCGCTTGTTCTGTTGCTCATTGCATTGAGCATTACACCGCTGCACAAGCTCATTGGTTGGGCGGGGTGGATTGTTGTCCGGCGGCAATTGGGTCTTTGGTGCTTCGCTTATGTGGTCCTGCATTTGAGCGCCTATTTGGCATTCATTCTGGGGTTTGACTGGTCGCAGCTGGGTGTCGAGTTGCGCAAGCGGCCTTACATTATTGTCGGGGTGCTGGGTTTTCTTGGTTTGCTGGCATTGGCGGTGACTTCCAATCGATACAGTCAGCGACGATTGGGTTCCCGCTGGAAGAAGTTGCATCGCCTGGCTTATGTCATTCTCGGGCTTGGATTACTGCATATGCTCTGGATTGTGCGTGCCGACCTTAAGGAATGGGTGATCTATGCATCCATAGGGGCATTGCTGCTAGTGCTGCGGCTACCGCCTTTGGCTCGTCGAATCCCGCGTCTGATGGCTAAAAAGGACTCTTCTGCCAAAAAGGCGTAAATAGTGGTTGACGGCAGGTTCTGGAGGCCTATAATTCGCCCCACTTCCGGCGCAGTCGAAACGGAAAACTCCTTGGTAAACAACGAGTTACGCAGTTTTCGGCAGTGGGTTGCTTCAGTTCATCGAAGC
>NZ_AKJG01000163.1 GCF_000282455.1 Pseudomonas sp. GM74
GCTGTAAGAGCGGAACCGTAAGCCGCCGTTACCGCAGGAATGGATATGTACTCAACTCAAACCACCAGCATGGTCGGCCCAGAGGCCGCCAAGCCTCAGTGCGCCGTAACCCGCTGCCGCCCCCCGGAACTGCTGGGCGACAAAGCCAACGCCAACTGCGTCCGATTATGCATATGCGCCAACCGCAACACCTGCGACACATACAGCTTCACCGTGTTCTCGGTAATCCCCAACTCACAGGCAATCTGATAATTGGTCTGCCCCTTGCCCACCAGCCGCGCCACTTCCAGCTGCCGCGGAGACAGCTGATTGAAAATCGCCGGAACCTCCACCGCATCAGTATCAGCGACACCCCGGTCACCCGCGTCCGTCGCAAGACCCAGGGCGGCCATGAGCTTCACGTCCCCGCCGCCCATTCGCTTCATGGCGTAGCCCGGTAGTGTGAAACCCAGGGCCAACAAAAAAGCCCAGCCACCCTGCTGCGCCTCGGCCCCCAGCCAGGTCGTACCGCTCCACAGCAGCCACGCCAGGGCCAAGGCAGCGCCAGCCAGATCAATAGGACAAAGCTCTGCATTCGGTAAAAAACGTCCGTTTTAGCTGAATGATTCTATGCTGACATTACTCAGTGTTGGTCAGGGTAGACGCACTCATGAAAGCCAGCCTCCCCCACAAACAAAAAGACGCCGCCGCGCTGATCGCCCGCGCCACGACGGAGTTGACCTCGCAAACGGGCTGGATTGCGCCGGCCCTGAATTTCAATGTCGCCACTGACGCCACCGTTACTTACGTGGGCGGGTTGCTGACAGTTCGCATCACCTACCCCACCAATAAAATCAGCGCTGTCATCCCGTTCCTGAACCTGCCCGGCATCGGTCAGGTGCCGAACCTGCCGGCGACTCTCACAGCCAGTGCGAGCCTGCAATTTTGAGTGCCGGGGACAAATTGTTCGGGCGCCTGCTCCACCGCCACCCGCCGCCCCCACCGGAGCCGCCGGAGGCACTGCGGGTGCACAGCTTCGGCTTGCAGATGCAGCTCAATGCCGAGGGGCGTGTCGTTCAATTGAGCGGTCCGCTGCGGCACTTGCTTGCCCAGCAGCCCCCCGGCGCACAGGCACCGCACCTGCTCGACTTCCTGTTGCCCCACAGCAGTCTCGCCATCGAAGGCTCGCCGGCGGACTGGCAGGGACAAACCCTGGACCTGGACTTCTACAGCCTCAACGGTCCGCCGCTGCATTTGCGCGGCTGGGTGCAACCCTTGGCCGATGCCTGGCTGTTGCAGATGCTGGACATCAGCGACTTGCTGCTCGAACGCCGGCAATCGCGCAACCGCGAGCAATGCCAGGTGCTGGCACTGCAGATCGCCGGACAGTTACACCTGAGCAGCCTGACTCGCCTGCCCGAGATGCTGGCCGAACAACTGCAAAGCCTGGCCCAGCGTTTTCAGATTCCGTGCATTGCCCTGGCCTTGCTCGATGAGCAGGAACAGGGTTGGCAAATTTACCAGCACTACGTGGCCCTCGATGCACCGCAACTTTGGCAAAACGGTCAGCGCCTGGGTACGGGGCTGGACAGTTTGAGCGGCTCGGCGCCGCAGCACCTGACCCCGCGCGAACACCCGCGCCTGCAAGGCACGTTCGGCAATACCGATGGTTTCGCCGTGCCTTATCACGACGCACAAGGGGTGGTTGCCTGGTTGCTGTGCGGCTTCTACACGGCGCAACAACGCGCCCCCGATATCACGGAACGCGACTGGCTGCAAATCACCGCCGCGCTGGCCAGCCCCTTGCTCGAGCGCCTGCGAGAGCACCGGCATCATTTGCAACTGGAACGCCTGGAATCACTGCAAGCCTTGCTGGGAACCGGCTGGTGGGAAGTCTTGAGCGACAGCGACGAGGTTCAGTTGGCACCTTCGCTGGCCACTACCCTGAAACTTGGAACGTCGCGTTTATCCATGCAGGACTGGCTCGATCAGGTTTATCCCGCCGACCGCGAAGAGCTGCGCATCTGCCTGCAAGACTTGCAGGAGACAGGCACTCCCCTGCTGCTGTGCGTGCGCCTGTATCGCCATTACGGTGCGCCCGACCCCATCTGGTATCGCCTGCAGGGCCAGGCCCTGGGCGCGGGGAAAAACCGTCGGCTGGTGGGGTTCATGCTCGACATCAGCGACATCAAGAACCAGGAGCAGAGCGCGGCCGCCGCCCGTGCACGCCTGGACAATCTGATCGCCAGCTCGCCAGCGGTGATTTACGTACAGCGTTATGTCGAAGGCACATTGCAACCGGTGTTCTTCAGCGACAGCCTGTTGCCGCTGCTCGGCTGGACCCTGGCCGACTGCGCCCCCGGAGCGCTGGTGGAGCGAGTGCATCCCGACGATCGCTTGCAGTATTTCGAGCGCACCCGGCAGTTACTGCGTGAAGGCTCGGTGCGCGCCCGCTATCGGTTGCGCGACAGTCGGGGCGACTATCACTGGCTGCTCGATGAAGCGAAGTTGTTGCGCGACGACCTCGGCTTGCCGGTGGAAGCCGTGGGCCTGTGGCTGGACGTCACGGACGCGACCCTGGCCACCGAACAGGTCCGGCAGAGTGAAGAACGCTACCGGATTTTGGTGGAAGATTCTCCGGCAATGATCTGCCGCTACCAGCCGGACCTGACCCTGACCTTCGGCAACCGCCCGTTGGCCACCTATCTGGAAATGGCGCCCGAGCAATTGCCGGGGGTGAACCTGGGCGACTGGATGTCCGGAGAACAGCGAGAGGCATTCACCCGACGGCTGAACCAGTTGAGCCCCGAGTTTCCGGTCAGCACCGCCGAGATCAATCTGCAATTGCCCGGCCGCGAACACGCCTGGTGGGTCTGGTCCGATCGCGGGGTATTCGATGAACAGGGCCGGTTGCTCGAGGTCCAGGCCGTAGGGCGCGACAACACCGAGGTGCAGCGCGCCGCGCGGGTGGTGGACCATATGCGGGTGTTCGGCCGTTCGGAAATCGAGCAGCAACCGTTCAACCCGGCCCAGGCCATCGAAGGCACGTTGTCGCTGTTGTCCGAGGGGATGCGCGGCAAAGGCGTAGATCTGCGCATCAGCGAACCCGGGTTTGAAGTGCAGGTACGCGGCTACGTCGATCAGCTTGAGCAGGTGCTGATCAACCTGATGGTCAACGCCCGGGATGCATTGCTCGGCAAGCGCGAGGCCAACCCCGATTTCAAACCGTGGATTTCGGTGTACGCCGAACGGGATACACACTCGGTCCGCCTGTGGGTCGAGGACAACGGCGGCGGTATCGACCCACGCTTGCTGGAGCGGATTTTCGAGCCGCTCTTCACCACCAAACCCGTCGGCGTGGGCACGGGCTTGTCGGTGAGTTACGGTATCGTCGAGAACATGGGTGGCAAACTGAGCGTGCAAAACGCCACCGAGGGTGCGCGGTTCTGCATCGAACTGCCGATTGTGCTGCCGCACTAGATCACCAGGGATGGGCGTCCCGAGTGACAACTGAGGTTGGCACCCACTTCGACTTTGTTCAGGTCGATCCCCAGGCTCGCCAGCAACGTATTGATCAGCGTATCCAGTAACGGGCTGAGTACCGTATTGATCGCATTGACCAACGCCGTCGTGACATCACTCAAAATACTGCCCAAGCCACCCACGATGCTGCCCGACGGCCCGTACATGTTCACGCTAAGGTTACTCACTGTGGTGCTCAGGCTGTTGACGATATTGGTCGTGGTAAAGGCGTAGTAAAACGGTGGCTGATTGATCTCCGGTAAGTTGGCGGCCGCCGGCGCGGAATAGACGTGGACATGTTGGCATTTTGGGCAACCGCGGTATTGACCATGATATCGATGCTACCGCCAACGCCGGGCTGATGGTTGTAGCAGGTTGGCGGCAGGATCAGCAGCCTTTGGCAGGTCTGTACGCCGATATCGACCATCAACAACATGAATGCCAAAGCCAACGTCAGGGTCAAAGCGGCCATCAAGCCGATCGCCCCCCGTTGCCGGGCCGGGCCGCGAAACTGCAGGCGGGGAGACATGGCGCACTCCTTTGCCGGCGCACCCGTTGGTGAAAAGCGATGTAGACAAGGGTGGCCTAGACCGCCGGCAACTCGCCAGCACAGGCAATAAAAAACCCTGTGGGGGCGGCGGTGCGGCGCTCCCACAGGGATGATTGTTGGTATTGAGTGGATCAGGTTGAGTGCGGTGGATAGTTGGCCAATATCCGCGTGACTGTTTCCAGGATGGCATCACGACGATCCGACGGGTTCGGTGTGCGGCTGAGTATCTGTTCGTCACTGCCGCGCCACACCAGTTTGCCGTCCTTGCCATCGAGCAGGTCGATCTGGATGGTCGCTACCTTGTAGCTGACATTACGGGTTTCGTTATACATGGGCGCGCCATAGTAGCCATACCACGGGTACCCCCACCCGCCGCCGTAGTTGGTGGTCACCTGCTGTTGCCGCTCTTCGACAATCAGGTAGGTCTGCACATTCAAGTCACCCTTGGCACCCGCGGCGGCCGGGCGCAGACCGCGCTGGTCCAGTTGATCGGCAACCGCCTGACGGATGCGCTGGTCGGTCAGGTCGCTCTTGATCCGTGGATCATCGGGACGATATTGCACGGCGGGCTCTTTCCACGCCCAGCTGCGATAGGCAGCAAAATCGCGGCTGGCGTCAAAATCATGATTGACCTGGTTGGCGGCGCAGGCACTGAGCAGCGCGACCATGGCCAGTAGAATGAAACGGCGGAACATGATGGTTCTCCTGCGAAATGCTTCTTATCTACAGAAGCTAACTAGGAGGATACGCCGACATTGCCTTTTCCACAGCCTCCCGTATGGCATCGGCCCGCTCGCTTTCACTGCCCCGGTTGCCGGTTTCAGCGCTGGCGCTCCACACCGGCTGGCCGCTTCTGGCGTCATACATATCCACCTGAACCACTACGACTTGCTCCTGATAGGTACGAACGACCGGTACGGTGGCGTACCCGCCATATCCAGGGCCGTAACCGTTGTAGCCACCATAACCGCCGCCGTAATAGTCGTCCTGAACCTGGCGCAAACGGGTTTCCATCCGCAGGTCGGCGCTGACAAACAGGTCGGCCGGGCGGTTGTCGTGCAGCGGGCGCAAGCCGCGTTGATCCAGCGCATTGCTGACCGCTTCGGCGATCTGCGCCGAGTCGGCCCAGGCGGTGCCCGGTGGCAGATGCCCGTCGAGCCAGGCCCAACTGCGGTAGCGTCCATAGTCACGCGGCGCTGCCGGGTAAGCGCTGCGGTCAAAGGTCTTGGCGGCCTGGGGCGGTGCCGGTGGCAAAGGGTTGGACGTGGCGACATAGGGGTTGCTGCCCTGACAGGCAGCCAGCCCCAGGCAGAACACCAATACACCTGTATGACTTTTCATTGCGTGCTCCGATCAGACAGGCCGACAGATCCAGTGCAAGTAGCGCCCAAGCCCGGCAAAGCTCGGATGACGACGGTGGGCCAGCTCCATTTCCAGCAGGTCCGCCAGCTCGGCGCGGGCCTGGAACTCCACTGGCATGTAGTCGTGGAAAACCCGCACGCCACTCATGGTTTCGACCTGCCACAGACCTTCAAGTTGCGCCGCCAGCTCGCGCGGATCAAGGGGCTGTTGCGGGGTCAGGCTCTGCTTTTCGCCGGCCATGTCGTTCTTGCGCATCTTGCGGAAATGGCCCTTGAGCAAGTTGCGATAAATCAGCGCGTCGCGGTTGTAGAACGCCAGGGACAGCCAGCCGTCGGCCTTGGTCAGTTGATGCAGCACCGGCAGTATGGCGTGGGGTTCGGCCAGCCATTCCAGCACGGCGTGGCACAGCACCAGGTCGTAGGGTTCGGTGAGCTGCCCCAACAGTTCCTGCCAGGGTGCCTGAATGAACGTGGCGCTCTGCCCGGCTTCGGCAAAACGCTGGCGGGCGCCTTCGAGCATCGGCTCGGCGGGCTCGGCGAGGGTCACCTGATGGCCGCGCTGGGCCAGCCACAACGACATGTGGCCAAGGCCGGCACCGATGTCCAGCACTCGCAGAGGGCGGTCGGGCAGGATTTCGGCCAGGTCGGCCTGTAACACCGCCAGACGGATCGCACCTTTGGCGCCGCCGTAGATTTTTTCGGCGAAACGGGTCGCCAGTTGATCGAAATGACGGTCGCTCATCAGCTGAACCTCCGTTCGCTGTCCGCCAGTTTGCTGCGCACCACGGCATCCATGTCCAGGCCCAGTTCGCTGCACAACAGCAACAGATAAAGCACGATGTCACCGACTTCCTGCCCGGCGTGGGCGAGTTTGTCCGCCGACAACTGGCGGGACTGGTCTTCGGTCAGCCACTGGAAAATCTCCACCAGCTCGGACATTTCCACACTCGCGGCCATGGCCAGGTTTTTCGGGCTGTGAAATTGCCGCCAGTCATTGCGGTCACGGATGGCGTGCAGGCGTTCGGTCAGTTCAACAAGGTTCATCGGGCTCTCCTGAAGGCGTATAGCTTCGGGGGGATGACGAGTGAAGGCAAGTGACAAAGATTGAGCGGTTGGCATTGTTTTTTTGTGGGAGCGGGCTTGCTCGCGAAAGCTGACTGACAGTCAACATTGATGTTGAATGTTATGACGCCTTCGCGAGCAAGTCGGATCGCCGCACCGCCGCTCCCACAGGTACTGTGCAACTCTCTATGCTTGTGGGAACTCGGCAGCATGATCGACAGCCCAAGACTCATTTCACTTTAATCAGGACGTTCATTCCATGCAGGTAGAAGGTTTTTCCGAATGGCTCGGCCAGGTACTCGGCTCGATCATCCGCTTCATCGTTGATGCCCTCAGCGGGCTGTTCAGTCTGTTGAGCAACGCCAGCAGCAATTTTGTCGAAGGCCTGTCCCAGGCACTGGGCATGGATACCTCGGTCATCAGCATCGTGACCTTGATCCTCGGGCTGATACTGTTGTGGTCGGCGATCCGCGCCTTCCTCAATGCGTCGTTCATCATGGGTTTCATCTGGCTGATGTTGGGGCTTTGGCTGCTCAGCTGGATCATCCACTGACACAACCGGACACTGTGGGAGCGGCTTGCTCTCGATGTGCCGCTACAATGCCGACTCCCCAAGGAGCCTGCATGTCCAACCTGACCGCCGACTGGCGCGACCGCCCTACCCATCGCCGGGTCTGGGCGCTCGCTGCGCCGATGATTCTTTCGAACATTTCCGTACCGCTGGTGGCGCTGGTCGACAGCACCGTCATCGGTCACCTGCCCCACGCCCATCAACTCGGCGCCGTCGCGGTCGGGGCCAGTCTGTACACCTTCCTCGCCTGGGCCATGGGTTTTCTGCGCATGGGCTCCACCGGGTTCGCCGCCCAGGCGGCCGGTCGCGGGGATGGCGCGGCCCTGCGGCAAATCCTGTTGCAAGGCCTGCTGCTCGCCATCGGCCTGGCCGTGATATTGGGTGCGGTGGGCGTGCCTTTGAGCGGGGTCGCGTTGCACTTCATGCAACCGTCGGCGGAGCTCGATCAACTGACCCGCGAATTCTTCCACACCCGCCTGTTCGGCCTGCCGGCGGCGCTCGCCAGTTATGCACTGGTCGGCTGGTTTCTCGGCACCCAGAATGCCCGGGCGCCCCTGGCGATTCTGCTGAGCACCAACCTGGTCAACATTGCCCTGAACCTGTGGTTCGTCCTCGGCCTGGAATGGGGCGTGGTCGGTGCTGCCCGGGCCTCGGTGATTGCCGAATGGACCGGTGCGCTGATCGGTTTGCTGATGACCCGCAAAGCCCTGCGCGCCTACCCAGGGCATATCGTATGGGCGGCATTGGCGCTGTGGCAGAGTTGGCGGCCATTGCTGGCGGTCAACCGCGACATCTTCATCCGCAGTTTGGCGCTGCAATCGGTGTTCTTCCTGATCACGGTGCAAGGCGCACGACTGGGCGACGCCACGGTCGCGGCCAACGCTCTTTTACTCAATGGCTTGCTGCTGACCGCCCACGCCCTCGATGGCCTGGCCCACGCTGTCGAAGCCCTGTGCGGACATGCGCTTGGCGCCCGTGACCGCGATGCCCTGCGCCGTTCACTGGTGGTGGCGGGGGGCTGGTCGTTGCTGGCAAGCCTGGGCTTTGCCGCGCTGTTTCTGTTTGCAGGGCATCTGTTCATCGAGATGCAGACCGACATTCAAAGTGTGCGCGACACCGCGTTCATCTACCTGCCCTACCTCGCCGTACTGCCACTGATTGCCGTCTGGAGTTACCTGCTCGACGGCCTGTTCATTGGCGCCACCCGCGCCCGGGAAATGCGCAACGGCATGTTGCTGACCGTGGCGCTGGTGCTGCCCTTCGGCTGGGCACTGCAAGGCGGTGGCAACCATGGCCTGTGGATAACCTTTCTGTTGTTCATGCTGCTGCGCAGTCTGACCCTCGGGATGATCGCCTGGCGCCTGCGCCGTAACGATGGCTGGTTCGTCGGCGGTATTCACTGATCGCGCCTGGCCCTGGCAATCAATTTCGACCTCACGGCCAAGGTCGATCGTTCTGCCACAGACGACGCAGGCTATCGAGTCGGTCCTGTTGAGTCCCGCCTGGCAACGGTTGCACGGGAACGGCATCGGGATATTGCAAACGTAGCCATATCCAGCCATCGAGCACCGGGCGCTCGCTGAAACCTAGCGCCAGCCCTTCCTGCACATGGGTCCACAGGCGGGGGAAATCGACACCAGTGGATCGGTTCCAGCGCCAGGCATGCTGTTCCAGCAGGCAGGTTTGCAATTTTCCCTGCTGCCCGGCGCTGAGGCTTTCCTCGACGGCCAACGGGCTGACCCCCAACCCCGGATTGGACAAGCGCTGCCAGCCCTCACACCCCATCGCTCGGTCGGCCCAACTGCCGCCGAACCAGCGTAACTGGTGGATGGGCCCTAGCCAGCGACTCAGTTCAACGGCATCGCAGGCATCGAAGAAATAACTGGCCGTGGTTGGGTTGTAGTAACTCAAAAGGGCCCGGTGCAGGCCAAGCGTGACCGTGAGCATGCGCCGCAAATGCGCCAGCAATGACGCAGCGCCGGCCTCGCTGACCATCAGCAATCCGGGCCAGCGTTGTCCGTCGACGATGCATAAATCGGCCAGTGCCGGGCAGGTGCGCAGATCGACCAGGACCGGCCCCTGTTCATGCAGCGCGTGCCACTCCGTACCTTCGAACAGCCCGAACCATCGGGCCTGGGCAAACATCTGCCGAAGTGTGATACCCGCCTGTGGCGCCCCCGGCACATCCAGCAACAGCCACTGCGGGGATGCCTCGGGCGTGCGTGTGGCGATCATGCTCCAGAGCTCTGGCCAAGCTGCGTCGCCAGACGACAGGTGCACAAAGCCTGTGCGCAATGGTTGAAGCTGCCGCCACCGGGCAGCAGGCACAACATCAGCAATGGCTCCCCCGAGCGCAACCATTGCTCCAGGCCCTCTTCATGGGCGCAGGTGGGCTGGGGCGTCTCCTCGATCGTTGCCGGTGCGTGCAGCACCCCGGTTATCTGCGGTTGATCGGGATCGCCCTCGACAAAACTCACGACCAGTTCAGTCCCTTCCCGTAATGACGAGAAGGCCGAGGCCTGCAACTGCCTGGCCAGGGGCAGCCAGCAATGACTGGGCGTCGCCCCTTCGCCCTGATAAAGCCAGTCGAATTGCACCGGTACCGGCCTTGTCGGGTCGGGGCCTGGCTCATCGACCTCGACCACCCACGCCCGTTGCGGGCCATGCATCCTTGGTTTGACCGTCGCACCGGGCGGCTCGATGGATGCCGGCCAGCGCAGGGCACGGGCCTGATTGTGGTAAGGCGTCGTCGCATCCTGGCGGCCCCAATGCTCAACGCGGGTCAGCAGCCAGAGCCGATTGCAATCGGCAACCGGATGACCTGACAGCGGCATCAGCCGACCGCTGCGCATAGTCGCCAGGTCCGTCCGGCATTCGGCGCACTGCACCGCTGTCCCACCGCTGCGCTGACGTTCGAAATGCCGCACCGCCGGCCGATCGCCCTCGCTTCTCAATACCGCAGGTTCGCCGGTTGGAAAATGCCGCCGGTTATCCCCAAACACCACACAGTGCCCGCGGGCCCGGTGTTCGAAGTGGTAGTGAAGCCCTTCCCGGGCGCACAGTCGCTGGAGAAACTGCAGGTCTGACTCTCGATATTGCGTGCAAAAATCCCGGGGCGGGTATTCGCCGCTTAGCTCCAGACGTCGATCCCTGCCGGTAATGCCGTGCTCCTTGAGCACCTGGTCGAGGATTTGCGGCACTGAACGGGCGCTGAAGATTCGTTGGCTGAAGCGCTGGGCCAGGCAAGCTATTTTCGGCCCCAGGCGCACGTGGCAGAGTCGGGGTCCCGCAACATGGTCGCGCTGGACGAGTTCATGCAATTGTCCGTGCACGTGGTTTGCGGCTGGTCCGAAATGCAACGATGCCGGGCGGTACAGCAAACTGGCCAGGTCAAGCACCGGGTCTTCGATCAGCAGTTCCAGGTCGAACACGAACGGCTCGCTGATGGCTTCTCTGCCGGTAAAGGCCAGGACCTCTAAGGAGTCGGGCAGACCTGCTACATCCAGACGAAATGAAGGTTCGCTGACTGGATTGAACATCGGCGTTTCTCTACAGGAGGGGCGGCCGGGGATTCTCGCTGAGAGACATGGCCGAGTAGAGTGCCGAACAACAAATTAGGAAATAACCTACGCGAAAAGAAGACCAAATGCGTTGGGTTGTCGAAGATGCAGGAAATTTCGCCTGGAACAGGAGAATTGCCGCACCAGGTCATCTGAAATTTCCTCAGCGAAAGGAAAAATTTCAGACAACCTGATGAGCGTGACGCTTACCTCAGGAAGACAGGTAAGACGAACGGGTCAGCCCCAGACGCAAGGCATCGAGGAACTGCGTGCGCTCGCTGGCGCTGATGCGGGCACTGGCGCACTTGTCGCGGTAGTGGGTCATCAGTTCTTCCGGCGACAAGTGTACATAGCGCAGCATGTCTTCGATGGTGTCGTGGGTTTCGATACCGGCGTGGTACACGCTGCCGTCGGCGTTCTGGTAGATGTTCACCGAGTCGGTGTCACCGAACAGGTTGTGCATGTCGCCGAGAATTTCCTGGTAGGCACCGACCAGGAACACACCGAGCAAGTAGTCCTCACCTTCTTTCAGCGCGTGTACCGGCAAACTGGTCTCGATGCTCTGCTCGTCGACGTACTGGTTGATCTTGCCGTCGGAGTCACAGGTCAGGTCTTGCAGTACCGCACGACGCAGCGGCTCTTCGTCGAGACGGTGCAGCGGGATGATCGGCAGGACCTGGTCGATGGCCCAGGTGTCCGGCAGGCTCTGGAACACCGAAAAGTTGCAGATGTACTTGTCGGCCAGCTTGTCGTTGAGTTCGTCCAGCACCTGACGGTGGGAACGCTGGCGTGCCTTCAACGAGTTGTGCAGGCGACGGCACACGGCGAAGTAGCATTGTTCGGCAAGGGCTTTCTCGGCCAGGGTCAGCTTGCCGTCGGCGTACTGGGAGGCAACATCGCTCATGTAGTGCGTGGCGCGCCAGTATGTTTCGGTAACCATCTCGATGTCGGTCGGACCCAACAGGTCCACCAGCCACTGCACGGTTTCCGGCAGCGCTTCCTTGTTCTCGATCTGCGGCACGTCGTCGTTGTGTTTCTCGACGTCGGTCACCTGGATCACCAGCATGGCGTGGTGCGCGGTCAGGGAACGGCCGCTTTCGGAGAAGATGTTCGGGTGCGGCAGGCTCTGCGCATCGCAGAATTCCTTGAGCATCCCGACCACGACACCGGCGTAGTCGTCCATGTCGTAGTTGATCGAACTGGCGTTACGCGAGTGCGTGCCGTCGTAGTCCACGCCCAGACCACCGCCAACGTCGATGTGGTCCACCGGCAGTCCGAGGTTGCGCAACTCTCCGTAATAACGGATCGCTTCCTTGAAACCGTGCTGGTAGTCCGCCAGGTTGGCGATCTGCGAACCCATGTGGAAGTGCAGCAGGCGAATGCCCTGGTCCAGGCCGGCCGCGCGGAAACGCTCGACCACCGACAGCAGTTGCGCCGCCGACAGGCCGAACTTGGATTTCTCGCCGCCGGTGTCGGCCCATTTGCTCGACGCCAGGGACGACAGGCGCACTCGCAGGCCGACCTGTGGCTTGACCTTGAGCGAGTTGGCTTCTTCGATCACCAGGCCGACTTCGGATTCTTTCTCGATCACGATGAACACGTTGTGGCCGAGCTTCTGGCCCATCAGCGCCAGGCGAATGAATTCGCGGTCCTTGTAGCCGTTGCAGACGATGGTGCCGCCCTTCGGCGCCAGTGCCAGCACCGCCAGCAACTCAGGCTTGGAGCCGGCTTCCAGGCCGATGGAAACGTTCTGGGTGGCGATGATGTTCTCGATCACCGCTTCCTGCTGGTTGACCTTGATCGGGTACAGCGCTGTGTACTTGCTCTGGTATTCCAGACGCTCGATGTTGGCGTCGAACGCACCGGTCAGCTGACGCACGCGGTCTTGCAGGATGTCCGGGAAACGGACCAGCAATGGCAAGGACAGGCCGCTTTTGCGCAGCTGGTCGACTTGCTCGAACAGGTCGATAGGCGAGCTGCTCGGACCGTTCGGACGAACTTCGACGCGACCGGCGTCATTGATCGCGAAATACCCGGCCCCCCAATGGCGAATCCCGTAAACACTGCGGCTGTCCGCAACTGTCCATTGGCTGCCATCGTCTTTGCGTGTGCGTCGTACGGACATCGAAGTCCCCTATAAAGAAGTCATAGTGCGTCGCCTGGGTTCAGGCCGGCGCAGTCTAAAGAATGAAAATGACGGTTCGTCAACGAGGCAATAGACCCCGCCGACCGCAGTGAGTTTAGATACCGGTCATGAACAGGCTCTGTGAAAACCATGTAGACGATGCCGGACCTGAATGTCATCAGGACCGGATCAAGCCGAGGGTGGTTTTCACAGAGGCTGCTAGCCGCCGGACTTCTTCGCTTTGAAACCGAGCTTGATCAGTTCTGCCAAGAGTAGCTCGACATGATCGCCCTGGATTTCGATGACTCCGTCTTTCAGCGCCCCACCGGTACCGCAACGTTTCTTCAACGTCGTGGCCAGGTCCTTGAGCGCGTCTTCAGCCAACGGCACGCCGGTGATGGTGGTCACCGTCTTGCCGCCACGGCCCTTGCTTTCGCGACGCACGCGAGCGATGCCGTCGCCGGCCGGGATAACGGTCTGTTTGCAGATGCAGGCGTCCACCGGTTTACTGCATTCCGGGCAATGACGACCTGCGTCGGTGGAAAATACCAGGCCGCCCAAGGCGGCGAAGGATGCGGCTTTTTTGGCCACCGGCAATCCTCTTCGGAGGACAAAGACTGGTCGCAGCACTTGGGAAGGCTATCGACCGCGAAGCCCCACTCAGGCAGGGGCAGCGCTACTGAAACGGTACAACATTGCTGAAACGCAATGGCTCACGAACGATGACGTCTTCTGTAGGAGCGAGCCCGCTCGCGATGGACGTCAACGATAATGCGCGGCATCAGGCAGCATGCGTCGCCTTTGCGTTTTTCGCGAGCAAGCTCGCTCCTACAAAAACAACCAGCAATACCGGTTCAGTTTGAAAAGGTCGCGCAGTGTAACGGCAAAAACGCCGATTGCTAAGAGCCAATCGGCGCCAATTTATAGCTGTTTTGCGACGTCGATCCCGCGTGAGCGCAAATAGCGCTTCAACGCGGCTAGAGAGTCCGGGCAATAAGGCTTTTGCTCGATTTCCAGCATGACCTGATCGATGGGGATAAAGCGCGCTTCGAGCACCTCTTCCGGTTGCAGGATCAACGGGCCGTCCCACACTGCCGAGAACGCCGAACACCACAGACGATTGCCGGTGTCCTCGAAGAAAAAATGGTCGTGGGCGGTCAGCTCCACGCCACTCACTCCCAGTTCCTCTTCCAGTTCCCTGGCCGCCGATTCGGCGTAGGTTTCACTGGCGAGCACCATGCCCCCCGCCGCCACGTCCCAGTAACCGGGATAGATTGCCTTGCTCAGGGTACGCCGGTGCACGCACAGCTCGCCAGCGGAGTTGAACAACATAATGTAGGTGCCGCGCCCGATCAGCCCGCGCTCGCGCAAATCGGAACGGACCAGGGCGCCGAGCAGGTTGTCCTGCTCGTCGACCCAGGCGATCTGTTCGGCATCGGAAGCCGCACGGTGCGCAGCCTCCCTGGTGTTATCAACCATGACTCAGCCCTGATTGAGCAATTGACGCAAATCGATCACTGCCGCGTTGGCCCGGGAAATGTAGTTGGCCATGACCAGCGAGTGGTTGGCTAATACGCCGAAGCCACTGCCGTTGAGGATCATCGGGCTCCACACCGGCTCCTGCGACGCTTCCAGCTCACGAATGATCTGACGCACGCTGACCGTGGCGTTCTTCTTGGCCAGCACATCGGCGAAGTCGACTTCAATGGCACGTAGCAGGTGCGACAGAGCCCAGGCCTGGCCGCGAGCTTCGTAGAACACATTGTCGATCTGCAGCCATGGGGTTTCGACGATTTCTTCATCAACCTGCGGCGCCACACCAGGTGCCACGACTTCGGTTTTCAATGCTGTATTGAGCTTGACCCGGCCCACACTGGCCGACAGCCGTTGCGACAGCGAGCCCAGGCGGGTGCCGACGTCACCCAGCCAGTTGTTCAGGTTGTCGGCGCGGGCATAGAACAACGCACTCTTCTGGTTCGGATCGGACAGGCGCGCCTGATAGCGGCTCAGGGAATTGATGCCTTCCTGGTACTCGGACTCACTGGATGGCAGCACCCAGCTCTTGTTGTCGAAGTTGAAACGCGGCTCGGCCTTGGCCAGGTCGGCGTCTTCGGCGGACTGCGACTGCGAACGGGCGAAGTCTTTACGCATTGCCCGGCTCAGGTCGCGGACCTGCACCAGCACGCCATATTCCCAGCTCGGCATGTTGTCCATCCACAGGCCTGGCGGGAACCGGTCGTTGGAAATATAGCCGCCCGGCTTGGTCAGCAAGGTGCCGGCGACGGTCTTGAGGGTTTCCACCGTGGTGTAGCCGACGACCATCTGCTTGCCTTCTTTCTCGGCCGCCAGTTGCGCGGTTTGCTGGACCGGGAACAGTGCCGGCTCCTGGCTCCAGTACCAGCCCAGGACACTCGCCACCAACAGGTAGATGCCCAGCAGAGTGGCCAGCGCCCGGCTGAACAACAGACCGCCCAGGTAACTGCGGGTCTCCGACTTCGGTTCAGCGGCACGTTCAGGCGCACTGTCTGTGCGGTTCTTCCAGTCCAGCATGGCGATATCCTTTCAAGCTCTTGAGTTCAACGGTTCGACCGCAACCATACAACAACGTGCCTTGGACCGGCACCCGCCATCGCACCGATGCGCAAAATTACCGGGCTTGCAGATCAAAAGAACGCCTGTGCACCCGACGATGCCGCAGCCATCGAAATCCCCCCTAATGGTTTGGATTGCCACGCCAAGGGAATCCCTGACCCTCGAAAACCCAAAAAACCGAGCCGGTCAGTACTGACAAAAAAATCGTGAATGGCCGGCTGTCAGTCATTCGCTCATTCCCACCCCCGCCCGCCAAGTGCCCTGATTCAAGCACTTCGCCCCCCGCAAGGCGCGACCAGAAAGGCTCGAATGAGACCGTTCAGTCACAAACTGAATGAAGTCACATTGCAGATTATTGACGTACAGCACTCATGTAATGGAAAAGCAGTGCTAGCATAGAGCCACCACTCGACCTCAGTGTTCACCCTAACTAGTAGTCAGGATATGACCGAGCCAGAAGACCCCAGCCGCGAGCGCCTCAAGCACCACTTTGCCCAGCGGGTAATTCATCAGGCTCGTCAGATTCTTGAGATATGGCAGCGCCTGCAACGCAGTGAGTGGTCCACCGCCGACCTTTCGGAACTGAGCGAGGCCAATCTGCGCCTGCTGCGTTTCGCCGAGCGTTTCGAACAACCGGAACACACGCAACTGGCACGCCACATCGGTCAGTCCCTGGAGGCGGTCGATGCCAATCGCGGACGCCTGAGCAGCGGCCTGATCACCGACCTCAATCGCTTGATGCAGCGCCTGTCACGCACCGGCCTGCGCCATGGCGACCAACTCGATCAAACCTTCCTGCCGCCGCTGCGCAAGCCCATCTACCTGATGCTGCAGGATCACGACCGAGCCGAGCGCCTGGCCAAGCAACTGGAGTTCTTCGGCCTCAGCGCCCAGTCCCTGGACAGCGTAGATGCGTTTCGCTCATCGATGGTCGAGCGCCTGCCGGCGGCGATTGTCATGGACGTGGATTTCAGTGGCGCCGGCGTCGGCCTGAAACTGGCCGCCGAAGCCCAGGAAGGCCTCGATCATCAGCTGCCGCTGCTGTTCTTCAGCCTGCACGAAACCGACACCCCTACCCGCCTGGCCGCCGTGCGTGCCGGTGGCCAGGAGTTCCTCACCGGCACCCTCGAAGCGTCGAGCCTGCTGGAGAAGATCGAAGTCCTGACCTGCGTCGCCCAGTACGAGCCTTATAAAGTGCTGATCATCGACGACTCCCGCGCCCAGGCCTTGCACACCGAGCGCCTGCTCAACAGCGCCGGGATCGTCACCCGGACCTTGATCGAGCCGATCCAGGCCATGGCCGAACTGGCGGATTTCCAGCCGGACCTGATCATCCTTGACATGTACATGCCAGCCTGCACCGGTACGGAACTGGCCAAGGTCATTCGCCATAACGACCGCTATGTCAGCGTGCCGATCATTTACCTGTCGGCCGAAGACGACCTGGACAAGCAACTCGACGCCATGAGCGAAGGTGGCGATGACTTCCTGACCAAACCGATCAAGCCCCGGCACCTGATCACCACCGTGCGCAACCGCGCGGCGCGGGCACGCAACCTCAAGGCACGGATGGTCCGCGACAGCCTCACCGGCCTGTACAACCACACGCACATCCTGCAATTGCTCGAAGACTGCTCGTTCCGCGCCCGCCGCGAGAACAAGCCGCTGAGCTTTGCCATGCTCGACATCGACCACTTCAAACGGGTCAACGACAGCCACGGCCACCCCATGGGCGACCGGGTGATCAAGAGCCTGGCGCTGTTTCTCAAGCAACGCCTGCGCAAATCCGACTTCATCGGCCGCTACGGTGGCGAAGAATTCGCCATCGTCATGCCGGACACCGATATCGAAGCGGCCTACAACGTGCTCGATGAAATCCGTCAGCGCTTTGCCGAAATTCACTACCCTGCACAACCCGAGGATCTGTGGTGCACCTTCAGCGCCGGAGTGGTTGAGCTTTGCGAAAGCTCCGACAGCCTGATGATGGCCAGCCAGGCGGACGAAGCGCTGTATCGCGCCAAACACAGCGGACGCAATCGCGTCCAGGCCGCGCGGACGTCAAAGCAAAGTGCCACTTTTTTATCGGAATCGACCGATACGGTCATAACCCTGTAACAGAAACGCAATAACTTCAGGCACTTACCATTTCTGCCGTTGGTAGTCCGTGATGCGCCTGAAGCTGCTGACCAATCTTAATACCCTCCTTCTGGTGGCCGTGTGCGTGGCCCTCGGCGCTACGCTGTGGTGGTCGCAGAAAGCTCTCGAGCGCCCGTATCTATTAATGGAGCGCTACCTGGGCCTGTCGCAGCAGTTTCAGAATGACGTCGCCCGCAGCGTCGAGGATTACCTGGGCAGCGGCGATGCACTGCGCCTGAGCAGCGCCGCCCAAGGCATCGACAGCCTGAAAAAAGAACTCGGCGAATTGCCGCCGGCCCTGGCCGAGACGTTGCGCCCCAGCCTGTCGACCCTTGAAGAATTCAGCAAGACCGACCTGCTGGCCGCCGGCAAACTGGCGGGCGATCCGCAGGCCCTGCTGCTGCAGGCCGAACGCGAACTGGGCGCCAGTCTCGATCAGCTCAGCCAGTACGCCAGTGGCAATGCGGCTTACCTGTCGCCGCTGCTCACCGCATCGCAGCACCTGGGCAAATTGTCCCTGGCCCGGGACAAACTGGTCAGCAGCGGCCGCAGTGAACTGGCTGCCGATGTCGAACGCGAAGTGACCAACATCCGTGCCCAGGCAGAGAAACTCGACGCCCTGCCATTATTGGGCGTGACCGCCAGCAACGGGTCGAACACCGATGATTTCGCCTCGATGATGGGCCTTGAGAACACGGAAAAAACCGTCGCCGAAGATGCCGGCGTCGGCCTCAAGCGCGAGCTCAACAGCCTGCTCACCCGCTACCCGGCCGAACTCTCGCGCACCCGTGATCAAATCCGCAAGCGCGCCGACCTCAGCGCGGCGACCCACCTGAAAATCGCCGACGTGCGACAGGCCATTGCCGGTCTCGAACCGGTGGTGCGCGCCCAGCACGGGCAGATCCAGAGTGAAGTGAGGCTGATACAAGGCGTGATGATCGGCTTGATTCTGTTGATCGCACTGCTGATCGACACCCTGCAGCGCAAACTCGCCCGGACCCTGACCAACCTCGCCCCGGCCCTTTCGACCTGGGCCGAAGGCGACTTCAGCCGCGAAATTCAACTGGGCAACACCAACCGCGAATTGCATGACATTGAGGCTTCGCTCAACCGCTTGCGCGCCTACCTGGTGGACCTGGTCGGGACCATTCGCCGCAATGCCGAACAGGTGGCCGGCAGCAGCCGCACCCTGGCGGACCTGAGCAACGACCTGCATGACGGCGCCGAGCATCAGGCCGGTGACACGGCACTGATCCGCGACTCCCTCAGCGAACTGGAAGCGACCATTCAACAAGTCGCCGGCGACGCCAGCCAGGCCGCCGACGCAAGCCGCCACGCCGGTCTGGCCGTGGAGCACGGACAAAAAGTCATCGGCTTGAGCCTCGCCGGCCTGCATGCGCTGGTGGGTGAAGTGCAAGGCAATGCGCAAATGATCGAGCACCTGGCCGAAGAGTCGGCCACCATCGGTGGCGTGTTGACGGTGATCCGCTCGATTGCCGACCAGACCAACCTGCTGGCCTTGAACGCCGCCATCGAGGCCGCCCGGGCCGGGGAAATGGGCCGAGGTTTTGCGGTGGTGGCCGAAGAGGTGCGCTCACTGGCGCAACGTACAGCCGGGGCCACGGCAGAAATCCAGACGCTGATCGCAGGACTGCAAACCGCCGCGCGGCAATCGGTGGAAGGCATGCGCGCCCAGGTCGAACACGCCGAAGCCACGGCCAACCAGGCCCAGGCCGCTGATGGCGCACTGGATAAAATCGTCGGCGCGATCCAGACCATTTCCGACACGGCGGTCCGCATCGCCGATGTCACTGCCCAGCAAAGCGGCGCTGTCAGCGAGATCCGCGACCACAGTGAGCGAATTCACCAGTTGGGCGGGGATAACTTGCTGCGCATTGGCGAAGGCCGTGAGCAGGGGGAAAATTTGCTGGTGTTGGGCGGGCGACTGCATACAGCCGTTCAAGCCTTCCGCGTCTGACAGACCGCCTTCGCGAGCAAGCCCGCTCCCACATTTGATTTGTGCACGACGCAAATCCCCTGTGGGAGCGGGCTTGCTCGCGAAGGCGCCAGATCAATCACCACAGATTCCCAGCCTGCACACCCCGCCGCTGTCCGCTATCATCCCCCCAATTCCGATACGCGAGATCGTCATGCGCCGCCTGCTCTGCCTACTGTTTTTAGTGTTAGCCCTGCCGGCCAGCGCCACCGGCCTGTTGGAAAATCGTCCCAATTCGACCCTGGGCTCGATCAACAACAGCGCCGACTTCCTGCCGGTGCGCGAAGCGTTCCAGCTGAGCCTGGTAGAAAGCACACCGCATTCGATCAAGCTGCGCTTCGTCGCCACCGAAGGTTATTACCTCTACCGTCACCGCTTTCAATTTCGCGCCGATCCGGCCGATGTCGTCCTGGGCGCGGCGAAACTGCCCGACGGTCAGAAAAAACACGATGAATACTTCGGCGATGTCGAGGTCTACCACGGCATTCTCGACGTCGAGTTGCCACGCACCGACCAACGCGCCTTCACCCTGGCCGTGACCTATCAGGGGTGCGCCGACAAGGGCCTGTGCTATCCGCCGGAAACCGAGCGCCTGAGCATCGACGGCAGCGGCGCTCCGGCGACGGTTTATCCATGGAGCTGGCGCGAACTGGCGTTGTTTTTCCTCGCCGGCCTGGGCCTGACGTTCACGCCCTGCGTGCTGCCCATGCTGCCGATCCTTTCCGGCGTGGTGCTGCGCGGTCAGGTCGGTGGCTGGCGCGGTTTCAATCTGTCACTGGCCTATGTGCTGCCGATGGCCGCCTGCTTTGCCCTGCTTGGTGCACTGATGGGCCTGTTCGGTGCCCAGCTCAATCTACAGGCGCGACTGCAGTCGGCCTGGGTGTTGGTGCCGTTCGCGATGTTTTTCGCCGTGTTTGCCCTGGCGATGTTCGGCGTCTTCGAACTCAAGTTGCCGCACGCCATCAGCAGTCGCCTGGACCGTATCGCCGGCCGCACCAAAGGCGGGTCACTGTTGGGCGCCGCGGTGTTGGGCGTGGTTTCCAGCTTGCTGGTTTCACCCTGCGTTTCGGCGCCATTGGCCGGGGCGCTGCTGTACATCAGCGCCAGTGGCGATGCGCTGGGCGGCGGCTTGAAGCTGTTCATGCTCGGCCTCGGCATGGGCGCACCGCTGTTGCTGGTGGCCACCGGTGGCGCAGCCTGGCTGCCGAAGAGCGGTCCGTGGCTGGTCTACGTGAAAAATGCGATTGGTGTGTTATTGCTCGGATTGGCCGTCGCGCTGCTCAGCCGCGTCTTGCCGGGCCAGGTCACTTTGCTGCTGATCGGCTTGCTGGCCGGCGGCGTCGGCTTGTTCATGGGGGCGCTGGAGTTCGTCTATAAACCACCGCGCAAACGCCTGGGCCAATTGCTCGGCATGTTCCTGCTGTTTTATGCACTGGCCTGCTGGTACGGCGCCTTCAGCGGCCAGACCGACCCGTTCAACCCGATTGGCCAGCCCCGCATCGTTGCCAACAGCGGCCCCGGGCAAAACACCAGCACCTGGCAAACCGTGAGCACACCGGCCGATCTGGACCGCGCACTCGCCGACGCACGCTCATCCGGCACACCGCTGCTGCTCGACTGGTACGCCGACTGGTGCATCAGCTGCAAAGTCATTGAACGCGAAGTGCTGGACGACCCTGTCGTCGTCGAGCGCCTCAAGGGTTACCGGCTGATCCGCTTCGACATCACCGCCAGCAACGCCGAGCAACGCGCCCTGCTCGATCGCTACCAGTTGTTCGGCCCGCCGGCCCTGATGTTTTTCGGCAAGGATGGTGTGGAACGCGCCGATGTGCGGGTGATCGGCGAGATCAACGCCAGGGACTTCGCCGAACGTGTTGCCAGGGCGAATGACCAAATTTAATCAAGCAGTCATATATTTCGCGCAAACATCGGTCATCGTGCTGGCTATTGCAGAGAACTGGACAGTCACAAAGGCTTTGCGGCATAGTCGCCGGGTTCTGACAATTGCTCACAGATAACATAGGAACCGCCGATGGCGACGCTACTCGTTCTGCACGGCCCCAACCTGAACCTGCTCGGCACTCGCGAACCGGGCACCTACGGCGCCACGACGCTGGCGCAGATCAACCAGGACCTGGAACGCCGCGCCCGCGAAGCCGGTCACCATTTGCTGCACCTGCAAAGCAACGCCGAGTACGAATTGATCGACCGCATCCACGCTGCCCGCAGTGAAGGCGTGGACTTCATTCTGATCAACCCAGCAGCTTTTACACATACAAGTGTCGCATTACGTGACGCGCTGCTGGCGGTGAGCATCCCATTCATCGAAGTGCATTTGTCCAACGTGCACAAACGCGAACCTTTCCGCCATCACTCTTACTTCTCCGACGTAGCGGTGGGAGTGATCTGCGGCCTTGGCGCCAGCGGTTATCGACTGGCCCTGGAGGCTGCCCTGGAACAGCTTGAACAACAAGTTAACCGCCCCTGACCGACCCTTGGGAGTTGATGATTCATGGATATCCGTAAAGTTAAGAAACTGATCGAATTGCTGGAAGAGTCCGGCATCGACGAGCTCGAGATCAAGGAAGGCGAAGAGTCCGTACGCATCAGCCGTCATAGCAAGACCCCGGCTCAGCAGTACTACGCGCCGGCTCCAATGCATGCTCCGGCTGCCGCGCCTGTCGCTGCCGCCGCTCCGGTTGCCGCTGCCGCACCTGCTGCCGCCGCCGCGCCAGCACTGAACGGCACCGTTGCCCGTTCGCCGATGGTCGGTACGTTCTATCGCAAGTCTTCGCCAACCTCGCCGTCCTTCGTAGAAGTCGGCCAGACCGTGAAGAAAGGCGACACCCTGTGCATCGTTGAAGCCATGAAGATGATGAACCACATCGAAGCTGAAACCAGCGGTGTGATCGAATCCATCCTCGTCGAAGACGGCCAGCCGGTTGAGTACGACCAACCGCTGTTCACCATCGTTTGAACCGCGGAGAGCCTTTGATGACTGCGAAGTTGGAAAAAGTTCTGATCGCCAACCGCGGTGAGATCGCCCTGCGGATCCTGCGCGCCTGCAAAGAGATGGGCATCAAGACCGTCGCCGTTTACTCCAAGGCTGACAAGGAACTGATGCACCTGGGCCTGGCAGACGAATCCGT
Source organism: Pseudomonas sp. GM74 (assembly GCF_000282455.1). Lineage (GTDB taxonomy): Bacteria > Pseudomonadota > Gammaproteobacteria > Pseudomonadales > Pseudomonadaceae > Aquipseudomonas. The sequence continues at coordinate 22,604 of NZ_AKJG01000163.1, forward strand.
CTGCATCGGTCCGGCATCTGCCGCCCACTCCTACCTGCACATTCCGGCAATCATTGCCGCGGCCGAAGTGACTGGCGCCACCGCCATTCACCCGGGCTACGGCTTCCTTGCGGAAAACGCCGACTTCGCCGAGCAGGTCGAGAACTCCGGCTTTGCGTTCATTGGCCCGAAAGCCGAAACCATTCGCCTGATGGGCGACAAGGTATCGGCCAAGCACGCCATGATCGCTGCCGGCGTACCGACTGTTCCGGGCTCTGACGGCCCGCTGCCGGAAGACGAAGAAACCGCTCTGCGCATTGGTCGCGAAGTCGGTTACCCGGTGATCATCAAGGCCGCTGGCGGCGGCGGTGGTCGCGGCATGCGCGTCGTGCACAAGGAAGAAGACCTGATTTCCTCGGCCAAACTGACCCGCTCCGAAGCTGGCGCGGCGTTCGGCAACCCGATGGTCTATCTGGAAAAGTTCCTGACCAACCCACGTCACGTGGAAGTCCAGGTACTTTCCGATGGCCAGGGCCAGGCCATCCATCTGGGCGACCGCGACTGCTCGCTGCAACGTCGTCACCAGAAGGTTCTTGAAGAAGCGCCGGCACCGGGTATCGACGAAAACGCACGTGAGGAAGTACTCGCACGCTGCGTCAAGGCTTGCATCGATATCGGCTACCGTGGCGCAGGCACTTTCGAGTTCCTGTACGAAAACGGCCGCTTCTACTTCATCGAGATGAACACTCGTGTCCAGGTAGAGCACCCGGTTTCGGAAATGGTCACCGGCATCGACATCGTCAAGGAGATGCTCAGCATCGCCGCCGGCAACAAGCTGTCGTTCACCCAGGATGACGTGGTCATCCGCGGTCACGCGCTGGAATGCCGGATCAACGCCGAAGACCCGAAAACCTTCATGCCAAGCCCGGGCACGGTCAAGCATTTCCACGCTCCAGGCGGCAACGGCGTTCGCGTCGACTCGCACCTGTACAGTGGCTATGCCGTTCCGCCGAACTACGACTCGTTGATCGGCAAGCTGATCACCTACGGTGCAACCCGCGACGAAGCCATGGCGCGCATGCGCAATGCGCTGGACGAGATCGTGGTCGACGGGATCAAGACCAACATCCCGCTGCACCGCGACCTGACCCGCGATGAAGGCTTCTGCAAAGGGGGCGTGAACATTCACTACCTCGAGCACAAGCTGGCTGGCGAGAAGCACTAAGCTTCGACCCCATCGACAAAGCCGCCTTCGGGCGGCTTTGTTGTAACTGCGCATTGCAACAACCTTTGTAGCAGCTGGCGAAGCCTGCGTTCGGCTGCGCAGCAGTCGTAAAACCAGAGAGCACAGCTTTCCTGACACACCGCATCAATCTGATTCACGACTGCTGCGCAGCCGAACGCAGGCTTCGCCAGCTGCTACAAGCGGCATCACAGCGAGCCACTCCCACAAAAGCCCCGCGCTCGCGTAAACTTGCGCCCTTCTCGCAGTCCGCCAGGCTGCAATCAATATTTTTCAAAGGTGCCCGCCATGCCTTGGCTGCAAGTCCGTCTCGCCATCAGCCCAGAACAAGCCGAAACCTATGAAGACGCTTTCCTTGAAGTGGGCGCCGTGTCGGTGACCTTCATGGACGCCGAAGATCAGCCGATCTTCGAGCCGGAACTCAACACCACGCCGCTGTGGTCCCACACGCACCTGCTGGCCCTGTTCGAAGGCGGCACCGAGCCAGGCCCGGTATTGGCCCATCTGGAGCTGTTGACCGGTAGTCCGCTGCCCGAGCACCACAGCGAAGTGATCGAAGACCAGGACTGGGAACGCAGCTGGATGGACGGATTCCAGCCAATGCGTTTCGGCCAGCGCCTGTGGATCGTGCCGAGCTGGCACGCCGCGCCGGAACCGGATGCCGTGAATTTGCTGCTGGACCCGGGTCTGGCGTTCGGCACCGGCACCCACCCGACCACCGCACTGTGCCTGGAATGGCTCGACGGCCAGGACCTGAAAGGCTGCAACGTGCTGGACTTCGGCTGCGGCTCGGGGATTCTGGCGATTGCCGCCCTGCTGCTGGGCGCCAAGGAGGCCGTGGGTACCGACATCGACGTGCAGGCGCTGGAAGCGTCCCGCGACAACGCCGGGCGCAATAACATCGCTGATGAATTGTTCCCGCTGTATTTGCCGGAAGATTTGCCGCAGGTCCAGGCCGATGTGCTGGTGGCCAACATTCTCGCCGGCCCGCTGGTTTCCCTGGCGCCGCAGCTGTCGGGCCTGGTCAAGTCGGGCGGGCGCCTGGCGCTGTCGGGCATTCTCGCCGAACAGGGTGACGAAGTCGCTGCCGCCTACGCCAGGGACTTCGATCTGGACCCGATCGCCAATCGCGATGGCTGGGTGCGCATCACTGGCCGTCGGCGCTAGAATGAAAGTCTGCATAATCCGGATCGCCGCATGACCGATAGCTTCGTCACCCAGTGCCCGCATTGCCAAACCAGTTTCCGCGTCAGCCATGCCCAGTTGAGCGTGGCTCGCGGGGTGGTTCGTTGCGGCTCTTGCCTGCAGGTGTTCAATGCCGCCAGGCAGTTGCTTGAGCAGGCCGGCAAGGAAGCACCGGTCGTGGCGCCGATCCCGCCTGTGCAGCCTGAGGAACCCCTTGAGCCAACACCGCCGCGCGCCATCAGCCAAAAGCAATGGAGCGCGACCGAACTGGACCTGGACAGCCTCGACCTCGACGAAGAGCTCGCCCGGCTCGAACAACGGGAAATCCAGCCGACCACCGAGTTTGGCCGCCATCGCGAGGACTCGCTGAGCGCCCGTCGCGACAGCACCGGGCAGGATGACGTGGAACCGTGGTCCGACAGCCTGTTCAGTGAGTCGGCGGCCGACCGTGCGCTACTCGACGAACCGCTCGACAGCCTTGAAACGCCAGAACCGACGGTCGAACCGAGCAAGGCCTCGCGCACCGAACCTTCGCTGTCCCTGGAACCGGTCGATCTCGACGACCAACCGCAACCACCCCATTTGCGATTGCACGACCCTCTCGATGCGCCACTGAACCACGAACGCCTGACGGCCGCCGACGAGAGCGAAATCGACGACAACCTGCCCTCGATAGAACCCCTGCGCAAACGACGCGAACGCAGCGAACCGGGCGTGCGCGCCGAAATGCTGCAAGACCTGACCGACGACCCGTTGCAACTGGACTGGCAAAAACGCCGCTCGCCCTGGGGCCGACGGCTGCTCTGGCTGTTGCTGGTGCTGATTGCCGCTGGCGCCCTCGCCGGCCAGTACATCGCCTACCATTTCGACGAACTGGCGCGCCAGGATCAGTATCGCCCGTGGTTCCAGCAACTGTGCCCGCAAATCGGCTGCACCGTGCCCTCCAAAGTAGACATCGCGAAAATCAAAAGCAGCAACCTGGTGGTGCGCAGCCATCCCGAGTTCAATGGCGCCCTGGTGGTCGATGCGATCATCTATAACCGTGCGCCCTTCTCCCAGCCCTTCCCGTTGCTGGAACTGCGCTTCGCCGACCTCAATGGCCATCTGATCGCCAGTCGTCGCTTCAAGCCGGGCGAGTACCTCAATGGCGATCTAGAAGGCATGGCGGAGATGCCTCCGCAAACGCCGATCCACATCGCCCTGGACATTCTCGACCCAGGTGCCAAGGCCGTGAACTACAGTCTGAGCTTCCACTCTCCGGAGTGAAACGCTTCATTGCTCCCGGATTAACCCCGGCTTTCTGAGTGCTCCAGGCAAACCAAACCACGGGTAATAACAGAATAACTGTTCAGAATTTGTTCAATTCAGCCTTTATCCAGTCATCGAGAGCGGGTATCATGCCAACCCTTTTTCGAACTCTCATGATCCGGCCCCACAACAGGGAAGTCCTATGTCGGCGGTACGCATCGGCCCATACACATTACATAACAGCTTGATTCTCGCCCCCATGGCGGGTGTCACCGACCAGCCCTTTCGTCAGCTGTGCAAGCGCTTGGGCGCGGGACTGGTCGTCTCGGAAATGGTCACCAGCGACATGAGTTTGTGGAACACCCGCAAGTCGCGCATGCGCATGATCCACGAAGGTGATCCCGAGCCACGCTCGGTACAGATCGCCGGTGGGGACGCGCAGATGCTGGCGGACGCCGCCCGTGCCAACGTTGAAATGGGTGCGCAGATCATTGATATCAACATGGGCTGTCCGGCAAAGAAAGTCTGCAACAAGGCTGCCGGTTCCGCACTATTGAAGGACGAACCCCTGGTAACCGAGATCCTGCAGGCCGTCGTGGCTGCGGTCGATGTGCCGGTTACCCTGAAGATCCGGACCGGTTGGGACCGGGACAACAAGAACGGTCTGACGGTGGCGAAGATCGCCGAGCAGGCAGGCATTACGGCGCTGGCGGTGCATGGCCGCACCCGTGCCGACCTGTACACAGGTGAAGCCGAGTACGACACCATTGCCGCGATCAAGCAGGCGGTGTCGATCCCGGTCTTCGCCAATGGCGATATCGATTCGCCGGAAAAAGCCCGGTACGTGCTCGACGCGACCGGTGCCGATGGCCTGTTGATTGGCCGGGCTGCCCAGGGGCGGCCATGGATTTTTCGCGAGATCGACCATTTCCTGCGTACCGGCGAGAAACTTCCGGCGCTGGAACTGATCGAGGTGGAACGCATTCTGCTAGAGCATCTGGCTGCCCTGCACGCCTTCTATGGTGATGTCATGGGTGTGCGCATTGCTCGAAAGCATGTGGGCTGGTATCTCGCAACCCTGCCGGGCGCCAGGGAGTTTCGCGCCCACTTCAATCGTTTGGATGGTACGGATACACAATGCGCCAACGTTCGGGCGTTTTTCGCCGAGCGTTACAAGAGCCTGACAGGGGACGGAGAGTGGGTGGCCGCATGACGATGATGACCGAGACTTTAGTGAGTGGAACAACACCCGTGAGCGACAACGTGAATTTGAAACAGCACCTCAATACGCCAAGCGAAGAAGGCCAGACCCTTCGCGGGAGTGTCGAGAAGGCGCTGCACAATTATTTCGCCCACCTTGAGGGCGCTGCCGTCACGGATGTGTACAACCTGGTGCTCTCCGAAGTCGAGGCTCCCCTGCTCGAGTGCGTGATGAACTACGTCAAGGGCAACCAGACCAAGGCCAGCGAGATGCTCGGGCTTAACCGGGGCACGCTGCGCAAGAAACTCAAGCAGTACGATTTGTTGTAAGCATTCAATCAAACCAGAAAGGCGCCCGCGTAAAACCGGTCGCCTTTTTTGCTGACTTCCTTTGCTTTTGATGGAAATTGAGATGACCGACCAGACTACCCGCCTGCCGATCCGCCGCGCCTTGATCAGCGTTTCCGACAAGACCGGGATCCTCGAATTCGCCAGGGAGCTTGAAGCCCTGGGCGTCGAGATCCTCTCCACCGGCGGGACGTTCAAGCTGCTGCAGGACAACGGCGTTGCCGCAGTGGAAGTCGCGGATTACACAGGTTTTGCCGAAATGATGGACGGCCGGGTGAAGACCCTGCACCCGAAAATCCACGGCGGGATCCTCGGTCGTCGCGGTATCGACGACGCCATCATGAACGAGCACGGCATCAAGCCGATCGACCTGGTAGCAGTCAACCTGTACCCGTTCGAAGCCACCATCAACAAGCCAGGCTGCGACCTGCCGACCGCCATCGAGAACATCGACATCGGCGGCCCGACCATGGTTCGTTCGGCAGCGAAAAACCATAAAGACGTAGCGATCGTGGTGAACGCCAGCGATTACGCCAACGTACTGGAAAACCTGAAAGTCGGTGGCCTGACCTACGCCCAGCGTTTCGACCTGATGCTCAAGGCCTTCGAGCACACCGCCGCCTACGACGGCATGATCGCCAACTACATGGGCACCGTGAACCAGGCTGCCGATACCCTCAGCACAGAAGGTCGCAGCGAGTTCCCGCGCACTTTCAACAGCCAGTTCATCAAGGCCCAGGAAATGCGCTACGGCGAGAACCCGCACCAGAGCGCGGCGTTCTATGTTGAAGCCAAGCCTGCCGAAGTCGGCATCGCCACCGCGACCCAGCTGCAAGGCAAGGAACTGTCGTACAACAACGTGGCCGACACCGATGCCGCGCTGGAATGCGTGAAGAGCTTCGTCAAGCCGGCTTGCGTGATCGTCAAGCACGCCAACCCGTGCGGCGTGGCTGTCAGCCCTGATGCCGAAGGCGGCATCCGCAAGGCCTACGACCTGGCCTACGCCACCGACACCGAATCCGCATTCGGCGGCATCATCGCCTTCAACCGCGAACTGGATGCCGAAACCGCCAAGGCCATCGTCGAGCGTCAGTTCGTCGAAGTGATCATTGCCCCAAGCGTCAGCGAAGAGGCCCGCGCCATCGTCGCTGCCAAAGCCAACGTGCGCCTGCTGGCCTGCGGCGAGTGGTCGGCTGACCGCGCTGCTGCCTGGGACTACAAGCGCGTCAACGGTGGCCTGCTGGTACAGAGCCGCGACATCGGCATGATCGGCGCCGACGACCTGAAAGTGGTCACCAAGCGCGCACCGAGCGAGCAGGAAATCCATGACCTGATCTTCGCCTGGAAAGTTGCCAAGTACGTGAAGTCCAACGCCATCGTCTACGCCAAGAATCGCCAGACCATCGGTGTCGGCGCCGGCCAGATGAGCCGCGTGAACTCGGCGCGAATTGCTGCAATCAAGGCAGAACATGCCGGCTTGCAGGTTCAGGGTGCGGTCATGGCCTCCGACGCATTCTTCCCGTTCCGCGACGGCATCGACAACGCGGCCAAGGCCGGTATCACGGCGGTTATCCAGCCGGGCGGTTCGATGCGTGACAACGAAGTGATTGCGGCTGCCGACGAAGCCGGTATCGCCATGGTGTTCACCGGCATGCGCCACTTCCGTCACTGATACACCGATCAACTGTGGGAGCGGGCTTGCTCGCGAAGACGGCGGCACATTCAATATTGATGTGACTGAAACACCGCTTTCGCGAGCAAACCCGCTCCCACATAAGAGCATCCCAGCGGTGCTATCAAGAATTAGCGTCATCCGAGGTTTTTGAAATGAATGTTTTGATCATTGGCAGCGGTGGCCGTGAACACGCCCTGGCCTGGAAAGTGGCTCAGGATCCGCGCGTACAGAAGGTTTTCGTGGCTCCGGGCAACGCCGGTACGGCCATCGAAGCCAAGTGCGAGAACGTCGCCATCGACGTACTGGCGCTTGAGCAACTGGCAGACTTTGCCGAGAAAAACGTTTCCCTGACCATCGTTGGCCCAGAAGTGCCACTGGTTGCCGGTGTCGTTGACCTGTTCCGCTCCCGTGGCCTGGACTGCTTCGGTCCGACCGCTGGCGCCGCCCAACTGGAAGGTTCGAAAGCCTTCACCAAGGACTTCCTGGCGCGCCACAAGATCCCGACTGCCGACTACCAGAACTTCACCGAAATCGAGCCGGCCCTGGCTTACCTGCGTGAAAAAGGCGCTCCGATCGTGATCAAGGCCGACGGCCTGGCCGCCGGTAAAGGCGTGATCGTCGCCATGACCCTGGCCGAAGCCGAAGACGCCGTGCGCGACATGCTGGCGGGCAATGCCTTTGGCGATGCGGGTTCGCGCGTGGTCATCGAAGAGTTCCTGGACGGCGAAGAAGCCAGCTTCATCGTCATGGTCGACGGCAAGAACGTGCTGCCGATGGCCACCAGCCAGGATCACAAACGCGTCGGCGACGGCGACACCGGTCCGAACACCGGCGGCATGGGTGCTTACTCCCCGGCGCCAGTGGTCACCGCCGAAGTGCACAAGCGCGTGATGGACCTGGTGATCTGGCCGACCGTGCGCGGCATGGCCGAGGAAGGCAACGTCTACACTGGTTTCCTGTATGCCGGCCTGATGATCGACAAGGCTGGTAATCCAAAAGTCATCGAATTCAACTGCCGCTTCGGCGACCCTGAGACCCAACCGGTGATGCTGCGCCTGCAGTCGAGCCTGGTGCTGCTGGTCGAGGCCGCCCTGGCCCAGGCGCTGGACAAAGTAGAAGCACAATGGGATCCACGTCCGAGCGTCGGAATCGTCCTGGCCGCTGGCGGCTATCCTGGTGACTACGCCAAAGGCGTGGTCATCAAGGGGCTGGATGCAGCCGCCGCGCTGGAAGGCAAGGTTTTCCACGCCGGCACCGCGCTCAAGGATGGTCAAGTGGTGACGGCCGGTGGTCGGGTGTTGTGCGCCACCGCCATGGGTGCCAGCGTCGATGCTGCGCAGCAGCAGGCCTACAGGCTGGCGGCTACGATTGACTGGGAAGGCTGTTTCTATCGCAAGGACATTGGCTATCGCGCCATTGCCCGCGAGCGCGGCGAGAGTCAGGAATAAGGTAAACACCGCGCCAGGCAATGAACACCGTTTATTGCCTGGCTATTCCGGCGCCGCGCATCGTTATATTCTGGCATCAACCTAACGAAGGGATTTCGCCGTGCGCTGGCTCAGGATTGCCATAAGCTTGACCGTCACTTTGCTGACCTTGCTCTGCATGCTACCGGCCCAGGCCGCGCAAGGCAGTGGCTGGGCGGTATTGCTCGACGAACAGGGCGACCTGCAGCTGAGCGACATCCGTTCCGCACGCTACACCAACCAATTCAGCCCTATCGAACTCGACCGCATTACCGCGGCCGAACCCGATGGCGCGCTATGGTTGCGATTCAGGCTTGCACCGGGCAAACACGAACAATTGCTGCGCGTGTTTGCGCCTGACCTGCGCCAGTTCAACATGTACGTACTGGACGGCGACAAGCTGATCGATCAATCCAGCACGGGCAACGAACGCCCCCAATCCGAGCGACCATTGCCCAGCAGCGACTTCATGCTGGCCCTGCCGCAAAGCGACAGCCCTCTCGACGTATACCTGCGACTGGCCTCCGACCACCAGTTACGGCCCTATATCACCCTGCAATCGGCGATTCTCTCGGCCGCCAACCAGAACCAGACGCTGATCTATGGCCTGCTGTTCGGCTGCATCGCCATGCTGATCCTGCACAACCTCATCCGCTACGCCTACACCCGCTCGCGCAGCGCCCTCTGGCTGGCGACGTGTGAAGGGTTGTTGATGCTCAGCCTGCTGTTGTTGCTGAACCTCGCCGGACCCTGGCTGCCGGACTGGCATGCACTGCAAACGCCAGGGGCTTACCTGGCATTGATAATGACTGCGCCCTGCGGCCTGATGCTTGCCTATCGCTTCTTCGCCCCACTCGGGCCACATCCGCTGAACCGGTTGCTGCTTGGCGAGATCCTGCTCATCACCGCCTGCGGCCTGATGCTGCTGTTCGTCAATACCTTGCCGCTGAACTTCATTACCTACGGCCTGGTCGCCCTGGCGGGCCTGACGATGCTGTTCATCAGCGCCTATCACTGGCAAAAAGGTTATCGCCCGGCCCGCCTCTTCGTGGCGGCGATGGTGGTATTCAACCTCGGGACCCTGGTCATCCTGCCCGCCCTGCTGGGGCTGACCCTGGTCGAACCCCATGGCCTGATCACTACCTTGCTGGTCTTCATCTGCATCAGCGGCCTGCTGATGAGCATTGCGCTGAGCGAGCGCCAGCGCCGCATCACCGAAGACCGCTTCAGCATCAGTCGTGACCTGGCGGCCAGCAACGCCGAGATCAACGCCAAGGCCGAGTTCCTGGCGAAGATCAGCCATGAGATTCGCACCCCTATGAACGGTGTCCTCGGCATGACCGAACTGCTGCTGGGCACCCCGCTTTCGGTCAAGCAACGCGACTACGTGCAGACGATCCACAGCGCCGGCAACGAACTGCTGACGCTGATCAACGAAATTCTCGACATTTCCAAACTCGAGTCCGGACAGATCGAACTGGACGATGTGCAGTTCGACCTCAACGCGCTGATCGAAGACTGCCTGAACATCTTCCGCGCCAAGGCCGAGCAGCAAAACGTCGAGTTGATCAGCTTCATCCAGCCGCAAGTGCCACGGGTGATCAGCGGTGACCCGACACGCCTGCGCCAGACGCTGTTGAGCCTGCTTGAAAACGCCCTGAAAAAAACCGACGAAGGCGAAATCCTGATCGTCGTGGCGCTCGACGAGCGCAACACCAAACCACGCCTGCGTATCGCCGTGCAGGACAGCGGCGAGCCCATGGACGCCGAAGAACGCGACGCCCTGATGCACGCCGAACTGCACAGCCGGCATTTTCTTTCCGCCACCCAGTTGGGCGGCAACCTGGGGCTGGTGATTGCCCGCCAGCTGATCCGCTTGATGCAGGGGGAATTCGGGATCAAGAGCGGCAGCAACCAGGGCAGCACCCTGTGGCTGACCCTGCCGCTGGACCCGGATCGCCTCGAACATCCGACCTCCGACCTCGACGGCCCGCTGCAAGGTGCGCGGGTATTGGTGGTGGACGACAATGAGACCTGTCGCAAGGTCCTGGTGCAGCAATGCAGCGCCTGGGGCCTGAACGTCAGCGCCGCACCTTCCGGCAAGGAAGCGCTGGCCCTGCTGCGCACCAAGGCGCATTTGCGCGATTACTTCGATGTGGTCCTGCTGGACCAGAACATGCCCGGCATGACCGGCATGCAACTGGCGGCCAAGATCAAGGAAGACCCGAGCCTGAACCATGACATCCTGCTGATCATGCTCACAGGCATCAGCAATGCACCGAGCAAGATCATCGCGCGCAACTCCGGGATCAAGCGCATCCTCGCCAAGCCGGTTGCCGGCTACACCCTCAAGACCACCCTGGCGGACGAACTGACCCAGCGCAACAAAGGGCTCGTCGCGACCCAACCCGTGCCAATCGGCCCGACGCTGCCGGTCAAGGTCCCTTGCGACTTCCGCATTCTGGTGGCTGAAGACAACAGCATCTCGACCAAGGTGATCCGCGGCATGCTGAGCAAGCTCAATCTGCAACCGGATACCGCCTGCAATGGCGAAGAAGCCCTGCAGGCGATGAAAGCCCAGCGTTACGATCTGGTGCTGATGGACTGCGAAATGCCGATCCTCGACGGCTTCTCGGCCACCCAGCAATTGCGCGCCTGGGAGGTCGGCAACCAGCGGGTTCGCACCCCTGTGGTGGCGTTGACCGCCCATATCCTTGCCGAACACAAGGAGCGTGCGCGCCAGGCCGGCATGGACGGACACATGGCCAAGCCGGTGGAACTGTCGCAGCTGCGCGAACTGATCGAGCACTGGGTCGCCCAGCGTGACCTGCACAATCGCACGACAACCCAAACGTCCTGAGCCGACAGACTTCGCAACCCCTGATAGACTCCCTCCCGACTTCCCTTGCCAGTGAGCCCGGCACCATGCTCCATGTGTTGTTCAGCGTTTATCTGAAGATGCTGGTGCTCTACAGCCCATTCTTCGTGTTGTCCTGCTTCATCAGCCTGACCCGTGGTTATTCACGCAAGGAACAGCGTCGGCTGGCCTGGAAAGTAGCGGTCGCCACCCTGGTCTCCAGTGTGCTGCTGTATCTGTTCGGCCGAGTGATTTTCAGTGTTTTCGGCATTACCGTGGATGCCTTTCGTATCGGTGCCGGCAGTGTGCTGTTCATCTCGGCGCTGGGCATGGCACAAGGAAAATCGGCGGTACAGACCGACAACGTGCAGCAGGATGTGACCATCGTCCCGCTGACCATTCCGCTGACCGTCGGCCCCGGCACCATCGGTGCGTTGCTGGTGATGGGCGTGAGCCAGCCGCACTGGGACGACAAGCTCACGGCCATTGTCAGCATTGCCCTGGCCAGTTTTACCGTGGGCGTGGTGCTGTTTTTGTCCGGTCGTATCGAGCGCATTCTCGGTGATCAGGGATTACAGATCGTCAGCCGGTTGATGGGGTTGTTTGTGTGCGCACTGGCGGCACAGATCATCTTTACCGGGGTGAAGGGATACCTTGTGCCTTGACCGAAAAAAGGCCTTGTTGCTCACAACAAGGCCTTTTCTTTTTCGTTTTGCGAACGGCTCAAAGCGTTAGCTTGCGCACGAGAAGCTTGTCCGAATACTTATCTATCTTTTCGTGTACTCGCGCTCGATAGTTTTCAAACACCTCGGGATCAAAAGCAAACACCCCGCCATCGGGGATGATGACCACTTCTTTGTCAAACTCGCTCCAGAAAAAGAAGTCCTGCTCGATAACAGTGGTGTCGTAGCGCATCCCGTAAAGGCAGACCACCGTTTCACCCGAATCGAGGCGTTCGCAAGGTGCGCACTTGAGAATACCCAAACCACCCTGCATGACATTGCCACGGAAAAACTCCCAGGCGAATTCGTCGAGCTGCAATGCTCTGTAGGTTTCCTTGACGAGTTGTCCCAAGCGTTCCGAACCCAAATGACCAATCACGGTATGGTTGATGTTCAGCAGCTGGCGAACATTCGACACCCTGAAAGGTTCGGACGGAACAATGGTTTTCAAGGTAAAGCCGGCTTTGAGCAAACGGCCTTGGTAATAATCGAACCAGACCTTCTTCGATACTTGCCCAGGGTACTTATCATTTGTCGCCAGTTCTGCGTACAGCAAGCAGTCCTGTATGTCTTGCTGATCCTGCAAGCGCACCTTGCCTGCAAAGGACAGCAGACAGCCCCCCACTACAATCGCATCAGCAAGATCCGGCATATTGCAACCCCCACCAACCAGAACCTGGACAATCAGCAGTTTGCATTGACCAACTCCCTTACGAGCTTATTAGCTCGTCAACTTTTTAAATAAATCATCACCAAACTTATCGATATAACTGTAAACCTGCTGACGTTTGCGATCGAAAGCGCGCCTATTGAACTTTCGAATACCTGCCGCTTGAAAAAGCTGCACACCCTCAGTATTGATAGTGATAAACAGAAAGTTGCCGTTGTAGTTCTTGCTGTACACATCCAGCCCGCCCATGACCATCGCCATGCCGCCACCCGGCGCAACGACGCAAGGGACAGTTTTGAAGCTGACAAGCTCACTGTTCTTGCTTCCGGAATCGACGATCTTCAACGCTTCCTTGTCACCCTTGAGCTTTTCGAAACCGGCAGCCACCAGGCTCAACACATTGCCGGAGCCGGCACTGATAACGGTTTGAAGGATCTGCAGCAGCGCGTCATTCATGGTCAATGTCAGCGTTTTGGAATCGTACTTTTTACGCGTATAGCTTTCCGTCACCCAGCCGATTGCGGTCAGTGCCTCGTTATAGGCGGCGTAGCGTTGCTCTTGCGTACTGTTGGCGGGTAGCTTGCGAACCACCGCTTCGGCAAAGGACTGGCTGTCCAGGGCATCTTGCTTGTCGTCTTCGGAAAGTTTTTCCTCGAACACTACAAGCGACGGACCTACCACCGAAGCATCATGATCCTGAGCGGTGCGAATGGCTGAAACGCTCACCGTTGCAGCCAGGCTCCTGGCCCGTGGACGTGCAGGCACGGCAGCGAGTTGAGCTTCGATCTGTTTGAAGTATTTATCTTGCGCGGCAACATCAAAAGGCAATTGTGCCGCGTCATTAATGTTCGAGTTTTGCATATCAAGTTCCTTGGTTAACAATCTGCCGCTCCATGCGGCGCAAACCAAAACTAAGACATACAAGAATAACCATCAACCCGAATATAAGATTTAACTTATGCCAATAATTACCAGACCGTAACGACCCGTATTGAAGCCGGCATAGTTAAAGCGTGAAATAGCGGCCTCTTATTAGAGGCCGCACTCATTCAAGAACCGGGCTTGCTCCCATACCAACGCGGTGTATAGACCCAAACTCCATTTTCGGCGCGAGGGAATACACAGGTAGTCGAAGAACCGATCAATACCATGGTGCGCATATCGACCTGATCAGGCGTCAATTGGCCAAGGGTGGTGACCCGCAGCGTCTGGCCCGGACGCCCGATATCCCGGCCCAGCACCACAGGGGTCTCAGGCACGCGGTGCCGGGCGACGATATCGAGCGCCTGCCCCAGTTGCCACGGGCGAGAACGCGAGATCGGGTTGTAGAAGGCCAGGGCCAGATCGGCTTGAGCGGCAAGGTCCAGGCGTTTCTCGATGATTGCCCAGGGCTTGAGGTTGTCCGACAGCGACAGCACACAGAAGTCATGCCCCAACGGTGCACCGGCCTGGGCGGCCGTCGCCAGCGAGGCGGAAACCCCGGGCAAAATCTCGAGATCGACATTATGCCAATGGGCGTCGCTGGATTCGTGAAGCGCCTCCAGCACTGCAGCGGCCATGGCGAAAACACCCGGGTCGCCAGACGAAACCACCACCACCGAACGACCTTGGGCCGCCAATTCGAAAGCGTGACGGGCGCGTTGCATCTCTTCGCGGTTGTCGGTGCAATGCAGCACTTGATCGGCACGAAACGGTCCGGCCATGCGCACGTAAGTTTCGTAACCCAGCACGTCGGTTGCGCGGGCCAGTTCCGCCTTCACGGCCGGCACCATCAGTTCGGCGGCACCCGGCCCCAGACCGATCACGGCCAGGCGTCCGCGTGGACGGCCAATCTGCAACGGGCCCACTGGTTGCCCGGCTACCGCAATGGCAACGGTGTCGTTACCCAGGATAAAAACAGGCTGACCGATGGCGGCGCGCAGTCGCTCACCGATACCTGCCTCGGCACTGGCAAAACGCAACGGCACACCCAGTTCCAGCGCCGCTTCACGCAGCGCCGGGTTGGCCATTTCGGTGTCGGCGGCCAACAGACAAGCCAGCGACTGCACAGCGACTTTTGCCTGATGCAACGCCTCGCGAACCGCCGTCGCTACGTTGGTCACGCTGGCACTGACGGCGACCACCACGTTGCGCGGATAGATCAGTAATTCGTTGGCGGCTGGTGCGCGCTCGGCATGACCGACATGCACCGCCAATCGGGCCTGTGCATCTTCGGGCAACTGCGCCTGCGCCAGCCACGGGGCCTCACCCTCAATGCGCACCGTTTCACCGGCGAGCAAATCGGAAACGAAACGCTTGCCCAGTTCCAGGTCGCCAAGGGCATAACCGCTGGGCGGGTTGAGCAGGCAAGTGCCGAAACGCAACTCACCGCTGGTGGTGATCGCTGCAGAGACTTCAAGCGCGCTGGCAATCTCCCGCGCCATCACATTCACGCCGCCAAGACCACCAAGCAGAGGCACCACCGCGCTGCCGTCTTCGGCCACGGCCAGCACTGGCGGCTCGGCGCCTTTTTCCAGCAGCAACGGCGCCAGCGTGCGGATCACGATCCCGGCTGCGCACAAGGCTATGATCGGCGTGTCCTGCTGATAAAGCTCACGCAGGGTCGCACCGAATTCACGGTAGACGCGGTCAGCGCCCTCAACCCGCCCGGTCAGGCCGTGGATCAACGCACCCGGATAAAACTGCTGAATTTTCTGTGCGGTCGCAAGGCTGCCATTGCCGAGAATGACAATCGCCGGAACTGGACGGGTCATCAGCCTTGCCACCTTTCACCGGGAACGATGATCAACGAGAAGTACGGCGAAGACATCGGCTCGACCTGATCCAGCGGCACGATTTTCTGATTGGCCATGGTTGCGCGTTCGACGTACAGCGCACGCTCGGCCAGGCCGAGCTCTTCCAGCACCTGGCGGACCTTGGGAAAGTTGCGTCCCAGTTTCATGATCACCGCCGCATCCGCATCGGCCAGGCGACGCTTGAGCTCGTCGTGCGGCAGCACACCGGACAACACCGACAGACTCTGATTGCGATACACCAGCGGCGCACCGAGCACCGAGGCACCGCCGAGCATCGAGCACACACCCGGCACGACTTCGGCCTGATAACGCTCGGCGAGCCGGTCGTGCAGGTACATGTAGGAGCCGTAGAAGAACGGATCGCCTTCGCAGATCACCGCCACATCGCGACCGGCATCGAGATGCATCGCCAGCTCATCGGCAGCGTCATCGTAGAAGTCGCTGATCACTTGCTCGTAGGACAACGGTGCCGGCAAGGCTTCGGTGGTCACCGGGTACACCAGCGGCAGCAGATTCTGTGCTTGCTGCAGATGCGCCTCGATGATGCCGAAGGCGTTGCCTTTCTTGCCCTTGGCCACGAAGTACGCCACCACCGGGGATTCGCGCAGCAAACGCAGGGCCTTGACGGTAATCAGTTCCGGATCACCGGGGCCGACACCGAGGCCGATCAAACGTCCAGGTTGCTGCATCATTCGATCTCCGTAGCGAGGGCATTGACGGCAGCGGCAGCCATGGCGCTACCGCCCAGGCGTCCCTGCATGATGACAAAAGGCACGCCACGGCTGTCAGCAGCCAGCGCGGCCTTGGATTCGGCGGCGCCGACGAAACCTACAGGGAACCCGAGGATCAGCGCCGGTTTCGGCGCACCGGCGTCGAGCATTTCCAGCAGGTAAAACAGTGCCGTCGGGGCGTTGCCGATGACTACCACGCTACCTTCCAGATGGGGACGCCACAGTTCCAGCGCAGCGGCTGAGCGGGTGTTGCCCAACTCACGGGCCAGTTCCGGAACGCTTTCGTCGCGCAAGGTGCAGATCACCGAATTGTTCGCCGGCAACCGCGCGCGGGTCACGCCTTCGGAGACCATTCGCGCATCGCACAAAATCGGCGCGCCGGCCGCCAGCGCATCACGCCCGGCCTTGCCCGCCCCTTCGGAAAACTGCAAACCGTCGATGGCCTCGACCATGCCGCAGGCGTGAATCACACGGACTGCGAGTTTCTCCAGATCGGCCGGGATTCGGTCGAGGTTGGCCTCGGCGCGAATGATCGCGAAGGAGTTGCGATAGATCTCCTGACCGTCGCGGATGTAATCAAGCATCAAGGGGGCTCCGTGAGCGGGCGTCGAGCAAGGCCGCGACCGCTTCAATAGTAAGGTTGCGTGCGTGCAGCGCGCCGAAACCCGGCTGCGCTGCATCGCGAAAATATAGATCGTAGTGACCGGGGGCGACGGCCAGCAAGGTGACGGGTGCGATATGCGCGGCGGCGCAGGAACGCGGGCAACCGCTCAGGTGTATGTTCGGCGCCGGTCCGTGGCGGTGCAGCAACGCGGCCAATTGCAGGGCATCGCCCTTGGTCTCGGCCAGGCCTTTGGCGCAACCGCTGGAACCGGTGCAGGCGACCAGCCGGGACAATGGCTGATCGGCTTCACACGCCAAACCCAAGCGTTGCAAACGCCCCATGACGTCGGCGGCATTGTTCGTGTGGACATTGGGCAACAGCAGGCTTTGCCAGGGTGTGAAGCGCAGACTGGCATCACCGAACTCCCGTGACAGTTGCGCCACGCCCCGCAGCATCGCCGGATCGAGTCGCCCCAGCGGCGGCACAGCCCCCACATAGACAACTCCGGGCTCGGCCTGGGGATGGGCGCCAATGTGCATGTCACTGGAGCCCGAAACCCGCTGCCAACCGACAACAGCCTGGATCGATACACGCTCAGCCAACCGAAGCACAACGTCCTCGACCGAATACCCGACCAGCAAATGACGCATCCGCGTCTGCTCGGGGCGCGCCAGTTCAAGAAATAACTCAAGGACCGCAACCACCAGCGCGTGCCCGTCAGCCAGTGCAACCGAACCGACGGGGCTGTCCGTCGGGCATCCCGCCAGACCGAACGCCAACCGTCGCTCGCCATCTTGCTCAAACGCCGAGAGCCAAAGGTCATGGGGATGTTCGAGCATCGCCAGGTCTTCACCGCCATCGAGTTGCACGGCGAATTTCGCACTGAGGTCGTGGAACGCTTCGTGGCTTTGCAGTGTGGCGAGGATCTGTCCTGCAAGCGGGCGAGTGTCGAACAGCATGCGCCGATCGATCCCGGCGCCGGGGCTGAGCATCAGGTTGCGCACATCATCGCCAGCCGCCGTTCGCGGCCCCAGATCGGCGGCCAGCAGGCTGTCGATCAACGCCGCTTGCTCGTTGCCGATGCCGCGGATCTGCAGGTTGGCCCGGTTGGTCGCCTCGATCGCTGCGCTGGCATATCGCTCGGCGGCATCGGCCACAGCGATTGCCTGGTGCGCACGGATGGCGCCACCGTCGAGTTTGATCCGGCAAATACCACCGTCCAATGCCTGGACGACACGCAACAACCCGGGACAGGCGGAAGGGCGCAAGCGGTTGGGTATCTGACGTGACTTCACAGGACGACCGGTACAAGACGAAGGACAGCATTATGCCTGCTTTGCCCGGCCTGATGAAAAACCCTGGCGGGTTGACGACGAAAAGCGCGTGATCCCGGCCCCAGGTTTTTCGCTTCAAGCCTGACCGCCATCGCAAGTTCTAGTTGAACACTCAGCGAAAAAAGCTAACAGCAAGAATCAATTCAACCAACCCGAATTATTTAAACCACACACTAACTCTTGTACTTTTCACCGCAACCCGAAGAAAAACAACAGCAAAAAAATCAGCTACATCAAAGGAAAAAAATGAACATTGAAAAACCGAATGGAATACTGACGGCCCACAATCTTGTTTCGTGCACCGAAGAACTTTCACTGCAAGATTACGACGACTTCGCCCATTGCACACAGATAGCCACCCAGTCTGCAGACATGGTCGGCAGCCGCTTCGCGGACTCGACAACCTGGCTGAATGAATACATAACGACATTGAATTTTTTCGGTTGGTCGGTCTATCAGGATGCCATCTTCACCCGCACTAAACACTCTGTCTCGAAAAGCATTGCCGAGTTCTTGGTCCAAAGTGCTCAAAGCATGCCGGATAGCCAGCAAGGAAATGCCATGATTGACACGCTCGACGCACTGAAACCCAACCAGCCGGCGCTTCTTTCACTGGATCAACAAAGTTCCCTGGGAGCGCGCTTTCAAGTAATACCCACGCGCTACGATTCAAAGGGGTTTCTTGAAATCGCAATATTTAATCTTGAATTAGTTACTACAATCAAAAAAAGTGACTTTCTATTTTTCAACATGGAAGACCACGCTGCAAAAATCATCCAGCAACGCGCCTATCTTAAACTGGACAAAAACATACTCGAAAGCAAAAGACCACTCATGGAACGCAAGCGGCTCGAAATCAGAATGAAGAGATTTGACCTGAAAAAGAACCGTTAACCGGATAAGCCCTGAGCACATTTACAGACACTGGCGACAGGCGAATACAACCCACACCGCGCTATGATGCACAACCGCACGGGTCGACACGGATCGGCTGCGTGATGATTTGGCTTCGATTGATAGAAGAGGAACGGCATGACCCCCTGGCTGACAGTAGTAGGCATCGGAGAGGAAGGCTTCAAGGGGCTTGGAAAAAATGCCCGACATGCTCTGCTGAAGGCTTCGCGGATCATTGGCGGTCAACGACAACTGGATCTGCTGCCATCCTGCATCCGTGGCGAACGGCAATTATGGCCAAGTCCTTTTTCCCTCGAACCGGTCCTGACCAGACGTGGCGAGCCCGTCTGCGTCCTGGCCAGCGGCGATCCAATGTTCTATGGCGTCGGCGCCAGCCTTGCCCGACAACTCCCTGCCAGCGAAATGCTGACGCTTCCCGCCCCCTCCTCCTGCTCGCTCGCCGCTGCGCGAATGGGTTGGCCCTTGCAGGAGGTGGTCACCCTTTCGGTGGTGGCCCGGCCGGTCGCCGCACTCAATGCCCACCTGTCCAGCGGCGTGCGCTTGCTGGTATTGAGCAACGACGGCCGCAGCCCCGTCGCCATCGCCGCCCTGCTGCGTGAACGTGGCTTCGGCCCCAGCCGGCTCACCGTGCTGGAACACCTGGGCGGCGAAACCGAGCGGCGTATCGACGGTATCGCCAGCGACTGGAACGATTCGCCGATCGCCGACCTGAACCTGATCGCCATCGAGTGCATCGCCGAGCCGAACACACTGCGCCTGTCGCGACTGGCCGGCCTGCCGGACTCGGCCTTCCAGCACGACGGCCAACTGACCAAACGCGATGTACGCGCCATCACCCTCGCGCGCCTGGCCCCGATCCCCGGCGAACTGCTGTGGGACGTCGGCGCCGGCAGCGGTTCGATCGGCATCGAATGGATGCGCGCTCACCCCGGTTGCCGAGCACTGGCCATCGAGGCGGATACGGGTCGACAAGCGTTGATCGAACACAACCGCGATGCCCTCGGCGTTCCCGGCCTGCAACTGGTTCGTGGCAGCGCACCACAGGCCCTGGCTGGGCTGGAGCGGCCGGATGCGATTTTCATCGGTGGCGGCGTTACCCGCGAAGGCGTGCTCGATACCTGCTGGGCCGAACTCAAACCCGGTGGCCGGCTGATCGCCAACGCAGTCACCCTGCAAAGTGAAATGACCCTGATGGCCTGGCGCGAGCAACACGGCGGGGAGTTGACCCGCATTCATATCGCCCAGGCACAACCGCTGGGCGACTTCGACACCTGGCGCCAAGCCTTGCCGATTACCTTGCTGGACGTGACGAAACCCTTCGATGCGTGACGAAACCGCCGAACAACCCGCCCCCCTGCGCAGCGGCCTGACCACCGGCAGTTGTGCCACGGCCACCAGCCTCGCCGCCGCGCGCCTACTCCTGGCTGGCACGACGGCCGATGCGGTGGAAATCGTGTTGCCCAAAGGCAAGCAAGTGCAGATGCGCCTGGAGTTCTGCCGCCTCACCGAGGATGGCGCCGAAGCGGGAACCCTCAAGGACGCCGGTGACGATCCGGACGTGACCCATGGCGCCCTGCTCTACTCCCAGGTGCGCCTGAGCAGCGAACCGGGGACTCGCTTCAAGGCTGGTCGCGGCGTCGGCACAGTGACCCGGCCCGGGCTGGTGCTGGGTGTCGGCGAGCCCGCGATCAACCCGGTGCCACGCAAAATGATCAGCGAACACCTGACCCGACTGGCCGACGAACTCGGCTACGGCGGCGGTTTCGAGGTCACGGTCAATGTCGAGAACGGCGAGGCGCTGGCACTCAAAACCATGAACCCGCGCCTGGGCATTCTTGGCGGTCTGTCGATCCTCGGCACCAGCGGCATCGTCCGGCCGTTTTCCTGTGCGGCCTACATCGCCTCGATCCACCAGGGCATCGACGTGGCGAAAACCAACGGTTACCTGCACATCGCCGCCTGCACCGGCAACGCCAGCGAAGACACCATGCGCCGGGTCTACAACCTGCCGGAAATCGCCCTGATCGAAATGGGCGACTTCGTTGGTGCCGTGCTCAAGCACCTGCGCAAGGTACCGGTGGATAAACTCAGCCTGTGCGGTGGTTTCGGCAAGATCAGCAAACTGGCGGCCGGGCATATGGATTTGCACAGTCGTCATTCGAGCATTGACCTGCCGCAACTGGCGTTATGGGCGGCGCAGGTCGGCGCCGATGCAGCGTTGCAGCAGAGCATCCGCGAAGCCAACACCAGCCAGCAGGCACTGGCCATGGCCGCCGCGGCCGGAGTCGCCCTGGGTGATGCAGTCTGCCGGCACGCCCTGGACTTTGCCCGCAGCGTGGTACCGGCGCAGGTTCAGGTGGAAGTCTTCGCCATCGATCGCCAGGGCGGGATTGTTGGCCATGCGGGAGCTTTTCAATGAAGCGCATTCTGTTGCTCGGCGGCGTGACCGAAGCCCTCGCCATTGCCCGCACGCTGGGACCGCAACATATCTACAGCCTGGCCGGTGTCGGTCGGATACCAACGGATCTGCAATGCCAGGTTCGCGTCGGTGGCTACGGCGGCGCCGAAGGCCTGGCGCAATTCATTGGCGATGAAGGCATCGATCTGCTGCTCGACGCCACTCACCCCTACGCCGCCCGGATCAGCCAGAACGCCGCGACCGCAGCGCGCTTGAGCGGCATCCCCTGCTGGGCGCTACGGCGTCCGGCCTGGCAAGCCCAGGCAGGTGATGACTGGCGGGAAGTCAGCGATTGGGCCGAACTTATCGAAGCCCTGAAGCCCTTCCGTCGACCACTGTTCACCCTCGGTCGCGAGCCCCTGCAACACCTGGATGAAATTCCTGCGGAGCAATTCTGGACCCTGCGCGCGCTGGACGTCTATCCGGGCAACGAGCGCTGCGAAGTGATCGGCGCGCGTGGGCCCTTCCTGATCGACGATGAACGTGCGTTGTTCGAGCGGCGAAACATCGACGTATTGATCAGCAAGAACAGCGGCAGCACGGCGACTGAACCGAAGCTGGAAGTGGCGCGTGAGCGTGGGGTGCCGGTGATTGTTTTGAAACGCCCGGTGTTGCCTGGGGTTGAGCGAGAGTTTGCGGCGGTGGCCGAGATACTGCAGGTAATGGCAGAGCAGCAATTGATCTGATTTTTGCGAACACGTCAGGACGCCTTCGTCGGATCACCGCCCGGAGCAAGCCCGCTCCCACAGTGGACCTCACTGAGCACAAATCCAGGGTTAGACAAAGAAACCTGTGGGAGCGGGCTTGCCGCGAAGCGCCACCAGGGGTGACGCAAAGGCTGGAACCTGCCAGTCACTCAGACTTTACATACAAACCTTTAAGGAACGACTGACTCTCTTGAGATTCTGAACAATGTTTAAGCGGTGCTGGCATTCTGGAATTCGCGGCTATGATGAAATCAATGAACGCAACGCGCTGCGACACCAAACCGCACGCCGCCTTTTTACTTATCGGCCCTGATCAGGCTAAATAGCCCGCGCCTGATCGCCCACTCAAACGGATTTTGTCCCATGTCCCGACATCGGCTCGCAATTGCCTGGATAGCCTGCTTCGCAGTGCTGTTCAATTTGCTCGCCATGCCGATGTCCGGAGCGATGGCGCAAACGGTGAAGTCACCGGCCGAGCAGTTGTTGTGGGGCAGTTTCTGCAGCTCCAGCGGCACCAGGATGGTGGCGATTTCCATCGGCGACCTTGAACAGAAAGCCCCGCAAAGCGACGATCACTCCAACATGCAGCATTGCTGGTGCTGCTCGGGTTCTGCGCCATTGGTGGCGTTGCCGGGGCATTCGCCACAGCTGTATTTCGCGCACTTCGAATCCAACCGAAGCCTGCCTGCGACTTCTCTCGAAAGCCCGTCACCGCGCCAGCAATGGCCGAGTCTCAACCCCCGCGCATCCCCTCTGGTGTGATTTTTTTCGCAATTGACCTGCGTTTCAAATCGTTCCGGAGAACTGCCATGTTGAACAAACTCATCGTTCTGGCTGCGTTGCTGCTGCCTGCCTGCTTTGCCAATGCCCACGAATACAAGGTCGGAGTACTGGAAATCGCTCATCCGTGGTCCCAGGAGTTGCCGCCCAATGCGCCCACCGTTGCGGCGTATTTCGTGATCGACAATGAAGGCAAGACCGCCGACCGCCTGCTCAGCGTCGACACTCCGATTGCGGGCGAAGCGCAATTGCATGAGCACGTGATGCAAGGCGACATGATGAAAATGCAGCACGTACCGAGCGTGGAGGTGCCCGCCGGTGGCCAGGTCACTTTCGCGCCGATGGCCTATCACGTGATGTTGCTGGGCCTCAAGGACCGCAGTCTGCTGGTTGACGGAAAGCGCTTTCCCATGACGCTGCACTTCGAGAAGTCCGGTGACGTGACGGTCGAAGTCGCGGTACAGAAACAGGCGCCGGACACCATGCAAGCGCACGTGCACAAGCCGTAATCGCCTGAGCTGAAAACGCCCATGCGCCCGCTTAGCGCCAGGTCATCCAGGCCACGCAGTCAGGCATTGAGCCTGACACGCGGCAGCTGGATCAGCCTGTTCGCCATGCTGATGATCTTTATCGGTCCGCTGATTTCTCAGTCGATGCCGATGGATTCGCGCGCCATGTCGATGAGCATGCCTGCGGGTATGAGCATGGACATGAGCATGGCGGCGATGGAGCATGCCGACCACGGCACGCAAACCTCCGCCGAGCATTGCCCGCCTGCCCCGGGTCAGCATGTGCTGTGGGAAAAGTGCGGCTATTGCAGCCTGTTGTTCAATTGCCCGGCGCTGACCGGTGGCGTGTCTTTCGCCAACTTCGTCATCCCGCCCGTCAACACCTTCACCACACCCTCTCCGCGCCTGGGCCATGCCCGGCAAACCTTCTTCCCCGGCGCCCGCACCCGCGCCCCGCCTTCCGTCGCGTAAACACCCACCTCCGATCTCACACGGTCCGCAAGACAGCCACAGCAACCTGTGGGAGCGGGCTTGCTCGCGAAGAGGGAGTGTCAGTCAACGTTGATGTTGTCTGACACACCGCTTTCGCGAGCAAGCCCGCTCCCACAGGGACAGCTTCAGGCTGCCGGCCGTGTCGTTTACGACTGTTCGATGGAAGTTGTCATGTCCAGGTTTTCTGCTGTCCCGTGCTTGAGTACTGCCCAAGCCTCTTTTGCCCTGAACGAGTCTTGCATTCGTTTCAGGCACGCCACTGCGATTTTGTGCAGTGCATTGCTGGTTCCTTCCGCGCTGGCCGATGAACACGCCGGTCACACTGAAGAACTGAGCCCGACGGTGATTACCGCCGTTGCCCCCAGCTCGCCATTGACCATCGTCACCAACCCCAAGGACCCGCGCCAACCGGTGCCGGCCAGCGACGGCTCGGATTATCTGAAAACCATTCCGGGTTTCGCCCAAGTGCGCAACGGCGGCACCAACGGCGACCCGGTGCTGCGCGGCATGTTCGGCTCGCGGCTGAACATCCTCACCAACGGCGGTTTGATGCTCGGCGCCTGTCCTGGGCGGATGGACGCACCGACCTCCTACATTTCGCCGGAAACCTACGACAAGCTCACCGTGATCAAAGGCCCGCAAACCGTGCTGTGGGGACCGGGCGCTTCGGCCGGCACCATCCTGTTCGACCGTGAGCCGGAACACTTCGGCGAGCTCGGCACACGGGTCAACGCCAGCGTGCTGGCCGGCTCCAACGGGCGCTTCGACAAACTGGTGGACGCTGCTGCCGGCGGGTCACTGGGCTACGTGCGGGTAATCGGCAACACCGCACATGCAGACGACTACCAGGATGGCAACAACGACACCGTCCCATCGCGCTACGACAAATGGAACGGCGACGTCGCACTCGGTTGGACCCCGGATGCCGATACCCTGCTGGAGCTGACCGCCGGCAAGGGTGACGGCGAGGCGCGCTACGCCGGGCGCAGCATGGACGGTTCGCAGTTCCTGCGCGAAAGCCTCGGCCTGCGCTTCGAGAAATCCAACATCAGCGACGTACTGGAAAAGCTCGAAGCCCAGGTCTACTACAACTACGCTGACCACGTGATGGACAACTACACCCTGCGCACGCCGTCCGGCACCGGCAAGATGGCCGGCCCGATGGCCTCCAACGTCGACCGCCGTACCCTCGGCGCCCGGGTCAAGGCCACCTGGCGCTGGGCAGATGCGCAACTGATCAGCGGCATCGACGCGCAGACCAACGAGCATCGCCAGCGCGGCGCCATGGGCGTCGACACCTACAAGGACCTGCCGTACACCAAGGATGCCGACTTCCATAACTACGGTGTGTTCGGCGAACTGACCTGGTACGCCGCCGACCGTGACCGTTTGATCAGCGGCGCACGCCTGGACCGCGCCTCGGCCAAGGATTATCGGCAGACCATCGGCTCGGGCATGATGACCCGCCCGAATCCGACCGCCAACGACACCCGCGCCGATACCCTGCCCAGTGGCTTCATCCGCTACGAGCATGACCTGGCCGACAGCCCGACCACCTTGTACGCGGGCATCGGTCACACCCAGCGGTTCCCGGATTACTGGGAGCTGTTTTCACCCAAATCCGGCCCCGCCGGTTCGGTGAATGCCTTCGATTCGATCAAACCGGAAAAAACCACCCAGCTCGATTTCGGCCTGCAATACAAGACCGAAGCACTCGAAGCCTGGGCCTCGGGCTACGTCGGCCAGGTGCGCGATTACATCCTGTTCAACTACACCCCAACGATGATGGGCACGACCTCGCAAGCCGAGAACATCGACGCGCGAATCATGGGCGGCGAACTGGGCGCCGCGTACAGCCTCACTGAACACTGGAAAGCCGACGCGACCCTGGCCTACGCCTGGGGCAAGAACAGCAGCGATGGCTCTGCATTGCCGCAGATGCCGCCGCTGGATGCCCGTTTCGGCCTGACCTACAGCGAAGACAACTGGAGTGCCGGCGCACTGTGGAGAGTGGTCGCCGCACAAAACCGTATCGACCAGAACAAGGGCAATGTGGTCGGCAAGGACTTCGGCAAGACGCCGGGCTTCGGCGTGTTCTCCCTCAACGGTGCCTATCGGATCAACAGCAACTGGAAGGTCAGCAGCGGCGTCGACAACCTGTTCGGCAAGGCTTACGCCGAGCACTTGAACCTGGCCGGCAACGCCGGCTTCGGCTACCCGGCCAATGACCCGCAAGCCATCAAGGAACCGGGGCGAACGCTCTGGACCAAAGTGGACATGAGTTTCTAACCCTTGAGGGCCCCGCTCCCTCTGTGGGAGCGGGCTTGCCCGCGATCGGTTGCGCAGCAACCGCAAAACAAACAACTAAAAGATCCAGCCAAGCGGAGCACACGTGATGAAACAACCCAAAGTGAATTTCTACAACCTGGCCTGGCGCTGGCATTTCTATGCCGGATTGTTCGTTGCGCCGTTCATGGTGATGCTGGCCCTGACCGGCACCATTTACCTGTTCAAGCCGCAACTCGATTCGCTGATGTACAGCAGCCTGCTCAACGTACCGGCCGGTCATCACACCGTACCGGCCGACGACCTGCTCAAGCGGGTAAAAGATGCGTATCCCCAGGCAACGATCAAACAGTACCTGCCACCGGTCAATGCCGAACGCAGCGCCCAGTTTGTCGTGCTCAACGACGGCAACGAGCTGAACGTTTTTGTCGACCCGTACCACGGCGACATCCTCGGCGAGCAAGACGCCAAGAAGAACCTGCAAGCCATCGCACGCGCGATTCACGGCGAGCTGATGATCGGCACCGTCGGCGATCGGCTGATCGAACTGGCCGCTGGTTGGGGGGTGGTGCTGGTGGTTTCCGGCATTTTCCTGTGGTGGCCGCGCGGTCAGGCGGCGGGCATTTTGTGGCCACGCCTGAACAGTCGCGGGCGCGTATTGTGGCGTGACCTGCACGCGGTCACCGGGTTCTGGGGCGCGTCCCTGTTGCTGGTGATGCTGCTCAGCGGCATGACCTGGACCGGGTTCTGGGGCCAGCAGTACGCGGCGGTATGGAACGTCTTTCCGGCGACGATGTGGGATGACGTACCGAAGTCCGATGTCGAGGCGCGCAGCCTCAACACCGCGACCCGCCAGACCGTGCCATGGGCCATGGAAAATACGCCGATGCCGATGTCCGGCGACCATGCCGAACACATGGCCCACGACGGTGCATCGACCGGCCAGGCCGCGCCGACGATCCGCCTGCAAGACGTACAAGACATCGCCACGCAGAGTAAGGTCGAACCGGGCTACAGCATCACTTTGCCGAAATCCGCGACCGGCGTGTTCACCATCTCGGTGTTCGCCGACGACCCGCGTAATGACGCCACGTTGCACATCGACCAATACACCGGCAAGGTTCTGGCCGACGTGCGTTTCGAACACTACGGCAGCGTCGCCCGCGCCACGGAAATCGGCGTGATGCTGCACGAAGGCAAGATGTTCGGCACCTTCAACCAGATCGTGGTGTTGCTGATCTGCCTGATGATTCTGCTCAGTGCCGTCAGCGGCGTGGTGATCTGGTGGAAGCGTCGCCCGCAAGGAAAACTTGGCGTGCCGCCGCTGCGCCACGATCTGCCGAAATGGAAATCCGCGATGGTGATCATGTTTGCCCTGGCCGTAGCCTTTCCGTTGGTGGGTGCTTCGCTGGTGGTGGTGTGGGTGCTGGATCGTGTGCTGCTGTCGCGTTTTACCCGGCAGACTGAGAGCGCCTCATCTTCATCATGAAACAGCTGAGATGCGCGGGGCTCAATGGGCTGTAAACTCCCCCGCGCGTCACCTTCTCGCATTCAGGGTGTCCTTTCGGGCCTCTTCGCGAGCAAGCCCGCTCCCACAGGTCTTACGCAATCCCTGTGGGAGCGGGCTTGCTCGCGAAGAGGCCATCAGCATCACCTCAAGAGCCACTGCATGACCTCGCTGAACCTCGCAAACATTTCCTGGACGCCCCTGGGTCACGGTCACTGCCATCACCAATTCCAGCTGCGTGATGCCTGTGTGCATGTGGCCGCCGGTGAGTTCGTCGGGCTGATCGGCCCTAACGGCAGCGGCAAGACCAGCCTGTTGCGTTGTGCCTGGCGCCTCAACAAACCGGAAAGCGGCGAGGTCAGGCTTGATCACCACAATGTCTGGAAGCAGTCCTCACGCTGGTGTGCGCAACGCATCGCCGTGGTGTTGCAGGAGTTCCCGGATGCCTTCGGCCTGACTGTCTTTGAGGTGGTCGCCATGGGCCGCACGCCGCACAAAGGCTTGTTCGATGGCGACACGCTTGAAGACTCGAATCTCATCAATCAAGCCCTGGCGTCGGTCGGTCTCGAGGGGTTCGAAGACCACGGGTTCGCCACCCTCTCCGGTGGCGAAAAACAGCGGGTCATCCTCGCCCGCGCCCTGGCCCAGCAGCCACAGTTGCTGATCCTCGACGAGCCGACCAACCACCTCGACCCGCGCTATCAGCTTGAGCTGTTGAAGTTGGTCAAGCGCCTGGACATCGGCACCCTGGCGAGCATCCACGACCTCAATCTGGCGGCGGCTTTTTGTGATCGGCTGTACGTGATCAACCATGGCCGCATCGTCGCCAGCGGCACGCCGAAAGAAGTCCTGACGGCTGCGCTGCTGCGCAATGTGTTCGGTGTCGAAGCCCTGATCGATGAACATCCCTTGCACGGCTACCCACGAATCACCTGGATAACCCAACCATGACTTTGCGTTCCCTGCTGCGCTGCGGCCTCTCTCTCGTGATGCTGCTGGGCAGCGCCCAGGCCTTGGCCGAAGCCACCCGTTACCCGCTGACAGTCAAAAGCTGCAACCGCGAAGTGACCTTCACGCAAGCACCGCAACACGCCCTCAGCCACGACATCAACATGACCCAGATGATGCTCGCCCTCGGCCTCAAGCCACGGATGGCCGGCTACAGCGGCATCAGTGGGTGGAAGGCCGTGACGCCCGAGATGCAGGGCATTCTCGAAGGCCTTCCGGAACTGGCGGCCAAGTACCCGTCGGTGGAAACCCTGCTCAATGCCAACGTCGATTTCTTCTTCGCCGGTTGGGACTACGGCATGCGTATCGGCGGCGATCTCACGCCGCAAACCCTGCAACCGCTGGGCATCAATGTCTATGAGTTGACCGAGTCCTGCGCCTTCGTGATGAAGCGCCCGCCGGGCAGTCTCGAAGACACCTACAACGACCTGCGCAACCTCGGCAGGATTTTCGACGTGCAAGACCGCGCCAATACCCTGATCGCCAACATGCAAGCGCAAGTGGCGGACATTCGCAAAAACCTGCCCGCGGCAAAACCACGGGTCTTCCTGTACGACAGCGGCGAAGACCGGGCCATGACCTCCGGCCGGCTGGGCATGCCGCAAGCGCTGATCGATGCCGCTGGCGGGCGCAATATCCTGGAGGATGTCGACGCGAGCTGGACCCGGGTCAACTGGGAGAGCGTGGTCGAGCGCAACCCGCAGGTGATCGTGATCGTCGACTACAGCGAAATCACCGCCGAACAGAAGATTCAATTCCTGCTGGACAACAAAGCCCTGCAATCGGTGGACGCGATCAAGCACCGGCGCTTCATCGTCATCCCGTACGTGCAGGCCACGCCGGGAATCGACAATGTGCAGGCGGTCGCAACCCTGGCCAAGGGTTTCCACGGCGAATGATCAACCGTCGCTATGCCCTGTTACTGATCGCCCTCGGTGCGCTGTTGCTGGTGTCGTGCGTGGTGTCCCTGGGTTTCGGCCCGGCGCGGGTACCGCTGGACGTGGTGTGGCGCATCCTGTTGCACAAACTGTTCGGCTTCGGTGTGCCGGACTGGAGTCCTGGGCAGGAACATATCGTCTGGCTGATCCGCGTTCCGCGCATGCTGCTCGGCGCGTTGGTGGGCGCCGGGCTGGCGTTGATCGGCGCGGTGCTGCAAGCGGTCACGCGCAACCCGTTGGCCGACCCGCACTTGCTCGGGGTCACGTCCGGCGCGACGTTGGGTGCCGTGATCGTGGTGCTGCATGTCGGTGAAATCGTTGGCCTGCTGACCTTGCCGATCGCTGCTTTTATCGGGGCATTGCTGAGCATGCTGGTGGTGCTGATGATCGCCAGTCGTCACGGTCGCCTCGACAGTGACCGCTTGCTGCTGTGTGGCGTGGCGGTGTCATTCGTGATGATGGCGATTGCCAATTTGCTGCTGTTCATGGGCGACCATCGGGCCAGTTCGGCGGTGATGTTCTGGATGCTCGGCGGGCTCGGACTGGCACGCTGGGAACTGCTGGCGGTGCCGACAGCCAGTGTGTTGCTCGGGCTGACTCTGCTGCTGGGCATGGCGCGACCGTTGAATGCGCTGATGGCCGGTGAGCAGACCGCAGTGACCCTGGGCCTGAATGCGCGCACCGTGCGCCTGCGGGTGTTTTTGATTGCGTCATTGATGACCGGGGTGCTGGTGTCGATCAGCGGCTCGATCGGTTTTGTCGGGCTGATGGTGCCGCATATTGCGCGACGTCTGGTCGGGGCTGAACACCGAAGATTGCTGCCGGTGTGCGTGCTGCTCGGCAGCGTGTTTCTGGTTTGGGTCGACGTCGCCGCCCGGACGATGATCGCGCCCGAAGACTTGCCTATTGGTGTGGCCACGGCGGCGATTGGCGGGTTGTTCTTCATAGGCTTGATGCGAAGTCGTTAACGCATGTTTAATTAAAATAAACTTCAAAACTGCATGTATACCTGGAAAAACCTCGTATTGAGTTAGCACTTAACAAATCCATTACCACGCTCATACTCCGCTCCCGCGAGTTGAATAATAAAAAACACTCGCGCACTTCAATGGCGATTATTCCTACATACTAATCGTCACAACTCCTACAAGAGCGGAAAGAGGTAAACATGTTCAAAAAACTCATCATATCCATCGCACTTGTTTCAACGCCCGCATGGGCAGCCCAGCCCCCCTTTACTGGCGTTGATTACAGTGGCCGATACCAATGTACCGGCATGGACAGCCATATCGGTGCGTTTGAAGGTGTTGTCGACATGAAGCTCAATGCCGAACAAAGTACCGGCGAACATGGCGCATACGGATTTACTCTGACATTGCTCGACAATTCCCGGTATGACGGGTTTGCTGCCGCCAACTTGAATTCGCTGGCGATTTACTTTGCTCACACGGATCCGTCGCTCAAGGATTACGGCGTCGGGATTGCGAACATCGCTTCCACGCCTGACGGGAAAACTTCATTCACCAAGTACTATTACGGCCCGGAGTACGAAGGTGGCGGACATGGTTTTGAAACCTGCATCAAAAGCTGAGTTGATGCGCCACTGACCTTGTGGGAGCGGGCTTGCTCGCGAAAGCGGTAGGTCAGACACCTTAAATGGTGACTGACACGCCCTCCTCGCGAGCAAGCCCGCTCCCACGTTTGATTTGTGCTGCTCATAACATTCGCGCCCCAATGTGACGCACCTCGGTGCACCAGACCTCCGACCATGTCCTCTCATGGTGCGCCATCAAACCGTGCAACCGCTCTAAAACGACATTTCCCTGCCTTTTGCCGACTGGGCACAGCCCTTGCAAAACACACCTTCAGTAGTCCGCATCTGCCAACCAAGAAAACTCATAAGTTCATGGAGATCGCACAATGAAGCGTCGCAGTTTGATCAAGGCTTTCACTCTCTCGGCATCCATTGCCGCAATGGGCATGACCTGGACCGTCCAGGCCGCCGAGACCATCAAGGTCGGTATTCTGCATTCGTTGTCCGGGACCATGGCGATCTCCGAAACGTCGTTGAAAGACATGGCGCTGATGACCATCGACGAGATCAACGCCAAGGGCGGCGTGAACGGCAAGATGCTGGAACCGGTGGTGGTCGACCCGGCGTCGAACTGGCCACTGTTCGCCGAGAAGGGCCGCCAGTTGCTGACCCAGGACAAGGTCGCCGTGGTGTTCGGTTGCTGGACTTCCGTATCGCGCAAATCGGTACTGCCGGTGTTCGAAGAGCTCAATGGCCTGCTGTTCTACCCGGTGCAGTACGAAGGCGAAGAAATGTCGCCGAACGTGTTCTACACCGGCGCCGCGCCGAACCAGCAGGCAATCCCTGCCGTTGAATACCTGATGAGCGAAGAAGGCGGCAGCGCCAAGCGTTACTTCCTGCTCGGCACTGACTACGTCTACCCGCGCACCACCAACAAGATCCTGCGTTCGTTCCTGCACTCCAAAGGCGTGGCCGACAAGGACATCGAAGAGGTCTATACCCCCTTCGGTCACAGCGACTACCAGACCATCGTCGCCAACATCAAAAAATTCTCGGCGGGCGGCAAGACCGCAGTCATCTCCACCGTCAACGGCGACTCCAACGTGCCTTTCTACAAAGAACTGGCGAACCAGGGCCTGAAAGCCACCGACGTTCCGGTTGTGGCGTTCTCGGTCGGCGAAGAAGAACTGCGCGGCATCGACACCAAGCCACTGGTGGGCAACCTGGCGGCGTGGAACTACTTCGAATCGGTCGAGAACCCGGTGAACAAGAAGTTCGTCGATGACTGGAAGGCCTACGCGAAAAAACACAACCTGCCGGGTGCCGACAAAGCAGTGACCAACGACCCGATGGAGGCCACTTATGTCGGCATCCACATGTGGGCGCAAGCGGCGGAAAAAGCCAAGTCCACCGACGTCGACAAAGTCCGCGAAGCCCTGGCCGGCCAGACCTTTGCCGCGCCGTCCGGCTACACCCTGACCATGGACAAGACCAATCACCACCTGCACAAGCCGGTAATGATCGGCGAGATCCAGGCCGACGGTCAGTTCAACGTGGTGTGGCAGACCGAAGGGCCGATCCGCGCCCAGCCTTGGAGCCCGTTCATCCAGGGCAACGACAAGAAGCCGGAGTATGCGGTGAAGAGCAACTGAGCCACTGGATGTCGGCCCCGGGTACTTTGTCTCAGGCCGACACAAATCCCTGTGGGAGCTGGCTTGCCTGCGATGGCATCACCTCGGTGCAGCAGATACATCGAGTCGCCTGCATCGCTGGCAAGCCAGCTCCCACAATGTCCGCGTCAAGGCGACTAACTATGTCCACCGCCCTTTACCGAATTCTTCTGGCTCTCGCACTGCTATTGCCGATGGCCACCCACGCCGGCGACGCCGAAGACTTCGTCGCCGCCAATCCAGTGCAGCAAGCCAGGCTGCTGGAAACCTGGGCGGCGCAGCCCGATCCGGCCCGCATCGAACTGATCAACGCCCTGCAACAAGGCGAGTTGACTGTCGACGGCCAGCCGAAAACCTTGCGCCTGAACAACCGCCTTCGGGGACTGATCGACACCGCACTGGCCAGTCATCAGTTGCTCGCTGCCGACGCCAAAACCCGTCTGGCCGCCGCGCAGCAATTGCAGAAGAGCGCCAGGCCGGCACAGTTGAAATTCCTCGACCAGCAACTGGCGGGCGAGAAGGACGAGAGCGTTCACGCCGCCCTCAGCCTTGCCCTGGCCAATCTGCAATTGGTGGACGCTGACCCGGCTGTGCGCCTCGCCGCGGTGCGTTTGCTCGGCGAGACCGGCGACCCGCTGGCCCGCACCCGCCTCGAAGGTTTGCTCGAACCTGGCGTTGAGGCCGATGCCAATGTGCGCACGGCGGCCGAAACCAGCCTCGCTCAAGTCAAACGCAAACTGCTGGTCGGCGAGATGCTCGGCCAGGCATTCAGCGGTATGTCACTAGGATCGATTTTGCTGCTCGCCGCCCTGGGGCTTGCGATCACCTTCGGCCTGCTCGGCGTGATCAACATGGCCCACGGCGAGATGCTGATGCTCGGCGCCTACTCGACCTATGTGGTGCAACTGATGTTCCAGCGCTTCGCACCGCAGGCCATCGAGTTCTATCCGCTGATAGCGCTGCCCGTGGCGTTTTTCGTCACCGCGGCCATCGGCATGGCGCTGGAGCGCACGGTGATTCGCCACCTCTACGGCCGTCCGCTGGAAACCCTGCTCGCCACCTGGGGTATCAGCCTGATGCTGATTCAACTGGTTCGCCTGGTGTTCGGCGCGCAGAACGTCGAAGTGGCCAATCCGGCGTGGCTGTCGGGCGGGATTCAAGTGTTGCCGAACCTGGTGCTGCCGTACAACCGCATCGTCATCATTGCCTTTGCGCTGTTTGTGGTGGTGCTGACCTGGCTGTTGCTGAACAAGACACGCCTGGGCCTGAACGTGCGCGCCGTCACCCAGAACCGCAACATGGCCGCCTGCTGCGGCGTACCCACCGGGCGCGTGGACATGCTCGCCTTCGGCCTCGGCTCGGGCATCGCCGGCCTCGGTGGCGTGGCCCTGAGCCAGATCGGCAACGTCGGCCCGGACCTCGGCCAGAGCTACATCATCGACTCGTTCCTGGTGGTGGTGCTCGGCGGTGTCGGTCAGTTGGCCGGTAGCGTGCTGGCGGCGTTCGGCCTGGGGATCGCCAACAAGATTCTCGAACCGCAGATCGGTGCCGTGCTCGGCAAGATCCTTATCCTCGCGCTGATCATTCTGTTCATCCAGAAACGTCCGCAAGGCCTCTTCGCACTCAAAGGACGGGTGATCGACTGATGAACCAGCCCCTGCTCGTTACCGCGACCCAAAAAGCCGGCCCTAAAGTCTCGATTGCCGTCGGTACAGTGATCCTCGTTCTGCTGTTGGCGCTGCCGCTGCTGTCGCTGTTATCGCCGGACAGCACACTGCACGTTTCAGCCTATACGCTGACGCTGGTGGGCAAGATTCTTTGCTACGCCATCGTCGCACTGGCACTGGATCTGGTGTGGGGTTACGCCGGGCTGCTGTCCCTCGGCCACGGTCTGTTCTTCGCCCTCGGCGGCTATACCATGGGCATGTACCTGATGCGCCAGACCTCGGGCGATGGTTTGCCGGCGTTCATGACGTTCCTGTCGTGGACCGAAATGCCGTGGTTCTGGACCGGCACCAGCAGCTTCCTCTGGACCCTGTGCCTGGTGGTATTGGCGCCGGGGTTGCTGGCGCTGGTGTTCGGCTTCTTCGCCTTCCGTTCGCGGATCAAGGGCGTGTACTTCTCGATCATGACCCAGGCCCTGACTTTCGCCGGCATGTTGCTGTTCTTCCGCAACGAAACCGGCTTCGGTGGCAACAACGGCTTCACCAACTTCCGCACCATTCTCGGCTTCGGCATCACTGAGCCGGGCACCCGCGCCGTGCTGTTTTTCGCCACGGTGCTGTTGCTGGTGGCGAGCCTGTACATCGGCTGGCGCCTGGCGCAAAGCAAGTTCGGACGGGTGTTGACCGCGCTACGCGATGCGGAAAATCGCCTGATGTTCTGCGGTTACGATCCACGCGGTTTCAAGTTGTTCGTGTGGGTGTTGAGCGCTGTGTTGTGCGGCCTGGCCGGTGCGCTGTACGTGCCGCAAGTCGGCATCATCAACCCGAGCGAGATGTCGCCGACCAACTCGATTGAAGCGGCGGTGTGGGTGGCCCTTGGCGGTCGCGGCACGCTGATCGGCCCGTTGCTCGGCGCCGGTGTGGTCAACGGCATGAAGAGCTGGTTCACCGTGGCCTTCCCCGAGTACTGGCTGTTCTTCCTCGGCGCGCTGTTCATCGTTGTGACCCTGTATTTGCCCAAAGGCGTGATCGGTCTGCTGAAGAAAAGAGGTGAATCATGAGAATCACGGCAACCGCTGAATTCATGCTCGAACCGGCGTTTTTCCCCGTAGAACCCAACAAGGACGCCGGCAGCAGCCGTGACGCCATCGGTCTCGGCCAACGTGCCGGCAAAGGCCTGAACACCCGCCACGGCACCCTCCTGACCCTGGAAGACATCAGCGTCAGCTTCGACGGCTTCCGCGCGCTGAACAATCTGAACCTGTACATCGGCGTCGGTGAGTTGCGCTGCATCATCGGCCCCAACGGCGCGGGCAAGACCACGCTGATGGACGTGATCACCGGCAAGACCCGGCCCAGTCATGGCAAGGCCTGGTTCGGCGAAACCCTGGACCTGACGCAGATGAGCGAAGTGCAGATCGCCCAGGCCGGTATCGGCCGCAAGTTCCAGAAGCCGACGGTGTTCGAAGCCTTGAGCGTGTTCGAGAACCTGGAACTGGCACAGAAAACCGACAAGTCGGTATGGGCCAGCCTGCGGGCGCGCTTGAACGGTGAACAAAGAGATCGCATCGCCGAAGTGCTGGAGACCATTCGCCTGACCAGCTCGGTCAATCGCCCGGCCGGCCTGCTGTCCCACGGCCAGAAGCAGTTCCTGGAGATCGGCATGCTGCTGATGCAGGACCCGCAATTGCTGCTGCTCGACGAACCGGTGGCGGGCATGACCGACGCCGAAACCGAGTTCACCGCAGAGCTGTTCAAGAGCCTGGCGGGCAAGCATTCGCTGATGGTGGTGGAACACGACATGGGTTTCGTCGGCTCCATCGCCGACCACGTCACCGTGTTGCATCAGGGCAGCGTGCTGGCCGAAGGATCGCTGGAGCAGGTGCAGGCCGATGATCGTGTTGTTGAAGTCTACTTGGGGAGGTGAATCGGCCAGCTTCAAGTCGCAAGCTTCAAGCGGCAAGTCAAAGCAAAGCCGTTCACCGTCCCGCTCTTACTTGCAGCTTGAAGCTTGCCGCTTGAAGCCCAACTAACGGAGTTCCGATGTTACAGGTCCAACACCTTCACCAATACTACGGTGGAAGCCACATCCTGCGCGGCCTGACATTCGACGTGAAGGTCGGCGAGGTCACCTGCCTGCTCGGGCGCAACGGCGTGGGCAAGACCACCCTGCTCAAATGCCTGATGGGCCTGCTGCCCGCCAAGGAGGGTGCGGTGAAGTGGGAAGGCAAACCGATCACCACGTTCAAGCCGCACCAGCGCGTGCATGCCGGCATTGCCTACGTGCCGCAAGGCCGGGAGATCTTTGGCCGCCTCACCGTGGAAGAAAACCTGCTGATGGGGCTGTCGCGTTTCCCCGGTAGCGAAGCCAGGGAAGTGCCGGCGTTCATCTACGAGCTGTTCCCGGTGCTGCTGCAAATGAAGCAACGCCGGGGGGGCGACCTGTCCGGCGGTCAGCAACAACAACTGGCCATCGGCCGTGCGTTGGCCAGTCGCCCTCGCCTGCTGATCCTCGATGAGCCCACTGAAGGCATCCAGCCGTCGGTGATCAAGGAAATCGGTGCAGTGATCAAAAAACTCGCCGCCCGGGGCGACATGGCAATTCTACTGGTCGAGCAGTTCTACGATTTCGCCGCCGAACTGGCCGATCAATACCTGGTGATGTCCCGGGGCGAAATCGTGCAACAGGGTCGCGGCGAGAACATGGAAGCCGAAGGTGTGCGCGGCTTGGTTACCATCTAAGGTTCGATCTAATCTGTAGCATCCTGACGATAATTAGAAACCATGAATCTACCTGCCTCCCTTTTGTTCACGCCCAGTTGGCATGCCGAGCTCGAACTGGGTTACGCCCGGTTCGGCGAGACCTCGCGCCCGGTTCTGCGCCGGCATAAAGGTCCGCTGCGGGTACAAAAACACCTGTATGCCGAAGGGCCGGAA
The DNA here is from genome assembly GCF_000282455.1 of Pseudomonas sp. GM74. Classification (GTDB taxonomy): domain Bacteria; phylum Pseudomonadota; class Gammaproteobacteria; order Pseudomonadales; family Pseudomonadaceae; genus Aquipseudomonas. Next base: position 60,066 of record NZ_AKJG01000163.1, read on the forward strand.
GTCTGCCAGCACATCATCGTCCACCCACCCGGCGGGATTGCCGGCGGTGATCGGCTGGACATCGCGGCCAGCGTCGAACGCGATGCCTGGGCACAGATCACCAGCCCCGGTGCGGCCAAGTGGTATCGCGCCGCCGGCCCCGCTTATCAGCAACTGAAGTTGACGGTGGCGGCCGGCGCGACACTGGAATGGCTGCCCCAGGAGACGATCATTTTCAGCGCTGCCCAGGCTGAACTCAGCACCACAATTGACCTTGAAGGCGATGCGCGGCTGTTCTACTGGGACGTCGTGGCCCTGGGCCGTCCGGCCAGTGGCGAGCGCTTCGACCTTGGACACTTCCAGGCGCAACTGGATATCCGCCGCAACGGTCAGTTGCTCTGGCATGAGCGCCAGCGCATTGTCGGGGCGGACGGTTTGCTTGATTCGCCCATCGGGCTGGATGGGCAACCGGTGTTTGCGACGTTGTTGGTGACCGGGGAAATCGATAGCGACTTGCTGGAAACCTGCCGCTCGCTGCCCAACGACGTGCGCGGGGATCTGACCCAACTGCCTGGGTTGCTGGTTGCACGGTGTCTGGCCAGTGAAGCGTTGTTGGCGCGGGGATGGTTGATTGAACTTTGGAAGTTGTTGCGCCCCGCCCTTCTGGGTCGCGAGGCCGTATCACCCAGAATATGGAGCAACTGAAATGCGATCGAATGTGGGAGCGGGTTTGCATTCACAGATCCGAACTTTTTAATCTGCCCAGATGGATGTCTACGATGGACCTGACCCCACGCGAAAAAGACAAGCTGCTGATCTTCACTGCCGGCCTGGTGGCCGAGCGGCGTTTGGCTCGCGGTTTGAAGCTCAATTACCCGGAGGCCATGGCCTACATCTCCGCCGCACTGCTTGAAGGCGCCCGCGACGGCCAGACCGTGGCCGACCTGATGCACTTCGGCACCACCCTGCTGACCCGCGAACAGGTGATGGAGGGCATCCCGGAAATGATCCCGGAAATCCAGGTCGAGGCCACCTTCCCCGACGGCACCAAACTGGTCACCGTCCACCAACCCATCGCCTGAGGTCGCGCCATGACTTACCACATTCGCGATGCCGTGCATGCCGATCTGCCGGCCATTCGTGACATCTACAACGACGCGGTGCTCAACACCACGGCGATCTGGAACGAGCAAGCGGTCGACCTCGAAAACCGCCAGGCCTGGTTCAGCGCCCGGCAATCCCAGAGTTATCCGATTCTGGTGATTGTCGATGCCGACAACTCGGTGCTCGGGTACGCCTCGTTCGGCGACTGGCGGCCCTTCGACGGTTTCCGCCACACCGTCGAGCACTCGGTCTACGTGCGCAGCGACCAGCGTGGCAATGGCCTCGGCCTGCAACTGTTGGAAGCACTGATCGAACGCGCCAAAGGCTGCGGCAAGCACGTGATGGTCGCCGCCATCGAAAGCGGTAACGCCGCATCCATTCGCTTGCATGAGCGCATCGGGTTTATCACCACCGGGCAAATGCCCCAGGTCGGCACCAAGTTCGGTCGCTGGCTGGACCTGACCTTCATGCAACTGACCCTTGATCCCGGCGCGCAACCGCCGAGCGTCGACCAGGAGTAATGCCCGATGAACGCCGCCCAACTGCGACGCGTCAATGTTGAAAGCTTTGCGCATTATCGCCAGGGACTGATCGACCTGCTGCTCGATGCCGTCGGCTATGGCGCCAGTGTCGGATTCATGGCTGACCTCGATGCGACCCAGGCCCGCGCCTATTTCGACGAGGTCCAGGACAACCTGAACAGGGGCAATGTGTTGCTGTGGGTGGTGGTCAAGGACGAACAGGTCCAGGCCAGCGTGCAGTTGGGTTTGTGCCAGAAAGCCAACGGCCTGAACCGCGCCGAAGTGCAGAAACTGCTGGTGCGTGAACAGGCGCGGCGCCGCGGTCTGGGCCAGCAACTGATGAGCGCTCTGGAGGTGGCAGCCCTGCAGCACAAGCGCGGCATGCTTTATCTCGACACCGAGGCGGGCTCTCCTGCCGAAGACTTCTACAAGGCGCTGGGTTACACCCGCGCCGGCGAAATTCCCGACTACGCCTGCGACCCGAGCGGCCGCTACAAGCCGACCGCCCTCTACTACAAGATTCTCCAAGGAGCCCATTGATGATTCCCGGCGAATACCAGATCCAGCCCGGCGAGACCGAACTCAACGTCGGCCGCCGCACGATCAGCCTGAAGGTGGCCAACAGCGGCGACCGGCCGATCCAGGTCGGCTCGCATTACCACTTTTTTGAAACCAACGACGCCCTGGCGTTCGACCGTGCCGCCAGTCGCGGCATGCGCCTGAACATCCCGGCCGGCACGGCGATGCGTTTCGAACCGGGGCAGAGTCGCGAAGTGGAGTTGGTGGATCTGGCGGGGCATCGTCGAGTGTTCGGGTTTGCCGGCAGGATCATGGGCGATCTTGATTGAAGATCAAAAGATCGCAGCCTCGCTTCGCTCGACAGCTCCTACAGAAAAACGCGATTTACGGGGAAACACGATCCCCCTGTAGGAGCTGTCGAGCGAAGCGTGGCTGCGATAGCGAGCGACGCGAGCGGTCTCAAAAACAATTGAATCCCAAGGCAAGCGCATGAAAATCTCAAGACAAGCCTACGCCGACATGTTCGGTCCCACCGTCGGTGACAAGGTGCGCCTGGCCGATACCGAGTTGTGGATCGAAGTGGAACAGGACTTCACCACCTACGGCGAAGAAGTGAAATTCGGTGGCGGTAAAGTCATCCGTGACGGACAGGGTCAGAGCCAGTTGCTCGCCGCCGAAGTGGTCGACACCCTGATCACCAACGCGCTGATCATCGATCACTGGGGCATCGTCAAGGCCGACGTCGGCCTCAAGGACGGGCGCATCGCCGCGATCGGCAAGGCCGGCAACCCGGACATCCAGCCCAATGTCAGCATCGCCATTGGCGCCAGCACCGAAGTCATCGCCGGCGAAGGCATGATCCTCACCGCTGGCGGCATCGACACCCACATCCACTTCATCTGCCCGCAGCAGATCGAAGAGGCGTTGATGAGCGGCGTCACCACCATGATCGGCGGCGGCACCGGGCCGGCCACCGGCACCAATGCGACCACATGCACCTCCGGACCATGGCACCTGGCGCGCATGCTCCAGGCCGCCGATGCCTTCCCGATGAACATCGGCCTGACCGGCAAGGGTAACGCCAGCCTGCCGGAGCCGTTGATCGAACAGGTCAAGGCCGGTGCCATCGGCCTCAAGCTGCATGAGGACTGGGGCACCACGCCGGCGAGTATCGACAACTGCCTGAGCGTCGCCGACCAGTTCGACGTGCAGGTGGCGATCCACACCGACACCCTAAACGAGTCCGGTTTCGTCGAGGCCACCCTCGCCGCCTTCAAGGGCCGCACCATTCACACCTATCACACCGAAGGTGCCGGTGGCGGACACGCACCGGACATCATCAAGGCCTGCGGTTTTGCCAACGTACTGCCGAGTTCAACCAACCCGACCCGGCCGTTCACCCGCAATACCATTGACGAACACCTCGACATGCTGATGGTCTGCCACCACCTGGACCCGAGCATTGCCGAAGACGTGGCCTTCGCCGAAAGCCGCATCCGCCGCGAGACCATTGCCGCCGAAGACATCCTCCACGACCTAGGCGCGTTCTCGATGATCAGCTCCGACAGCCAGGCCATGGGCCGGGTCGGCGAAGTCATCACGCGCACCTGGCAGACTGCCGACAAAATGAAAAAACAACGCGGGCCGCTACCCGGCGATGGTGAAGGCAACGACAACTTCCGCGCCAAACGCTACATCGCCAAGTACACCATCAACCCCGCGATCACCCACGGCATCAGCCATGAAGTGGGTTCGGTCGAAGTGGGAAAATGGGCAGACCTGGTGCTCTGGCGCCCGGCGTTTTTCGGCGTGAAGCCAACGCTGATTCTCAAGGGCGGTGCCATTGCGGCCAGCCTGATGGGCGACGCAAATGCCTCGATCCCGACGCCACAACCGGTGCACTACCGCCCGATGTTCGCCAGCTTCGGCGGCTCGCTGCATGCCACCAGCCTGACCTTCATCAGCCAGGCCGCGCAGGAAGCCGGCCTTCCCGAGGCCCTGGGTCTGAAGAAGAAAATCGCCGTGGTCAAAGGCTGCCGCGAGGTGCAGAAAACCGACCTGATCCACAACGACTACCTGCCGAATATCGATGTCGATCCGCAGACCTATCAGGTCAAGGCCGACGGTGTGTTGTTGTGGTGTGAACCGGCACAAACCTTGCCGATGGCCCAGCGTTACTTCCTGTTCTGAGCCGGTAACTGCATGACAGACAAAGGCCTCACACACCGCGTGTAGAGGCCTTCGTTTTTTTCCGTGGTTACTGAACAGATTCAATCCGCAGCCGATCCAGCCTGGCCCGAATCATCGCGTCCTGTGTCAGTTTTTTCAGCAACTGCGTAATCTGCCGGTCGATGTCATCCAAGGCTTGAACATACGCCTCGTCAGTCATCACCTTGCCACCGGCAAAGTCCGTTTCACTTTTGCCCAGTTCACTGCAAAGCCCTTTGATTTGTGCCTCCACCGCAGCCTTTTCCTCGGTGGTGAGCCGCGTACCTTCGGCCCTGCGCTGCAATGCATCCTGCAAGTCGATGGTGGCGTCGATCCTGCGTTTCAAACCATTCAGTTCTTCGCGGTAAGTCGACTCCAGCCAGGTTTTCCAGAGCGGTTGTTCGAAGATCCTGTCGATCAGCAGATCACCTTCCTCCAGCGCCTTGATGCGCTGGAATGCATCTTCGATCATCTCTTTGCTGACTTCGGCAATCTTGCGAAACTGCATGCCCCGTGCCTGCCATGGCAAATCCAGGCGCTCGGCCAGATCAGTCATGTAGGCCAGGTGCACTTCCACTTCATCGATAGCGCCGGTCACTTCGCCATCCGCGTCGTAGCGGCGAAACCGCTCTCCCTTCGCCAAACGCTCAGACACCCGGCGACGGGCAATGGCACCGAGTTCATCGAGCCGGGACTTGCCCAGTGCCAATTCCAGTAACTGTGTTTCGATCAAGTCCGCACGCGCCAGGACGTAAGCTTCGTGGACCAACACCTGCACGCCCATGGCATTGAACAGTTGCGTACCGCCATCCACGCATTCGGTGGGGGTTGTCGCTTCGTTGAACAGCTTGATTCGCAGCTCACTGTCGCGGGCCATGGCTTCGAGCATGCGCCAGACCTTGGTCGTCAGTTCCGTCTGATAGTCGCCGCCGGCCTTGAAGTCGGCGGATTCGGTGAGCTTGCGGATTTCGTTGAAGAACGGCACTGAATCGAACTCATCCTCGACCGCGTTCCAGATTTCCTGCTTTTTCTGCCATTCCTGCTCGGACATACCCGTCGCCCAGTCCGCGCTGTCGACTACGCCGCGAGGCGGATAGGGACGCTCCGGATCCATGCCGACCGACTCGATGTAAGACTTGAGGATCTCGAGATTCTCCGGCGAGATCCAACGCGGCCCCCGGCTGATCACGGTTCGCGCCAGTAGCTCTGCGCGAAATGAACCGGGCGCGACCTCGGGTATCCGACTGATCGGGTTGCCGCTCAAGTCAAGGTAGATACTGCGCGGTCGCGGTTGCGAAAACAGCCCGACAGGCCAGCTGTCCAGTCCCGTTTCGTCCAGCAACAGCACCTGCAAATGTGGCATTCGGCTGATGTTCGGAATGAGCTTGAGCGGGTTGCCGCGCAAGCGCAGGGATGTCATGCGCGTCAGATTCTTCAGGCGATCGACCGCCAATGCATCCAGTTCAATTTTATTGCGTTCAAGCAACAGGTGGGTGAGATGAGGCATGTCCTTCACCGCCTGCGGAAGCGCCGTCAGCAGATTGTCTTGCAGATTGAGATAGCGCACCTGGTGAAACGAGTCGAGAAATGACATGTGCTCGCCGCGCAACCGGCCACCGCACAGGCTCAACTCGGTGACATGATCGAAGTTGGCTTCTAGTTTCGGCAGGGTATCCAAAAGCTCGCTCAGCTTTGGAATATTGTCGAACTTCAAGGACTGCGGACGCAGCACACCCTCCACGCCCACACCTTCGGGCCCGGTGCGCTGCCAGCATTGCCTGAGTGCTTTGTAGATATTGTTTCGCGCATGCCACTCCGCCACGCCCGCCGGGGTAAAACGATAGGATTGCGTCGGCGAGTTCATCCAGCGTTGCAGGGCGTGATTCAACTGGTTGAACTCGGCCTCGAGCACGGCCAGTCGTTCATGCACCGTACCTTCACCCTGGCTGAACTCCGCCAACAGCGTCTCGACCTCCTCCGAGGTAAAATCCGGATACAGTGCATGAGCCCGTCGCCTCAGCCCCATGCCATACGGTGCTTGCCGGGCATAGCCACGCATGCCGCCGCGCAGGCGCATGACGGTCGGATCGTAAGTCGGTTTGAAATTCGGGTTGTCCCGCAGAATCGGCTCAAACACCTGACGATCCAGCGGGTGTGCCTTTATCGCTTGTTCCAGGCGTGCTGCCTCGTTGGTACCGAAACCCAGGGCTGCTCGTTGCGAATCCGGCAACGCATGCAGCACCGCGGCATACACATTGTCCGCACCATGCAGGTGTTGATCGCTGTCGTCCCTCGCTTCGTATTTGCCATCCTCACCCAAGATCAGCACTTTGCGGATCGGTGCGTCGACGGGGCCGAGACTGTCGGTCAGCGCTCCCCCGAATGAATACTCACGAACCTCCAGGCGCACATCCGCCGGCCAGCCCGGCAAGGCCGCCAGGGAGTGCAACTCCAGGCGTGCGGTGTCAGCGTTGTGCAAGGCGTCGAGGTAAAGGCCCTCATAGGCCCGTGTCATCCGCAGTTGCTCGGCGGCCTTGCGGGCATGTTCCGCCAGCCGCAAGGGTACGCGTTTTTTTTCGGTCAGGTGCTGCACGTCCGAAGGGTGCGCCTCACCCAGCAGTTCTTGCGCCTGGCTGATCGAAATCTCTGCAAAATCCCCCTTGAGCAAATTCACCAGAGGATCGTCCGAACGGGTCCGGCGACTGTACAGAAGGTCGAACAACTGCCGCTTGCGCTGGCCCAACTGTGCCGCCCATTGATCGCGCAATGCTTCGGTACGCTTCTGCGCGTCACCGGATAACCATTTGTCGAGCAGTTCGCGAAGCGCCTGTTCGTCAAGGAACCCCACCACCCGCCCGGGCAGCGCCCCCGCCAGCAGGTCAGACCAGGTCATCTGCAACGTATTGGCCGGTGACGCCTGGGCATAGCCGTCCTTGATCGCCGCCCCTGTCAATCCCGGCCCCTGGAAGACTTCTATGGCCTTGTCGTCGGGCCAGCCATCCATTTCGGTCATGGCTCGCACGGCGTAATCGGCCCACTCCTCGCCGATCCGGTTGGCCAGAATCTGCTCTGCGCAGGCTTGCGCATCGGCATGGGCCTTGAAGCGCTTGAGGGTATCGGCCAACAGAGCGGGAGGGGTCTCCTGTTCGACGTGAAGCCGGCGCAGCATATTTTCGTGCACGCCGCTGGCGGTCAGAATCTGCTCCAGGGTTTCATCGGAAAGTCCATCCACCGAAGCGCCCAGACGCCTGAGTATTTGCCCCTTGTCCCATTCGAGCGGTTGGTCGAGCTCCGTCTTCCAACTGCCGGCACCGTTGTGCTCCAACAGCGGCTGATAGGCATCGGCGCGAGTCGGGTGTTGAATCCGATGCCGGCCAGTGTCCGGGTCTTGCCTGACTGCGTAGCATTTGTCATCACGGCGCAGCAGGTCCTGCTCCTGATGACGGTACAAGCCTGTGTCACTGGCCTTCGCCCCATCGGGCAATACGACCGGTTGTTCATAGGGAGCGAGGTCAGGGCTCCACAAACGCTCCTTGCCGCCGACCTCCACGGGTTTGAGACCCTCGACAAACGGCGACACCTTAATCGGCGCGACACCGGTGCCGGGCAGTACATGTCCGGCGCTCATGAGTGCCAATTGCGCGAAGTTGATCAAGACCCCGTTGAAATAGGCAGAGGCCTGCTCCTTGTCACCCTTGCTCCAGTCCTCGATGCCTTCGGCCACCTCGGCGAGCATCTGCGCGACCATGATGCCGAGCATGGCTTCGCCCAGTCCGGGCACCAGCATTGCGGTGAAATTGAACACGTTCCAGGCGATCGACAGGTAACTGGTCAGGCGTTTGAAGCGTGCGTTGGCATCCTCATCGTCGGTCGGTACGGCAATAAGCCGAGCATCGGCAATGGCCTTGTCACGACGCGCCACAAAAAGAGCAATCCACAGATCACCTGTAATCCGGTTGGTGATGGGCTCGGCATTGGGGTTTTCAACCGCGGTTTCACGCCACCACGGCCCCATGTCGAGCGGTTCGCGCTCGCGCCAGGTGAAGGTCGTGAGACGCTCGTTGACCCTGGTGAAAAACAGCCCTTTGTCCTTCTGCGCCACAAAACGGCTGAAAAAGGACTGGTAATCCGTATTTCTCAACTGACCCAGCAGCTCCTTCATGAACGCGGTCAGCGACGAGTACTCCTTCACCGGGTGGTCAGGATCGTCTGGAACGTAGGCAATCAATGGGCCGGATATACGGGTTTGTTGATGTATGTCGTCCCGACGCAGCAGTTCTTCTCTCACGCCCTGAGAGCCATTGGCCAGAAATGCCTGCAACAGCTTGAACTGTCCGTAGGCGTTTTCAGGCAGCACCGGTAGTCTCTCAGACCATTCACTCCAGAACCTTAATGATTCGGGGGTCAGTCCATCGACCAATTGCTTGATTTTCGAGGGTTCGCTAACCGCACTGAACAGCACAATGCCCGTCAACCGAAAGCCCATCAGCGACAAACGATGACCATGCAAAGGCTGGTTATACAGGGTGACGTCGGCTTGCCCCTCACGTATCTGCAGCAGCTTGCCGTAGGCATGATCGCTGATATCGTCCTTTAGCCGGGCAATCAGCGCGGCCACATGAAAAGCCGCCTTTTCACTGGCCACCGAATCCCGTTGCAAGGTTCGCTGTGCCTGTGGGGTATCGGGCAACAGGACGGACTTGATGTGTCGCTGGTATTGCCCGCCAATGTCCAGGCTTCGGCACAAGGCTGCAAACGCTGGAAGGGTGATGGCCGGTTCAAGGCTGAGACTGCCCCGACTGTCTCTGCGGTAAACACCGGAGCTGTTGCGCAACGCGCCAGGTGCCGTTTCGTCTTCTTCGAAGTTGTGCAGCGCTGCTTCCAGCAACGTGGATTGGCGGACACGACTGGCCCCGGTATCGATGCCGAAAATGAACTTGCTCGGCACCTCGAGCTGTACGGTGAGTTCGTTGAAGTTCTCGACCGTACTGAATTTCGACTGCAAAGCCGTTTTGAGCAACGGCTCGGCGAAGGCATTGATGTCGTGCTTAAAGTCGCCCTGGGTCTGGTCCAGTACGTCTTGCAAACGCCAGCGCTCATCCATCAACTGCTTGAGGTATTGACGGTCGATTTCCCGTGCGCCGCTATACCACTCGGGCATTTTCGGCGCGAGCGCCAGCAGGGACTTCAACCTCTCCACCGGCGCACTTTTGATGGCGCCGGGGATCACGTCGTTTGCACGACGGTAATGTATCCCGTGACTATCGATGGACACTGCGCCCGGTATTTTCTGTGAGTTGCTTCCATGCAAATCAGACACTTTTGAATCACCTTGATGACAGGAAAAGAACTACCAGCTTATTCACCTGCACCTGAAACAAAAGTCCAAATAGCTGCTTGGCCGCCCCCCTGAAAAGGCTCCGAGGGATCGAAAATCAGGGAGCCAAAAACATATATCTACCACCATCGGTGTGGCCGCCTGTGCCACCGCATGAGCGGTCGTGTTTTTTCCACCAAAGGGACTACTATTCGATTCGCTGTCCCCCGATTCATGCTCAGGTAACCGCCATGCGTCTTTCCGAATTCATCGTGCTACACGTTGATCGCATCGTCGATGAGTGGGAGCAGTTCGCCAAATCCATCACCCCGGCCGCCGACTCCATGGACAGCGTCGCCTTGCGCGACCATGCCCGGTCGATCCTGCTGGCCGCGGCCCGGGACATGTGCAAGCCCCAGACACCCTCCGAACAAGCGGCCAAGGCACGCGGCGAAGGCACGGAGAAAACCCCGAGCCTCGACGAGGCCGGTGCCAGCCATGGCGAGTTGCGCCATACCGTGGGTTTTGATCTGGTGCAGATGACCAGTGAGTTCCGTCATTTGCGCGCCTGCGTCATCCGCCTGTGGGTCAACAGCCTGCAATCGCCTGACCTGGCCTACTTCCAGGACATGATCCGCTTCAACGAAGCCATCGACGAAGCCCTGGCCGAATCCACCGCCGCCTATGCCGAAATGGTCAACCGTTCCCGGGACATTTTCCTCGCGATCCTCGGTCATGACCTGCGCGCGCCCCTGCAGGCGGTGAGCATGTCCACCGAAATCCTGCTGCGCAAAGCCGCACTGGAAGGTGATGCGCTCAAGTGCGCGATCAATATTCAGCGCAGCACCGGGCACCTAGCGGTGATGGTCGGGGATTTGCTGGAACTGGTGCGCAGTCGCCTGGGCAAGCACCTGCCGATCGAACCGGCGTCCATGGACCTGGCCGAAGCGGCACGGGACGCGATTGCGCGGGCCTGTGCCGGTCAACCGGAGTGCGATCCGACCCTGACGGTACAGGGTGACACCCGCGGTACCTGGGACCCACGCAGGCTCGATCAGATGCTGCAAAACCTGATCGGCAATGCCTTGCAGCATGGCTCGAGCAAACGTGAAGTGACCTTGACCCTCAAGGGCGAGGCCGACAGCGTTCGGCTGACGGTGCACAACGACGGAATCCCCATCCCCAGCGATGCGATCGCGACCATTTTCGACCCGCTGGTGCGCAGTGCCAGCGAAGAACTCGGCGAGCCGACTACCAGCCTTGGGTTGGGGCTGTTTATCGTCAAGGAAGTGGTCGACGCCCATCGGGGAACGATTGAAGTCAGCTCTAATGAGAGCGATGGCACGACGTTTACCGTGGTGTTGCCGAGGAAAGTCTAGACGCTTGCTGAGGGGCGGCTTTTGTGGCGAGGGAGCTTGCTCCCGCTCGAGCGCGAAGCGGTCGAAAGTCCTGCAATTGCGTTGAGTCTGTTGAAATGTGCAGACTCGATATTTTTGGGTCTGCTGCGCAGCCCAGCGGGAGCAAGCTCCCTCGCCACAGGTTGGGTGCCACTCTTTGAGTTACTCCACCAACAACCGCCCCAACCGCTGCTTGAGCATGCGATTCTCCGCCCGCAGCTGCTGCACTTCTTCGAGCAGGTCCAGCGCCAGGGCGACGCCTTCCCATTCCAGGTCAAGGTCGCGCCGCAGCTTGGCCGCGCGCTTGGCCAGGGTCAGCTCGTAGTCGTTGAAAACCCAGTCCTTGGGCTCAGTGCCCTGAGGTTCGAGGATGCCGTGCTCGACGATTTCGATCACGTAGGCGTCCGACAGCTCGGTCGCCTCACAGAATTCTGCCATGTCCAGTTGAACGATCAGGGGACTGCTCATTGTCAGTGACTCCTTGGTTCTATGGGATCAAAAATGCTCACGCGGATCGAACGCGGCTTTTTTCGCCAGTTCCTGCCACAGGGCCTTGACGTCATCGTCGGATTTCTTCGGCATCACGGCCTTCAGTTGCACGAACAGGTAACCACGCTCACCGGCCTTGTTCATCAGGCCATGGCCCTTGGCGCGCATGCGCTGGCCGTTCTGGCTGCCGGCCGGCACCTTGAGGTTGATCTTGCCGGTCAGTGTCGGCACGGCGACTTCAGCGCCCAGCGCGAGCTCCCACGGTGCCAGTGGCAAGGTGATGATCAGGTTCTCGCCTTCAACATCGAATTTCGGGTGCGGCGCAAAACGGATCGTCAGGTACAGGTCGCCATTGGCGCCGCCACCCACGCCCGGAGCGCCCTGCCCCTTGAGGCGAATGCGCTCGCCGTCGCTCACACCGGCGGGGATCTTCACGTTCAGGCTCTTGCTGGTGTTGCTCACATGCTGGCCGGCCGCGTTGTACTGCGGCACCTGAAAGGTGACCTTCTTCGACTCGGTCGACAGTGTTTCTTCGAGAAAAACCCCAAGTTCCATTTCCACGTCCTGCCCTCGACGTCCGGTGCTGCGACGCGACTGTCCACCACCACTGAAACCAGGCCCACGGTTGCCGAAGATCGAACTGAAAAAGTCCGAGAAATCGCCCGTGTCCTGGCCGCCACCACCAAAACCGCCACGGCTCTGCCAGCCCGGTGGTCCCTGGAACGGCTGGCCGTGCTGGCCATAACGGCGCAGATCATCGTATTCGGCGCGTTTATCGGCGCTTTTCAGCGCTTCATAAGCTTCCGAAGCGTCCTTGAACTTCGCCTCGGCATCCTTTTCCTTGCTGACGTCAGGGTGGTATTTGCGCGCCAGCTTGCGATAGGCGGCCTTGATCGCCTTATCGTCTGCGGTCGGCTCCACACCGAGAATCTTGTAATAGTCTTTGAAGTCCATCGCGGGAATCACCATCCGTTATCAAATCGCGCCACGGGCCACAGCATGCGCTTGTTTGCAGCCATTGGTTTGACCGATCTCAAATTTGTGACCGGGCGGCGCGGCAGAAGTTTATCGGCAGCCGGCGGGGCTTCTTGCGAGCACTCCCGCGGCTGTCCGGTTGATGCAGGGTAGTTTGGGGGGGATGCCCCATCTTTCAAGGCATTGTTTGCGAAGAATTAGCAGATAACCGGCCTTCGAATCTGGCGCGCTCTGACATACACTGCGCGGCCGTTTTTTAACCGGAACCTGAAAGACATGAACAACGCATCTCCAGCCCGTGCCTTGGGTATCGACTTTGGCACGTCCAACTCCACTGTCGGCTGGCTGCGCCCCGGCGTGGAAACGCTGATCGCGCTGGAGGACGACAAGATCACCCTGCCGTCGGTGGTCTTCTTCAATATCGAAGAACGTCGCCCGGTGTACGGCCGGCTGGCGCTGCACGAGTACCTGGAAGGTTATGAAGGCCGCCTGATGCGTTCGCTCAAGAGCCTGCTGGGTTCCAAGCTGATCAAGCACGACACCAGCGTCCTCGGCACGGCGATGCCGTTCAAGGACCTGCTCGGGCTGTTCATCGGCCAGCTCAAGAGCCGCGCCGAAGCGTCCGCCGGTCGGGAATTCGAAGAAGTGGTGCTGGGCCGCCCGGTGTTTTTTGTCGACGATGACCCGATGGCCGACAAGGAAGCCGAAGACACCCTGGTCGACGTGGCGCGCAAGATCGGCTTCAAGGAAGTCTCGTTCCAGTACGAGCCGATTGCCGCTGCGTTCGACTACGAGTCGACCATCGAGAAAGAAGAGCTGGTGCTGATCGTCGACATCGGCGGTGGTACCTCCGACTTCTCGCTGGTGCGCCTGTCGCCGGAGCGTCGGGGTGTGGATAACCGCCACGAGGATATCCTCGCCACTGGCGGTGTGCACATCGGCGGAACCGACTTCGACAAACAGCTCAGCCTGCAAGGCCTGATGCCGCTGTTCGGCTACGGCAGCCGCATGAAGAGCGGCGCCTACATGCCGACCAGTCACCACATGAACCTGGCGACCTGGCACACCATCAACTCGGTGTACTCGCAGAAATCGCAACTGGCCCTGGGCAGCATGCGCTACGACATCGAAGACACCGGCGGCATCGACCGCCTGTTCAAGCTGATCGAACAGCGTGCCGGGCACTGGCTGGCGATGGAAGTGGAAGAAACCAAGATCCAGCTGACCCACGCGGACAATCGCCACGTGCCACTGGATCGCATTGAAGCGGGCCTGAGCGTGGACTTGAGCCGTGCATTGTTCGAGTCGGCCATCGACAGCCTGCTGGAGCGCGTACGCAACAGCGTCACCCAACTGCTGGCGGACGCCGATGTACGAGTCGACCAGGTCGATACGGTGTTCTTCACCGGTGGTTCGAGCGGGATTCCGGCGCTGCGCAACAGTGTTTCGGCGATGCTGCCGAAGGCGCGGCATGTGGAAGGGAATATCTTTGGCAGCATCGGTAGCGGTCTGGCGATCGAGGCTGCAAAACGCTACGGCTGAAAAGCAGCTGCGAGCTTCAAGCTACAAGCTTCAAGTAAGAGCAGGTGCGGTGTTCGCTCCTGGCTTTGACTTGCAGCTTGCAGCTTGAAGCTCGTAGCTTGAAGCTCGTAGCTGCTCTTAAACCATCCCCACCTGCTTCAACTCACTCTTGAGGTAGGCATAGTAAATCGGCCCCGCCACCACCCCCGGCAGGCCGAACGCGGCCTCGAACACCAGCATCGCCAGCAGCAACTCCCACGACTTGGCACTGATCTGCCCGCCGACGATGCGTGCGTTGAGGAAGTATTCGAGCTTGTGGATAACAATCAGGTAACCCAGCGCCGCCACAGCGACCCAGATCGACAACGACAAACCGACGATGGTGATCAGGGTGTTCGACATCAGGTTGCCGATCACCGGCAGCAGGCCGAGCAGGAACGTCAGCACGATCAGGGTTTTGGTCAGTGGCAGCTTGATACCGAACATCGGCAGGACCACCGCCAGGAAAATCCCGGTGAAGACAGTGTTGAGCAGAGAGATCTTGATCTGGGCGAACACGATGTTGCGAAACGCCTGGACCAGCAGGTGCAGACGTTCGAACAGCGCCGCAGCCAGCGGTTTGCGCTTGGTCAGGTCCGGCACACGCTGCAAGGCAATGATCGCACCCAGCACCATGCCGATCAGCAAGGTCACGAACATGTGCGCCGCGTCCTTGCCCACCAGTTGCAAATCACTGAGGTGTTTACTGACCCACTCGCCTATCGCCACGCGGAACTCCGCGGCGCTGGCCGGCAGGTAGGCGTCGATGAACGGCGGCAGTTGCCCGCGTGCACGGTCGACCACCCCCATGAACTTGTCGAGGGAAGCCCCTGGGTTTTCCGCCTCGTGCAGCAGGAAGCTGAAGGCACCGGCAAAGATCAGCGACAGCACGCTGACAATCAGAGTCCCCAGCAACGCTACCGCCAGCCAGCGCGCGCGCCGGCCTTCGATCAGCCGTTGCAGTTGCGGGGTGAGCATGTTGACCAGTTCGAACACCAGCAACCCGGCGAGAAGGCTGGGCAGCAACCGCAGCGGAATCACCAGCAGCAGTCCGCCAAAAATGATGACCCAGCTGATGATCAGCAAAACTTGACGCTGAGAAAACGTTGGCATACAGCCTCAAAAACGAACGGCGTAAAAAGGATTGGCAGTCTGCCAGCGATCCGGTGCGAGCACTAGGATTGTGTGTGTCGACCTTGGTCGGGGGCAGCTCAAGCGACTCGGCGCCCTTGTCGGCCTCTTCGCGGGCAAGCCCGCTCCCACAGAGATCTTGGATACCTGCGCAATTTTTGTTCAGCACAGAAACCATGTGGGAGCGGGCTTGCCCGCGAAGAGGGCGGCCCATTCACCACAAGCGTCCAGGTTTATTTTTTCTTCAGGCAGTCACTCATGAACGCCTTGCGCTCATCACCCTTGAGGGCTTTGGTGGCGGCATCGGCGTTGCAGGTCTTCATCTTCTCTTGCTGTGGGGTCAAGGTCTTGGCTGCATCGTTTGCCGGCGGAGTCGCCTTCAGGCAGGTGCTCATGAAGGCCTTGCGCTCGTCGCCTTTGAGGCTTTTAGCCGTAGCGTCGGCATTGCAGGTGGTCATCTTCTCTTGCTGGGCCGTGTTGGCGGCAAAGCCCTGGGAGCACAGCAGCAAACCGATCATCAACAAAGGGACACGCACATTCTTCATGGAGTTTCTCCCGGTCGCCACACCGAGGGGTGCGGCCTTGTACTGGAGTGTAGACAACCCCTGTTACACATTCCTGTTCTCCAGATGGCTGCGGCGATACTGCTCCGGCGTACATCCGGCCTGGCGCTGGAACATCGCGATAAACGCCGAGCCGGTGCTGTAGCCCATGTCGAAGGCGATTTCCTGAATGCTGCGCGGGCTATCCAGCGCTTCGATCGCCGCCAGAAAACGCAGGCGCTGGCGCCACTCACCGAAACTCATGCCCAGTTCCCGCACGAACTGCCGCGCCAGAGTGCGCTCGCTGACATGAATGCGTACGGCCCATTCCGACAAGGGCCGGTTATCCCCAGGCTCGGCCTGCAACGCTTCAAGAATTCCGAGCAACCCTGGGCTGCTGGCATAGGGCAGGTAGCACTCGTGCACCGGGGCCTGTTGCAACTGGTCCACCAATACCCGGGCCAGACGCCGGTCCGCGGCCTGCTCGGGAATTTTCACGTCCCGGGCGGCGAAGTCCTTGAGGATAGCCTTGAGGATATCGCTGATGGCCAGGGTGCAGGCTCGCGATGGCAGGTCGGCGCAGACCTTGGGTGCCAGGCACACCGCGCGGTAGTTGACCGGTTGGTGGCTGTAGAAACTGTGCTCGATCTGCGGCGGCACCCACACCGCGTATTGCGGTGGCGACATGAAACGGCTGCCCTCGACGTCCATGTGCAGCACGCCGTGGGCGGCGTATTCCAGCGTCCCCCAGGGATGTCGATGGGGCGCTGCGTATTCGTGGGCGTCGAAATCGGCGTAGCGGAAGTACACCGCCGACGGCAGTTCGCTGAAATCCAGCAGGTCGATATGTTTACTGCTCATGCTGTCCGTCATCAGGGGCCGGTTGTCTGGATCGAAGTATAGGCTTGCATCCAGACAAGCGGATAATTGCCCTTCATTAACGTTCTGGTTTTTCCCGATGCAATACGCTTATCCCCTGCTGGCCATTTTTATCTGGGCCGGCAACACCGTGATCACCAAAATGTCGGCCGGGGCGATCTTCCCCTCCGAGATCGGTTTCTACCGCTGGCTGCTGGCCGGGTTGCTGTTCACGCCCTTCATGCTCAAACCGGTGCTCGCCCATTGGCCGCTGATCCGCCCGAAACTGGGCAAGATCTTTGTCCTCGGTGTTCTCGGCATGGCGGTATATCAAAGCCTGGCGTACTTCGCCGCAAGCCTGACCTCGGCCACCAACATGGGCATCATCCTGTCGCTGATGCCATTGATGTCGCTGGCCATGGCGATCATCAGCCTCGGCCAGCGCCTGACCATGGGTGCCCTTGCCGGTGCAGTGCTGTCGTTCGCCGGAGTCCTGGTGGTGGTGTCGTCCGGCAGCCTGGGCGCATTGCTCGAACACGGGGTCAACCTGGGCGACGCGATGATGCTGGTCGCCACCCTGGCCTATGCGGTCTACAGCACCCTGTTGAAAAAGTGGCAGTTGAAACTGCCGCCGCTGGTGCTCCTGTATTTGCAAGTGCTGGTGGCCGTGGTGGTGCTGTTTCCGCTGTTCCTCGCCTCACCGAAGGTCGGCCCGACCCTGCAGAACATTCCGCTGGTGCTGTACGCCTGCCTGCTGGCTTCGATGGTCGCGCCGCTGGCGTGGATGCAGGCGGTGGTGCGTTTGGGTCCGAGCCGGACCACGCAGTTTTTCAATTTGCTGCCGTTGATTACCGCATTGATTGCAGCGGTGGTGCTGCATGAGCAGCTGGCGCTGTATCACCTGGTGGGCGGGGTATTGACCTTGGGCGGGGTGATTGTTTCCGAGCGCTGGACGACGGTGTTGGGGCGTAAGGTCAGCGTTGCCTGATCCGTCGCTTTCGCGGGCAAGCCCGCTCCCACAGGTTTTGTGTCGAATCTGATTTTTGTGAACAACCGGAAACCTGTGGGAGCGTGGCTTGCCCGCGATGAACGATTACGGGGTCTAGAGCCCGGCCGCCGCCAGCCGCGCCGCATGCTCGACAAACAACCGGATCGGTTCCGCCCCCTTGCCGACCAGCCCCAGCGACTGATTGACGATATCGAAGTGATCCAGCGGATACTCATCGCCAATCACCGTGCCCAGGTGCGAGCTGTAGCGCCCGACCATGCCATCGCAATGCCCGGCTTCGCGGACGAAGGTCCTGGCGAACAGTCGGCAACTGCGGTTGGTGCCGTCCAGCAGGTTGCGTCCGCGATCGGTAATGCCCGGCTGCAAGGTGCCGGACCACGAGTAATAACGCACGCCGTTGACCTCTTCCGGCCCGTGACCGCCCCAGGTTTCGGGCAAGCCCTGTGGATAACGCCGGTTGAACAGCGCCACGCCAGCGCTGGTGAGGGAGTGATGGGACGCATGGATATCCACCGGCAGCTTCGGCCCGCGGTAACCGGTATCCAGCAATGCCATTAGCGCGCCGACCATCCGCAGTAAAAAGCAGAGCAGGCGACCACGGACGCTGTCATGGGGATAATGCTTGTGCAGGTAATCGGCAAGCTCCGAACCATGATTCGGCCCCGCCACCGAGGTCACCGATGCCACGAGATCCGGACGCTTGGCGGCGGCGTAGCGGGCGGTCAATGAGCCTTGGCTGTGACCGATCAGGTTGACCTTGTCGGCCCCGGTTTCCCGCAGGATTTCGTCGATGCGTGCCAGCAGTTGCTCGCCGCGCACTTCGTTCGAATTGAGCGGCGAGACCTGCACGGCGAACACCACCGCACCGCCATGGCGCAGCGCCTCGACGATCCCGTACCAGTACGGATAAAGCACCAACCGGATGAACCCGAGCATTCCCGGGACCAGCACCA
Source organism: Pseudomonas sp. GM74 (assembly GCF_000282455.1). Classification (GTDB taxonomy): domain Bacteria; phylum Pseudomonadota; class Gammaproteobacteria; order Pseudomonadales; family Pseudomonadaceae; genus Aquipseudomonas. The sequence continues at coordinate 78,628 of NZ_AKJG01000163.1, forward strand.
GCGGGTAGCGCGGGGCAGAACCTTGCGACATGGGCGGACATCCTTGTGGTCGGGCGGTGACGCAAGGCGGGAGGCAAGACATCCGCCAAGCATCACCAGCGAAGATGACAACTCGACTACAAGTCTATGTCATCCGCCCTACTTCAATCCCGCCACGCCCGCCACGATCAGCCCGACCGAGACCAGCTTGATCACGCTCAGGCTTTCACCCAACAATGCGAAACCGAGAAACACCGTGCCCAGTGATCCGATGGCGGTCCAGATCGGGTATGCGATGCTCACCGGCAACTCGCGCATGGCCAGGGTCAGGAAGTAGATCCCGCCCACAGCGGCCACCACAGTGATCAGCGAAGGCCAGAGCCGGGTGAAGCCCTCGGCGTATTTCATGCCCATGGCGAAGGTGACTTCAAACCCGGCGGCGATCAGCAAAAACAGCCAGGCCATCTAGAACTCCCCGGCCAGCGCCAACAGGCGCCGCTCAGCCTCGGCGGCAGAGATTTCGAAGGTGCGCTCGGCGGACTCTTCGCCCTCGACAGCCACCACGGTGACGTCCGTGATCCCGATGAATCCGAGTACCGTGCGCAGTAGCGTGTCGGCATGGTTCATGGCCTCCAGCTCGCCGCCCGGGCCAAAACCGAAGCCGCCACGGCTGGTGATGATCAGCGCCTTCTTACCCTGCACCAACGGCTCGTACTGGGCCACGCCATTGTCCAGCGTGTGATTGAAGGTCAGGCCGAGCCGCACAATCTGATCGATCCACGCCTTGAGGCCGCTGGGCACGCTGAAGTTGTGCATGGGCGTGGAGATCACCAGCAAATCATGGCCCAGCAGTTCGCCAACCAGTTCATCGCTGAACGCCAGATCGGCCTGCATCGATAGCGGCCGCGCCTCGGGTTCGGGATAAAACGCGGCGGCCACGAACGCCTCGTTGACCGGCGGTATCAATGCTCGTCCGACTTCGCGGCGAGTCAGGCGCAATTGTGGATTTCGGGCCTGCAAGGCCGAAAGAAACACCTCGGCCAGACGCCGGGAGTGAGAACGTTCGCCCCGTGGGCTGGCATGAACTGCAAGAATTCTACTCATCTGATTCTCCTCAAGGACTAAACTCAAACCGCTTGTGACTTGCAGCTTGAAGCTCACAGCTGCGCCTCTTCAAATGAGCAAAAATCAGTCGGGATGAATTGATTTCATCCATGGAGTCTTCAATGTTCGCTTCGCTGCCATTGACCGCCCTGCGGGCCTTTGAATCCGCCTCACGCCTGCTGAGCTTCAAGGCTGCCGCAGAAGAACTGGCGGTGACGCCGACGGCGGTGTCGCACCAGATCCGCTCTCTGGAAACCTGGCTCGGCGTGCCGCTGTTCGAGCGTCTGCCGCGTCAGGTACGCCTGACCGAATGCGGTGAAAGGTTGTTCCACAGCCTGCACGGTGCCTTTCTGGAGGTGGCGCAAAGCGTCGACACCTTGCGCCCGCAACGCAGTGGCGCGAGCCTGACAATCTCCACCACCGCCGCTTTCGCCGCCCTTTGGCTGGTGCCTCGCCTGGGACGTTTCTACGCCCGGCACCCGAACATCAACGTACGTCTCGACACCCATTGCGAAGTCATCGATCTGCATCAGGATGCCAGTGTCGATCTGGTGCTGCGCTACAGCCTCGATGATTACCCCAACCTGTACGGCCAGTGCCTGTTCGATGAGTCCTTTGGTGTCTACGGCTCGCCGGAACAGGTGGCTCTGGCGTCTAGTCGCACACCCACGCTGATCAGCGTGCGTTGGCACAACTCCAAACTCTATGCCCACGGCTGGGAGGCCTGGTGCGCTCGCTCCGGCGAAACCTGGCTGAGCGGCCCGCCCGCCGTGCGCGAATACGACGAAGAGCATTACGCCCTGCAAGCAGCCATTGCCGGGCAAGGCCTGGTGCTGGCGAGCAACATACTGGTGTCCGAAAGCGTGACCAGCGGGTTGCTGGTGGCGTATCGAGGAGATATTCAGGTCGAGGGAGCCGGTTACAGCGCACTGTGTGTGCCGGGTCGCGAGCGGCATCCGCCGGTTAGGGCGTTTTTTTCGTGGCTGACTGAAGAAGCCTCGTTATCCGGGTTATTGCCAAGATCGCAAGCTCCTACAGGGCAACGTATTCTCAAGTAGGAAACTGAGGCTTTATCACTAAGCACAACTGCCTTGCCGCGCATATATGCGCGACACGGCTTAATAAAATAACTCAAGGGCAAACCTGAAGTTACAAAGCACAAATAGACTTTTCCCTGCGCGCACTTATTCTAACAACCACAACCAGCCGGTTGTTCAACCAACAAGTAAAGGATTACTTTCATGCACTTGGAACAACGCTTAGAATTTATTGACTCATTACCAACACTCGATATCCAGCCGAAACTATCAACGCTATTACAGACAAGATCCTTTGAAGAAATACAACCTCCTCATGACCCCGACAAACCGACCGGCAGTGCTGCACCTGGCACTATTAATGCTTATTTACCCGGTGTCCCGAAAGATGTCATTGATGATGTCGACATCTGCAAACTGGTGATGCAAAACGCCGCCACCAAAAAGTTTCCAAAAGACGAACAACTATTCGAATGGTACAAATACTACGTCAATGGCCTGTCCACCCTTGGCTGGGTTATCCAGAACAAGCACATGCAAGAGACTAAAATCACCAAAATCGGCCTGACGATGGATTCGGTCGCCCTGGAAATTGCACGAGGACTCATCGGCAAAGACGCGGCGCTGCTGGCGCAAGTTGCGAAAAAAGCCCTTGATGCGGTGAAAGACAACCCTAGGGGTATCCAAGTTTTTGATAAGGATAAACACCTCGGCACACAAGCCAAGTTCGATATTGCGCCCGTATGGCTGGATAGCAGTGGACAGCCGAACATGATCCTCAACTGTATTTCCCTGGATGCACGGGAAAGCAAACAAGGCATTCTGTTCTGGAGATCCACCAAACAGTCCACCGATATAAAAACCGGGGCTGTGCGCGCTTATTTGAACTTGAAAGCTTTCTCGGCCGTTAGTAACGATCTTTACACAAAATTCAGCGCTTCCTCGAAAAAACTCATTGTAGATCTTCCGGACCTCGATGTCGATTTTTAACGATCGCCGAACACTATAGCAACAATGAAATCGGCGCTTTTTGGCCGATTTCAACCAAACTTGTATTGAGGCCAATATGGAAATTTCAATGAATAAATCTGAAAACGATATCTATACACTTAACGGACACATTACCGTATTTTGCGGGCCGCATTCCAGCGAACTAAAAAATGACATCTTGCACTCTGACCTATACAGCAAACTGCTCGCAAAAAAACATGGTAGTGACCGGGAGCAGCAATGGACGAGCTACACAAACACGTTGAAAAATCTGGCTTGGGCCATTAATAGCCGATCATTTTCACGAGTGGAATTTGGAACAACCACCTTTGGGAAAATCATCCAGCAAAGCCTTGCAAGCGCATTACTCATTGATGAACGCCAAACGCTCGCCGATGCATTAATAAAGTTGAAGCAACTTCCAGACTCTTCATCCGCCGTTGAAGCCATCCTGAACAGGCTTAACGCCAACGCATTGCCATCCGTCCCCGTCACCGCAAAAACGCCGCTGGCTACCAGTGCCCTGTTTACGATTGTTCGCCAGGATAAAACCATGATTACGGTGCAACTTTCGTTCGAAACTGCTGATGCCATTGATATTGGCATCCTGGACCAGGCCACGCTTTGCCCGATCAAGGATGGCAAAACCAACATCCGAATACTCATTTGCCATTTGGCTGAGCTGCAATACAACCCAAACAGGGAAACCGTCATACAGAAACTCGGGAGAAAAATTGAATCCGAGCTGCTCAACATCCAGGCGCCGCCTGCAATCTCCTGATATCAACATTCGCGCTCCTCAAGCCCAACTGCTGGAGCGCTGCACAACGTTTCTTTCGCATCAGTCCTTTACCGTCTTCGGCGCCTTGCCCGCTTTCATCTGCTCCAGCAACGGTGCGCACTGGTTCGGTTCGCCGCCACTGGGCGCCACCAGCGCCAGCAAACCCGCCGCAGGTGCGGCGATCACACCCAGTGCGACCATCCCCGCGCCGCGCAACATTAGTGGTACGGCTTTCACGCCGGCATCCGGCTTGATGAACTTGCCCCGTACATACAAAGGCGAACGCAATGAAATCAGGCGCCAGCCCTTGGATTCCGGGGTTATGGTCAGGTCCAGTTGTTCCGTCGCCATGTTAGCGGTGCCGTCGATGTAGACGATGGCGTTCTCGGTGTCGAATACGAACAACCGGGTGGTGGCCAGGCCGGACTGGATACCGAAGTCGGCGGCCGCGCAGTTGATCTTCACTTCCTTGTCGCCAAAGATCTTGCCCACCACGTAGTTGCCGACGTTCAGGCCCGCCAGCTCCATCAGTTCGCGACTGATGGCGCCATCGTTGATCAGCATTTTCAGATTGCCATTGGCACTGCCCAGCAACTTGGCTACCGAGTTGCCGCGACCGGTGATATCTGCGTCGCCATTGAGCTCGCCAAAACTGGTTTTCATCGGCTCAAAGCCGGGGAACAACTGTTTGAGCTTGAAGCCCCGCGCCGTGAGCCTGGCGTGGCCTTCCAGAGGATCGGTGTGGCCGTTCAGGCGAATCTGCGCATCCAGCTTGCCGCCGGCCACGCCGAAGCGCAGCGGTTCGAGGCTGAGCACGCCATCGGTGAGCACCAGATGGGTATAGAGGTCGTTGAATGGCAGTTTTTCGCTGTGCACGATGCGCTTGCCGGTGAACTCCACATCGGCGTCCATATCACGCCAGCGATCGGTCTTGAACTCTTCAACCGGCAACACTTTGTCCGCCGGTTGCTTGCTGTCACCGCCTCGGGCCTTCTGTTCGGCGTTGGAGTCGGCACCAATCAGCGGCGCCAGATCGGCGAACAGCAATTGATTGGACAACAGCGAACCGCTGAGTTTTGGCCGTGGCTGGCTGGCGACATAAGTCAGATTGCCGTGGATGTCGCTTTCACCGATCTTGCCGTTGAACTCTTCATAGCGAAACACCGCGCCACCGGCCTCGTGCAGCTTGGCGATCAGGTGGCCATCGGTGGCATAGGGCGGCGTGTCCGGCAGGATCACGCCGGTCAGCGGGTAGAGGTTGCCCAGGCTGGTGCCGGCCAGTTTCAGGCGCAGGTCCAATGCGCCGAGGTTCAGCGGATCGGTCAGGGTGCCGGCCAGTTCGACGCTGGAATCGGCGATCTTCACCTGTGCCTGAAGCGGAAACGGCCGCGCCGCGTCCTGCAACGCCAACAGCCCGCCAATCTTGCCCTGGCCCGCGAGTTTCTGGCCGTGGTACTGGCCGTTGACCTTGAGGGCGAATGCATAATCCTGGGGTGAAGAGCCCTTTTCCTGCGCGGTTTTCGCCGCTTTGTCGCCGACGATATCGCTGAACGGAATCGGCTTGCCCAACGGATCGATCAGCACGTCGAGTTGAGTCTTCAGGTTCTGGTCGTCGAGGGTGACGTGGCCCTTGTCGAAGCCGATCGCACCGATATCCACCACCCAGTTCGAAGGCTCGGCGTTCGGGTCCTTCGGGTCGAATTTGAAGGTCCAGTTGGCGCGCCCGTCAGCCAGGCGTTGCAGTTGGGCATTGGGCTCGGTGAGATCGATACGCGGGATCACCACCCGCTGCGCCAGCAATGCCAGGGGTGAAATACGCAGCTCCACCCGCTTGAGGGTGACCATCTGCGGTTGTTTCGACCAGTCAGGATTGCCCAGGCTCAAGTCTTCGGCCACCACGTGAGGCCACGGTACCCAGGCGCGCCAGCCGCCTTCATCGGGTTCGGGCTGCCAGACCACTGACAGATTGCCGTTGATGGCGAACGCGCGGTGCAGTTCTTCGGAAACTTTGGCGTTGAGCGGTGCTTTGATCCGGTTCCAGTCGAAGAACACGATGATCAGCACCAGCACCATCAACAAGGTAAGGAAAGTGGAAAGGGTCCAGACAAACATCTTTTGAGTGCGCGTCATTGCACAAGGCTCCTGATACGGCTGAGCGCCCCGACTGCGACGCACATGTGAAACGGTGAGCCGCAAACGGCTCGCCATGAAAGCTACGACTGATAAAAACCCGGCAGGTTTAATCGATAGACCGATTTCGCCGAATTCCTCAAGTCCAATGCTGACCCATCAGTCATTCAGCGTTACCGACCCCGCACTTTTCTCCATCAAAGATGAGTCGAAAATACCCGTTTCGGCGCAAGACTGATCGCCGGAAACGCCCGGTTTAGAGGCTCCGCAGCAAACAATCAATTCCGTTGATTATTACCATTGCGTTTATGAACTTTCATATCGATTTATCGAGAGTAGCATTGCTCTCGTACCCACTTTATCGCACCCCCGAGGAGCACAACGATCATGAAACGCCAACTACTGCTTAGCCTTTCACTCTCGATGCTGGCCAGCACTGCTTTTGCCCTGCCAGCAGCTGACCAGGCTACCCCACAAGTGAAACAAGACTACTCGGTGTTCAGCCAGACCGTCGCCGCCGATGGCTCCGACCGTACTCCTCAGGGTCAAACCCTTGCCGAAGGCGGTAATGATCGCCTGAAAGAAAAAGGCCTGATCACTCAGGATGGCTCGGACCGTACTCCTCAGGGCCAAACCCTGGCTGCCGATGGTTCCGATCGTACCCCACAAGGCCAGACCCTTGCTGCTGATGGTTCCGACCGCACCCCACAAGGTCAAACCCTGGCTGCTGATGGTTCCGACCGTACTCCACAAGGCCAGACCCTTGCCGCCGACGGTTCGGATCGCACGCCACAAGGTCAAACCCTCGCTGAAGGCGGTGGTGATCGAGTGATCGAACGCAACAGCACCGTGAGCTAAGCCCCATGGCCGCCCTGAAAAAAAGCCCAATCCCCGGATTGGGCTTTTGACTTTTCAGCGGTCCGCTTGATAGACGTCACACTTCCCCGCTTGAGCCCACCACAGTCGTTCGACGCCGGCAAAGCCGATTTGCTAGAGTGCGCCGCGTCCCTGTCCAGAAAACGCCCTTGCGATGCTGCCCCGCGCCGAACAGAAACAACAAACCCGTAATGCCCTGATGGACGCTGCCCGGCGTCTGATGGATGGTGGCCGAGGATTCGGCAGCCTTAGCCTGCGCGAAGTCGCAAAAACCGCCGGTATCGTACCGACCGGTTTCTATCGGCATTTTGCCGATATGGATGAATTGGGCCTGGTGCTGGTCAGCGAAGTCGGCCAGACATTCCGCGAAACCATTCGCCTGGTACGACACAACGAATTCGTGATGGGCGGCATCATCGATGCCTCGGTACGGATCTTTCTCGACGTGGTCAGCGCCAACCGTTCGCAGTTCCTGTTTCTCGCCCGTGAGCAATACGGCGGTTCGCTGCCGGTGCGCCAGGCCATCGGCCGTTTGCGTGAAAACATCAGCTCGGACCTGGCGGCGGATTTGTCACTGATGCCGAAACTGCAGCACCTGGACATCGCCGACCTGAGCGTCATGGCGGACCTGATCGTCAAGAGCGTGTTCGCCACCCTGCCGGACATCATCGATCCGCCCGCCGAAGCGTTGCCTGAGCACCTGACGCCCCAGGCAAAAATCACCCAGCAGCTGCGGTTCATCTTTATCGGCCTCAAGCATTGGCAAGGGCTTGGCAGTACCGAGTAACCCTTAACCTTCAGTCTGGATCAAGACCCTGTGGGAGCGAGCTTGCTCCGGGCGGCGTTCCGACGATAGCGTCGGCACATACAGAATCAATGTGACAGATACGCCGTCATCGCGAGCAAGCTCGCTCCCACAATGAACTGCATCGCTTCAACTTGGTGCGCAACTCAAAAACAACGCACCAACTTCAACCAAAAAACTCACTCAATCGATATCTTTCCTACGTCTCCTTCAGTCATTTCCTACGCATCATGTCGATTGGCAAGCCCCTTGCTCTAGCCTGAGCATTGTCCATTGCTGGAAGCCTTCCGATGCTGGTGATTCATCGCAGAATCGACCCTCAACCCGTTTGGACCGCCGAACTGCACCTGACGTTCGAAGCTCGCAGCAAAAGCCGTTTGCGCTGTTTCAGTGCCGAAGGCGAAGACGTCGGGTTGTTTCTGGAGCGCGGCCAGCCGCCGTTGCATGACGGCGAATGCCTGCAAGCCGAAGACGGGCGAATCGTGCGCGTCTGCGCCCGCCCCGAACAACTGCTGCACGTCACCTGCGCCAATGCCTTCGAACTGACCCGAGCGGCCTATCACCTGGGCAACCGCCATGTCGCCCTGCAAGTCGGCGACGGCTGGTTGCGCCTGCTCGACGATTACGTGCTCAAGGCCATGCTCGAACAACTCGGTGCCGTTGCCGTGAACATCGAGGCGCCGTTCCAGCCGGAACATGGCGCCTACGGCGGTGGTCATCATCATTCGCGCCACGGCGATGAAGACTTCAACTACGCGCCGAAACTGCACCAGTTCGGCGTACGCCCATGAACCCGGCCTGGGCGCTGCTGCGCCTGGCCAGCCCGCAATTGCCGATTGGCGGCTACAGCTACTCCCAAGGGCTGGAAATGGCTGTGGATAACGGCCGGGTAAACGACCCCGACAGTGCGCGACGCTGGATCAGTGATCAGTTGCTGCTGAACCTGGCACGCTTCGAAGCGCCGTTGTTGCTCGCTCATTGCGTGGCCGCCAGCGAGGAAAACTGGGACGAGTTGCTGCAACGCTGCGAGGAGCACCGCGCCAGTCGCGAAACCCGCGAGCTGCATCAGGAAAGCCGGCAAATGGGTTACTCGTTGCAGCAATTGCTCAACGGCTTGCCGGAACTCGATGCACCCGCCCGCGCCTTTCTTGAACAACGCAGCGAGCCGCATCTGGCCCTGGGTTGGGCCTTGGCCGCGCGTGCCTGGCAGATCAGCCCCCAGGACGCCCTGGCCGCCTGGCTCTGGAGCTGGCTGGAAAACCAGTTGGCGGTGCTGATGAAGACCCTGCCCCTGGGTCAGCAAGCCGCCCAGCGCCTGACCAGCGAACTGTTGCCACTGCTTCAACAAGCTCAACAGAACGCCACCCGAATCGATCCCGATCATTACGGCAGCGCCGCTTTCGGCCTGTCCCTGGCGTGTATGGCCCACGAGCGCCAGTACAGCCGACTGTTCCGTTCCTAGGGCCTGTTATTTTGGAGAACCACATGAACACACAACCCCTGCGCATCGGCATCGGCGGCCCGGTCGGTTCCGGCAAAACCGCCCTGACCCTGGCCCTGTGCCTGGCCTTGCGCGAGCGTTACAACCTGGCCGTTGTGACCAACGACATCTACACCCGCGAAGACGCCGACTTTCTGGTGCGCAACGAAGCCCTGGCACCGGAGCGCATCATCGGCGTGGAAACCGGAGGCTGCCCGCACACGGCCATCCGCGAAGACGCCTCGATCAACCTCGAAGCCGTGGATCAGCTCAACCGCCGCTTTCCGGGGCTGGACCTGATTCTGGTGGAGTCCGGGGGCGACAACCTCTCCGCCACCTTCAGCCCTGAACTGTCGGACCTGACGATCTACGTGATCGACGTCTCGGCTGGCGACAAGCTGCCGCGCAAGGGCGGGCCGGGGATCTGCAAATCCGACCTGCTGGTGATCAACAAGATCGACCTCGCGCCGCTGGTCGGCGCCTCGCTGGAGATGATGAACAGCGACACCCAGCGCATGCGCAACGGCAAACCGTTCGTGTTCAGCAATCAGAAAACCGGCCAAGGCCTGGAAGAGATCATCGCTTTCATCGAGCGCCAGGGTTTGCTGACCGCGGCCTGATCACGACTTATCAACAAGGAAGCTTATCCATGACACTCAAACGCATTCTCGGCGCCCTGGCCCTGCTGCTGACCCCAGCCCTCGCCTTCGCCCATCCCGGGCACGGCGACAACGGCTTGATCGCCGGTATCGGCCATCCGCTGGGCGGTCTCGATCACTTGCTGGCGATGCTCGCGGTCGGACTGTGGGCCGCGCAGCAGCAAGGCGCCGCACGCTGGGCGCTGCCGTGCACCTTCGTTGGCACCCTGTTGATCGGCGGGATGCTGGGCTTTGAAGGAATGAACCTGCCTGCACTGGAGAGTGGGATTGCCGCTTCCGTATTGGCTTTGGGGCTGGCGGTTGCTCTGGCAGTGCGTCCACCGCTGGTGATGGCGGTGGGTGCGACGGCGTTGTTTGCACTGTTTCATGGTGTCGCGCATGGGCTGGAACTGCCGGACATGTCGAGTCCCTGGACCTATGCCGCAGGCTTTGTCGCAGCGACGGCGGTGTTGCATGTGGCGGGTTATGCGCTGGTGCGGGTGTTGCCGCAGGCCGCAGCACCGCTGGTTCGACTGGCGGGCGCGGCTTCGGCGGTGACCGGGGTGTGGTTGCTGGCGGGCTAGTTCTCTAGTGCCTGAACCGGCCTCTTCGCGGGCAAGCCCGCTCCCACAGTGGTTTGCTGTGTGGCATGGATTTCATTCACACCAGAAACCCTGTGGGAGCGGGCTTGCCCGCGAAGGCGGCATCACAGACACCGCATCGCTCCGACCGGCCTCTCTGCTAACATGTCGCGCAATCGCCCCTGCCGTGACGACGCCAGCCAATGCCGCCTGTTTCCCGCTCCGCCTCTCAGCCTGAACTGACCGCCCTGTTCGCCTCGGTGCAACAGCACTTTCTGAACGTCATCGTGCCGCTCTGGCAAGGTCCGGGCTGGAACGCCGACATGGCGTTGCCCTATGAGGCGCTGGATGCCGAACACCAACCGCTGCCACCGCAACGCTACCGGGCCATGGCCTGTGCGCGGCAGTTGTATCTGTTTGCCAGCCTGATCGGTCAGGTGCCAGGCGCCGAAGAGCGTGCCGCCGCGTTGTTCCGCTCGTTGCAGCGGCACTTCCACGATGCCGAGCACGGCGGCTGGTTCTACAGTGTCGATGCTCAAGGGTCGCCGCTGGATCAGCGCAAGGACCTCTACACCCACGCCTTCATCCTGTTCGCCTGCGCCCATTACTGGGACAAGGTCCGCGAGCCGCTGGTGGAGTCGGTGCTCAACGCCTCGCTGGAAGTGGTCGCGCAGCGTTTCGCCACGGACGACGGTCTGTACGAAGCCACGCTTGGCCGCGACTGGGCATCGCTGGACAGCGGCCCTTTGCAAAACCCGCTGATGCACCTGGCCGAAGCTTTCCTCGCCACCCTGTCGGTGCGTGAAGACCTCGATGTGCAACAAGCGCTCCTCAAGTTATGCACAGCCATGCACGCGCGCTTCATCGATCCGCAACTCGGCGTGTTGATGGAAATGCCGCTGGGCTCTGTGGATAACTGGTTTGAACCGGGGCATCAGTTCGAGTGGTATTTCCTGCTGGAATCCTCGGCGCTGTTACGCAATTCGACGCTGCACGCCGATCTGGAGCGGGCCTTTGCCTTTACCGAACACACGGGTGTCGATCAACAGACTGGCGCTGTGCGGGCGATGCTCGACTTCGGACCGGATGGCGGCGTCCGGGACGCCACGCAGCGCATCTGGGCCCAGGCTGAATACCTGCGCGCATTGACGCTACGCCCGCACAGCGAAGCCGATGTGCTGCGCCAGTTACAGGCATTGCAGCAGCGCTCGCTGCATGCCGGTGGCTGGTACGAATGCCGTGACGAACAGGGTGAGGTCAGCCGCTGCGATATGCCGTCGACCACGCCTTATCACCTGGCGACCTGTTATCGCGGGTTGGCGCAATATCTCGGCTGACTGTGTGGCGAGGGGGCAATCCGATCACTCAGTCCACTTGCGATCCCCGGTAAAACTGATGGTCAGCCATCGCGCTGCATCCGGCTTACCGAGCTTCGCGGAAATCTCCTCCCGCAAACTGTCCAGTTGCCCTATTCCGTCCAGCCAGTAATCCTTCGGCAATACGATGTGAATCTCGATAAAACAGGCCCTGCCGTGTTTCTGCACGTAGGAAATGTAGTCGTCGAAACCATGCTCGACCTTCGCCACCTCCATCACCTGACGCACCTTGTCGTCCAGTTGATCCGGGACAATCCCCAGTACATCGCGCAATGCCGGTCCGAGGATTTTGAACGCCGGGGGGAGCATGCCCAGGGCCAGCAGGATCAGAATCATCGGGTCGACATACACCGCCCACTTGTCATAACCCTGAGTCTTGAGCAGCAGCGCGATCAGGAAACTCACCAGCAGTCCCGCCGACAGCATCGCGTCCACCAGCCAACTGATGTTGTCGAACTGGATCAGCGATGACTTGAGTGTGCGATTGCGTTGGCGAACGTAGAAGTAATAAATCAGTTCAATGACGGTGAACACCGCCGCGTAGAGGATCACCAGCCCGAGCTCGACCTCGCGGCCTCCACTGATGATGCCGAACACTCCGTTGAGAAAGGCATAAACGGCCACCAGGAATATGAAACTGCCTTCGATCACCAGCACCATGGGCTCCAGGTGCCAGGAACCGAACTGGAAGCGCTGATTGCTTTCCTTGGCGATCAGCCGGGCGGTGATCAGCATCAGCACTTTGATGAAGGCCGCGATCAACGAAAAAAAGCCATCGAACAGGATGGATTGGGCGCCCGAAACAAACCCGGTGATGATCCCGGCGAATGTCACGGCGAGCATCAGGAAGGTCGATTGTTTGAGCAGCGACTGCTCGCCTCGATTACTCACTTGATCTCCTCTAATACCTCTAGACCGCAGGGTGCGGCGGGGTTGTTGGGTGAGGAGTCTAGCTGATGTCCTGATTTTTCTGTTCCGGCCCCTTCGCGGGCAAGCCCGCTCCCACACTGGATCGCGGTCTAATGTGGGAGCGGGCTTGCTCGCGAAGAACGATGACTCGGTATTAAGCCTTGCCACCACTGCGGTCAATAGCAAACCCGGCCCAGGTCTGGCTGACCGGCATCAGTTCCAGGCTGTTGATGTTGATGTGCGCAGGCGCATTGAGCACCCAGAAAATGGTGTCGGCGATATCTTGCGGCTGGATCGGCTCGGCGCCAGCGTAAGTGGCGTTGTAGCGCTCCTGGTCACCGGCAAAACGCACCAGCGAGAACTCGCTCTCACACAGGCCCGGCTCGATGTTGCTGACCCGTACGCCCGTGCCTTGCAGGTCGCAGCGCAGGTTCAGGGAGAACTGTTTGACGAACGCCTTGGTCGCGCCATACACGTGGCTGCCCGGGTACGGGTAGTTGCCGGCGATGGAACCCAGGTTGACGATGCCGGCACCACGACCGTGGGCAATCAGGCGTGGTAACAGCAGGCGGGTGCTGTACATCAGGCCTTTGACGTTGGTATCGACCATGGTGTCCCAATCGTCCAGATCGCACTTGGGCGCAGGATCGACACCCAGGGCCAGCCCGGCGTTGTTGATCAACCCGCGCAGTTTGGCAAAGGATGGCGGCAGATTGGCAATCGCTTCCTCCATGGACTTGCGATCACGCACATCGAGCACCAGGCCATGGACTTCAGTCTGCTTCGACAACTCGGCGCACAACGCATTGAGGCGCTCTTCACGACGGCCAGTCAGCACCAGTTTCCAGCCGGCCTCGGCAAAACGACGGGCACAGGCTTCACCAAAACCGGAAGTTGCGCCGGTAATAAACAGGGTGTTGGACATCGTGTTCTCCTTGCTTCGGCTGATCGCCAGCCATTGGAATAGAAAATCAGCAGGCAGCATGCCTGATGCCGATCAGTCAGGCGGACCCAGACGCTACGCCTCCCTTGTAGCAGCTGGCGTAGCCTGCGTCCGGCTGCGCAGCAGTCGTAAATCCGGCTTGCACGATCTCTCTGACGTACCGCGAACTCTGATTTTACGACTGCT
>NZ_AKJG01000164.1 GCF_000282455.1 Pseudomonas sp. GM74
GGCAAGCAGTTGTTGGCCGATGGCGAACTGCATCGGGCGGGCGGGCGGATCTGGTGGCTGTCCGGCCGCTGGTTGCGCCCTCTGCCCGCCGCCGGGGCGTGGCAGGATCCGGCTTCACCGCTGGCAATTGCGGATAACGGCGTGCTTTCGCTCACCGGGCAGATCCCCGACGGCCCGTTACAGATCCGCTATCGTGAGGGGGGAGAGGTCATGGCTTTGCCAGGCCGCGGCCATCGGGACCTGAAACGTTTGCTCAATGAAAGCGGTGTACCGTCCTTCGTGCGCGGCAGATTGCCGCTGCTCTACAAAGGCGGGCAATTGCTGGCGGTCGCGAACCTCAAGGGGCTCGATGGCGGTGCGCTCGGTGACTGGCATTTGCATTGGCAGCCACTGAACGAAGATCAAGGTTTGAGCTGAAAGGGGCTTTCCGGTAGACTACGCTCCCTTCTTGATACAACTTCTGTGGATTCGCCTGAATTGCAGGAGTTGCCGATTACCAAGCAGTCTTTGCTGGGCGATTCCAAAAAATGTGTAGCGAGCAACGAACCGGTGATTCATTTTCCGGTCTGTCCCAACGCGGCGGTTTTTTTGAAAGGTGCACTGTGATTAATGCAGGTGATCGGGGGCTTCGGCCTTCCTTCGCTTTCCCCGGCGGCTCGGACCGCTTTAACGCAGACTTCTAGGGTTTTTCATGACGCGCTACATATTCGTCACGGGCGGTGTTGTTTCTTCATTGGGGAAAGGCATTGCATCGGCATCATTGGCGGCCATCCTGGAGGCGCGGGGACTTAAGGTCACCATGCTGAAGCTGGACCCGTACATCAACGTCGACCCGGGCACCATGAGCCCGTTCCAGCACGGTGAAGTGTTCGTCACACACGACGGCGCCGAGACCGACCTGGACCTGGGCCACTACGAGCGGTTCATCCGCACGACCATGACCCAGAACAACAACTTCACCACCGGCCGTGTCTACGAACACGTCCTGCGCAAGGAGCGTCGTGGTGACTACCTGGGTGCAACCATCCAGGTGATCCCGCACATCACCGACGAAATCAAGCGCCGCATCATCAAGGGTGCCGGCGACGCTGACGTGGCAATGGTCGAGATCGGTGGCACCGTGGGTGACATCGAGTCGCAACCGTTCCTCGAAGCCATCCGCCAGCTGCGTTTCGAAGTCGGCGCCAAGCGCGCGATGCTGATGCACCTGACACTGGTGCCGTACATCGCCACTGCCGGAGAAACCAAGACCAAGCCAACCCAGCACTCGGTGAAGGAGCTGCGTTCCATCGGCCTGCAACCGGACGTGCTGGTCTGCCGCTCCGATCACCCGATCGATATTTCCTCGCGTCGCAAGATCGCGCAGTTCACCAACGTTGAAGAACGTGCGGTGATCGGCCTGGAAGACGCCGATACCATCTACAAGATCCCGGGCATCCTGCACTCCCAGGGCCTGGACGATTTCGTCGTCGAGCGTTTCGGCCTGCAATGCGGCGGTGCCGATCTGTCCGAGTGGGAAGCCGTGGTCGACGCCAAGCTCAACCCTGAGCACGAAGTCACCATCGCCATGGTCGGCAAGTACATGGAGCTGCTGGACGCCTACAAGTCGCTGATCGAAGCGATGAGTCACGCCGGCATCAGCAACCGTACCAAGGTCAACCTGCGCTACATCGATTCCGAGGACATCGAGAACCAGGGTACCGCGCTGCTCGAAGGCGTCGACGCCATCCTGGTACCTGGCGGCTTCGGTCTGCGTGGCGTTGAAGGCAAGATCACCGCCGTTCAATACGCTCGCGAAAACAAGGTTCCGTACCTGGGTATCTGCCTGGGCATGCAAGTGGCAGTTATCGAGTTCGCACGTAATGTGATGGGCTGGAAAGACGCCAACTCCACCGAGTTCGATCGTGCAAGCGGTCACCCGGTCGTGGGCCTGATCACCGAGTGGGAAGATGCCACCGGCGCTGTCGAAACCCGTACCGAAACCTCCGATCTGGGCGGCACCATGCGCCTGGGCGCGCAGGACTGCCTGCTGGAGCCGGGTTCCCTGGTCCACGGTTGCTACGGCAAGGACGTGATTGTCGAGCGTCATCGTCATCGCTACGAAGTGAACAACAACCTGCTGCCGCAAATCATGGAAGCCGGTTTGAAAATCTCCGGTCGTTCCGGTGATGGCGCACTGGTTGAAGTGGTTGAAGCTCCGGATCACCCATGGTTCGTCGCTTGCCAGTTCCACCCTGAGTTCACCTCGACGCCACGCGACGGTCACCCGCTGTTCAGCGGTTTCGTCAAGGCAGCGTTGGCTCAACACCAGAAGAAGGCGTAACCCCGATGGCACAGAAGATCATCCGCGTCGGCGACATCGAGATTGCCAACGACAAGCCCATGGTGCTGTTCGGCGGCATGAACGTGCTGGAAAGCCGTGACATGGCCATGCAGGTTTGCGAAGAGTATGTGAAGGTCACCGAAAAGCTCGGTATCCCTTACGTGTTCAAGGCCAGCTTCGACAAGGCCAACCGGTCTTCTGTGACCTCCTATCGCGGTCCTGGCCTGGAAGAAGGCATGCGCATCTTCCAGGACATCAAGCAAGCCTTCGGCGTGCCGGTCATCACCGACGTCCACGAGCCTGACCAGGCTGCGGTCGTCGCTGAAGTCTGCGACATCATCCAGTTGCCGGCCTTCCTGTCGCGCCAGACCGACCTCGTGGTCGCTATGGCCAAAACGGGTGCAGTGATCAACATCAAGAAAGCCCAGTTCCTCGCCCCTCAGGAAATGAAGCACATCCTGAACAAGTGCGTGGAAGCGGGTAACGATCAGTTGATCCTCTGCGAGCGTGGTTCGAGCTTCGGCTACAACAACCTGGTCGTCGATATGCTCGGCTTCGGCATCATGAAGCAGTTCGAATACCCGGTGTTCTTCGACGTGACCCACGCGCTGCAAATGCCTGGTGGTCGCTCCGATTCCGCCGGCGGTCGTCGCGCCCAGGTTACCGATCTGGCGAAGGCCGGCATGAGCCAGTCGCTGGCTGGCCTGTTCCTGGAAGCCCACCCGGATCCGGACAATGCCAAATGCGACGGTCCTTGCGCCTTGCGCCTGGACAAACTGGAGCCATTCCTGGCCCAGCTCAAGGCTTTGGACGAACTGGTGAAGAGTTTTCCGACGGTAGAAACCGCGTAATCCTCAATTCTCCGGTAAAGTACCGCACGTTTTAACGCTCAGGCCCTCGGGCCTGAGCCTTGTCGTCTGCAAGACTGCCCGCTGCACCTCACTTGCCGACGATCAAAGATTTCCTACAGCTGCGTCGTTTTCGTCAACTTTGGAGTGTTTACAACAATGGCTAAAATCGTCGACATCAAAGGTCGTGAAGTTCTCGACTCCCGTGGCAATCCCACCGTGGAAGCGGACGTGCTTCTCGATAACGGCATCATCGGCAGCGCCTGCGCGCCGTCCGGTGCTTCCACTGGCTCGCGTGAAGCGCTCGAGCTGCGTGATGGCGACAAGAGCCGTTACCTGGGCAAGGGTGTTCTGAAGGCCGTAGCCAACATCAACGGTCCGATCAAAGACCTGTTGAAAGGTATGGACCCAAGCGACCAGAAAGCGCTCGATCTGGCAATGATCAAGCTCGACGGTACTGAAAACAAAGGCTCCCTGGGCGCCAACGCGATCCTCGCCGTTTCCCTGGCCGCGGCCAAGGCGGCAGCACAGGACCAGGACCTGCCACTGTACGCTCACATCGCCAACCTGAACGGCACCCCGGGTGTCTACTCGATGCCGGTTCCGATGATGAACATCATCAACGGCGGCGAGCACGCCGACAACAACGTCGATATCCAGGAATTCATGGTTCAGCCGGTTGGCGCCAAGTCTTTCTCGGAAGGCCTGCGCATGGGTACCGAGATTTTCCACCACCTCAAAGCCGTGCTGAAGGCCCGTGGCCTGAGCACTGCCGTGGGTGACGAAGGTGGCTTCGCGCCGAACCTGGCTTCCAACGAAGACGCTTTGAAAGTGATCTCCGAAGCCGTGGCCAACGCCGGTTACAAGCTGGGCACCGACGTGACCCTGGCTCTGGACTGCGCGGCCAGCGAATTCTACGAAGATGGCAAGTACAACCTGTCCGGCGAAGGCCAGGTGTTCACCGCTGAAGGTTTCGCCGATTACCTGAAAGGTCTGACCGAACGTTACCCGATCATCTCCATTGAAGATGGCCTGGACGAGTCCGACTGGGCTGGCTGGAAAATTCTCACCGACAAGATCGGCGAGAAAACCCAGCTGGTAGGCGACGACCTGTTCGTGACCAACACCAAGATCCTGAAAGAAGGCATCGACAAGAAGATCGCCAACTCGATCCTGATCAAGTTCAACCAGATCGGCACCCTGACCGAAACCCTGGAAGCCATCCAGATGGCCAAGGCTGCCGGTTACACTGCCGTGATCTCGCACCGCTCCGGCGAAACCGAAGATTCGACCATTGCCGACCTGGCCGTGGGCACCTCGGCTGGCCAGATCAAGACCGGCTCCCTGTGCCGTTCCGACCGCGTCTCCAAGTACAACCAACTGCTGCGTATCGAAGAGCAGTTGAACGGCAAAGCCAAGTACAACGGTCGCAGCGAGTTCCGCGGTTAAGCGGAAATCGATAAAAAGACACCGGATTGTGTCGAAAAAATCGCTACAGCGACGTTTTTGCCACTAATCTGATGCCTTATATGCACAAGCCTGGTTCTTCCAGGCTTCGTGCTATCAGTAGCTTCACGTTTTGGCATGGCTGTCTTTTTTCACTGGATACCCGATATTCGATGCGCAGTCCCAATTGGTTGTTCCTCATCCTGCTTTTGCTGCTGGCTGGCTTGCAGTACCGCCTGTGGGTGGGAAACGGCAGTCTGGCGCAAGTGGCCGAGTTGACTCAGCAGATTGCGGATCAGCAGGCTGAGAACCAGGCATTGCTGGAACGCAACCGGGTGATGGACGCCGAAGTCAGTGAGTTGAAAAAGGGCATGGAGACCGTCGAAGAGCGGGCTCGGCATGAGTTGGGCATGGTCAAGGATGGTGAAACCCTTTACCAGTTGGCCCAATGATTGATTCGTTACCGGCCTTTTGGGCCGTGATTCCTGCCGCGGGCGTTGGTGCCCGTATGGCTGCGGACCGTCCCAAGCAGTACCTGCAACTGGGTGGACGCACTATTCTCGAACACAGCCTTGGCTGTTTCCTCGATCATCCGGCCTTGAAAGGCCTGGTGGTCAGTCTTGCGGTTGACGATCCTTATTGGCCGAACCTGGCGTGTGCCAGTGATTCGCGTATTGCCCGGGTTGAGGGTGGTTCCGAACGTTCCGGGTCGGTGCTCAATGCCTTGCTGCACTTGCATGCGCAGGGTGCCGACGATGAGGATTGGGTACTGGTTCACGATGCCGCACGGCCGAACCTCAGTCGTGGCGATCTGGACAAATTGCTGGCTGAGCTGGCTGATGATCCTGTCGGTGGGCTGCTGGCGGTTCCGGCGCGGGATACGCTCAAGCGGGTCGACAAGCACGGTCGCGTGGTCGAAACCGTGGATCGCAGTGTGATCTGGCAGGCCTACACGCCGCAGATGTTTCGCCTTGGGGCGTTGCATCGCGCACTGGCTGACAGTCTGGTGGCCGATGCCGTTATTACCGACGAAGCTTCGGCCATGGAGTGGGCCGGTTCGGCGCCGCGCCTGATCGAAGGGCGGTCCGACAACCTCAAGGTTACTCGTCCTGAAGATCTTGAATGGTTGAGACAGCGTTGGGCCAATCGTCGCTAAGTTGTGCGGCGATCCGACGAAAGCGCCGTTTCAGTCAGCCAATCTGTCACTGAGCAACACTGGTGGTTCTAACCCCGATACTCCGGCCGTTCGGCCAACCCTTCCTTCAAGTAATCCACCAGTTTGCGCACCTTCGGCGATAAATGCCGCTGCTGCGGATACAGCGCCCAAACCGCCGTGTTCGGTGGTTGATGTGCTTCCAGCAACGAAATCAACGCGCCGCTATTCAGATGCTCCAGCACGTAATAGTCCGGCAACTGACACAGCCCTACGCCTTGCAGCGCGGCATCCAGCACCGCTTGCCCACTGTTGCAGCGCCAGTTTCCCTGCACCCTTTGCGAAAACTCCCGCCCGTTCTGTTCCAGTTGCCAGAGGTCCGAGCTACCGATGAGGCAGTTGTGGCGGCTCAGCTCCGACAGGCTGTGCGGGCGACCGTAGTGTTCAAGGTAGTGGGGCGATGCACAGAGAAACATGCGGCGCGGCGCGAGTCGGGTGGCGACCAGCCGAGAATCCTGCAAGCGTCCGAGGCGAATCGCCAGGTCGAGGCCTTCGTGCACCAGGTCAAGCTGGCGATTGGTCAGTTCGATGTCGATGCGCAGTTGCGGATACAGCCCCATGAAACGAGTCACCAGCGGCACGATGAAGCGCTCGCCGTAAGCCACGGCGCAGGTCATGCGCAGCATGCCCTTGGGTTCGCTGGTCAGGTCGCCCACCGCTCGCAACGCTTCTTCACGGCCGTCCTGCAAACGCTGGCAATGTTGCAGAAAGGTTTGCCCGGCCTCGGTCAGCGTGACCCGACGGGTACTGCGGTAGAGCAGACGGGTTTGCAGGCGTTCTTCAAGGCGTACGATTTGTCGACTGACATGGGAGGAGGAAACCCCCAGGCGCTCCGCCGCAGCGGTGAACTGGCTGCATTCGGCAACGGCGACAAACTCGTCGATCCCTTCCCAGCGATTTTCGGACATCAATGATTATCCCTGTGTGGCAATAATATTTTGCATTTGCATCGATTATTCATCGTTGAGCCATGTATTACACTGCTTGTCTCGTTTTTATTCGCTGGAGAGTCATCATGATCAAGTCGCGCGCCGCCGTTGCCTTCGAGGCCAAGAAGCCCCTCGAAATCGTTGAAGTCGATGTCGCCATGCCCAAGGCCGGCGAAGTCTTGCTGCGCGTGGTGGCCTCCGGTGTTTGCCATACCGATGCCTACACCTTGTCGGGCGCAGATCCGGAAGGCATCTTCCCGTCGATCCTCGGCCATGAAGGTGGTGCGATTGTCGAGGCCATCGGCGAGGGCGTGACCTCCGTTGCGGTGGGCGATCATGTGATCCCGCTGTACACCCCGGAATGCCGTCAGTGCAAATTCTGTCTTTCGGGTAAAACCAATCTCTGCCAGGCGATTCGCGCGACCCAGGGCAAAGGCTTGATGCCCGACGGTACTTCGCGTTTTTCCTACAAGGGCCAGCCGATTTTCCACTACATGGGTACTTCCACTTTTTCGGAGTACACCGTGCTGCCGGAAATCTCCGTGGCCAAGATTGCTAAAGAGGCGCCACTGGAAAAAGTCTGCCTGCTGGGCTGCGGTGTCACCACCGGCATCGGTGCGGTACTCAACACCGCCAAGGTGAAACCGGGTGATACAGTGGCCATTTTCGGCCTCGGCGGTATCGGTCTGTCGGCTGTCATCGGCGCTGTCAAAGCCAAGGCTGCCCGCATCATCGCTATCGACATCAACCCGGCGAAATTCGAAATCGCCAAACAGTTGGGCGCAACCGACTGCGTGAACCCGAAAGACTTCGATCGTCCGATCCAGGAAGTTATCGTCGACATGACCGATGGCGGCGTGGATTTTTCCTTCGAGTGCATCGGCAACGTGCAACTGATGCGCGCGGCGCTGGAGTGCTGCCACAAGGGCTGGGGCGAGTCGGTCATCATCGGCGTTGCCGGTGCCGGTCAGGAAATCTCGACCCGTCCGTTCCAGTTGGTCACCGGCCGCGTCTGGCGGGGATCGGCGTTCGGCGGCGTGCGCGGCCGTACCGAGTTGCCAAGCTATGTGGAAATGGCCGAGACCGGTGAGATTCCGCTGGATACCTTCATCACCCACACCATGGGCCTGGAAGATATCAACAAGGCGTTTGACCTGATGCATGAAGGAAAAAGCATCCGCTCCGTCATCCATTTCTGAGGTCCGCCATGAGCCTGGAAAACATCTCCTGCCAGAAAAGCTTCGGCGGCTGGCACAAACGCTATCGCCATCGCTCGCAAGTGCTCGGTTGCGACATGGTGTTCGCCGTGTACCTGCCGCCGCAGGCGGAGCAGGGCGGCAAGCTGCCGGTGTTGTACTGGTTGTCCGGCCTGACCTGCACCGACGAGAACTTCATGCAAAAGGCTGGCGCCATGCGCATGGCCGCCGAGTTGGGGCTGATCATCGTCGCACCGGACACCAGCCCTCGCGGTCCTGATGTGCCGGGTGATCCGGATGGCGCCTGGGACTTCGGCCTCGGCGCCGGGTTTTACCTGAATGCCACCCAGGAGCCTTGGTCGCGCCACTATCGGATGCATGACTATGTCGTGCAGGAATTGCCGACTTTGGTTGAAGCCCATTTCCCTGCGTCGGACAAGCGCGGCATCAGTGGCCATTCCATGGGTGGCCACGGTGCGCTGGTCTGCGCATTGTGCAATCCGGGGCGCTATCTGTCGGTGTCGGCGTTCTCGCCAATCAACAATCCGATGGATTGTCCGTGGGGGCAGAAAGCCTTCTCCCGCTATCTGGGAGAGGACCGTTCGAAATGGCGCGAATGGGATGCCTGTGCGTTGATTGCCGAGGCCGATGAAAAGCTGCCGCTGCTGGTCGACCAGGGTGATCGCGACGATTTCCTCGCCAACCAGCTCAAGCCCGAAGCCTTGCAGCAGGCGGCCAAACTGGCCGGTCACCCGCTGACGTTGCGCCTGCAACCGGGCTACGACCACAGCTATTTCTTCATTGCCAGTTTCATCGATGAGCACTTGCGGCATCACGCGCATGCTCTGGTTGGCTAATGCAGGTAGAATCACGCCCTGACAAAAATCGGGGCGTTTTTTTATGCGTATTGGCCACGGCTATGATGTGCACCGTTTCGCTGAAGGCGATTTCATCACTCTGGGCGGCGTGCGCATTGCGCACAGCTTCGGACTGCTCGCTCACTCTGACGGTGACGTCCTCTTGCACGCCTTGAGCGATGCCTTGCTCGGTGCCGCGGCGCTGGGCGACATCGGCAAGCATTTCCCGGATACCGACCCGCAATTCAAGGGTGCCGACAGCCGTGCACTGTTGCGTCACGTCGTCGCGCTAGTCCATGCCAAGGGCTGGAAAGTCGGCAACGTCGACAACACCATCGTCGCCCAGGCGCCGAAAATGGCCCCGCATATCGAATCGATGCGCGCGCTGATTGCCGCGGATCTTCAAGTAGAGTTGGATCAAGTGAACGTGAAAGCTACCACCACCGAAAAGCTCGGCTTTGTCGGTCGCGAAGAAGGCATTGCCGTGCACTCCGTTGCCTTGTTGCTGCGCGCATGAACGAACTGCAATTGCTCGGCCCGCGGGCTTACGGTGAGGCCCTCGGCACGGCCGTCCTGAAAGCGATCGCGGAAGATTTCCAGGTCGACGAAGTCCTCGACATTCCCCTCAGCGGCGAAGGCGAACACCTGTGGATCTGGGTGGAAAAGCGTGGCCTGAATACTGAAGAAGCAGCGCGACGGATTGCCAAGGCGGCCGGCGTGCCGTTGCGTACCGTCAGTTATGCCGGGCTCAAGGACCGTCAGGCGTTGACTCGCCAGTGGTTCAGCGTGCAATTGCCGGGCAAGGCCGACCCGGATCTGTCGGCCGCGGAAAACGATACGCTGAAGATCCTCAAGACCGCCCGCCACAAGCGCAAACTGCAACGCGGTGCCCACTCGGCCAACGGTTTTACATTGCGTCTGACGCAATTCGCCGGCGACAAGGTTGCGCTTGAAGAGCGTCTGCAACTGATCGCCAAACAAGGCATCCCCAATTATTTCGGCGCCCAGCGTTTCGGCCATGACGGCGGCAACGTCGTCGATGCTCGTGCCTGGGCCGCGCGCAAGGCCTTGCCGGAGCAGCGCAACGTGCGCTCGCGCCTGCTTTCCACGGCGCGCAGTTTTCTGTTCAACCAGGTATTGGCCGCGCGTGTCGCCGATGGCACCTGGCAGCGTGCCCAGGTGGGCGATCTGCTGGCGTTCACCGACAGCCGCAGCTTTTTCCCGGCAGGCGAAGCCGAGTGCAGCGACCCGCGCCTGGCGATTCTCGATCTGCACCCGACCGGTCCGCAGTGGGGCGAAGGTGACTCGCCGGCCACGGGCGTTGTCCATGAACTGGAGCAGGCCATCGCCGCACGCGAAGCGGATTTGCGTGACTGGTTGATCAATGCCGGAATGAGCCACGAACGTCGCATCCTGCGGCTGCCCATTGGCGGGTTGACGTGGCATTATCCCGAGCCTGACATTCTGCAACTGGAATTCGTCCTGCCGGCCGGATGCTTCGCCACCGTATTGGTGCGCGAGCTTGTTGATCTGGTGCCGGTGGGGCAGACGGACAGCCCATGCGTATTCTGATTTCTAACGACGATGGGGTAACAGCACCCGGTCTCGCCGCGCTTTATGCTGCGCTGGCGGATTACACCGAGTGCGTGGTTATCGCCCCGGACCAGGACAAGAGCGGCGCCAGCAGTTCGCTGACGCTCGACCGTCCATTGCACCCGCAAACCCTGGCCAACGGCTTTATCAGCCTCAACGGCACGCCAACCGATTGTGTGCACCTGGGCCTCAACGGCCTGCTGGAGCGCGAAGCGGACATGGTGGTTTCCGGTATCAACCTGGGCGCGAACCTGGGGGACGATGTCCTGTATTCCGGCACGGTGGCGGCGGCCCTCGAGGGGCGTTTCCTGAAACACCCTTCGTTTGCCTTTTCGCTGGTCTCACGCCAGGTAGATAACCTTCCCACAGCTGCCCATTTCGCGCGCAAACTGGTTGAAGCCCATGCTGACCTGGATCTGCCACCGCGTACGGTACTGAACGTGAACATTCCCAATCTGCCGCTGGACCGTATCCGCGGTATCCAGTTGACCCGCCTGGGCCATCGCGCCCGAGCCGCGGCACCGATGAAAGTGGTGGATCCGCGGGGCAAGTCCGGTTACTGGATCGCAGCGGCCGGGGATGCCGAAGATGGTGGCCCGGGTACCGATTTCCATGCAGTGATGCAGGGTTATGTTTCGATCACGCCGCTGCAACTGGATCGCACCTTCAATGATGCCTTCAGAAGTCTGGACGGCTGGCTGGAGGGGCTGCGCTGATGGGTCGCGAACAAGACGATATGCTGCGTCGCGGTATTGGCATGACCTCCCAGCGAACCCGGGAGCGGCTGATCCAGCGCCTGTATGAAGAAGGCATCTCCAACGCCAGGGTGCTGGAGGTCATTCGCCGGACCCCTCGTCACCTGTTCGTCGACGAAGCGCTGGCACACCGTGCCTATGAAGACACCGCGCTGCCGATTGGCAACAACCAGACCATCTCCCAGCCTTATATGGTGGCGCGCATGAGCGAGCTGCTGCTGGAGGCCGGTCCCCTCGACAAGGTGCTGGAAATCGGCACCGGGTCGGGCTATCAGACGGCGGTGCTGTCGCAACTGGTCGAGCGTGTATTCTCGGTCGAACGCATCAAGGTTCTGCAGGATCGGGCAAAGGAACGTCTGGTCGAACTGAACCTGCGCAACGTGGTGTTCCGCTGGGGCGATGGCTGGGAAGGCTGGCCGGCACTGGCGCCGTACAACGGGATTATCGTCACCGCGGTAGCGACCGATGTGCCCCAGGCACTGCTTGACCAGTTGGCGCCGGGAGGCCGAATGGTGATCCCGGTCGGGGCCGGCGAAGTCCAGCAATTGATGTTGATCATCCGCGAGGAACAGGGTTTTTCCAGGCATGTCCTGGGGGCTGTGCGCTTCGTGCCATTGCTCAATGGGCCACTGGCCTGAGCATTTGTTTCGGCACGCTGAATTCTCTTCGATTGCCTTTGTCTTACAGCGGCATCGATTGCTTCAACGGGATTCATCTTCAGGCAGCAAACGTGTGCGCGACACCGATTCGCTACATAAAAGGTAAAGCGTGCACGGCCCGTTATACTTGCGACAGTTCATTACCGGACTCCGGTATTTCACATTTTCAGCCACCACAGAGGGAGCGGCGGGTGAGTCTCACAGTCATTGCGCAGCGTATGAGTAAAACGAGCTTTCAGCGCCTGGTGACTGGCCTTGTCTTGAGCACCTTGCTGGTCGGTTGTTCCAGCAACAAGTCCAGCGATGTTCGTGTCGTGGACCGCAACAAAGCCGCGGCTCAGCGTCCAGCCGTGACCACCGGGCAATACGTCGTTCGGCCCAAGGACACCCTGTTTTCCATCGCCTTCCGTTACGGCTGGGACTACAAGGCCCTGGCGGCGCGCAACAACATTCCTGCGCCTTACACCATCCGCCCGGGTCAGACGATTCGCTTTGATGGTCGTACCGATTCAACGTCGACGGCGGTGGTCAGTTCGTCCAGTTCAACACCTTCGTCGTCGAGTAAAACCACGGTTATCCGTCGTTCGGCAAACGGTACGACCACCAGCACAACGACGGTTGTACCGTCCGTCGCGAGCAAGCCTGCACCCGCGCCATTGCCCCCTCCCGGGCCAGCCCCGACCGGCTGGGGATGGCCATCTAATGGCATTCTGATTGGAAAATTCTCTTCAAACGGTAGTTTGAATAAAGGAATTGATATCGCCGGAGATTTGGGACAGCCTGTTTTAGCTGCGTCTGATGGGACGGTGGTATACGCCGGGAGTGGCTTAAGGGGCTACGGCGAATTAGTGATCATCAAACACAGTGAAACCTACGTAAGCGCCTACGGACATAACCGCAGGCTGTTGGTTCGGGAGGGGCAGCAGGTCAAGGTCGGACAGACAATTGCCGAAATGGGGTCAACGGGTACAGACCGGGTGAAACTGCATTTTGAGATTCGCCGCCAGGGTAAACCTGTAGATCCGCTGCAATTCCTGCCACGTCGTTGATCGCTTACCAGCCTGTTCCGTCGCGTAGAGGGGACAGGCTCCAGCGTTGCCAGGGAGAAAGGCGCCGCTTGAGCTTGAGGTCGAACTCACCAAAGGACTATAACAATGGCTCTCAGTAAAGAAGTGCCGGAGTTTGACATCGACGATGAGGTTCTCCTGATGGAGAGCAGCATCGATACGGATTCGATGTCGAATGATGAAGGGGCGGCTCCACCTTCCGTTCGTGCCAAATCCAAACACTCCGCATCCTTGAAACAGCACAAGTACATTGACTACACGCGGGCACTTGATGCCACGCAGCTGTATCTCAATGAAATTGGTTTCTCTCCTCTGCTTTCACCCGAAGAAGAAGTTCATTTTGCGCGCCTGTCGCAAAGTGGCGATCCGGCCGGGCGCAAACGCATGATTGAAAGTAACCTGCGGCTGGTGGTGAAAATCGCTCGTCGTTACGTCAATCGTGGGCTGTCGCTGCTGGACCTGATCGAAGAGGGTAACCTCGGCTTGATCCGGGCGGTGGAGAAGTTCGATCCGGAACGCGGTTTCCGCTTCTCGACCTACGCGACCTGGTGGATTCGCCAGACCATCGAACGCGCAATCATGAATCAGACCCGAACCATCCGGCTGCCGATCCATGTGGTCAAGGAGCTGAATGTGTACCTGCGGGCTGCGCGGGAGCTGACGCAAAAACTCGACCATGAACCCTCACCCGAAGAAATCGCCAACCTGCTGGAAAAACCGGTGGGAGAGGTCAAGCGCATGCTCGGCCTTAACGAGCGGGTTTCTTCGGTCGACGTCTCGCTGGGTCCGGATTCGGATAAAACCCTGCTCGATACCCTGACTGACGACCGTCCGACCGATCCATGCGAACTGTTGCAGGACGACGACCTGTCCCAGAGCATCGATCAATGGCTCTCGGAACTGACCGACAAGCAACGCGAAGTGGTTGTACGCCGCTTCGGCCTGCGCGGCCATGAAAGCAGCACCCTTGAAGACGTAGGCCTGGAAATCGGCCTGACCCGGGAGCGGGTCAGACAGATTCAGGTGGAAGGCTTGAAGCGGCTGCGTGAGATACTGGAAAAAAATGGTCTGTCGAGCGAGTCGCTGTTCCAATAAGGCACTCACTGCGATGGCATGAAAAACCCCGACTGGCTCGGGGTTTTTTATTGCCTGACCAAGAGACCGAATCCCCTCGGGATTTTGGTTTCGTGCTGTAAGCCCAGGCTTACACTTGCGTAAGTGTTCGTTATTTTTACACCCTGGCAATCGTCCATGTTGAGCGCTTTTCGTTTTTATCTTTTTGATTTATATGACTATTTTTTATTATTAATGGCGTGTGACAGCTGGGTTTCGCGCCAAGGGGCGATTGATCCCGCAGGGGAACACTCTAGTATTGAGGTTGTGTCGACGGACAGACACGTCCTTCAAGGATGAGGGATAGGGATATCGCAGGACGCGATTCATCAGGACGATGAAAAGGAACACAGGGAATAGGGAAAAAATGTGGGCGGGTCAAACCGCCCCTTTTTTTGCCTGCAGAAAAGCAAAAAGGCCCTTGTGGGGCCTTTTTCGCGAACGCGGGGGTAATCAGCGTTCGAGGTGTTCGATCTTGCCTTTCTTGCCGTCCCATTCTGCGGAATCGGGCAAAGGGTCTTTACGTTCGGTGATGTTCGGCCAGATTTCAGCCAACTCAGCGTTCAGCTCGATGAAGTTTTCCATGCCGGCCGGAACCTCATCTTCGGAGAAGATAGCCACAGCAGGGCATTCAGGTTCGCACAGCGCGCAATCGATGCACTCATCCGGGTGAATCACCAGGAAATTCGGGCCTTCGTAAAAGCAGTCCACCGGACAGACTTCTACGCAGTCGGTGTACTTGCACTTGATGCAGTTGTCGGTGACGACGAAGGTCATTTCTAATTTTCTCCTCAGGCGCGGCTTGCTGCGCCCCTTCTCGTAGGGGTCGCCAGGTTCGGGAGCGATAGTCTGCTGGCCAGGCTATTAGCCAGCAGCATCCCAAACCGCGCGAGATTCTAACAGCTTGCAAGCCGCTGCGTTAGATCCGTGTCTTTAGTGTATAGAGCATTTCGAGAGCACGACGCGGCGTCATGTCATCCAGGTCGAGCTTGGCTAGGTCATCCAGCACCGGATGCGGCAGGCTGGCAAACAGGTCGCTTTGCTGCGGCGCGGCCGGTTTGCCTTTGGCTGGTGCCGGGGTTTCATGGGGCAGGGCGGTGTCTTCCAGGCGGCTCAAATGCTCGCGGGCACGGGTGATCACCTCACTCGGTACGCCTGCCAGCTGCGCAACGGCCAGGCCGTAACTCTGGCTGGCCGGCCCGGGCAGCACGTGGTGCAGGAACACGATGCGTTCATTGTGCTCGGTAGCATTGAGGTGCACGTTGGCCACCAGCGGCTGGGCTTCCGGCAGGACGGTCAGTTCAAAGTAGTGGGTGGCGAACAACGTGTAGGCTCGCAGATGCGCCAGGCGTTCGGCCGCCGCCCATGCCAGGGATAGGCCGTCGAAGGTGCTGGTACCGCGCCCGACTTCGTCCATCAGCACCAGGCTGCGTTCGGTGGCGTTGTGCAGGATGTTCGCGGTTTCGCTCATTTCCACCATGAAGGTCGAACGCCCGCCGGCCAGGTCATCGCTGGAGCCGATCCGGGTGAAGATGCGGTCGACCAGCGACAATTCACAACTGGCTGCCGGCACGAAGCTGCCGATGTGCGCCAGGAGCACGATCAAGGCGGTCTGACGCATGTAGGTGGATTTACCACCCATGTTGGGACCTGTGATCACCAGCATGCGGGTATTGTCGTCCAGGCTCAGGTCGTTGGCCACGAACGGCGTGGTCAACACTTGTTCTACCACCGGGTGACGACCCTGGCTGATGCGCATGCACGGTTCACTGACGAAGCGCGGGCAGTTCAGGTCGAGGTTCAGCGCACGTTCGGCCAGGTTGCTCAAGACGTCCAGTTCAGCCAGGGCGCCGGCGGTGTCCTGCAACGGTGGCAGCTGGCTGATCAGATCTTCCAGCAGCGCTTCGTACAGCATCTTTTCGCGGGCCAGGGCGCGGCTCTTGGCTGACAGCGCCTTGTCTTCGAACGCCTTGAGTTCCGGCGTAATGAAACGCTCGGCGCCTTTGAGCGTCTGTCGGCGAATGTAGTCGGCCGGTGCCGATTCCGCCTGCTTGCTTGGCAGCTCGATGAAATAACCGTGGATGCGGTTGTAACCAACCTTCAGGTGCGACAGGCCGGTGCGGGCCTTTTCCCGTGCTTCGAGGTCGATCAGGAATTGCCCGGCGTTTTCGCTCAGCGACTGCAGTTCGTCGAGTTCGCTGTCGTAGCCGGTTTTCAGCACGCCGCCGTCACGAATGACCGCGGGCGGGTTGTCGATGATGGCTGTTTCCAGGAGCGCCGCCAGTTCCGGGTAGGTGCTGGCAATGGTGGCGAGTTGCTGGAGGTGGGGGGCTTCGAGCTCCGTCATTGCCACTTGCAGTTCGGGCAGGGCGCCGAGGGCGTCACGCAAGCGGGCGAGGTCGCGAGGACGGGCATTGCGCAGGCCGATCCGCGCAAGAATCCGCTCGATGTCGCCGATTTCCTTGAGTTGCGGTTGCAGCCTTTCAAAGCGATAGCCGTCGAGCAGGCAAGTAATCGAAGTCTGACGCGCCAACAGCACCGTCAAATCGCGCAACGGGCGATTCAGCCAGCGGGTCAGCAGGCGGCTGCCCATGGCGGTCTGGCATCGGTCCACCACCGATTGCAGGGTGTTGTCGCGGCCCCCGGCCAGGTTGGTGTCGAGCTCCAGGTTGCGACGGCTGGCGCCATCGAGCACCACGGTGTCGTCCAGGCGTTCATGACGCAGGCTGCGCAAATGGGGCAGGGCGGTGCGCTGGGTTTCCTTGGCGTAGGCCAACAGGCAGCCGGCGGAACCGATGGCCAGGGTCAGGTTTTCGCAGCCAAAGCCCTTGAGGTCCTGGGTCGAGAATTGCTGACACAGGCTTTTGAGCGCCGAATCGCGCTCGAAATCCCAGGGCGCGCGGCGACGCACACCACGGCGTTTTTCCGCCGGCAAGTCCTTGGGCCAGTCATCCGGGATCAGCAGCTCCACCGGGTTGACCCGCTCCAGTTCCGCCAGCAGATTTTCCCAACCCTTGATTTCCAGCACGCTGAAGTTGCCACTGGTGATGTCCAGCACCGCCAGGCCGAATAGGCGCTCATCGCCCAGAACGGCGGCGATCAGGTTGTCCCGACGCTCGTCCAGCAGCGCCTCGTCACTCACCGTCCCCGGCGTGATGATACGCACGACCTGACGCTCCACCGGCCCTTTGCTGGTGGCCGGGTCGCCGACCTGCTCGCAGATCACCACCGATTCGCCAAGCTTCACCAGCTTTGCCAGGTAACCTTCGGCGGCGTGGTAAGGAATCCCGCACATCGGAATCGCCTGGCCAGCCGACTGCCCGCGGGCCGTCAGGGTGATGTCCAGCAACTTGGCGGCCTTCTTCGCGTCTTCATAGAAGATCTCGTAGAAGTCGCCCATTCGGTAGAACATCAGCTGGTCCGGGTGCTGGTTTTTCAGGCGCCAGTATTGCTGCATCATCGGGGTGTGGGAGGACAGGTCGGAGACGGCTTTATTCATCGGATTGTCAGGAAGCTCGTTGAAAGAGGTGGGGCAAAAGCGGGGCAATGGCCGGGCTTTTCCGCGATGGGCGCAAGGTTACCATGGGCGGTCTGCCCGACGCAGGCACCACGGCCGGGTGACATCTTTTACGATGCGAAAATCATGTTATGCATCGATCATGCAAATCGGCATTGTCTTCTTCAAGAAGAGCACGCAATATGCGGGTTATGCAAAAACGCAACGTATCTACCGTATTAAGAGCATTGCTCGATCAGCACGGGATCTCCCCCACGGAGCTTCACCGTCGAACCGGCGTGCCTCAATCCACGCTCTCGCGCATCCTCAGCGGGAAGATCGTCGATCCTTCGGATAAACATATTTCGAAGATCGCCGAGTATTTCTCCTTGAGCACCGACCAGTTGCGTGGCCGCGCGGACGTCTCGTCTGCCGCTAATGCCGGGCGGGCTCCCGTGCATTCGGAACTCAAGGATATAAGTCTGTGGGATGACGATACCCCTGTCGATGACGACGAGGTGTCGGTCCCCTTTCTTCGCGAGGTTGAATTGGCCGCGGGATCAGGAAGATTCGTCATCGAAGAAAGCGAGCGCTCCAGCCTGCGCTTTGGCAAGCGAAGCCTGCGCCATAACGGTGTGCAGTTCGACCAGGCAAAGTGCGTGACAGTGCGGGGCAACAGCATGTTGCCGGTGCTGCGCGACGGAGCCACGGTCGGGGTCAATGCCGGCAAGTGCGGCATTGGCGATATCGTTGACGGCGACCTTTATGCAATCAATCACAACGGCCAATTGCGGGTGAAGCAGTTGTATCGCCTGCCGACCGGGATTCGCTTGCGCAGCTTCAACCGTGACGAACATCCGGATGAAGATTACAGCTTTCAGGAAATCCAGGAGGAGCCAATTGTTATCCTCGGACATGTTTTCTGGTGGGGGATGTACGCCCGCTAACCCTCATCCGCTCAGATAAAACCCGCTTCCCGAGCGGGTTTTTTTTCGTGTGCCGAAAGCTTTGGGTGTTCTTTTGTATGCGTCTGTGCATTGACTGGTTATGCATCAATGCATAATCTTGTGCCTGTCCATTCAAGAACACGGTGTGATCGTTCACCCAAGGAGGCATGAAATGACCGCTGAGCAATATGCGTTACTGGACATGCCTCTGTGGCTGGTCATCAGCCTGCCAATACTCGGTGGCGTTACCGGTGAAATGTGGCGTGCCGACAAAGAGGGCGTTCGTGGCTGGCCCCTTGTCCGGCGCCTGGGCCTGCGGTCTGGATCCAGCATGATCTGTGGTGCTTCGGTCATCATGCTGCTGCACGCCGCCGATGTTTCAATCTGGGCTGCTTGTGCGGGTGGTTGCCTGGCGGCGATGGCCGGGACAGACGTTGTTCTAGGGTTGTATGAGCGTTGGGTGGCCAAGCGTATGGGGGGCGGTCATGTTCCGTCTGGTGACGTTGACGATTGATTCTCCGACAGTCCCTTTCCAGAGCCTTTGATTCCTTACATATTGATCGCTCCTGTCGCTTGCAAGTGCGGTCTGCTCGTGTACGTTTAACCTCATCCCGCCCGATCAGGAGATGACCGTGAACGAAATCACCCAGCTTGCCGCCGAACTCGGCAGACGCCTGCAGGTTCTCAATGCCCACGTCACTACGGCGGAGTCCTGCACCGGCGGAGGCATCGCCGAGGCAATCACCCGTATCCCCGGGAGTTCGGCCTGGTTCGAGGCCGGTTATGTCACCTACTCCAACCGGCAGAAAACCCTGCAACTGGATGTCCCGGTGGAGTTGTTCACCACCGTGGGCGCGGTCAGCCGCGAGGTGGTCGAGGCCATGGTCCGGGGGGCGCAGAAAAAAAATAGCGCGTATTTCTCCGTGGCGGTCAGTGGCATCGCCGGACCGGATGGTGGAACGGCGAACAAGCCTGTTGGTACGGTTTGGTTGGCCTGGGGCATTGGAGACCAGGTGTTCTGTGAGCGGCAGCACTTCCCGGGTAATCGCGACGACGTCCGCCGACAAACGGTGAAGGCCGCGCTAGAGGGGCTGTTGCGGTATGCCGCGGCAGAAATCTCAAATCAGGGGTAGGCGATCCGGAAACGCTGTGGAATAATACTGGCTACTTATACAGGTGTTGGCCGTCAGGCCTTATTGATTACGTGAGGACTTTAATGGACGACAACAAGAAGAAAGCCTTGGCTGCGGCCCTGGGTCAGATCGAACGTCAATTCGGCAAGGGTGCCGTAATGCGTATGGGCGATCAGGACCGTCAGGCGATCCCGGCCATCTCCACTGGCTCTCTGGGGCTGGACATCGCTCTCGGCATCGGCGGTCTGCCAAAAGGCCGTATTGTTGAAATCTACGGTCCCGAATCCTCCGGTAAAACCACGCTGACCTTGTCCGTGATCGCCCAGGCTCAAAAAGCCGGCGCGACCTGCGCATTCGTCGACGCCGAGCACGCCCTCGACCCTGAGTACGCCGGCAAGCTGGGCGTCAACGTCGACGACCTGCTGGTTTCCCAGCCGGACACCGGCGAACAGGCCCTGGAAATCACCGACATGCTGGTGCGTTCCAACGCGGTTGACGTGATCATCGTCGACTCCGTAGCCGCCCTGGTGCCAAAGGCTGAAATCGAAGGCGAAATGGGTGACATGCACGTGGGTCTGCAAGCCCGTCTGATGTCCCAGGCGCTACGTAAAATCACCGGTAACATCAAGAACGCCAACTGCCTGGTGATCTTCATCAACCAGATCCGTATGAAAATCGGCGTGATGTTCGGTAGCCCGGAAACCACCACCGGTGGTAACGCACTGAAGTTCTACGCCTCGGTTCGTCTGGACATCCGTCGTACGGGCGCGGTGAAAGAAGGTGATGAGGTCGTCGGTAGCGAAACCCGCGTCAAGGTTGTGAAGAACAAGGTGGCTTCGCCGTTCCGTCAGGCCGAGTTCCAGATTCTTTACGGCAAGGGCATCTACCTCAACGGTGAGATGATCGACCTGGGTGTTCTGCACGGTTTCGTCGAGAAATCCGGTGCCTGGTATGCCTATGAAGGCACCAAGATCGGTCAGGGCAAGGCCAACTCGGCCAAGTTCCTGGCAGACAACCCGGAAGTCGCGGCAAAGCTGGAGAAGCAACTGCGTGACAAGCTGCTGTCGCCTGCATCGGTTGCAGACGCCAAAGCTTCTGCGGTCAAAGAGACCGAAGACGACCTGGCTGACGCTGATATCTGATCGAAGCAATGACCGCCGTACTCGATACACTCGTCGCGGTGCGGCGAACCGCAATGGACCTGCTCGCACGACGCGAGCACGGTCGTGTCGAGCTGACGCGTAAACTGCGTCAGCGCGGCGCCCTCCCTGAAATGATCGAAACGGCACTCGACCGGTTGACGGAAGAGGGGTTGTTGTCTGAAACCCGTTACCTTGAAAGTTTTGTTTCCTACCGTGCTCGTTCCGGTTATGGCCCTTTACGCATTCGTGAAGAGTTGAGTCAACGCGGCCTGCAGCGCACCGATATTGAACTCGCCCTGCGTGAGAGCGGTATCGACTGGCAGGAACAGCTGGCCGATACCTGGCGCCGCAAGTTCTCCGGGCAATTGCCGGCAGACGCCCGGGAGCGAGCCAAACAAGGCAGGTTCCTGGCGTATCGGGGATACTCCATGGAAATGATCAATCGCCTGTTCAGCGGTCGAGGGATGGACGATTGAACTGAAACGGCCCGCTATTTTGATAGCGGGCCGTTTTTTTATGCCTCACGAAACCTTTGACGGCTCCCGGGTGCGTTGTTGTACCTGGGGTTTTGATTGTGCCCAGTTTTCCGGCAGGTTGATGTAGTCCACAAGCTCACGTAGACGGCCATGATTGCGGGCGTTGAAGTTGAAGACCAACCGCGCCAGATGGCTGAATTCGGCTTCGTCGTGTTCCTCGCCGCTGTAGGTGTGCTGATGGAAATGATCGCTAAGGCACAGGTCGGCGAAAGCTTCCTGCATGTGTTCGAGTGCGTGATCGCTGAGTGTGTGATTCATGCGAATCAGGAACTGATGCTTGAGCCAGCGACTGGAGTGGAAGTTGCTGTAGAACTGGTTGATGTGCTCTACCGCTTCTTCGACGTTGTAGACCAGTTTCACCAGCTTCATGTCAGTGGGCAGGATGTAGTGGTTTTCCTCCAGTTGCTGGTGAATGAAGTCCAGTGCGCCTTGCCAGAATTTGCCGCCCGGCGCGTCGAGCAGCACCACGGGCACCAATGGACTCTTGCCGGTCTGGATCAACGTCAGCACTTCCAGCGCCTCATCCAGCGTACCGAAGCCACCCGGGCACAGCACCAGGGCGTCGGCTTCCTTGACGAAGAACAGCTTGCGGGTGAAGAAAAAGTGGAAGGGCAGCAGGTTGGTCGTGCCGTCGACAGTGGGGTTGGCATGCTGCTCGAAGGGCAGGGTGATGTTGAAGCCCAGGCTGTGTGTCAGGCCGGCGCCCTCATGGGCGGCGGCCATGATGCCGCCACCGGCGCCGGTAATGACCATCATCTCCGAGCGCGCCAGAGCGGCGCCGAGTTCCCGGGCCATGGTGTAGAGCGGATGTTCCATGGGGGTGCGGGCCGAGCCGAAAACAGTGACCTTGCGCCGCCCCTTGAATTGTTCGAGCACGCGGAAAGCCTGTTCCAGTTCGCGCAGGGCTTGAAGGGTAATTTTGGCATTCCAGCGGTTGTGGTCTTCCTGGGCCATGCGCAGCACGGTCAGGATCATGTCGCGGTAGATCGGGATGTTCGGACTGTTGGGTGAAATCAGCTTGAGTTGTTCTTCGACCTTGCTGATGAGGTCGTGGCCGCTTTCTTCAAAATGACGGCTCAGGAGGTCATTCGGTTGGTAAGGCATTCAACTTCTCCTTCTGCACAGAACCCTTGGCCCGACAACGTAAGCCGGTGCCACGACACTTCATGTGTCGCTGTCTGCCCAGGCCCATGCCTGGGCGACCTACTTGACCCGAAAGGCATCGGATCATCCAAACAGGCTCTGTTTTCCCTTGAATGAAAAAAGTTCGCACTACACGACAAGCGACGGCCAGCCCCTTTCCAGCCTTGAAGAAGTATAGGTGGATACTCTGAAATCCAGACCTTCACAGTGAGTTGCGCTGCCTTGATCATTGCGCCACAAAGTCTTTCCTGGCAACCGCTTATTGACGATTTGCAAGGGGCTTTCACCGCTCGTCTGAACGCGCGTCGCATGTGCTGCACTCTGATTTACTAAGTTACAGGTGCCACACGACAACTTTGCGTCAATGGCAAGGCGCACGGCACAAGCGATTCAAGGATTTATCACTTAAACATGAGTGAAGTGCAGGGAGGCGGGAAACCATGGCCAGAGTCGTTCTGGAGATCGATACGCAACTGTATCGATTGCTGAAGTCATCAGCCGAGACCCTTCATTTGAGTCTCGAAGAGGAGTGCTGCCGACGTTTGCGCGGTGGCGAGCGTCGTTCACATTACTTGCAGGCGCTACTGGCAGAACTGCGCGCCGAAGATGAACAGCGGCGCGCCAATTCCAGGTGATTACTTTTTCTTCTTGGCCGGTTGCAGGCAATCCGATTCCTGGAAGCTTGCGGAGCCGACCGGGCGATTGGTCTTCACCTCGGTGAAGTCGTAGCGCATGATCGCGCCCTTGGCCATCAGCTTGCGAAACCCTTCGTTTCGGCAGACAGAGGCCCCCAACTGGAAGTACACGGCTTTCGGGTCTGCACGCATCTTGTCGGCGTGGCTGCTCTGCACGCTCAGGTGGTTGATCAGCTGTTTGCCTTCAACGGTGTAGCCTTGATCGAGAATGTCCTCGTTGATCGCTCGAGGAGTGCCGACGCTGCTCTGGCTGGCGACGTTTTGCAGCATTTTGTTCAGTTCCGTGTCTTTCAAGGACGCAGCCTGGGCGTTGAAGGACGACGCCAGCAAAATGGCCGCGGTAGGAACGATAAGGCGCAGCATGAAACTCTCCTGGTTCAGTGATGCGGGGTTGGACCCGTCACGTGGCTGTGCGTTCAGTGGCGGCGAATTATAGGGGAGGCGGGCTGGACGGTACAGGCTTGCGCCGGGCGGTCTGGTAAACTGCTGGCACTTTTTACCCTGTCGAGTGTTTTTCGTGTCGATTTCCCTTCTCTGTGGGCGTTGCCCGCTATGAGTAATACCCCCGCGCGCTTTGCCTTGAATGCCGTAGCCCGCTTGCGCGATCAGCGTGAGGAGGAGGGCATCAAGCCGATTCAGGCCCGGGGCTGGCGCGCGCCGCGCTGCCGCGACTGCCGGGTGATCGAGAGTCACTGCCTGTGCGCTTGGCGTCCGCAGGTCGCTACCCGCTCCGGCGTGTGCCTGATCATGACCAACAAGGAAGTGTTCAAGCCGAGCAACACCGGTTGGTTGATCGCCGACGTGGTACCTGACAACCATGCCTTCATCTGGTCCCGTACCGAGACCGATCCGAAGTTGCTGGCGCTGTTGTCCGACCCGCAATGGCAGCCTTACCTGGTGTTTCCGGGTGAGTACGTCGAACCTGAACGCGTGACAAACACTGTGGACGTCGATGGCACGAAGCGCCCGCTGTTCATTCTGTTGGATGCGACCTGGACCGAAGCGCGCAAGATCTTTCGCAAGAGCCCCTATTTCGACCGACTGCCGATCCTCAGCCTGCTGCCGGAGAAACTCTCTCGTTACCGGTTGCGCCGCTCGACCCGCAGCGAGCATCTGTGCACGGCGGAAGTGGCGGCGCTGTGCCTCGACCTTGCAGGCGATGTCGCAGCGGCATCGGCGCTGGATGCCTACTTCGATGTGTTCAGCCAGCATTACCTCGATGCCAAACACCAGCTGGAGATGAACGTTTCGACCCCGGCGCACGCCGAGTTGATGCCCTATGTTCAGCCGGCCACCCCATTGATGAGCTGATTGTCGCGCATACTGCAATAAAGTGTACCGGCCATGCGGCTTGACCACCCCGGCTTCGCTGGGCATGCTTGGCGCCGATCAGGGTACGGCCGGAATTTTCGACGTCGTTTTTTGCGTTGAACGTGCCTTGTCGGTGCAGCTCCGTGGCTGTGCTTTGAGGTGCTTTGGCGAGGTCCGAATGCATCGGGCGTCCCATGAAAAACAGGATCATTTGAAAAATGGCCACATACGAAATCCTGATTGCCGATGACCACCCACTTTTTCGTAGTGCCTTGCATCAAGCGCTGACCTTGGGCCTTGGCCCGGACGTCCGTCTGGTGGAAGTGGCGAGCATCGCCGAACTGGAAGTGCGCCTGACGGAAAAGTCCGACTGGGATCTGGTGCTGCTGGACCTGAACATGCCAGGGGCCTACGGTTTTTCCGGGCTGGTCCTGCTGCGCGGCCAGTACCCGCAGATTCCGGTGGTCATGGTCTCGGCCCAGGAAGAGCCGACCATCATGGTCAAGTCTCGTGAATTCGGCGCCAGTGGCTTCATTCCCAAATCCAGCGACTTGAGTGTGATCCAGAAAGCCGTG
This sequence comes from Pseudomonas sp. GM74, assembly GCF_000282455.1. Classification (GTDB taxonomy): domain Bacteria; phylum Pseudomonadota; class Gammaproteobacteria; order Pseudomonadales; family Pseudomonadaceae; genus Aquipseudomonas. Next base: position 24,978 of record NZ_AKJG01000164.1, read on the forward strand.
CGTGCGGTCCTCGATGGCGATGTGTTCTGGCCGCCGCAGGCGTTCGAAGCGGTCAGCGTCTCGGATGAGGCCAAGGCGGCCAGCGAAGGGCTTGCCAGTCTGACTCCGCAACAATTTCGGGTGCTGACCATGGTCTGCGAAGGCTTGCTGAACAAGCAGATCGCCTACGAGCTGAGTGTTTCCGAGGCGACTATCAAGGCGCACGTGACCGCGATTTTCCGTAAACTGAATGTGCGGACCCGGACCCAGGCCGCGCTACTCCTGCAACAACTTGAGTCAATTTCCAGCCATTAAAGGCTGGCAAATTCACGCTTTTTTGACTTTGGTTGAACTAGCTTTCCCACTTCTTTTTTGTCAGTTGCCCACTCTATGTCACCTTTCAAAGGCCAGACCGGCCTGAAACGTATTCTCAATGCTTCCGGTTATTCGCTGGACGGCCTGCGCGCAGCCTTCACCGGTGAAGCCGCCTTTCGGCAATTGGTATTGCTCAACGTCATTCTGATTCCTTTGTCGTTCTTCCTGAATGTCAGCCGGGTCGAACAGGCGTTGTTGATCGCGGTATGCCTGCTGGCGTTGATCGTCGAGTTGCTCAACTCGGCGGTGGAAGCGGCCATCGACCGGATTTCCCTTGAGCGGCATCCGCTGTCCAAGAATGCCAAGGACATGGGCAGTGCCGCCCAGTTCGTGGCACTGACCATGATTGCCCTGGTGTGGGCGGTGATCCTGCTTTAAGCGATCGTCGGCAGCACGATCTCGTCGCTGCGCTGAACCCCGGCGGTGAACGCGCGGCACAGATCGAGGAACTCGCGCATCGCCGAGGTCTGATATTTCTGTTTATGCCAGATGAAATAAAACTGTCGCGCCAGATCCAGATCCGGCGTCTCGACAGGCACCAGGCTGCCGCGGCGGAATGCGTCGCGCAAAGCCAGCCTGGAAATGCAGCCAATCCCCAAACCTGATTCCACCGCGCGCTTGATCGCTTCTGTGTGCTCAAGTTCGAGCCGGATGTTTAACGAAGTGCGGTGATGGCGCATGGCTTGATCGAAGGTCAATCGCGTGCCTGACCCCTGTTCTCGCAAGATCCAGGCTTCTTGGCTCAACTCGTCCATGGTGGCCGTGCCGCGCTTGGCCAACGGATGCTGAGGGGCGCAAAACACCACCAGTTCGTCCTCGACCCAACTCTGCACTTCGATGTCAGGGTGACTGCAGTCGCCTTCGATCAGACCCAGATCAATTTCATAGTGGGCCACTTGTTGCACGATATTGGCAGTGTTCTGCACATGCAGTTTCACCTGGCTTTCCGGGTGGCGCTGCATGAAGCTGCCGATCAACAATGTGGCCAGGTAATTGCCGATGGTCAGGGTCGCGCCCACGGCCAGCGAGCCGAAACCGGACTTGCCATTGAGCAGGTCTTCGATTTCCTTGGCCTGGTCCAGCAGCGCCACCGCTTGCGGCAACAGTTGTTTGCCCAGGGCGTTCAGGCTCAACCGTTTGCCGGCACGGTCGAACAACTGGCAGCTGCACTGGCGCTCCAGTTCGGTGATCGAGGTGCTCGCCGCCGATTGCGAGAGGTTGAGCAGGCCCGCGGCACGGGACACACTTTCCTGCTGGGCGACGGCGACGAATACTTGAAGTTGACGGAGAGTAAATCGCATATCTATATAACCGATAACCCTTATCTTAATAATCCATTTAACAGATATTGTCTCTGCCTTTAGAATGCGATGCAATTGCGCAGAGCTGGCTTTTTTGCAGAGCAGGCGCCGAACACGCGCAGACAAATCTCCAGGAGTCCCACGTACATGAGCAACATGAACCACGAGCGTGTCCTCAGTGTTCACCACTGGAACGACACTCTGTTCAGCTTCAAGTGCACCCGTGATCCGGGCCTGCGCTTCGAGAACGGTCAGTTCGTGATGATCGGCCTGCAACAGCCCAACGGCCGCCCGCTTATGCGCGCTTACTCGATTGCCAGCCCGAACTGGGAAGAGCATCTCGAGTTCTTCAGCATCAAGGTGCCTGATGGCCCGCTGACTTCGCAGTTGCAGCATCTGAAGGAAGGCGACGAGATCATCATCAGCAAGAAGCCTACCGGCACGCTGGTACTGGATGACTTGAAGCCTGGCAAACATTTGTACCTGCTCAGCACCGGTACCGGCCTGGCGCCGTTCATGAGCGTCATCCAGGACCCGGAAACCTACGAGCGTTTCGAAAAAGTGATCCTGTGCCACGGCGTGCGCTACGTCAACGAAGTCGCTTACCGCGAGTTCATCACCGAGCACCTGCCGCAGAACGAATTCTTCGGCGACGCGCTGCGTGACAAGTTGATCTACTACCCGACCGTGACCCGCGAGCCGTTCGAGAACGAAGGTCGCCTGACCGACCTGATGCGCAGCGGCAAGCTGTTCAGCGACATCGGTCTGCCACCGATCAACCCGCAGGACGATCGCGCCATGCTGTGCGGCAGCCCGAGCATGCTCGACGAGACCAGCGAAGTGCTGAACAGCTTCGGCCTGAAGGTTTCGCCGCGGATGCGTGAGCCGGGTGATTACCTGATCGAGCGTGCGTTCGTCGAGAAGTAAGCAGCCGCTCAACAGCTCTGCTTTCCCTGTGGGAGCGGGCTTGCTCGCGAAGGCGGTGTGTCAGTCAACTTTAATGTCGACTGACACACCGCCTTCGCGAGCAAGCCCGCTCCCACAGTTGTTTCTGTCGTTCAGCTTATTGCGGGAATGACTTCCAGGACGCGGATCAGCTCCGGTGTCGGGTAATGCCAACGCACATCGACATCCCAGAACTGCGCGCCGTATTCCCGCTCCGGTGCAGGGGTTTGATAGGCCGGGCGAGGATCTTGCGCCAGGCATTGCTCGATCAACTCGACCAAAGGCTCTGCAAGGCGCTGGGCATGCTCGTGAGCCTGTTGCAGCGCTGTGTCCGTCCACTGCACGGGAATCAGTTGCGGCGCAGCGCTGGCAATGCTGTTGGCGGCTGTGTCGATGATGTCGGCGTAGGGCACGTAGGGTTTGATATCGAGAATCGGCGTGCCATCCAGCAAATCAATGCCCGAGATCCACAACCGACCGGCCTCGACCTTGTCCAGTTTCACTACCGACTGCCCGATGCCATTGGGGCGGTGGGTGGCGCGGGTGGCGAACACGCCCATGGATTTGTTGCCGCCGAGGCGAGGAGGGCGGACCTTCAGGCGAGGTTTTTCCTCCAGGGCCTGGTGGAACAGGAACAGCAGCCACACGTGGCTGACCTGCTCCAGACCTTGTACCGCGTCCCCTTGATCGAATGGTGCCACCAGTTCCAGCACCCCACGGGCAGCCGGGGCCAGTTGGGGTTGGCGCGGAATGGCGAACTTCTCCTTGAAGCAGGAGCGCACGAAGCCGATGGGGGAAACGCTGTAGGTCATGGTTTGGGGTCGAGGCGATAGTGGAGGCGGGCATGATAACCCGATCAACCATTGCTTAGGCGGTGCCTGTCAGTCCGTCTTCGCGGGCAAGCCACGCTCCCACAGGTTTTGTATTGGGCACAAATTCTGTGTGCGCTCCAGAACCCTGTGGGAGCGGGCTTGCTCGCGAAGGCCGCGCCGCCGATTTCAGAGACTGAACCCGCCATCCAGCGGAATGATATTCCCGGTCATATAGGCTCCGGCAGTGCTCGCCAGACTGATCGCCAGCGCCGCCATCTCTTCCTCGCGGCCCCAACGCTTCATTGGAATCAGCGCCGTATCCTGCGCCAATGCCTGCTCATCATTACCGATGTGCTGGGTCATCTTGCTCGGAAAACGCCCTGGGGCGATTACGTTGACGTTGATGTGCTGGCTCACCAGTTCGCGCGCCAGAATCCTCGACAGTTGATGCAACGCAGCCTTGCTCGGCCCGTAGGCATACGCCTGCTCGCCGAAGGAGGATATGCCGGCCACCGATCCGATGTTGATGATCCGCGCCGGATTCGCTTCGGAACCGGCCTTGCGCAGCAGTGGCAGGAATTGCTGGATGCAGTTGAACACCGAGGTCACGTTGAGCTGCATGACTTTTTCCCAGCCCTTGATCGGGTAGCTCTCCAGCGGTGCGCCCCAGGTGGTGCCGGCATTGTTCACCAGGATGTCCAGATGGGTGATCTGCTCGCCAAGGCGCGTGGCCAGTTGCAGGACGCCTTCTTCGGTGGCGAGGTTCGCCGCGATGGCGCGGCAGCGGCCAAGTGCACCAAGTTCGTCAGCGGTTTGCAGGCAGGCTTCAACGTCGCGGGCACAGACGTACACGGTGGCGCCCGCCTCGACGTAGGCCTTGGCGATCATCTTGCCGATACCACGGGTGCCGCCGGTCACCAGGGCGGTGCGGCCTTGCAGGGAAAAGTAGGGGTGCATGGCGAATCCTTCAGAACTGAGGTCTTTAAACCCTAGTCGTCAGCCGCCAGAAGCGGAGCCACTATTTTCGAAGGGAATGAGGGGCCATTAGGCCTAATGCCGGTCAGTTAAACGGTAATGCGATTTGTAGCAGCTGCCGAGCCCGCGAGGCTGCGTTCGGCTGCATAGCAGTCGTGAGCCCAGCTGACGCGGCCTGCCTGACGTATCGCAAT
>NZ_AKJG01000165.1 GCF_000282455.1 Pseudomonas sp. GM74
CGGCGCCCCGCCATACCAGGCCAGACGCATTTGCCGCGGCAACCGGGTACGTCGGGACTGGATGTCGGTCAATTCGAATCGCACGACACCGTCGTCATGCCGGGGCAAGCCCGTGACCCGCCCTTCGACCCAGCGGGTTTCTCCGTCCAGTGCCGGCGGCAACCGGTCATCCAGCGCCCACTGCGCATTCGCGCAGGCCCAACTCAAACCGAACAGGTAAAACGCCACCGGATACGTCCTGAATGGCAACAACATCAAACCCGCCACCGGCATCGCCAGCCACAACCAGACCGGCGGCAACGCCGGTAAAAAACGCAAAGTCAGCAGACCCAGCGCCAACGCCATCATCCCTGTGCGCATAAGCCCGTCCTTGAGAGTCCCCTCCAAGGCTTAGCCCGCCCGTCGCGCGGGCGCCGTTATCAATTGTCACAAAGTCTGAATGGGCAGTTCATAGAATCCAGACATACTTGCCACCCTGACCGACCGAGAAGCCCTATGCCCCGGCGCTTATTCAAACGTTACATGCCAGACCCGATGAGCATCAGGGAACACAAGTCCTTACGCTTTCTCGGCACGCTGCTGCATGACCCCAACCTGTGGCACCTCAACCGCCACTCCGTGGCCCGTGCCATGGCCGTGGGTTTGTTCGCGGCGTTCCTGCCAATCCCGTTGCAGATGCTGCTGGCGGCAACCCTCGCCATTATCGTGCGCGGCAACATGCCGATTGCCGTGAGCCTGGTCTGGCTGACCAACCCGATCACCATGCCTGCCGTGTTCTTTTGCACCTACCAGACCGGCGCCTGGCTGATGGACGTCCCCACCCGGCAGTTGCCGGACTCACTGACCTGGGAATGGATCAGGGGCGAAATCTCGACCTTGTGGCAACCGTTTCTGTTGGGCTCGGTGGTGACGGGGCTGGCACTCGGCGCACTGGCCTACTTCCTGGTGATGATGTATTGGCGCTGGTGGGTGGCCAGGCAGTGGAAGCGGCGCAAGCAGAGCCGGATGTGAAAATGCAAAACGGCCTCCATGTGCAGGCCGTTTTTTTATGCAGGGTCTGGACTGACGCCATCGTCGGAACGCCGCCCGGAGCAAGCCCGCTCCCACAAGGATCTGCTGAGTGACATGAATCGCATTCACACCAGAAACCTGTGGGAGCGGGCTTGCCCGCGAAACAGACGACTCGGTATTTCTCAGGTACGCATCCCGCGCCCGCTGACCAGCAACCTTGCACTACCGAGATACAGCACCACGGTCGCGACCAGCATGAAGGCGATGGCCACGCTGATGCGGATATCCGAAACGCCAAGGATGCCGTAGCGGAACGCGTTGACCATGTGCAATACCGGGTTGGCCAGGGACACGGTCTGCCAGAACGGCGGCAGCAAGGTGATCGAGTAGAAGACCCCGCCCAGGTAGGTCAGAGGCGTCAGCACGAAAGTCGGAATGATCGAAATGTCATCGAAATTGCGCGCAAAAACGGCGTTGATGAAGCCCAGCAACGAGAAGATCGTCGCGGTCAGCACCACCACCAGAATGGTCACGCCCAGGTGATGCACCTGCAAGTGGGTGAAGAACAGCGACAGCAGGGTCACGATGATCCCCACCATCAACCCGCGCAATACACCGCCCAGGGTGTAGCCGATCAGGATGGTGTGCGGCGACAGCGGCGAGACCATCAGTTCTTCAATGGACCGCTGGAACTTGCTGCCGAAGAAACTCGACACCACGTTGCCATAGGAGTTGGTGATCACCGACATCATGATCAGCCCCGGCACGATGTACTCCATGTAAGTGAAGCCACCCATGTCGCCGATCTGCCGACCGATCAGATTACCGAAGATCACGAAGTACAGGACCATGGTGATGGCCGGTGGCAGCAAAGTCTGCGGCCAGATCCGGGTGAAACGCCGGACTTCACGGTAAACGATGGTGTTGAGGGCAACGAGGTTGGGGCGCAGCTCGGAACTCATACCGCCACCTTCGACAGATTTTTCTCCACCAGGGACACGAACAACTCCTCGAGGCGATTGGTTTTGTTACGCAGGCTCAGTACTTCGATGTTCTGCTGTGCCAACTGGGTGAACAGCGCGGTGATGCCCATGGACTTGTCCACCTGGACTTCCAGGGTGTGGCTGTCGATCAGCCGGGACGGGTAGCCGAGCAACTGCGGCGCCACTTGCAACGTGTTCTTCATATCCAGCAGGAACGTTTCCACATGCAATTGGCTGAGCAACTGCTTCATGCTGGTGTTCTCGACGATGGTGCCGTGGTCGATGATGCCGATGTTGCGGCACAACTGCTCAGCCTCTTCCAGGTAGTGGGTGGTGAGGATGATGGTGATGCCTTTCTGGTTCAGCTCGGTGAGGAAGCTCCACATCGAACGACGCAGTTCGATGTCCACCCCGGCGGTCGGTTCGTCGAGGATCAGCAGACGCGGTTCATGAACCAGCGCGCGGGCGATCATCAGACGACGCTTCATGCCGCCGGACAGCGAGCGCGACGGCACGTCCTTCTTGTCCCACAGGCCGAGCTGGGTCAGGTACTGTTCGGCGCGTTCCTTGGCGATTTTCGCCGGGATGCCGTAGTAGCCGGCCTGGGTCACGACGATGTCGAAGGTCTTTTCGAACTGGTTGAAGTTGAATTCCTGGGGCACCACGCCGATGGAGCGCTTGAGCTGCGCAGGATTCCTGTCCAGGTCGTGACCGAAGATGTTCACCGTGCCGCTGGTCTTGTTCACCAGGGTCGAGAGAATGCCGATGGTCGTGGATTTGCCGGCGCCGTTCGGGCCGAGCAAGGCGAAGAAGTCACCTTCGGCGACATCCAGATCGATACCACTCAGGGCCTGGAAACCGTTGCCGTAGGTTTTGGTTAGCTGCCGGATGGACAGAGCGGAACTCATATCTGATTTACGCACCAAGAAGGGAAGAAAGGGATAAGTATGGGCGGCGGCGAACAATACAACCGCAACAACTTGGCACAATGGTGCTTGTCGCCGTCACACAAGTACAGTCAAGCGTGTCGATAGTGAGTATTAAGTCAACGCGGTCATGACCGCCTTTTGATACGCCGGACGCTGTTTCAACCGCGCGTACCAGGCCTGCAGATGCGGCTGTGGCGCACGCTCGATCGGCATCTCGAACCAGGCATAAATGAAACTGCCCAAGGGAATATCGCCCATGCCGATCTCGTCCCCGGACAGGTAGGGCTTGTTCGCCAACGCCTGATCGGCCATCGCCAGCAGCGTGTCGCATTCCTTGATCGCCGCCTTGATCGCGGGCCAGTCCTGCTGGTCTGCCGGGGTACGCAGCACGCCCCAGAACACTGTACGGAACGGGCCGGCAAAGCTTGAGGTGGTCCAGTCCATCCACTTGTCTGCTGTGGCGCGGGCCTTTGGATTATTCGGGTACCAGGCCGTGCCGTCGGCATGCAGGGCCATCAGATAACGCACGATGGCGTTGGACTCCCACAACACAAATCCGTCGTCTTCAATGACAGGCACGCGACCATTGGGATTCATGGCGCGGTATTCGGGCGTATCGACGACACCAAAGGCACCACCGGCGTCGATCGCCTCATAGGCCAGCCCCAGTTCTTCGGCGGTCCACAATGGTTTTCTGACATTCGATGAGTTTTTCCGACCCCAGATCTTCAGCATGACCGCCTCTTTTTCGGTAAGTGGGCAGGCAGCATACGCCGGATCAGGCGCGACTCAAATCGCTCTGCATGTCGCCCAACAGCGGTTGCTGTTGCTCACCGAACAGGTGCGGATAGCATTTTTCCAGGTGTTCGAAAAAGAACGCTTCAGGTACGTCGGCGAACTGGCCGTGATCGACGAGGTACTCCATCAGCTTCGCGCCATCGCGATTGAAGGGATGAAAAACGCTGTCGCTGATCCCGTCGAATTCCAGCGGCGCCACATTGAACAGGTCGCAGAGTTTGCGGTTGAACGCTGGCGTCGCCTTGACCCATCGATCCTGCAAGTAAAATTCGGTGTAGCCGTGCATGGCGAACATGTCGCTCTTGAGCAATTCAAGCAGTCGTGGCGTCGACAGATGATTGCGCACATCCGCCAGGCCGATCCGCGCGGGAATCCCGCAATGCCGCGCGGCACCTGCCAGCAGCGTAGCCTTGGGCACGCAGTAACTCTCCCCGGCCGCCAGCGCATGACTGCCGCGCAGGGTCTGGGGATCGCGACTGAATGTGTACGGGTTGTAGCGCACCGCTTCGCGCACGGCGTAATAGAGACTGATCGCCTGCTCCAGCGGATCGCGACTGACGCCGCGGTGCTTTTCGGCGAACTCCACCACGGACGGATGGTCACTATCGATGAAGCGGCCGGGACTCAGGTACTCGTGCATGAGAATAATCTCCAAGGGAAGCCCCGAGTCTAGCGAGAGCTTCAGCACAGAGATAACGACGTTTCGGCCAAACATGGGCGCTTTGCCGCTCGCTCGATGAATGCTTTCCCCACGTGTGTGGCCCATTTGTCGCACGAAAATCATCCGGGGTTTCCCACGACCCCAATCACATCGTTCCAACCAGCCTGTTTCGCGGATGCCGTCTAAGCTCTGTGGGCTGGTTCGCCCTGGTTTCACGGAGGAATGAATATGCTGCTGTTGTGGATACTGGTTCTGTTGGTCGCAATTGCTTATTTGGCCCACCGCCGCATTGCCCCACTGCCCGCCTTGGTCATCGTGGCCATCTATCTCGTGGCCATGGGCGCTTTCAGTCGCGCGCCAGGCTGGTTGTTGCTGGTTTTCTGGGTGTTGATCGCCGCCGTCGCAGCCCCCTTGCTGCTGCCCGACCTGCGCCGCAAATTGTTCAGCGCGCCGATGTTCAACTGGTTCCAGAAAACCCTGCCGCCGATGTCGCAAACCGAACGCGATGCCATCGACGCCGGCACGGTCTGGTGGGACGGTGAACTGTTCAGTGGCCGTCCGGACTGGAGCAAACTGCTGTCCTATCCCAAGGCGCAATTGAATGAAGAGGAACAGGCTTTCATCGACGGGCCGACCGATGAGCTCTGCGCCATGGTCAGTGAATGGCAGCTCGGTCAAACCATGGACCTGCCGCCGCAAGCCTGGACCTTCATCAAGGACAATGGCTTCTTCGCCCTGATCATCCCCAAGGAGTTTGGCGGCAAGGGCTTCTCCGCCTACGCCCACTCGCAAGTGGCGATGAAACTGGCGAGCCACAGCGGCGACCTCGCCTCCACCGTGATGGTCCCCAACTCCCTCGGCCCGGCCGAACTGTTGCTGCACTACGGCACCGACGAACAACGCAATCATTACCTGCCTCGCCTGGCGCGCGGCGACGACATCCCGTGCTTTGCCCTGACCGGTCCGCTGGCCGGCTCCGACGCCGGCGGCATGCCGGACTCCGGGGTGGTCTGCAAAGGTGAATGGGAGGGCCAGGAAGTCCTCGGCCTGCGCCTGAACTGGGAAAAACGCTACATCACCCTCGGTCCGGTGGCCACCCTCCTCGGCCTGGCTTTCAAGGCCTACGATCCGGATCACCTGCTGGGCGACAAGGAAGACCTGGGCATCAGCCTGGCACTGGTTCCAACCGACATCGCCGGTGTCGAGATCGGCCGCCGGCACCTGCCCTTGGGCGCGGCTTTCATGAATGGCCCGAACTCGGGCAAGGACGTGTTCATCCCGCTGGAGTTCCTCATCGGCGGCCAGGAGATGCTCGGCAAAGGCTGGATGATGCTGATGAATTGCCTGTCGGTCGGGCGTTCGATTTCCCTGCCGGCGGTGGGTACCGGCATGGCCAAGTTCACCAGCCTGGTAACGGGCCAATACGCTCAGGTTCGCGAGCAGTTCAATGTGCCGATTGCCACGTTCGAAGGCATCCAGGAAGCCATGGCCCGCATTGGCGGCAACACCTGGATGATGGACGCCGCCCGCATGCTGACCGCCAATGCGGTCGATCTGGGCGAGAAACCGTCGGTGCTGTCGGCAATTCTCAAGTACCACCTGACCGAGCGCGCCCGCGACTGCATCAGCGATGCGATGGATGTGCACGGCGGCAAGGCGATCATCATGGGGCCGAACAATTACCTCGGCCGCAAATGGAACTGCGCGCCGATTTTCATCACCGTCGAAGGCGCGAACATTCTCTCGCGCAACCTGATGATCTTCGGCCAGGGCGCAATCCGCTGCCATCCCTTCGTGCTCAAGGAAATGGCCCTCGCCGGTCGTGAAGACAAGGATCAGGCGCTCAGAGAGTTCGATGACCTGCTGCTCAAGCACATCGGTTTTGCCGTGGGCAACGCCGCCAGTACGCTGGTGCTCAATCTCGGTTTCGGGCACCTGGAACACACCCCGGGCGACAAACTCAGCCAGGCTTATTTCCGCGCCCTCAACCGTCAGGCCGCTGCATTCGCCCTGCTCGCCGACCTCAGCATGATGTTGCTGGGCGGCGCACTGAAACGCCGCGAACGCCTGTCTGCACGGCTAGGCGACGTACTGAGCAACCTTTACCTGGCCTCGGCCGCACTCAAGCGCTACAACGACCTCGACTCACCGCAGTACATGACACCACTGCTGACCTGGGCCATGGAAGAAAGCCTGGGCCAGGCGGAACGGGCCATGGATGAACTGCTGAGCAACTTCCCGAACAAGGTCGTGGGCTGCCTGTTGCGAGTGATCGTGTTCCCGTTCGGTCGCCGGCACAAAGGGCCATCGGACAAACTCGGCGCCGAAGTCGCCGGGTTGATTGGCCGCGCCAAGGGCGACCCGGCACTGGAGGAAGTGCTCCTGGGGTGCTACCGCCCGCAAGCGAGCGACGATCCGGTCGGTGCATTGCAACACGCCTGCAATCTGTTGAGCGACGCACAGCCGTTGCAGAAGAAGTTGCATGTGGCACTCAAGAGTGGCCAGGTCAAACCGGTAGCCGGCGAATCGGTGATCGATGCCGCACTCGAGGCGGGTGTATTGCAGCCGGTGGAAGCCCAAACCCTGCGTGAAGCCGAGGCGGCCCGGCGCAAGGTGATCGATGTCGACGACTTTGACCAAAAGGCTTTGGCACTGGCCAAGGGAAAAGTCCGCTGATCCTTTCAAGCATGTAAAAACGGGCACGGGCGCTTTATACTCCCGCGCCCGTTTTGCTCTTGAGGACTTATCTCGTGTCCAACATCGTTGCCGATCATCTCGTTTTACTCGACCACCTGCGCAGCATCCTGGTCGCCGTAGGTGAGGCCGAGCAGGTTCCCGAAGAAAGCCATGTCTTGTTCCTTGAGCGCTTCGACGAACTGCTGGCGTCACTGCCGATCGATCCGATCGAAAGCCAATACCTGGGCCAGGACATCCTGACTCAAGTCATTTCCCGTTATCCGCAAATCGCCCACCTGATTCCACGGGATCTGCTGTGGTATTTCGCCGGTGATTGCCTGCACTACTTGTCCGATGAAGAAATCGACCTGTACCAGGCACTGGAAGAGCGCCGCTTCGAAGCCGAACAGAACGACGAACCTTTCGACTGGAACCAGGAAAAGCAGCTGCTGGCGCTGTCGAACCAGGACAGCAAGCACTGATCTTCAATCCGTGATGCCAAAGGCCCGCATGCTTGAGTATGCGGGCCTTTTTTGTTTATTGCCTTCAGCGCAACCCGCCGGTTTCAGGCAACCGCACTGTGCCACGACCTTGCCCGCCCCCCTCGCCCGCCTGCTTGAATCCTGACTTTGCACCAAGGGTTTTCTTTAAATTCATGGCACTTTGGTTTGATTGAACTACCTTCAAACTACAAGAAGTCATAACGGCTCGAGTTTCCACGTTAGCTTCAGTGATCAGATAGCGGACTGGCAAAAGGAGTTACCTCACCATGATCCTGGCAGGCGTTTTCCGGCTCTGTACCTGCATTGCCGATTACTTTCAGGGGAAATCAGGACAGCAGACAGCGCCGTCCATGGCCGCGAGTATCGCTCTTGCCGGCAGTCCAGGTCACCGGATCACTGAAAACCGTTTCAGCAAAGGTCGCTCGCTGTCCCACCAGATCAGCGAATTACGCCCGCTCGTGTGTAGCACGCAAGGAATAACGCCTGGGCCATGGATGAGTGGTCTGGCGCATTGGGGGGGATAGTCCGATCCCCGTGAAGTGATCCGAGACTACTCTGTCAGCCTAAAGTTGGCCTATCCAGTGAGGATGTACTTAATGAACTTTCGTCCAGTGCCCGCTTTCAAGCGAATTATCCATGGCCTGTTCTGGATGGGCCTCAGCGTGGAAGCGGCTCAGGCCGCGCCGGCCAATTGCCCGCAATTGGACAATTGGCCGACAACGTACGAGGTCGGTCAGGGACTGCAGAATGAATTGCGCAGCCCCGTTCCGGTAACGCAACTGGCGGTGGGCGACCCGAAAATTGCCGACGTGCAACCCAGCGGCAGCAACGCGTTCATACTCACGGGCATTGCGCCGGGGACCACCAGCCTGATGGTCTGGACGGCCTGTTCGAAAACGCCGCGCCAAAGCATGGTGTTCGTCAAGGGTAAAGCCACGTCGGCGCTGACCAGCGCGCCGTCGGTGCCTTCCGACGACCCGCTGCTGCCGAGCCAGGTGCAGACCGATATCCGCTTCGTTGAAGTCAGCCGAACCAAGCTCAAGGAAGCCTCCGCCTCGATTTTCGGCGTCCGGGGCAACTGGCTGTTCGGCTCGCCGAGAACCGTGCCCACCATTGGCGGCATTGTCACGCCGTCGATACCGGTGAGAAACGACCAGTTCAACCTCACGTTTGCTACCGGCAGTACCCTGGTGGCACTCAACGCGCTGGAGGGCAGCGGTTTCGCCTATACCCTGGCGCGGCCAAGCCTGGTAGCGCTCAGTGGGCAAAGTGCGAGCTTCCTGGCCGGCGGTGAAATACCGATTCCGGTGCCCAGTTCAGGCAGCGATAGCGTGTTCATCGAGTACAAGGAATTCGGTATCCGCCTGACCCTGACGCCGACCATCGTCGGGAAAAACCGTATCGCGCTGAAGGTGGCGCCGGAAGTCAGTGAACTGGACTTCACCAACGCAGTGAGCATTGCCGGCACGGTAGTCCCGGCCCTGACCGTGCGCCGTACAGATACCAGCATCTCCCTGGCCGACGGCGAAAGCTTCGTCATCAGCGGCCTGATCAGCTCCCACAACGATTCCCAGGTGAACAAGTTTCCGGGGCTGGGAGATATCCCGGTTCTGGGCGCGTTTTTCCGCGACAACACCATCAACCGTGAAGAGCGCGAACTGCTGATGATCGTCACCCCGCATCTGGTCCAGCCACTGGCTGCCAATGCACAACTACCGTCGTTGCCTGGCGAGCAGCTGCGCAATTACGACCCGAACTTCTACCGCATGTTTTTCCTGGAAAATGGCGACTTCGACAGTCTCAGTGGGCTCTCGCAATGAACTGGAGCCTGAACCAGACTTGTCTCGCCCTCACTCGTAACGGTGACTTTGCACGCTTGCCGAGCCAGCTGTATTGCCATTGGCCAGGCGTTCAACGTGTTGTGGCCAGGGGACATTCGATGAAAGCAGTCATTGCAATAGCGGCGACATTAATGCTCGCAGGTTGTGCCAGCAATGGCCTGTCTTCGCGACCGGCCAGCTGTGCCAAGCCCGGTTCGGAGCAAGAACTGTCCCTGAACCTGGCAGATAACATGGCCGAAGAAGGCCGTTTGTATGCCAGCCTGGCGAATCTGGAAGGTTTGCCCGATAGCGTGGTCCAGGTTCGTCTGCGCAAGGCTCGGGTGCTTCGCTTGATGGGGCGTAGCGGCGACGCGCAGCCGTTGTACGAAAGCTTGCTCGGCACCTGTCTGGCGGCTGAAGGGGAACATGGCCTGGGCCAGTTGGCCGCCGCCAGAAATGATAACGCCAGTGCTGCCACTCACCTTGAGCGTGCGGTGAAGATGGCCCCCACCGACGACAGGATGCGAAATGACCTGGGGGTCGTCTACCTCAATCAGCGACGGATCCCTGAAGCACGCTTTGAGTTCATGACCGCCATGGAGCTCAAGCAGGCAAACACACTGGCGGCACTCAACATGGTGACGTTGCTGATCTATCAGGATAACTGGAAGGCGGCCGCCGAACTCGTGACCCGCGCCGACTTGAGCCCCAAGCAAGTCGTAGAGGCTCAAACCCGCGCGGAAAAACTCAAGGCCTCTGCCAAAAAAGTGGTGGCTACCGATGGCAATCGCAAGACTGAGGTAGCCGATGCCTCTACCAGTGCGAACAAGTAGAACGTACGAGGAGTCGAGATGAATACCAAACGGCTGTTGATCCTGTGCACGGCTTGCCTCTCAACCACTGCCTGGGCCATTGAGCCGGGCCCCTCTTCGCCGTACCAACAAGGCACTGAACAGTGGCTGCAACTGCAGATTCGCGGTGTAGTTGCCTCCCCTCACCTGCAAACCGCTTCGGCCACCGAACGCGACTTGGCCATGCAGCGCTGGCTGAACAGCTTCAACTACCCGATTCCGGAATTTTATGACCAGGATGCAGCGGGAGAAATGACCATCGGCAACTGAGGCATATCGCTTGGTGATCTGCCTCTGGGGGAGTCCAGAGTAGCCTGGCTGCAAAGCCGGGCTTGATGTCGTGTGCAGGAAAGCAGTGGTATCTACACATTATCCAATCCTTACCGAATTACCCCCGAAGCTGCCGCAGGCTGCGATCTTCTGAATTAAGGCCCAGGCCAGAAAAATCAAAAGATCGCAGCCTGCGGCAGCTCCGGGAGATGTGTAGATCAAGTGCAGATCCCGCTCGGGTGGTGAGGCCATCGCGCTCGACAGCCTCCGGCTGTTTTACCTCACCCGAATGCTTTGAGTACCCCAATCAATGCGGGGCCGATAGCGACCAGAAAGAAGCTCGGCCATAGACAGAAAATCAGTGGAAATATCAGCTTGGTACCGATTTTCGCCCCCATCTCTTCGGCGGCCTGCGTACGCCGGTCACGGAACTCTTCGGCATAGATGCGCAAGGTGTCGGCCACGCTGGTACCAAAACGGATACTCTGCGCCAACAGGCTGACCAGACCTTGTACGTCATCCAGCCCAGTGCGCACAGCCAGTTGCTTGAGCGCCGCGGTACTGGAAATACCCGCGCGGATTTGTGCATTGACCAGGGCCAGTTCTTCAGCCAGATCGACCTGACTGACCGACATCTCCTCAGCCACCCGTTCGATGGTCGCGGGCAAGGCCAGGCCCGACTCCACGCACACTACCATCAGATCCAGCGCATCCGGAAACGCGGCGCGCAGCCGGCCTTGTCGCTTCTGTTTGCGCTTGGCGACATACAGCGCTGGCACCAACCATCCGATACCCGCCACCAAGCCCACCAACAGCAGCCCCATGATCAGGGAAACCTTGGGAATCATCGGCAACAGCAGCAACGTAATACCGATCAATAACAGCGGTAACATCAAGCGCACTGCCCAGTACATCTGCACCGCCGACGAGGAGCGGTACCCCGCATGCATTAACAGGGTCTGGGTGGCGGATGTTTGAGCCGACTCGGCCGAGGCAAAGCGCTGGCCGACCCGCTCCAGCAACAGTTGCAGGTTACCCGGAGCTTCCTGCCCGTTCGCGTTGCCTAAATGACCACGCTTGATCAGCGCCAGACGACGCTGCACGGGATCCTGAAGCCCCATCATCAGCAGGATCACGGCACCCACCGCAAGTACCGTACTCAAACCAATCGCGCCAAGGAACAACAGGCGCGCCATCTCCTCGTTCCCCGTGACCCGACTGAATAACCCGAGTAAAAAATCCATGGCCTGTACCTCCCGGTAGCGAATACCGCTTAAACCTGAATCCGGATAATTTTGCGAATCCAGAAAATCCCGACCAACATGGCACCAAAAGCCCAAAATATCAGCTTATGGCCCACCGGATCATTGAGCAGCAATGGCATGTATTTAGGGGTAATCAACAAAATCACAGCCGCCAGTACGAAGGGAATGGCCACCAGTATCCAGGCCGACATCCGCCCTTCGGCCGACAGGGTTTTGACCTTGCGCTGAAAGCGGAAGCGCCCGCGGATCAGCAGACTCAGACGCTCCAGCACCTCGGTCAGATTACCGCCGGTCTCGCGATGGATAAGGAGCGAGGTCACCAGCATCATCACCGTCATGCTTGGCATCCTCTCCAGCAGACCGAGCATGGCCCGGCGCACATCGTTGCCATAGTTGATATCGGCGAACGTCAGGCCGAACTCATGAGCGACCGGCCCCTTGTGCTCCTCGGCCACCAGGCGCAGGGTTTCGTTGAAGGGGTGTCCGGCGCGCAAAGCGCGACACATCGCGTCCAGCGCATCCGGCAGGCCTTCCTCGAACGCAGCGAAACGCTTGCCACGGTCGCGAGAGATTTTCAGTATGGGTAACCAGAAGACCGCGAAACCCACCAGCAGCGCCATCCACCAGACTGACCAAACCATCCAGATCAAGATACCCGCCCAGACTCCCAGCACCAGCCCGAGCAGCAATACCCGATAGACTCGGTATTCGTGCCCGGACTGCTCAATCATTTGCGTCAATGCCTCCATAAAAGGCAGCTGCTCAAGCCAGGCCTCCAATGGCGACAAACGCGTCAGGTATTTCTGTCGCAACACGGTCTGCATACTGGACTGATTGTTGGCTTTCTCCAGTACATGCAAGCGGCCACGAATACGCTTGCGCATCTTGCCGGCCTCGCCGAATACCGGCACCGCCACGCCCTGGGACAGGAGGAAGACGGCAATAAACACCATGCCGAGGAACATCAGAATGAATTCACCAGGAACCTGGCTCATGATTGCCGTGCCTCCATCCACTCAGGCCTGAACATCGCAAGCGGCAACTCGATACCGCGCTTGGCCAGCACATCGCGGAAGGCGGGGATCATGCCGCTGGGCCGAAAATCACCGAGTACTTCGCCGTTTTCGCCCATGCCGTGGCGCACGAAGGAGAAGATTTCGGTCATGGTGATGATCTCGCCCTCCATACCATTGATCTCCTGCACGCTGACCAGGCGGCGCTTGCCGTCCTCCTGGCGTTCCAGCTGGATGACCACTCCGATGGCCGAAGCGATTTGTTGGCGCATGGCCTTGATCGGAAAGGTCGCCCCGGTCATCGACACCATGTTCTCGATTCGCCCCAATGCATCACGCGCGGTGTTGGCGTGGATCGTGGTCAGCGAGCCGTCGTGACCGGTGTTCATCGCCGTCAGCATGTCCAGCGCCTCGGCGCCGCGCACTTCGCCGATCACGATGCGGTCCGGCCGCATCCGCAGGCTGTTGCGCACCAACTCCCGCTGGCTCACCTCGCCGCGCCCCTCGATATTCGAAGGCCGGGTTTCCAGGCGCACCACATGGGGCTGCTGCAGTTGCAGTTCAGCCGAATCCTCGATGGTGACGATCCGCTCGTTGTGCGGAATGAAACTGGACAGGACATTGAGCATGGTGGTTTTGCCGCTGCCGGTACCGCCGGAAATCAGCACGTTCAAGCGCCCACGGACAATCGCCTTGAGCAGCAGGGCAATGGCCGGGGTCAACGCCCCCACCTGGATCAGGCTGTCGGTATTGAGCAGGTCCACCGCAAAGCGCCGGATCGACATGCTCGGGCCGTCGATGGCCAGCGGCGGAATAATCGCGTTGACCCGCGAACCGTCCTTGAGCCGCGCATCCACCAATGGCGAAGACTCATCGATACGCCGACCCAGGCTGGAGACGATGCGGTCAATGATGTTCAGCAAATGCTGATCATTGCGAAAACGCACATCAGTGCGTTGCAGCTTACCGAAGCGCTCGACGTACACCGAGTCATGCCGGTTGACCAAAATGTCGGACACAGTGTGGTCGGCCAGCAGCGGTTCCAGAGGCCCCAGACCGAGCACCTCGTCGATAATCTGCTTGATGATCAACTGGCGGCTGGAAGTACTCACCGGTGCCGAATGCTCATCGAGAAGACGCTGGCAAATATCACGAATCTGCCGCGCGGCCTCAGGCTGTTCCAGGGAGTCCAGCAAGGACAGATCCATGACCTTGAGCAACTGCTGGTAAATCTTTTCCCGCCACTCGGCTTCCACCGGGGTGACCTGACTTTTGGTTTCGTAAAGAACATCCGGCGTTGCACGTTCCCACGCCATTATTTCCTCGGCCGGATCCGGCTGGTCGTCACCCGGCTGGTTAGCCTGCGACGAGGTGGATTTACCGGACTGTTTGCGCAAGCGGTTACGAAAGTCGCTGATCATGGGTCACCCCCCGAAAAAACGGTTGAATGCGCGTTTGAACACGCCTTTTTTTCCAGCCATCTGATTGCCGACCAGCTCATCGGCCACGTTGCGCAGCGCAGCGGTGATCGCTGCTTTCGGCGCATGCAGCTCCAACGGCACGCCAGTGTTCTGGCTCTGACTGACCTGGTTGAAGTCGTTGGGTAATTTCGACAGATTCGTGCTACGCAGTGCCTCGCCGATATCCTTGAGGCTGACCGCTGCCGCCTTGTCATAGCGGTTGACCACTATCTGCAACTGATCCCCACGCACGCCCAGGTCTTCGCGAAGAATCCGCACCAGGGAGCTGGCATCGCGCAGATGGCTGACGCTCTGCTGCACCACCACGTACACCCGATCCACCTGTTCCAGTACGGAGCCGGTGAGGTGGTCGATTTGCCGAGGCAGATCGATCACTACCCAGTCATAGCTGGCGCGGGCCAACTGCATGAGGGTGTCGAGTTGCTCAGGCTGGGCATCCTGCGTCAGACACAGCTCACCGGCTCGTCCACCCAGTACATGCAAAGTCGGGCTGAAGTGACTGCAAAAACCCCGTAGCGCGACGCTGTCCATGCCGTCGATCTGATGCAACACCTCCAGGTGGCTGTGGGTTTGCGCCACATCCAGGTAATGCGTCACGCTGCCAAATTGCAGGTCCATATCCAGCAACAGGGTACTGCCACCCTTCATGCTGAGTTGCTGAGCCAGGTTGCAAGCCAGCATGGTGCCGCCGGATCCTCCCTTGGCGCTGATCACGGCGAGCAATTTCCCTTCTGTCCCGCTGCCGGTCCGAACCTCCATGACCAGCCGATTCAAAGCGGCGACCAGTTCCGTCTCGGCGACGGGCTCCGGCAGCACGTCACGGGCGCCGGCCTGCATCGCCAGGCGCATGCTTTCCTGTTCGCTCAGCAGACCGCACACCAACATCGGCGGACGCTCATGGGCCGGGCGCTGCAACAGTGCCGACAGCTCTTCACGCCACAGGTGGCTGACTCGCAACAGCAACAGATCGGGCATCCGGTCCAGGCCGTAGAGCGGGTCGACATGCCCATTGCTCACCAGGCGAGTGCTGACCTCCAGGCTGGGCATGCGTTGGCAGACGCTCTGCAGGTCGCGCAACGACGTGGCATCACGGCTGCTGATCAGCAACCGTAGCCCGGCTTTGCCGGTCGAGGTAGAGAGTGGATTTTCCTTGGTATTCAGCATGGCGTGATCTCCCCGGAATCGGAATGACGCCCGAGGCTTTCACGTGGCAACGTTGCCCTGAATGTAGGCAGCGTAAAGGGCACACCGAACCCGGGAATAAACAGATTGAATACGAAATTTTGCAAGCTCAACCGGACATAGCGGATGGCACGAAAACCATTGGCGCTGACAGTGTCAGCGGGGTTGGCCACCAGAGCACCGTCTGCGTCCAGGTAGGTCAACGTCAGATGGGTGGTGGCCAGATCGCCGATCAACTGGCTATTACCTGCATTGCCCGCGGCATTGAAGATCGCCCGCCGCAACACCACCGGATCGCTGATATTGCACACCGCCGCCAGGCGCGTACCACGGCGTACGGCTTCATCCAGCGCATTGACCGTGAAGTACAGGCGGCCCATTTCCACTACGCCGAACAACAGCGTGAACACCAGCAGACCAACGATGGCGAACTCCACCATATAGGCGCCGCGCATGTGTTTTCTATTCATCACAGGGCCCTCATCACGGTAGTGGCGACCAGCGGAATGCCCAGTGCAATCGAATTGCCAAAAAAACCGGGAAGCGATCCGGCGCAATTGCCAGCGCCAATCACCGGGCAGAACGTGTATGTGATAGTGACCCGCACATGGTCGGTGCCCACTGCGGCAACGACCACGTTGCCAGTCGTCAACCCTGACACCACAGCGGTCCCGGTGTTGGCAGGTACGCCATACACCGCAACGTTTTTCGTCTGAGTCTTCAACGTATCGCTCAGAGCGACCGCCCCCAGCGTCGAGTCCCAGGCCTGGCTGGCGACGAAACGGTCGGCATCGCGGCTGGCCTGCAGCAACAAGTTGTACTGATAGAACATACGGCCGAATTCACCGAAGCCCAGTAGCAGCAACAGCAACACCGGCAGGATGAGGGTGAATTCCACCATGGCCAGGCCTTGCTGGCGCTGCAGATGTTTAAATCCATGAAGTCTCATGACGCCCCCTACGAGTCAGTGCTCGGAGTGCTGCTGCCGTTGAGATAGGTTTTGTAGAGCTGAATGATCTGCGGGCCGGAATCGGTGGATGGCGAGGGGCCGGCCACGTTGTCGCCTTCGCACTCCTTCACGAACTGGCCGAAGATCTCCGCTTCCCCGCCGCCGCCATCCATGGGCTGCACCACGAAATAACAACCAAAACCGAGGACGGGAATCGAGGTTGAACCACTGTTTTTCCCGGCGCAGTTGCCCACCACGATTTTCAGCATCCGGCGCTCGAACACCCCATTGCCCTGACAGCCACTGCCCCCTGCCACACACGCGGCAACGCTCGTACGCCAGTCGTTGTAGTCCAGTATCGGGTTGCCGCCTGCCGTGAGAGTGCCATTGTTCGAGGTGATGGTTTGCCCTTGGTACTTCGGGCCTGTGCCGTCGTCAGTGATGGGGGGATTACTGGACGTGGTCACCAGGTCCGGCGGATAGTCCGAGGCACTGACCGGGCCGTTGTAGATGCCGAAGCGCGTATTCAGGCCTTGAGATGCAGGGCCGACCTTGTTGCCAGGCTCGGTCGTGACGTTGTCTCCCACATTGCGGCAGACCTTGCCGCCTCCGGCCATCTCCTCCCTGACCGCATTGCCGCCCGAGCCAAAATCGAGCAACTGAAAGTTGCCTGGACCAATGGGCGACTGATTGCCGGAAGCCGTCTTCAATACCTTCAAATCACCAAACTGGAAGCCCCAGAACATACCGGCGCCCGGGTTGTATTGAGCCGGATCGCCACAGACCATCAAAGGCGCGAGATCGCAGGGGCTGGTAGGGCTGGGTCCCGCGGTGGCGATCGCCGCCACCGCCTTGTTACCCACGGCGCCTAATGACTGGGCGAAGCTCCAGAAAAATCCCGTCAGGCTATAACTCGCTACCGATACCCGAACGTATTTGGCATCCGTCGGCCCGGGAAAGGTGAACGGGCCATAGACGCTGCTTGCCAGTTCCACCACTGCAAATGCACCGACGTCGCCGCCGACCGCCGTGGCCAATTCGTTGTTGCCTGTGGCATTGGCATTTTGTGTCAGCGTATTGAACGCGGCGGTACGCGTCGCGTTGGCCGCGCTGACACTGTTGACGCCCCCCTCTACCTGACTCAGGGTTTTGGCGCCACTCAGGGCGGCGGCGTCCACCGCATTCTGCAGGCGCGTTTTGTTCAGCATTATATGCCCGCCATCCAAGGCCAACGCCGCCATCATGGCCATCGCCGCCAGCGCGATCACCATCAATGCACTCACCGATCCTTCCTGGCGCCTTGGCGTCGAAGTGAACGGCCGCCGAATACGAAGATTCATCATCAAGCCCTCGATTGCCGATACGGATCCGGATCGGCTCCGCCAATACCCTGGTGTCCAGATACCCGTTGCGCCCTGTCAGCGAATGTTGACTACTTTGGCTTCGATCCCGCGGATAACGGTGATACCCCCGCCCTCGCCACTGCTGCGCTGTATCACGCGTTTTGGCGCCTCGGCGGTGGCCACAGCCATGACCGGGGCAGCAGGTGCAAAAGGCGTAGCTGGCGCAACGGCCGGGGTTTTCTTCTCGAGGTTCAGCGGGTTACGCAGCGCCAGTTGCAACTTGCCTTCCGTCTGCGCCGTGACCAGGGCTTCCGCTTCAGAAGCCGACATCTCCAGCGTCACTGCGCGCACCACTACCGGTTGCGTCTTGTCGGTACCCGCAGTCTGATCCACCGCCAACACCCGCAAGTTCTCGAGGATGGTCCTGGACGTGGCGCTGTTACTGCCGGAATTGGTGGTTTTGGTCGCCAGTACATCGACCCGGTTACCCGGTAACAGGAATCCGCCGACACCGACCACATCGTCCACACGTACCGATATGGCGCGTTTGTCAGGCGCAATCAAAGAGGCCAGGGTGCTGCCCCCCAGGTGCTCGCTCAGACGCGCACCGCGCACGATGTCGCCCCGCAGAATGTCGAAGGTTGCGATCTTGCCCACGGCTTTTTCGCTGGCATCGAAGGCATCCTCCGGGATCGTATCCATGGGCATGCGTACGGTCGTGACCTGCTGGGCCTCGACCATCTGCCCGAATGGAATCTCGACCGTGGCGACCACAACGTTTCGAAGGTGATCATCCGGGCTGGCATTGAGCCGCGCGCTCAGCCAGGAGTCGGCCATCCATGCCGCCCCAAGGCCCATGGCCAGGGAAGCGCCTATCAGGGTAAGCGTGCGAGAGCTCATGTCAGTATCTCCGTATCAAAGAAAGTCGAGCTGGACGAAGTAGTTGTGCCAGGCCCATTCCAACTCTTTCGGTGACAGTGGTCCGGAACCGCCGATATAACGCTGGCGATCGAGCGCCATGTTCAGGAGATCGCGGGGATGGCAGGGCACCAGGGGCATGCCTTCACTTGCATAAAGCCTTTGCAATACATAACGCACCAGCAACGGGTCATAGGAAATGCCCAGTCGCTCACTTTCCTGACGCCAAATCTTTTCGTACTCCTCAGGCTTCAGGTAACCGAATTGCAGCTTGTAGCCAATCCGGCGAAGGAAGGCCTCATCGGCCAGCTCCAGGGGATTGAGGTTGGTGGAGAACACCAGAATCAGATCGAACGGCAACTCGCAATGCCGACCGCCGCCCAAATTGAGAAAGTCACGCTTCTCTTCCATCGGGACGATCCAGCGATTGAGCAGCTCGGCGGGTGCCATGCGCTGGCGCCCCATATCGTCGATGATGAATAGGCCATTGCTGGCCTTGAGCTGCAGGGCAGCCTGGTATTGACGGGTGAAAGGGTCATAACGAACATCCAGCTGTTCCATGCTCAATTCACCGCCCGTGATGACGATCGGGCGTTTACAGCACAGCAGTCGACGGTCGATCCCTTCGTTGAGCATCAGATTGTTCTGTTGAGCGTTGTCATCGAGGCGCTGATGCACCTGCGGGTCATAGATCTCGATCACCGACTCGTTGATGACGATGGCATGAGGGACCCAGATTGCTTCGGCGAACAGGCGGATCAGCCGGCTGCTGACATAAGTCTTGCCAGTACCCGCGGGGCCATAAATCATGATCGCGCGCCCGGAGTTCATCGCCACACCCAACTGATCGAGCATCTCCTCCGTGAGCACTACGCCTGCCAGGGCATTGCGCATATCGTTGGCGTTGATGCGACCATGGTGAATGGTCTGCAGTTTGATCAGGGACCGGTAGGTACTCACCGGAAACGGTGCTGCTCCTATGTAACCGCTACGCGACAGGGCATCGCGGGCGGCACTGCGTCCGCGTTCGGTCAGGCCATAACGCAGCGACTGCCCACCCGTTTGGCTCACCTGGCCCAGCACTTCGACACGACCATCCTTGCGCAGAAACGCCAGGACCTCTTCAAGTACAGCACCAGTAAGCGCCAGGCGCTCCACCAGCCGCGACATGTCCAGCACGCCGGCATCAAACAAATGCTTGCACACTAACTCTCCGAGAAAACTGTCCGTCAGGCCGGTTTCACGGATAGTGCAGGGCTGGGGAGCCAGGCGTTGCACCGCTCCCCTATCGCTGGGGTAGGCATCACTTTCGACGATGACATGCATGACTAGCCTCCTGGGCTACGGGCCGATCTGCAGCCAATAGCCACTGGCCAGGGTTCCGAGCAAAATTGCAACGGAGTATGGGAAAGGCTTTCCGGCCACTTCATCTACCGCCGGAACCAAGTAGGTTCGCGCCCTTAATATCAACCAGTAGCGCGCGAAGGTTCGCAGCAGCTGGCCACGAAAAAGGATGATCAAAAAACCGCACAAACCACCGGCCATCAGACTGAAAAACGCCGTCCACAACGCGTTATGCGGTGTAAAAAAACATCCGACCATGGCCATCAACTTGACGTCCCCGGCGGCCATACCGCCCAGGGCGTACAAGGGTAGAAACACTGCAAAGCCGATCAGCATGGCCAGCGCAGCATTACCAAGCCCCTCAACTCCACTGGCGTAAACCTGACTGGTCAAACCCAAAACAAGTCCTACAAGAACCAGCAGGTTGGGGATGCGGTGGCGACGAAGGTCGCTCACCACCGCAATACCTAGCAGCCCTAACAGAACTATTGATGTAAACATCTGCTCAATAGGCATCGCTGCATCTCTCACTGGGAATAGACTTATGTGCACGTCCCCGCACCCGTGGCGCCCATACAAGCAGCTAGCCTACCGAGCTGGGTGATAATGGCGGTGCCCAAGGTGGTAAAAGCAGTGACAACCGCCAGGGTTATTAGCCCACCTGCCACCGCGTATTCCACAATGGTCAGACCATCTTCGTCTTTGACGAACTTCACTAGCGAAGCCTTGAT
>NZ_AKJG01000166.1 GCF_000282455.1 Pseudomonas sp. GM74
TGCCGAAGGCTGCGATCTTTTGGCTGTAAATTGGTTTGAAGCCTTAAAGGCATCGCTGGCAAGCCAGCTCCCACAGTGTTCTCGGTTGTTCACCCATGTTGTGTACACCCCGGACCCTGTGGGAGCTGGCTTGCCAGCGATAGCGTCAGCAAATACGCCGCATTACTTACCGACGAACTCCGCCTCACGCTTGGCAATGAACGCCGCCATCCCTTCCTTCTGATCCTGTGTCGCAAACGCCGCATGGAACACCCGGCGCTCAAAGCGCACGCCTTCGGCCAGGCTCACTTCGAAGGCACGGTTGACGCTTTCCTTGACCATCATCGCAATCGGCAACGATTTTTTGGCGATCAATGCCGCGACTTTCAGCGCTTCATCCAGCAGTTCATCGCTCGGTACGATACGCGCGACAATCCCGCAACGCTCTGCTTCCACGGCATCGATCAGGCGCCCGCTCAGGCACATTTCCATGGCCTTGGCCTTGCCCACGGCACGGGTCAGGCGCTGGGTGCCGCCCATACCCGGCAGCACGCCGAGGTTGATTTCCGGCTGGCCGAATCGGGCGTTGTCGCCGGCCAGAATGAAGTCGCACATCAGCGCCAGTTCGCAGCCACCGCCCAAAGCGAAACCGTTGACCGCCGCGATGATCGGCTTGCGGCGGTTGGCCACGCGATCGCTATCGCTGAACAGATCGTCGATGTAGATCTGCGGATAGGTCAGCTCGGCCATTTCCTTGATGTCGGCACCGGCGGCGAAGGCTTTTTTCGAACCGGTCAGGACGATGCAGCCGATGTTCGAGTCAGCCTCGAAGCCATCGAGGGCCTGGTTCAGCTCACTGACGATCTGCGCGTTCAACGCATTCAGCGCTTGTGGACGGTTGAGGGTGATCAGGCCAACGCGGCCGTGGGTTTCCTGCAAAATCGTTTCGTAGTTCAGCTCTTTGTCGCTCACAGGGCGGACTCCTTCTTATAAGTTGCGTGAAATGACCATGCGTTGAATATCGCTGGTGCCTTCGTAGATCTGGCAGACCCGCACGTCGCGGTAGATCCGTTCCAGCGGGAAATCGTTGAGGTAACCGTAACCGCCCAGGGTTTGCAGCGCCGAGGAGCATACCTTCTCGGCCATTTCCGAGGCGAACAGTTTGGCCATCGACGCCTCGACCAGCGCCGGCTTGCCACTGTCACGCAGGGCGGCGGCGTAGTGCACCATTTGCCGCGCCACGGCGATCTGGGTGGCCATGTCCGCCAGACGGAAGGCCACGGCCTGGTGCTCGATGATCGGCTTGCCGAAGCTCTGGCGCTCACGAGCGTAATCGCGCGCCGCTTCGAACGCGGCGCGGGCCATGCCCACCGATTGCGAAGCGATGCCGACGCGACCGCCTTCAAGGTTGGCCAGGGCAATCCTGTAGCCTTCGCCCTCCTCGCCCAAACGGTTGGCCACCGGGACTTTCACGTCTTCGAAGAGAATCTGGCAGGTGTCGGACGCATGCTGGCCGAGCTTGTCCTCGACCCTTGCGACGGTGTAGCCCGGCGAATCGGCCGGCACGATAAACGCGCTGATGCCCCGCTTGCCAGCATTCGGATCGGTCACCGCAAACACGATCACCACTGCGGCATTCTGCCCGGACGTGATGAACTGCTTGCAACCGTTGAGCACGTAATGATCACCTTCCAGACGGGCACGGGTTTTCAGGCCGCTGGCGTCGGAACCGGCCTGGGGTTCGGTCAGGGCGAAAGCGCCGAGCATCGCGCCGCTGGCCAGCGGTTTGAGGAAGCGCTCCTTCTGCTCATCGGTGCCGTAGTTGAGGATCGGCACACAGCCCACGGAGTTGTGCACGCTCATGATGGTCGAGCAGGCGCCATCGCCGGCGGCGATTTCTTCGAGCGCCATGGCGTAGGCCAGGTAACCGGTGTCGCAACCGCCCCACTGCTCCGGCACCAGCATGCCGAAGAAGCCCAGCCCGGCCATCTCGCCGATGGCTTCCTTGGGAAAGCGGTGCTCGCGGTCCCACTCGGCGGCGAACGGCTTCAGGCGTTCCTGGGCAAAGTCCCGGGCCATGTCGCGGATTTGTTGTTGGTCGTCATTGGGGATCATGGTGAATCCTTAAAAAATCGTGCCATTCATGCAAGCTGAAACACTGGACCTGTGGGAGCGGGCTTGCCCGCGATGAGGCCATCACATCCAACATCGTGGTTGACTGACAGTCCGCTATCGCGGGCAAGCCCGCTCCCACAGTGATTTGCACTGGACTTAATAGAGGCATTCCACGGCCATGGCCGTCGCTTCACCGCCGCCGATACAAATCGCTGCAACGCCACGCTTCAAGCCTTTCTGGCGCAGGGCCGAGAGCAAAGTCACCAGAATCCGCGCGCCGGACGCGCCGATCGGGTGACCGAGGGCGCAAGCACCGCCGTGCACGTTGAGCTTCTCGTGGGGGATTTCCAGATGAGTCATCGCGGCCATGCCGACCACGGCGAAGGCTTCGTTGACTTCCACCAGATCGACGTCATTGAGCGACCAGCCGGTTTTCTTCATCAATTTCTTGATTGCACCGATTGGCGCCACCGGGAACAGGCCCGGAGTGTCGGCGAACGCCGCGTGGCCATGGATCACCGCCAAGGGTTTCAGGCCTTGCTTCTGTGCCTGGGACTGACGCATCAGCACCAGCGCGGCGGCACCGTCGGAAATCGAACTGGAGTTGGCCGCGGTCACCGTACCGCCTTCGCGGAAAGCCGGCTTCAACGAAGCGATCTTGTCCAGCCTGGCTTTTGGTGGCTGCTCGTCATTGCTGATCACCACCTGCTCTTTGCCGACCGTCACGGTCAGCGGGACGATTTCGTCCTTGAAGCTACCGTCCTTGATCGCCTGCTGCGCGCGGGTGGTCGAGGCAATGGCGAACGCGTCCTGGGCTTCACGGCTGAAGCCGTTGGTTTCGGCGCATTCCTCGGCGAAGGTGCCCATCAGGCGGCCCTTGTCGTAGGCGTCTTCGAGGCCGTCAAGGAACATCGAGTCCTGCACCTTGCCATGGCCCATGCGGTAGCCGGCGCGGGCGCGGTCCAGCAGATAAGGCGCGTTGGACATGCTTTCCATGCCACCGGCGACCACCACGTCGGCACTGCCGGCCAACAACATGTCATGGGCCAGAATCGCCGCTTCCATGCC
The DNA here is from genome assembly GCF_000282455.1 of Pseudomonas sp. GM74. Lineage (GTDB taxonomy): Bacteria > Pseudomonadota > Gammaproteobacteria > Pseudomonadales > Pseudomonadaceae > Aquipseudomonas. Next base: position 3,163 of record NZ_AKJG01000166.1, read on the forward strand.
GGAGCCGCACATCTTGTTCAGAGTGGTGCAGCGGGTCGATTTATCCAGCCCGGCACCCAGCGCCGCCTGACGCGCCGGGGCCTGGCCGAGGCCAGCCGGCAGTACGCAGCCAAACAGCACTTCATCGACGCTATCACTGGCGACGCCGGCGCGTTCAACCGCGGCCTTGATGGCAGCAGCACCAAGTTGCGGCGCGGTCAGGCTTTTCAGTTCGCCCTGGAAGCCGCCCATCGGGGTGCGGACGGCGCTGACGATAACAATTGGATCGTTGGACATTGTCATGACAAATCCTCCTTACTTGGCGGCCATGCGCAAGGCACCGTCGAGACGGATCACCTCGCCATTGAGCATGCTGTTTTCTATGATATGCCTGACCAGCCCTGCGTACTCGGCCGGTTTGCCCAGACGTGGCGGGAACGGCACGCCGGCGGCCAGGGAATCGCGGACTTCCTGGGTCATGCCGGCCATCATCGGCGTTTCGAATATACCCGGGGCGATGGTCATCACACGGATGCCGAAACGCGCCAGCTCACGAGCCGCCGGCAAGGTCAGGCTGACAATCGCCCCCTTGGACGCCGAGTAAGCCGCCTGGCCGATCTGACCGTCGTAAGCCGCGGCAGATGCGGTGTTGATAATCACGCCGCGCTCACCGTCGGCATCCGCTTCGGTCTCGGCAATCGCCGCTGCCGCAAGGCGCAGCATGTTGAAGCTACCGATCAGGTTGACGTTGATCACCTGGCTGAAACTGGCCAGCAAGTGCGGACCGTTCTTGCCGAGAATCTTCTCGCCACGCACGATGCCGGCGCAATTGACCAGACCGTTGAGGCCGCCGAAAGCCTTGACCGTCGCCTGAACGGCCGCTTCGGCCGCCGCCTCGTCGCTGATGTCCGCCACCACGCTTTGCGCGCCAAGGCGCTGGGCCTGAGCTGCAACGGCTTCGGCGTTCATATCCACCAGCATCACTTTCGCGCCAGCGGCAACGAGCACCTCGGCAGTCGCTGCACCGAGGCCGGAAGCGCCGCCGGTGACGATAAAAATCTTGTTCTGGATCTGCATCATTGTTTCCCTGGATTCAAGCTGGAACGTTCTTCGCCGCAGCCTCTTGAGCCTTGGCGATTTCCTGGTTGCGCAAGATAAAGCGCTGCAATTTGCCGCTTGGGGTTTTCGGCAATTCGCTGACAAATTCGATTTCACGGGGGTACGAGTGCGCCGCCAGACGCTTGCGCACGTGCTGGCGCAGTTCTTCGGCCAACTCAGGGGCGGCGCGGTATTGCGGGCTGAGCACGACGAACGCCTTCACCAGTTCGGTGCGCTCCGGATCGGGCTTGCCGACCACGGCGGCCTCGACCACCGCCGGGTGTTCGATCAGCGCACTTTCCACGTCGAAGGGACCGACCCTGTAGCCGGAGGTGGTGATCACGTCATCGCTGCGACCGACGAAGCTGATGCTGCCGTCCGGGTTCCACTCCACGGTGTCGCCACTCAGATAGTAGTTGCCGACAAAGGCCTTGGTCGGCCCGCCTTCGTAGCCGGCGAACCAGCACATCGGCGATTGGCTGCGGTCGATGGCGAGGATGCCGGGCTGGCCGACACCCAGCTCTTTATAGTCGTCATCCAGCACCACAATGCGGTGGCCCGGCGAGGCGAAACCGGCGGCGCCCATATGAATCGGGTGTTCCAGGCCGTGGTGGTTGCACAGCACCATGCCCAGCTCGGTCTGACCGTAATGGTCGTGGATGACCACACCGAGGTTGTCGGCAAACCAGCGGATCACTTCCGGGTTCAGCGGCTCGCCGGCGCTGCTGACGATACGCAGCTTGCCCTTGATCGATCTGGCGAACTCATCGCCGCCGGCAATCAGCAAACGGTAGGCCGTCGGCGAACCGGTGAGGTTGGTGATCCCGTACTTGTTGATCACCCGGCAGGTGCTTTCGAGGGTGAACGGGCCATCGTAAAAGGTGATCGGATGACCCATGGCCATTGGCCCGGTGACACCGAAATAAATGCCGTAGGCCCAACCCGGGTCGGCGACGTTCCAGAAGGCGTCCTCCGGGCGCAGATCCACCGCATCGCGGGTGTAGCCCTGGAACGCAACGATGGCCTTGAGCGGCACCGACAGCGCTTTCGACGGGCCGGTGGTGCCCGAGGTGAACATCAGCAGGAACGGGTCTTCGCCGGTCAGCAGCACCGGTTCACAGTCGGCGGAATAATTGGCCAGTTCGGCCCAGAAACTGAAATCGCCACGCACCAGGCCCTGCCCTTTGGCACCGGTGACGGTCACCGTGGTCGGGCAATCGGCGACTTCGGCGAGTTTCGGCCGGTTCACGGCATCGGTCACCACAACCTTGGCGCCAGAGCTGCCCAAGCGGTGCTCGATGGCTTTGGGGCCGAACGCGGTAAACAGCGGTTGATACACCGCGCCGATGCGCCAGGTGGCGAACACGGTGATCAAGAGTTCGATATTGCGTGGCAACAGGCCGGCGACCTTGTCGCCTTTTTTCACGCCCTGGGCCAGCAGGTAGTTGGCGAAACGCGCGGCCTTGTCCTGCAAGTCGGTGAAGGTGTACGTCGCACTGGTGCCGTCGCGTCCTTCCCAGAACAGCGCGATGCGGCCCGGCAAGGCATGTCGGTCACAGCATTCGACACAGGCGTTGACGGCCGTCAGGTCGCCCGCGAGCGCGGCATCGACGGTGTGCTGATAGTTGAACTGAGAAGTAGCAGACAAGTAATCGCGCATTGCCAGAATCCCTCTGTGTTTCTTATTAGGTTGGGGGAACCGTAATCAACAGGGAAATACTCGCTCTGCGCGGGGTGTCGGGCAATGGTCAAAGTTATCAAGTTGTCTGACTGCTTTGGCCAAAGCCCGCAGGACATCAGGAGATGAAGCGCACCCCGGGTTTGGCGCGCTCGTCCACGGTCAGCTCGAACACATCCGGCCGGGCATAGTGGCCGACCACGTCATAGTCGTAGCGGGCGCGTACCAGGTCGTCCGTGTCGATTTGCGCGGTAAGCAGCCCGGCGCTTTCGCGCAACGGCCCGGCAAGGATGTCGCCCATGGGTCCTACGATCACGCTGCCGCCGGCAATCAACGGCCGCTGCGCCGGCCAGTTGGCGATGTCCAGGCCCAAGTCCTGGGGCGATGCCTGGACCTGACAGGCGCTGACCACAAAGCAACGCCCTTCATGGGCGATGTGGCGCATGCTGACCTGCCACATCTCCCGCTCGTCCACGGTCGGCGCGCACCACACCTCCACGCCCTTGGCGTACATCGCCGTGCGCAGCAGCGGCATCATGTTTTCCCAGCACACCACCGCACCGATGCGCCCGACCTGGCTGTCGATCACCGGCAAGGTCGAGCCATCGCCCTTGCCCCAGATCAGCCGTTCGGTGCCGGTGGGCATCAGTTTGCGGTGTTTGGCCACCAGCCCCGCCTGCGGATCGAAGTACAGCACGGTGCAGTACAAAGTGCTGCCGAAGCGCTCGATCACACCGATCACCAGATTGGCTCCGGTGCGTGCGCACAGCCCCGCCAGCGCCTCGGTTTCCGCGCCGGGTACGTCGATGGCATTGGCAAAATAGCGGGCAAAGGCTTCGCGCCCTTGTGGCAAGCGATAACCCAATTGAGTGCCAAAGCCCTCGCCTTTGGGATAACCGCCCAACAGCGCTTCCGGCATCACCACCAACCCGGCGCCGGATTCGATGATCGCGTTTTCATAGGACAGGATCTGTTCCAGGGTTTCAGCCTTGCCACCAGGCAAGGCGCCGATCTGCAGGGCCGCAACGATTGATTTGGCCATCTTGGAAACTCCATTCGCGTCAGGTGTTGCTCATTCTCCGGCGTCACGCGATCATCAATAAAGACCGATTAACTGCTTAATGATATGAACAAAATGAATATCACCGACGTCGACCTCAACCTGCTCAAAGTCTTCGAAGCGCTGCACGAAGAGTCCAGCGCCAGCCGTGCCGCATTGCGCCTGGGCGTGACGCAATCGGCCGTCAGCGCGGCCTTGCGTCGGTTGCGCGAGCTGTATGGCGATCAGTTGTTCGTGCGCACCGGACGTGGCCTGGCCCCCTCGCTCAAGGCCAACCAGCTAAAACCGGTGGTCAGCGATGCCCTGAATAAATGCCGGCAGAGCCTGGCGATGGTCGATCCGGCTGCGCAACAGTACGAAGGCCGCTCGGTCACCGTAGGAATGTCGGATGATTTCGAAATTGCCTACGGCCGGCGGCTGATCGAAGAAATTGCCCGAAGCGCGCCGAAGCTGCGGCTGATTTTCCGCCAGACCCACAGCCAGATCGTCGCCCAGGCGCTAATGGAACGCAGCATTGACCTGGCGATTGCCGCGGGCGGGTTTGCCGAGCGGTTGCTCAGCCGTGAGGTGCTGGGAGAAGGCGGTTATCTGTGCCTGGCGGACCCGTTGAGCCTGGTGGAGGGCCAGCAGAACATCAGTCTTGAGGAGTTTGTGGCCCGCGAACACATTCTGGTGTCGTCCGGCGGTTTTATCGGCATTACCGATGAGGGATTGGCGGCGCTGGGGCTGAGTCGAAGGGTGTGCGCCTCGACCACGCACTTTGCCGCGTTGCCCCATTTGCTCAAAGGCAGCCGGGCGGTGGCGACCATTCCGGCCCATGCCGCCCAAAGCATCGCAACGCTCAGCGGGCTGGCGCTGCTGCCCTGCCCCCTGGCCTTGCCGCGCTACCCGATCGAACTGGGCTGGCGGACCAGCACCCAGCTTGACCCGGTGTTGTTGAAAGTGCGCGAGGCGATTGTCGCCGCTTTCTCGTAGGAGCTGCCGCAGGCTGCGATCTTTTGCTGTTTGCTGTTTGCTGTTTGCTGTTTTCTTTTCGGCGGCGGCTGGGCAACAAGATCAAGATCAAAAGATCGCAGCCTTCGGCAGCTCCTACTTGGCCGCCATCAGGCGATTGACTTCACTGCGCACCATGTTGGCGTATTCCGGGGGCGACATGCCGTCCAGTTCGGCGCGCACCCATTCGGCCCACTTGCCTTTGCGCTTGGCCCGTTCGCCGAACAACCGCGCGGCCTCGCCCTTGGCTTTGCCCAAGTTGTTTTGCCAGAGTTCGAACAGACGGGATTTCTCGTCTTCAAGCGCAGCGCGCTCGGCAAGGGGTTTGTCGGCCAGATTGAAGCTCATGGGAATTTCCTGCTGCATAAAATAGGCGACATCTTACACTGTAGGACGAAAGGTCCTGCGCCGGTTTTTCAGCAACATGACCTCCTCGGGCAAAATAGCTGCAACTTTTCCGACGACAGCAGACTCCATTATTCACTGTCCACTTACCTGCAAGGAGTACTTCAATGGCCCGCAAAACCGCCGCGCAAGCCACCGAAGATCAAATCAAGGATCAAGTCTTCAGCGAACTTCAGTCGCTGATCGAAGAGTCGGAAAAACTGCTGAAAAGCAGTGCCTCGCTGGTCGGGGAAGAAGCGGAAACCCTTCACGGACAAATCGCCCTGAAACTCCAGCAGGCCAGGGATTCGGTGAGCAGCGTGCGCGACCGGACCTTGCCTGCGGTCGAGGCCACTGAAACCTATATCGGCGGGCATCCATGGCAAACCGTGGCGATTTCCGCCGGGCTCGGTCTGGTGGTGGGGTTGTTGCTGGGTCGTCGCTAAGACACTAAACCCTGTGGGAGCGCCGCCCGGAGCAAGCTCGCTCCCACAGGGGAATGCGGCGCATCTAAAGAATCAATCCCCGGCCAGTTCCCGCAGGTTCGCCAGCGTCTGGGCATCCAGTTCTATGCCGTTGGCCTGCGACCTGCCGCGCTGATGATGACGCCGGTCCCCCGGCAAACGCTTCAAGCCGACACCGTGCATTTGCCGCACCAGTTCCTGGCTGCGCTCGGCAAAACTTTGCCCCGCCGCTTTGCCCGGATCGATCACGATTAGCAACTGGCCAGTCCAGGGGGTCTTGGCGCCAGGGTGGTTCTTCCAGTCGAACTCGAAGGAAAAATTGCCGCCAGTCAGTGCCGCCGCGAGCAACTCGACCATCATCGACAACGCCGAGCCCTTGTGCCCGCCGAAAGGCAGCAACGCACCACCTTCGAGAATCGCCTTCGGGTCCGTGGTCGGCTGACCGAGGCTGTCCACGCCCATCCCTTCCGGCAAGCGCTTGCCTTCGCGAGCGGCAATTTGCACGTCGCCATGGGCAATGGCACTGGTGGCCAGGTCGAAGACAATCGGCCCGCCATCGGCCCGTGGCGCAGCGAAGGCAATCGGGTTGGTGCCGAACAACGGCCGGTCGGCACCGTGGGGCACCACGCAGGTCATGCTGTTGACCACGCTTAATGCCACGAGGCCTTCATCGGCGAAGGGTTCGACATCCGGCCACAAGGCCGCGAAATGGTGTGAGTTACGGATCGCCAGCACCGCGATGCCGGCACTTCGGGCCTTTTGCACCAGTAGTTCGCGTGCCGCCGCCAGGGCCGGTTGCGCAAAACCGTTATTGGCGTCGACCCGCACAAAACCTGAAGCCACATCTTCGACGACCGGAACCGCCTGGCCATTGACCCAGCCGCTTTGCAGCGTCGAAACATAACCCGGAATGCGAAACACCCCGTGACTATGCGCGCCGTCGCGCTCGGCACCGGCGCAGTTTTGCGCCAGCACCCGGGCAACCTCGGCCGACGTGCCGTGACGCAGAAAAATCTTCTCCAGCAAAGCGCTCAGCGCTTCGAATGACAGGTGTGACGAGATCGCAGTAGAGGCGTGATCGTGTGGCGCAGACATCTGAAGCTCCAGAATGATTATTGGAGGGAACAACAGCGTACAAAGACCCGCCGATTAACAACGCGCGGCGAGTGACCTGTCAACCTCTCGCTCAGGGTCGATGACGTATATCCGTGTCACGAATGCCCACTACCCGTGCGTTATCTATTTACCACCTGCGTCAACGCACCGGCTTTTAGTCTCGATGCTCAACCCACAGGCGCCTTTGAGTGGCACCTTGAACGAGACTCGACGATGTCTACATCTGTAACTCCGCTGTTTTTCCCTGAGGCGCTGACGTTGCGCGGCCTCTGGAGAGAACTGGGCAAAACCCACGGGCTGACGCTAAAGGACTTCGAATGGTTCAGCCAAATCGAACTGGCCAGCCAGGCACTGCGCGATCAGCAGAAGCCGCCCATGCTCGCGAAAAGAATCCTGCTGAAAATCCCTGGCCTGGAACCTGTAGTGCTGGCCGGCAGTTTTTTGCTGACCGCGACGCCCGATGACAATGGCCTGATTCTCTACACCCCCTACACGGGAATAAAAAAGTTCGCTGACCGTACGGCCCTGACGCTACACCTATTGACTCGACTCAAAGCGGCCAGCGAAGAAGACGATCTGCTGGCCTTCATGGCGTTATCTTCACGCAAGGCCGTAGTGGACGCCGCCGACATCGGGCTGGACTTTCAAACCATCGACGGTGACGTGTTCGAGGACCAACGCAACACCCTCTCCACCCAACAGCAGATCAACGACCAGGCCCTGCTCGACGAACTCAAAGCACTGCCGTCCCTGAAGTCGCTGCTCGATGCATGGCTGGGTAAACAGCTGGCTTTGTCTTTCCCCGGCCTGGATCAGCGCCAGACCCGGGTGAATTTCTATCAGGCAACAGCGCAAGAGGACGACGATGAAAGCCGTCCGACGCGGCGCTGGGTCAACTCTTTGTCCCTGAGTGACGCCGTACTCCTGCACTATCGCCATCAGTGTTGGCCGTCCGGGCAGTCCCATGAATTTTCCCATCCGAAAAAGTCCCCGGCAATCGCCGACCAGCCACGCTGGGAAGCCGCGGTCACGACGCTCTCGCGCACACTGATCAGCCTGTTGGTCGGGCAGCTCGATGGTTTCTGGGCGGCGGCGAGTGCCGATGGTGCATCGCGTCGCGAATACTTCGGCCGCACCATCGCCGCTCAGGCGCGGGTGCAACTGCTGCTCAAGCGCGAAGCCGGGATCATCACCCCGGAGCAAAGCCAGGACTTGCACGCGTTGATCACGACGGCCAGCCGGACGACCCCATCAATGACAGTCGAAACCGTGCGCCTGTGGGAGTACCAGGCCAACTATGTCGAGTTGGCCGGTTCCCTGATGGTCAGCGCCAGTGATGCGTTTCTCTATACGCCCACCGAAGGCCTGCAGGTGCTCAAGGACTATCAGGACTTGTGCGATACCGTGCTGAGCAAGTTCAGCGCGGCCGGTCACGAGGATGAGCTCTATGGCCTGCTGAGCCTGGACGAACGCCAACGCTTCATCGGTTTTGATCGGCCGAACGTGACCGGGGAAGTGATTTCCGGCGCGATCTTCAACAAGCTCTTCGACGCGATCGTCACCAAGCAACTGCAGAACATCGAATATGCCCTGCAGGTGTTCCGTCACAGTGACGGCGCCGTGGACATCCACGCCCTGTTCGACAAGGCGCTGGATATCCGCTCGATGATCGGCGAACGCTTGCTGACGCTGGATGCCGACGGACGCTGGAGCACCCGGCCAGTACTGTCCGGCGATCAGCTTCCCTCCATGGTGCTGGCCGATACGGCGGCAGCTTTCGTCAAGACCTTCAGCGACATCGAAACACTGCTCAGTGCGGACTTTGCAGCACAACCGCTTGCTTCGCTGGCCTTGCAGCGGGTTTATCTGGAAAACATGAAACCCCGCCTGGCCCATGCGCTTTCCGTCGGCATACGTGGCGAAGCCAGTCTTCGCGGGCTTGGCGCGACACTGCGGGACGCGGATCGGGCCATTGTTGAAACCGTTTTCAACCCGGATCAGGCCGGCCGACAAAATCGTCGGTCACTCAAGGGTTTCCGCCCTGATGTCTACTCGTTGACCCTGGCGTGCTCCGGTCAGAGGGATGTCCTGCCCCTGGCCCATTGTTTGATCTTGACTGAGCGTGGCGGGCTCGACCCCTCGCATTCCGGGCGGACGATCCTGTGGACACCCGCCGAGGGCCTGGAAGTGTTTGACACCATCAGTCGTGCACGGCTGGAACTGAACCGCCGTCTGCTCGAACCACGACTTCGCCTGGCGCTGCTGGAAAACCTCACCCCGGCCCAGCGCGTCTTTCACCAACGCTACTCACTGGGTCCGCTGCGGTTGATTGAAGGGTCTGTACTGGAGCAAGTCGCGCAATCGTCCATCGAGCATTTTCTGGCTCGCTGCGAACACGTGCGCACCTTCGAACTGAACGACACGAAGCAGAAAAAAGCCCTGAAAGCCCTGACTACGAGGGTCTTCAACACCAACCTGCAAAGAGCCACCTCGATTTCCCGGGCGATCAGCCGACAGCAGACCCTGCCCGCCTGGCTTGGCATGGCACCGCTGGAAGACCAGCGACTGCACCTTGAACTGCTGGAGCAATACCGCAACAACGTTGATGAGGACAAAGACTACTTGCACGGGATCAAACCCCTTAAATCGTATGTGCATGAAACGCTGACGTCGTTGCTCGGCAGCCGCTTCCCCGCGAAAGCGCTGGACCCCGACGACATCGAAATCACTCCCGACCTGACCCTGGCTGGCCCCGCCCGGAGCCTCACTGAGTTCGCCTTGAACCATGTCAACGTTGCGCAAGGCACAGGGTTCAACGTCAGCTCGGCAACCTCTCAAGCCTTGCCCGCGGGGTTGGACCAGGCGGCGGTCCGTCAACTGTTACTGTCACTGGGTATTGCGCAGAACTACGCCAAACAGGTCACGGACAGCTTGTCGAATCAAACGGCTGGCGTCGAAAGCCGAATGTTGCGCTTCGTCAAACAGCTGCCCTGGCAACTGCTGCAACACGCCCACCAACTGAAGCTGCAGCAACGGCTGTCCGACGGAGCTTTCGATTTGCTTCGGCAAGTGCTGGACATGCCGGACGCCATCGCCCGGGCGGCCGTGCAGGGTGCGCACGCGATTGCCCGGCCACTGGAACTGATCAAGACAACCGGTGCCGCTGCCGTCAAGGCGCTGGGTCTGTACCTGATTGGCCCCGGCAGTGGCAAGACAGGCCCGCAAATCCTCTACGCCCCTTACCACCCCGGCGGCTCACCGTTTGTCGAGTTCGACAATGAGGCGAGCGTTGTCGCGGCGATCAACACGCCGGGGCCATTGCAGGACATGTTGATTCGTCGCCTGCCGGACCGTGAGCAAACTGTGTTTCGTAACCTGTTCGGGTCCACCGTCGGCCAGTCGAGCGAAATCACCCTCGCGTCCAGCCCCATCGACGGCAATCTGCTCACCCGCTTTTTCCATGACAACACCCAACTGCTGGCGCAGTTGCTCGCCAGCCAGTCACACGCTGTCGGTCAGTCGGACTGGGAGGCTGTCAAACACCTGTTCGGCTCGGGCATTGATCGCATTTCAGCCCTGCTGCCGGGCAAACTCGCGTATGGGCAATTTCTTTGGCAGGCCTTCAAGGACGCCCGAAATTCGGCCGAAGCCCTGCAGGACCATCACTGGGGGACGGCATTACGGAACTTTATTGCCGGTGCCGCGCAACTCGTCTCATTGGGCCGGTTATCGTTTGAAGGATGGACCGACACCGCCCAGGCAACCGGTGAGGCGGTTGCTCAACCGGTTGCCACCCCCGCGATTGCGCAACCCTGGTCGCAGGTCCGGTCGACAGCCGCGCTGCGTACGCGGTTGCAACCATTCGAAACCACGGTCGAACTGAAAGCTCTGACGAAAAGCCGCACTGACGGCACCTACCTCGAAGCGGCCAGCCAGAAGACCTTCGCCGCCATTGCCGGCAAGGTGTACGGCGTGAACAAGACCGGGGCGGTTTGGCGAATGGTCAAGGGCGAAGAAGAAGGCCCCGTGTTACGGGCAGCATCTGACAAGCAACTGCTGATCGACCCGGATACCCACACTGTCCACTTCGGCAAAGCCCTTTCGAAAATGCACAATCAGTTTGCCAACGCCCAAACTGCCCGGGATGTGCTGAACATCGAGGCCCGGGGGATGGAAGAAATCCGCGCAAAACATCCCGAAAAAGCCCGGATGATTGTGCAGGCCATCGACATGGCTCGCTATTACGCGTTCAACAGCCTCCACAATATGGTGCAGCTACGCAAATTTCTCCCGGGTACACGGCTGGATACGTTCCTTAAAGATTTTTTTGGCGTTGGGCGGATCGACCAAGGGCTGCTCGACAAAATCAAACAGGCCATCGTTCCCATCTGCAACGCGCTGGTCGATCCCGATGAAGACTGGATGAACTCGCAACGCTTTATCGTGGGCTCAAGCCGGAACCCGAATGACAATCTCATCGCGTTTGTCCTGGACAAGGATCAACAACGCAATGTGCACTTCACGGAAAGATTCTTCGATCAACAACTCGACTGGTACAAATCCTGTTTAACCCAGCCCTTCAACGTCGACGGCCATAGCCAGGCCGCCACGCTGATACACGAGTTCGCTCATTTGTTTTCCGAGGCCGTGGACATTGCAACCCTTGAGGCCAGGCGACCGTTCAGCGATCTGGTAGCGCCGATCACCGCCTATGGCGCCGCCATGAAACAGTCACAGCTGGACTTCCAGCGAGAAGCCTTGTCGTTGAAAACGCCGCAGGAGGAACTGTTCGCACGCTGGAACAATGGGCTGCAAACGTGGATCAGCCTGGATTCGATTCCGGGTTCTTATCACGTCGGCAAGGCCATCCTGAAACTAACGGGCAGCAAGACCATGGATAAGGCACGGGAAGCTTTTTTAAACGTGCAGGATCCGAAGTTCCGAACCGATGTCATTTTGCACAATGCCGACTCTATCGCGTTTCTGATCTGCGAAATGGGCCGGCAACTGGACCCGGTGCCCGTCACTTCGCCCCCTGAAACCTGATCCCGACGTAACACCGCGCAGATCCCCGGATCTGCGCGGTACAGCGGCGCGTATTTTGATCTTTTTTTCACCCGACCTATGGATACTGCTACCCGACAACAAGTGTTCCAGAGGCGAAGCGTTGAAAAAGAACTGCACATTGATAGTTAAATGCCATGACTGATGTTCTCGCAGACTTCCCCCAAGGTTAGAATGCACGAAATCAGGATGAGCCAATGACCGAACACACGCTCTCGGAAGCCGAATACGACGCCGTCACCGATGCCGCTGCGCATTGGTGCATGCGCCTGCACGCCAGTGACTGTACCGAACAAGAGCGCCAGGCGTTCGAGCAGTGGCGTGATGCGCACCCGCTCCATGCCTTCGAGTACGAAGCGATGCTGGAAATCTGGGAAGTCGCCGGCGACCTGCCCCATCCCGCGCCCGTCGTGCCGCAGGTTCGCACTCAACCGCAAAACCCGTGGCGACGCCTGGGTATCGCCGCGGCGATATGTGCCCTGGCACTGCCCTTGGCCGGATATGGCGGCTGGCACCTGGGCTGGGTACCGAACGCGTACCAGCATTTCGAAGCGACCGACAATGTTCGAACGGTCACCTTGAAAGACGGCAGCCAGGTGGAACTGAACCTGGGCAGCGAACTGACCTACAGCAACTACAAGGATCAGCGGCAAGTCACGCTGAAAAAAGGCGAAGCCTTCTTCAGTGTCAGCCATGACACTCGCCACCCCTTCGTGGTCAAGGCCGCTGAAGGCCGGATTCGCGTGACCGGCACCCAATTCAACGTCTGGATGTATGAAGACCAGGTCAAGGTCAATCTGATCGAGGGTTCGGTACTGGTGAGCAGCAACGCCGACCTGCAAGGCGACGGCTTGCGCCTTGACCCGGCGATGCAGGCCAGTTATCGCCACGGCGACTTCATCCCCCGCATCAGCCAGACCTATGACAATGACAGCTCGCTGGCCTGGCGCCAGGGCAAACTGGTGCTCGACGATCTGGCGCTCAGCGATGCGCTGCCGCTGATCAACCGTTACCTGGACAAACCCTTGATGGTGGCCGACAACAGCACCGGCTCGATCCATATCGGCGGCATCTACAACATCAAGGAGATCAACGGCCTGGTGAAGTCCCTGCCGCGGGTCCTGCCGGTCTACCTGACCCGCAACCAGAACGGCAATCTGGTGGTCAACGCGATTCCGCAAAAGAACCCGAAAAGCTAAAAGGCCGCCACCCTTGCGGGGTGCGGCCTTCAGCGTTCATGCAAAACCCCTCTACATTACTGCGTGGCCACCTTTGCATCCTGCTGGCGAATCGTCTGCGCCTGATAGTCCGGATCGGACAGGATCTGTTGCTCGGTGAAAGGCAGCACGCTCCATTGCTTCCTGGAAAAGGCCAGCGTCTGGTCCCGTGAATACTTCGAGGCCGGGTCGCTGGACAACGAGAACGCCAAAAGCCCTTTGGCCTGCGGTCCGTTTTCGTCAAAGGTCACCACTTGCAGGTAACTCGTGCCGCTGACCACTTCGCGCTTGCCATCGCTGCGCGGCACACTCTGGATGGCGTTGTAGACCCCCAGGGTCCCCGGGCCGCCGTGGATCGGTGTCTGTTGTCCGCCGCTGCTGACCACCTGGATATCACCCCAGCGACTGTCCGGTTTGAGGCCTGCCGCCTTGACCTGTTCTACCGAGGCCAGCATCGCTGCCCTTAGAGCCGTCGCCACCTGCGGGTGATCGACTGCGATTCCACGCGGTGTATGTTGCGGATCCTGCGGATCGAATGCCACACGCCATACGTCCGGCACTGCCTCCAATGCCTCCATGACATTCTGCAAATGCACAAAACCCAGACCGCTGCTGAGGTTGGCCTTGCGGTCCCAGGCCTTGAGGCTGGCGCACAGTGGCGCAAGCGTTTTGGCATCGACACCGAGATCCGCCACGCAGAATTGCAGCAGGTCCGGCATCACTTGATCCGCCTGATACACCTGATCGTCCATGACCATGCGTTGCAAGTCCGCTGCCCCGACCTTGCCGGCTTTGGTCAATGAACTCAAACGATCCAGGGCAAAGCGCGAGCGTAGCCCCAGTGGCTGGCTGTCCTGGCTGATCAACGGCGAATAGCCGGTCAACGGTTGCGTCGGATTGACCATCCATGCCGAATCATTGGCGTGCTGGACAAAATCCTTGCGCAGCAATTGCGGCAACTTGTCGGACGCATAGATACCTTGTTGTGGCGCCTGCGGATCGATGTCCCAGGCACAGGCGCTGTTGGAGCCGTCGAGAATGATCATCTGCAAGCCCACTCGCGGATCGCTGCATTGCGCCAGCTTGTCGACGCTGACGTTGGGCACCACCGAGAGGTTCATGTACAGCGTCTGCCCCTGGTCGTCCGCCGCCAGCGTGTTGACCCACGGGATGCCCAGGATCCTGTGCACCGAGGCCTGGAAATCCTTGAGGTTTTCCGCGCGGTTCATCGCGTACCACTGCTGCAGAACGCGGTCGTTATCCAGATTGGCGTCACGCAGGCTGTAGGCGTACTTATGATCCCAATCCAGTTTTCCCGGCCATTGCACCACCGGACCGAATTTCGAACTGTAGACCGCATGGGAAATCGCCCGGACCTGCCCGTTCGCCTGCCTGACGTTGACGGTCACCGTCTGCTTGTCCATCGGCAATGACTGGCCGTCGAGCAGGTACCGGGTCGAATCCCTGGGGTCGAGTTGCAGGCGATACAGCGTGAAATGCCTCGACGAATCCACGGTATGGGTCCAGGCCAGATGCTGATTGAAACCGATGTTGATCACCGGCAGGCCGGGCAACGCCGCGCCCATCACGTCCAGTTTGCCGGGAATGGTCAGGTGCATCTGGTAAAAACGCATGCCGCCCACCCACGGAAAATGCGGATTGGCCAGCAACATGCCGCGTCCGTTGAAGGAACGCTCGCTGCCGACCGCGACGGCATTGCTGCCCCGGTCCAGGGCAAAACGCTGCATCCGCGTAGCCGCCACCTGGAAATCCGACTGTGCGCTCCTCGCCCGGGCCACTGCGTTGGGTGGCGTAGCACCGGCCAGGGCTTCGGCAAACTGGCCAACGCCACCTTCGACCAACAGGCGCCGGGTCAGCTTGACCAGATCCGACGGGGTGATGTCGCGCACCCAATCGCCCTGGCACTGCGGCGGCAAACCCTGGGCGCGACGCTCGCTCAAGGCGCGGTTGTACCCCGCCACATAGCCTTCGATCAGCTCACGGACCTCCAGAGTCTGGGCCTGCCAGAACCCGGCAACGGCCTGCGGGGTGTTCAGCCAGGTGAAGAACAGATCGCTGACCAGGTTCTCACGCTCCTCGACGGTGAACTGATCCGGTCCGAAATGGCGCGAACGCTCGCCGTTGACCGTAGTGATCTCGTTGGCCAGCAAGCACAGGTTGTCCTGGGCGTAGGCATAGCCGATGCCGTAGCCGAGCCCGCGCTCGTTGTCGGCGCGGATGTGCGGCACGCCGAAACCGGTTCGACGAATGTCGGCACTCGTTTGCGCGGGCGTACCGCTGGCGCTCGCGGCAAGGCTCAGCCCCAGGCTCAAACCCAGAGTCACACCCGCCAGGCTCAACCTGGTTAACTGGCTGGAAATAGTCACGCTCGCTCCTGATCGAAAAAACGATGGCCACGGCTGCGCCTATCCACGCACGTCGGGCCTCCCTGTAGGGACGAAGCTCACCACAAAAATTTAGGGATTTACTGTGCAAAGGACCACGGACTGACAGGTTGATCACGCGATGGCGACAAATTTTCTACATTCGAGCCCTCATGATTCGGGCTGCTCATACGTCTAGTCCTGTAAGAGCGCCCATTTTTCCTGATCAGGCTCTGAAAGGAGTTTTGCAATGTACAACTCGCAACTGCCAACGGACGGTAGCAACGCGCCAAAGGGTACTTCCATGGGAGTCGGCGTATTCGAGCCGCGTACCGATCGCCACGGCAACGAGCGGATCCGGATCCTGCTCAAAAGCTTTGGCCTTCGAACCAGTCTGATCCGCCTGAAAGTCATCGATGCCCTGCTGATGGCCGCCGAAAACGACCGCAGCCTTGGCGTGCGCGGCGTGCACAGCCAATTGCTGGACCTGGATGTTCCCCTGTCATTTCTCAGCGTGCGTGAAGTGCTCAAGCGCTTGTGCAGCGAAGGCGTGATAGTCCTCAACCCCGACAAAAGCTACAGCCTGCATCCCCAGGCTGCTGCCATCCTGCGCAACCGATGATCGAATGATCAGGGCTTGACCTTGCGGCGCATCACGCCATTGATGACCACCACGACCACCGCCACGCCAATGGCGATGTACTGGAATATTTTTTCGCTGATGACGCCGGTGTTCTGCAACCAGGAAAGGCCAAACATGATCCCCAGCACCACCAGGGAGATCAGAATCGAGTATTTCAAACGTTGCGACTGAGTCATTGCGGGTTCCTGAATCTGAAAATGTATCCGGTTTGTATCGACACACATGCCAAGCGCTTACCCTGTTTCGGGGATAAGCGGCTTCAAGCGGGGTCTCATGTTACAGCCGATGAAGAGTTTTAGCTTCATTGCGGCGATAACCATGAGGACTTTCAAATGTTGCGTCGAATCACACTGCTGATTCCCCTGCTTGCCATCCTGACCCTGAGCGGATGCATTGTTTTCCCCCACGGGGGCTGGCACCACGACCACTATGACAACCATGGCGGACCGGGTTACTACCAGCATCGTTAACCGCGGTTCAACGGCCTGAATCCTTGCGGTAGAAGTCATTGCCCGGCTGGGAACACAGTTCCACCAGCCAATCGACGAACACACGCACCCGCCGGGACAACTGGCGGTGCGGCGGATAAAGCGCCGTCATCGGCATGCCCGGTGGCGGCACCTCCCTCAGCACTTCACACAACCGTCCCTCTTCCAGTTGCCGCGCCACGTGATAGTACGGCGTCTGCACCAGGCCATATCCGGCCTCGCACGCGGCCAGATAGCCATCGGCACTGTTGACCGCCACCTGCTTGGGCAGGTCGACCGACCGTACCTGGCCATCCACGACAAACTCCAGCCCATAGCGTTTGCCACTGTTGCTGGCGACATACTCGACCATCCGGTGCCCGCGCAGGTCATCCAGCGTTTGGGGGGCAGTGTGCCGCCGCAAGTAGTCGGGGCTGGCACAGGTCACCTGATCCATCACCACCAGCGGCCGCGCCACCAGCGAATCGTCCAGCGGCGATCCACCGCGCAAGACACAATCGACACCCTCGCGAATCAGGTCCACCGGGCGGTCATTCAGGCCGATTTCCAGTTCGATCAACGGATAGCGGGCGGTGAATTGCGGCAGTGCCGGAATCACAATCAGGCGCCCCACGCCCGCCGGCATGTCCACTCGCAATAATCCCTTGGGATTGTGGCGCGCGGCACTGAACACCGCTTCGGTCTCTTCCAGGTCTGCCAGCAAGCGCACGCAACGCGGGTAATAGGCCGCGCCGTCGAGCGTCAGGCTGATCTGCCGGGTGGTGCGTTGCAGCAGTTGCACCCCCAGGTGCGCCTCCAGTTGCTTGATCAGGATGGTGACCGAGGCCCGGGGCAATTGCAGGCTGTCGGCGGCCCTGGCAAAGCCGCCCAGCTCGACGATTCGGGTAAAGACGCGCATGGCGTTGAAACGGTCCATTGCTGGCTCCACCGGATGATTATTTAGATTTAACGAATAGTGATAGCCGTTTTAGCCGGTTTATCTTGTTTCTGTCGAGGCGAACAATAGCGATTCACTTCACAGGGAGCTGATTTCATGCACACACGTCAATTGGGAAAAAACGGCCCACTGGTGTCGGCCATCGGCTTGGGCTGTATGGGCATGACCGACTTCTACACCACCGGCACCGACACCCGCGAAGCCACGGCCACCCTGCACCGCGCGCTGGAACTGGGCGTCAACCTGCTCGACACAGCCGATATGTACGGCCCGCACACCAATGAAGAACTGATCGGCAAGGCCATTGCCGGCAAGCGCGACCAGGTGTTCCTGGCCAGCAAGTTCGGGATCGTCCGCGACCCGGCCAACCCCACCGCCCGCGGCGTCAACGGTCGGCCGCAATACATTCGCCAATCCATCGACGGCAGCTTGAAGCGCCTGGGCGTGGACACCCTCGACCTGTATTACCAACACCGAATCGACCCGCAGGTGGCCATTGAAGAAACCGTCGGCGCCATGGCTGAACTGGTCAGTGCCGGCAAGGTGCGTTATCTGGGATTGAGCGAGGCCTCGGCGGCGACCCTGGAACGGGCGCACAAGGTTCACCCGATCAGTGCGCTGCAAAGCGAGTATTCGCTATGGAGTCGCGATCAGGAGGCAAACGGGTGCCTGGCGGCCTGCCAGCGCCTGGGCGTCGCCTTTGTGCCTTATAGCCCGTTGGGCCGGGGGTTTCTGACCGGCGCGTTGAAAAGCCCGGATGATTTCGCGTCTGACGATTACCGCCGCTTCAGCCCGCGCTTCCAGGGCGAAAACTTCGCGAAAAACCTGCTGCTGGTGCAACAGGTACAAGCACTGGCGGCAGAGAAAGGCGTGACGGCGGGCCAACTGGCGCTGGCATGGGTGCTGGCCCAGGGTGATTACCTGATTCCGATTCCGGGCACCAAGCAACGCAAGTACCTGGAAGAAAACGTAGCCGCTCTGGAGGTGACGCTGGGCGCCGAAGAACTGCACTCGCTGGAAGCGATCTTTGCGGCGCACGCCACCGCGGGCCTGCGGTATCCGGAAGAAGTCATGAAACTGCTCGACCGGTAAGGTTTGCCTGCCCGTTCGATAAGCGCAACGGGCCGCCTCCGCGCCGGGTCCCATCCTGACGATTTTGTAATGTGCCCCTCATCTACCTGTCAGCATTGATCTACCATCATCGAGCGGCGGATCTTTGTAGTAATTCGAAACACTCCTTGAATACCTGACCGGAAAAAATGGTCAGAATGCGTATTTTTTGCCCGTTAGCCGAGACGAACCCCATGCGAAACCCTCTGCGCCTGATCGCCCTGAGCGCCTTGTTCATGTCCTCCCTGGCCCAGGCCGCCGACCTCATTCCGATCGAGGTTCATCGCGACGCCAATTGTGGTTGCTGCAAAAAATGGATCACCCACCTGGAGGCCAACGGCTTCAAGGTCGAAGACCATGTCGAGGCCAACATGAGCGAGTTCAAACAACAGCACGGCGTGCCGCCACGCCTGGCGTCGTGCCACACCGCGTTGATCAACGGCAAATTCGTAGAAGGTCATGTCCCGGCCGACCAGGTCCTGGCCTTGAGCAAGCGCGACGATCTGCAGGGTGTTGCTGCCCCCGGCATGCCCATGGGTTCGCCCGGCATGGAAATGGACGGCATGAGCGATGCCTATCAGGTCATCGGCCTGAAAAAGGACGGCACTGACGTGGTGGTTGCGGACTATCCCGCCCATTGATGTCCGGCGCCTGCTTCGGGCTTTTTTTCGCGGCATTCGGTGCCGCCACGCTGCTGCCGTTGCAATCCGAAGCGGTGCTGGTCGGCCTGTTGCTCAGCGACCGCTACTGGCTCTGGGCGCTGCTGGCGGTCGCGACGTTCGGCAATGTTCTGGGGTCGCTGCTCAACTGGTGGCTGGGGCGCGGAATTGAACGGTTCCGCGACCGACGCTGGTTTCCGGTAAGCCCCCGACATCTGGAAAAAGCCCGGCTGCATTACCAACGCTACGGTCATTGGTCATTGTTGCTCAGTTGGCTGCCGGTAATCGGCGATCCGCTGACACTGGTCGCCGGGGTCATGCGCGAGCCATTGGGGCGCTTCCTGCTGATCGTCACCCTGGCCAAAGGCGCGCGCTATGGCGTACTGGCCGTGGCGACGCTGGGCTGGATGGGTTGAACCACCGAAGGCGGCGATTGCCTGATGCCAGTCAGTTAAGCGGTGATGCGATCTGTAGCAGCTGCCGAGCCCGCGAGGCTGCGTTCGGCTGCGAAGCAGT
>NZ_AKJG01000167.1 GCF_000282455.1 Pseudomonas sp. GM74
CCCCCAGCCGTCAGCGGCTTCCGGCTGACGCTTCGCAGACCGGCGAAGCCGGCATCACCAGTTCCTACTCGGCCACGGTCGGGGTCAGCGCCTATGAACTCGACCTGTTCGGTCGGGTTCGCAGCCTGAACGAAGAAGCCTTGCAGAAGTACTTCGCCACTGAAGAAGGCCGCCGCAGCACGCAGATCAGCCTGGTGGCCAGCGTGGCCAACGCCTACCTGACCTGGCAGGCCGACAAGGAACTGTACAAGCTGACCCAGGACACCCTGGCCGCCTTCGAGGAGAGCTACAAGCTCACCGCCCGCAGCAACGAAGTCGGTGTTGCCTCGGCCCTGGACCTGGCGCAGTCGCGCACCTCGGTGGAAAACGCCCGTGCGCAACTGGCCAAGTACACCCGTCAGGTCGCCCAGGACGAGAACAGCCTGGTGCTGCTGCTCGGTACCGGCGTCCCGGCCAACCTGCAAGCAGCCAAACCGCTTGATGACGACCTGCTGAGCGACGTTCCGCCCGGTCTGCCGTCGGACTTGCTGCATCGTCGTCCGGACATCCTTCAGGCCGAGTACAACCTCAAGGCCGCCAACGCCAACATCGGCGCGGCGCGGGCTGCGTTCTTCCCGAGCATCAGCCTCACGGCCAATGCCGGCACCCTGAGCCCGGATCTGTCCGGTCTGTTCAAGGGTGGTTCAGGCACCTGGCTGTTCCAGCCGCAGATCAACCTGCCGATCTTCAACGCCGGCGCCCTGAGCGCCAGCCTGGATTACTCGAAAATCCAGAAAGACATCGGCGTGGCGAACTACGAGAAGTCCATTCAAACGGCCTTCCAGGAAGTCGCCGACGGCCTGGCCGCGCGCCAGACCTACGTCCAGCAGTTGCAGGCACAGAAAGATTTCGTCAGTGCCAACCAGGACTACTACCGCCTGGCCGAGCGTCGCTACCGCATCGGTGTCGACAGCAACCTGACCTTCCTCGATGCCCAGCGTCAGCTGTTCAGTGCGCAACAGGTGTTGATCACTGACCGCCTGGCGCAGCTGGTCAGCCAGGTCAACCTGTACAAGGCCCTGGGTGGTGGCTGGAACGAACAGACGGCGAAGAACGAGCCCTTGAAAGAAGAAGCGCCGAAGATGAAGTACTTCTGATAGCGCTGTGAAAACAAGAAGCCCACCGGTTGGTGGGCTTTTTGTTTTCAGACAAGACAAAACTGAAACGCGCTCATAGATACGCGCCAACGGACGATCTTTCTCTCGCTTATTTAAAAACGATTAACCGTTGTTTTTTGCCCAGAATTTTTCAGCCACAACTCTAACTTTCACCCCTTCGCGATCGGTATAGGTAAACTCGAACGAGCCTTCAATATATTGTGCAGACGGTGCTGGAGAAACATCAGAGATAATTAGCTTCCCTGTTCCCCACTCATCACCTGCAACCCCTCCAGGCCGTCCTTGACCGAAGATGGCCCCCACTGCTTGAGGGTCATCAAATGGGCTTTTGATTTCATATGATCGATCCTGCAATGCCTTTTTCCCCAGCAACATGACCGCGGGTACAAGTCCACCAGTATCCTTACCAAAAAAAGCCTCGACTACAGTACGCCCAGGACTAATATAAAAATTGAACCAATTGGACTCCAGTCGTTGCACATTTCCATTCCTATGAACATCCAGAAGGATATGTCCTTCAACGCCCTTAACTACTCTTATTGCCTCTTCTTTCGTATCTGAAAAAGAAACCTGTTTTTCGCCACCCCTGCTCATGATCATTACTCCTTTCTAATTCATCAATGAAACGAACGAAAAGTTATTCCTCGCTCAAACAAGACGCTACACCCGACAAATCATCCGAACAACTGTCATAACTGACAGCTAGATATCAATAGACACATTTACTAAGATGAAGAATTTTTCTGCTCGTTCTTTCATTATCAATGAGCAAACACACCTTGTTCCGTTCGATAATCGCCCAAAACCCGCTTTTTACGATTGAACCATCCAGTACATTCCACGCACCATCCGAACCACAAAACCAATAACAACAGGTTCGACACCATGCCCCCGCGCCCCGTCCTGTCCGGCTGATCCCGGTTCGTTTGCCCCGATTTCAAATATTCGTCTGCAACCCCGGGTTGCGGCATCAACCGCTTCATCCCCAAGAATTAGAGAGACCCGAGCTCATGACGTCCTCCACCGCGCAGTATTTCGTCCCCAGCCTGATCGCCGCCGCCCTGGCCAGCGCCGCCTTGCCCGCCTATGCCGAAGAGTCGGGTTTTGTCGAAGGGGCCAAGGTCAACCTGAACCTGCGCAACTTTTACATCAACCGCAACTTCACCAACCCGACCAAGGCCCAGGGCAAGGCTGAAGAATGGACGCAGAGTTTTATCCTCGACGCCAAGTCCGGGTTCACCCAGGGCACCGTCGGGTTCGGCATGGATGTGCTCGGTCTGTATTCGGTCAAGCTCGACGGCGGCAAAGGCACCGGCGGCACGCAACTGCTGCCACTGGATCACGATGGACGCCCGGCGGATAACTTCGGCCGTACCAACGTGGCGTTCAAGGCCAAGCTGTCGCAGACCGAAGTGAAAGTCGGCGAGTGGATGCCGGTGCTGCCAATCCTGCGTTCGGACGACGGTCGTTCGTTGCCGCAAACCTTCCGTGGCGGCCAGATCACTTCGAAGGAAATCAATGGCCTGACGCTCTACGGCGGCCAGTTCCGCCAGAACAGCCCACGGGACGACAGCAGCATGAGCGACATGTCGATGACCGGCAAAGCCGCGTTCACCTCCGACCGTTTCAACTTTCAGGGCGGCGAGTACGTGTTCAACGACAAGCGCACCCAGATCGGCCTGTGGAACGCCGAGCTCAAGGACATCTACAGCCAGCAATTCGTCAACTTGATCCACAGCCAACCACTTGGCGACTGGACCCTGGGCGCCAACCTCGGTTTCTTCTATGGCAAGGATGACGGCAGCGCCCGGGCCGGTGAGCTGGACAACAAAACCATGTACGGCTTGTTCTCGGCCAAATACGGCGGCAACGCCTTCTACGTCGGCCTGCAAAAACTCACCGGCGACAATGCCTGGATGCGGGTCAACGGCACCAGCGGCGGCACACTGGCCAACGACAGCTACAACTCCAGCTACGACAACGCCCAGGAGAAATCCTGGCAAGTACGTCACGACTACAACTTCGCCGCCCTCGGCGTACCGGGCCTGACCCTGATGAACCGCTATATCAGTGGCGACAACGTGCACACCGGCAGCATCACCGATGGCAAGGAATGGGGACGTGAATCGGAACTGGGCTACACCGTGCAAAGCGGTGCGCTGAAGGACCTGAACCTGAAATGGCGCAACTCGACCATCCGCCGGGATTACAGCAACAACGAGTTCGATGAGAACCGCTTGATCATCAGCTATCCGATCAGCCTGCTCTAGACCTTACGATCGCCTTCGCGAGCAAGCCCGCTCCCACAGTTGACCGAGTCGCAACGGCAAACACGGTCTAATGTGGGAGCGGGCTTGCTCGCGAAGACGTCAGTTCAATCAATGCAAATCATCGAGCTTACTCCCGCGACTCAACTCCCAATTCATCCCACACCGACTCGGCCAGGTGGAATGTCGCATTGGCCGCCGGAATCCCGCAGTAGATTGCACTCTGCATGATCACTTCCTTGATCTCGCCACGGCTGACTCCGTTGTTGGCGGCGGCGCGCAGGTGCAGTTTGAGTTCGCCCTCGCGGTTCATGCCGATCAGCATGGCGATGGTGATCAGGCTGCGGGTATGGCGCGGCAGGCCCGGGCGAGTCCAGATGTCACCCCAGGCGTGGCGGGTGATCATCTCCTGAAACTCCGAGTTGAACTCGGTCAGGGTAGTCAGGCTACGGTCGACGTGGGCGTCGCCGAGGACCGCGCGGCGGACTTCCATCCCCTCGTCGTAACGTTGTTTCTCATCCACAGCAATACCCTCAATCAGCCGACAGAAACGCCAGCACGCGCTCGCTGAACGCATCGCCTGCCTGGACGTTGGACAAGTGCGCGGCGTAGAACTCGGCGTACTCGGCCCCGCGCACATGCTCTTGAATGAAATGCCCACCGGACGGCGGCGTCACAGCGTCTTCGGTACCGGCAATCACCAGCAGGGGTGCCTTGATCGACGACAATTGATCACGGAAATCGGCGTCACGCACCGCCGCGCAGTTGGCCGCATAACCTTCTGGCGAAGTGGTCGCGAGCATATCGGTAATCTGCTTGGCCGCCGCCGGGTTGGCTTCGGAGAAGTCCGGGGTGAACCAGCGGGCAATCGACGCATCGCGCAGGGCAACCATGGCCGCCTGACCATCGCGCAGCACCATTTCGATACGTGGGTTCCACACCGACGGATCGCCGATTTTCGCCGCGGTGTTGCACACGATCAGCTTGTTCAGGCGATCGCCGGCATTGATGCCCAGCCACTGGCCGATCAACCCGCCCATGGACAGTCCGCAGAAATGCGCACGCTCGATGTGCAAGGCATCCAGCAATGCGAGCACGTCGCGGCCCAGTTGCTCAATGCTGTACGAGCCCGGCGTCACCAGCGATTGGCCGTGACCACGGGTGTCAAAACGCAACACGCGAAAATGCTCGGTGAACGCCGGGATTTGCGCGTCCCACATGTGCAGGTCGGTGCCCAGGGAGTTGGACAGCACCAGCACCGGCGCGGAGACCGGCCCATCGAGTTGGTAATGCAGTTCGCCCTCGGCGAGTTGTACAAAAGCCACAGCAAGTCTCCTTCAGGCAGTCAATGCAGAATGTTCAGCCACCGCCCGCTCGACCCAGGTTTTGGCCTGACCGAGATAGTGGGCGGGGTCCAGCAGATGATCGAGCTCAGCCGCCGACAGCTCGGCGGTCACTTGCGGTTCGTCGCCGAGGACCGCACGCAGGTGACGTTGTTCGGCCACGGCGCGTTTGCAGCATTGCTCCAACAGATGATGCGCGGTATCGCGCCCTACCCGCTGCGCGAGGACGATGCTCACCGCTTCGGCGAGCACCAGGCCCTGGGTCAAATCGAGGTTGCGAGCCATGCGCTCGGCATCCACTTCCAGCCCCTGGGCGATCAACAATGCTTGATGCAGGCTGCCCGACACCAGGCAGCAAATCTCCGGCAGGGTTTCCCACTCGGCATGCCACAGGCCGAGGCTGCGCTCATGCTCCTGGGGCATGGCGCTGAACAGCGTCGAAAGCAAACCGGGTACACGCGTCGCCGCGCCGATCAGTACCGCCGCGCCCACCGGATTGCGCTTGTGCGGCATGGTCGAAGAACCGCCCTTGCCCGGCGCCGAGGGCTCGAACACTTCGCCGGCCTCGGTTTGCATCAGCAGGCTGATGTCGCGCCCGAGTTTGCCGAGACTGCCGGCGATCAGGCCAAGCGCGGCGCCGAACTCCACCACACGGTCACGCTGGGTGTGCCACGGCTGCTCAGGCAGGGTCAATTGCAGTTCTTCGGCCAGTGCCCGGGCAATCGGCATGGCCTGTTCGCCAAGGGCCGCAAGAGTTCCGGACGCACCGCCGAATTGCAGCACCAGCAGGCGCGGCTTGAGTTCGGCCAGGCGTTGCCGGCTGCGCGTCACCGCCCCCAGCCAACCGGCGATTTTCATGCCGAGGGTGACCGGCGTTGCATGCTGCAACCAGGTGCGTCCGGCCAATGGCGTGGTCGCGTATCGCCGGGCCTGGGACGCGAGGGTCTGCCCCAGTTGTGCCAGGTCGCTTTCGATCAGGTCCAGAGCACGACGCAGTTGCAGCACCAGGCCACTGTCCATCACGTCCTGACTGGTCGCGCCCAGATGCACATAGCGTTCGGCTTCGGCATCGGTGGCCGCAATCTGTTTGCCCAGCGCCTTGACCAACGGAATCGCCGAATTACCCGCTGTGGCAATCGCCTCGCCCAACGCCGCAAAGTCGTAAAGCCCGGCGCGGCAAGCCGCTTCAATCGGCGCGACAGCACTCGACGGAATCAACCCGACCCGCGCTTCGGCCCTGGCCAGTGCCGCTTCGAAATCGAGCATGGCCTGGACCCGGCCCTGATCGCAGAACACCTCACGCATATCGCGGGCCGTGAAATAGGCATCGAACAATTGATTGCCCGGTCGCTGGTTCATAATCAGTTCCTGAAGGCGCGGGCCTTTGCGACCCGCGCGTGAAAATCAAAGGTCTTGCTGCAGATACTTCGGCTGTTTCGGCAGGCGCAGGCTGAACAGGAATGCCACCGCCATCATCACCGTGACGTACCAGTAGAAGGAATTTTCCATGCCCACAGCCTTGAGGCTCAAGGCCACATACTCCGCCGAACCACCGAAGATCGCATTCGCCACCGCATACGCCAGGCCGACACCCAGTGCGCGCACCTCGGGCGGGAACATCTCGGCTTTCACCAGGCCACTGATGGAGGTGTAGAAACTGACGATCGCCAGCGCCAGGGTAATCAGCACGAAGGCCAGGAATGGACTGGTCACGCTTTTGAGGCTCAACAGGATCGGCACGGTGAACAGCGTGCCGAGGGCGCCGAACCAGAGCATCGAGTTACGCCGGCCGATCTTGTCGGAGAGCATGCCGAAAACCGGTTGCATGCACATATAAAGGAACAGCGCGCCGGTCATGATGTAGCTGGCGGTCTTGGCCGGCATGCCGGCGGTGTTCACCAGGTACTTCTGCATGTACGTGGTGAAGGTGTAGAAAATCAGCGAACCACCGGCGGTGTAACCGAGTACGGTGATGAACGCGGCTTTATGGTCGCGAAACAGTGCGCTGATACTGCCGGCGTCCTTGTTTTCGCGCATTTCCTTGCTGGTGGTCTCTTTCAGCGAACGACGCAGATACAGCGAAACCAGGGCCGCCATGGCACCCACCACGAAGGGAATCCGCCAGCCGTAAGCACGCAGGTCATCTTCGGTGAGGAACTGTTGCAGGATCACCACCAGCGACACCGCGAGCAACTGGCCGCCGATCAGGGTCACGTACTGGAACGAGGCGAAGAAACCGCGCTGGCCCTTGAGCGCTACTTCGCTCATGTAGGTCGCGGTAGTGCCGTACTCACCGCCCACCGACAAGCCTTGCAGCAAACGGGCGAACAGCAACAGGATAGGTGCCCAGACCCCGATGCTGTTGTAGGTCGGCAGGCAGGCGATAAGCAAGGAGCCGAAGCACATCATCAGAATCGAGATCAACATCGAATTCTTGCGCCCGTGCCTGTCCGCCAACCGACCGAAAATCCAGCCGCCAATCGGCCGCATCAGGAAGCCGGCGGCGAACACGCCTGCGGTGTTGACCAACTGCACGGTGGGGTTATCGGACGGGAAAAACGCCGGGGCGAAATAGATCGCGCAGAAAGCGTAGACGTAGAAGTCGAACCATTCGACCAGATTGCCGGACGAGGCACCGACGATGGCGAAGATCCGCTTGCTGCGTTCTTCGCCCGTATAAAGAGCTATAGAGGCTGTGGGTGTTGTCATTGTTTTTTTTTACTCAATGGGGACAGTGAGAGTCTAGACACACTTTGCAACACTCCCGTTCCACAGATGTTTCAGCGAACACACATCCCTGTGGGAGCGGCGGTGCGACGATTCGACTTGCTCGCGAAGGCGTCGTATCAGTCGATATCAATGTTGTCTGATACACCGCTTTCGCGAGCAAGCCCGCTCCCACAGTTTTTTTGCAGTGTTCACTCAATAGTCGAAGAACACCGTCTCGGCATCGGTACCCTGCAGAATCACGTTCCACTGGTACACGCCCGACGCATCCTGCTTGGCCAGCAACGTATTGCGACGCTCGACCGGCACGCATTCCAGCAACGGATCGTTCACGTTGGCCGCCTCTCCATCAAAGTAGATCCGTGTCAGCAGGTGCTTCACCAGACCACGGGCAAACACCAGTACCACCAGGTGCGGTGCCTGAGTCGTGCCGTTGAGCCCCTCGACCGTTCCCGGCTTGATGGTCGTGAAACGAAAGCGCCCTTCGGCATCCACCGGCACCCGGCCAAAGCCTTCGAAGTTCGGGTCCAGGGGTTTTTCCTGGTCGTCCTCCGGATGGTCATACTTGCCGGCGGCGTTGGCCTGCCAGACTTCCAGCATCGCGTCATTGACGATGTCGCCATTGCCGTCGAGCACTTGCCCGGTGATCGCCACGCGCTCGCCCAGGGTTTGTTCGACGGTCAGGTTTTCGCGGTTCAGCCAGGTCAGGCCGATGTGGTAGTACGGCCCGACGGTGTGGGACGTGGTCGCAGTCAGCGTCATCTTATTTCTCCATCGGCGTGGCGTCGCGGCCGCGCAATACGATGTCCCAGCGATAACCGAGGGCATAGGAAGGGATGGTTTTTTCCAGATCGAACGTGGCGATCAAACGCTCCTTGGCGCTGGTATCGGGCACGCAGTTGTAGATCGGGTCGTACGCCAGCAGCGGGTCGCCCGGGAAATACATCTGCGTCACCAGGCGCGTCAGGATACTCGGACCGAACAGCGAGAAGTGGATGTGCGCCGGGCGCCACGCGTTGTGGTGATTGCCCCACGGATAGGCGCCGGGCTTGATGGTCTGGAACTGATACCAGCCATCGGCGTCGGTCACGGTGCGGCCGGTACCGGTGAAATTCGGATCCAGCGGTGCGTCGTGCAGGTCGCGGGCATGGGCGTAGCGACCGGCGGCGTTGGCCTGCCAGATCTCCACCAGAATCCCCGGCACCGGCAGACCGTTTTCATCCAGCACGCGGCCGTGAATGATAATGCGTTCACCCTGTGGCTGCCCCTCGTGCTGGGCAGTCAGGTCGTTGTCCTTCTCGTTGACGCGCTCGGCACCGATAGTCGGACCGGTGATTTCCGATAACGAATGGGGCAAAAACACCAACGGCTTGGACGGCGAGCGCAGGTTGGTGGATTGATAGGCCGGGTGCAGGTATTGCGGCTGAGTGCCCGCCTGCGGGCGACGGTAACCAGGCTTGTCAGTCATGAAACTTTCCTCAGTTCTTATAAGTCTTCAGAGCGCGTCAGACGCGCTCGATCGCCAAAGCCAGACCTTGACCGACACCGACGCACATGGTCGCCAGACCTTTCTTGCCACCGGTCTTTTCCAGCTGATGCAACGCCGTCAGCACCAGACGCGCACCGCTCATGCCCAACGGATGGCCCAGGGCAATCGCGCCACCGTTCGGGTTGACCTGGGCGGCATCGTCGGCGATCCCCAGTTCACGCAGTACCGCCAGGCCCTGGCTGGCGAAGGCTTCGTTGAGTTCGATCACATCGAAATCGCTGACGGCCACGCCGAGGCGCTCGGTCAGTTTACGCACCGCCGGCACAGGGCCGATGCCCATCACCCGAGGGGCTACACCGGCGCTGGCCATGCCCAGCACTTTGGCGCGGGCGGTCAGGCCATGTTTCTTCACGGCTTCGGCCGAGGCCAGAATCAATGCGGCTGCGCCGTCGTTTACACCCGAGGCATTACCGGCGGTGACGGTTTTGTCGGGGCCGTTGACCGGTTTCAGTTTGGTCAGGGCTTCCAGGGTGGTGTCGGTGCGAGGATGTTCGTCCTGGCTGACCACGGTTTCGCCTTTCTTGTGGGCAATGCGCACTTCGACGATTTCTTCGGCGAAGAACCCGGCGGCTTGCGCGACGGCGGTGCGCTGCTGGCTGCGCAGGGCAAAGGCGTCCTGATCTTCGCGGGAGACTTTGTAATCGTCGGCCACGTTGTCAGCGGTCTGCGGCATCGCATCCACGCCGTACTGGGCTTTCATCAACGGGTTGATGAAGCGCCAGCCGATGGTGGTGTCTTCGAGCTTCATGTTGCGCGAGAACGCCGCGTCGGCCTTGCCCATCACGAACGGCGCGCGGGACATCGACTCGACGCCACCGGCAATCGCCAGCTCCATCTCGCCACTGGCGATGGCGCGGAACGCGGTGCCGATGGCATCCATGCCCGAAGCGCAGAGACGGTTAAGGGTCACGCCGGGAATGGTTTCCGGCAGACCGGCCAGCAGCAGCGCCATGCGCGCGACGTTGCGGTTGTCTTCACCGGCCTGGTTGGCGCAGCCGAGGAACACCTCGTCCACGGCGGTCCAGTCCACTGACGGGTTACGCTCCATCAGTGCCTTGATCGGCACGGCCGCCAGGTCGTCGGCGCGAACCGTCGACAGGCCACCGCCGAAACGGCCGATGGGGGTACGAATCGCGTCGCAGATATAAACGTCACGCATCACGCTTCTCCGGGGGCTTGGCCGTGGGCGGCAGCGGTGCGGGCTTCGAGATCGCGCAGCGCAGTCAGTTCGACCTCAGTCGGCTCGGCGGTTTGCTCAACATGGTCGGCAAAGCGAATCGCCCAACCGGTGGCGGCGACCACTTGCTCGCGGGTCACGCCCGGGTGCAATGCGGTGACGACGAATTCGTGGGTGCCCTCCTCCGGCTCCATGATGCACAGGTCGGTGATGATCCCGACCGGACCGGCGCCTGGCAGGCCGAGACGCTTGCGTGAATCACCGCCCTCGCCGTGGCCGACCGAGGTAATGAAATCGAGTTTGTCGACAAAGGAGCGCGACGATTGCTTGAGGATAATCAACACGCTCTTGGCGGAACCTGCAATCTCCGGCGCGCCACCTGCACCCGGTAGACGGACTTTCGGCGCGTGATAATCACCCACAACAGTGGTGTTGATGTTGCCGAAACGATCGACCTGCGCCGCGCCGAGGAAACCGACGTCAATGCGCCCGCCCTGCAGCCAGTAACGGAAAATCTCGCCGGTCGGGACTACGGTGTCGGCGGTTTCCGCCAACTCACCGTCACCGATCGAAAGTGGCAATACACTTGGCTTGGCACCGATCGGACCCGATTCGTAAATCAGCACCACATCAGGTGAAGAAGTCAGGCGCGCCAGGTTGGCCGCTTTCGACGGCAGGCCGATCCCGACGAAGCACACCGAACCGTTCTTCAGGCGGCGAGCGGCGGCGACGGTCATCATTTCATTGGTGGTGTAAGTCATTACTTCGCCTCCGAAGCGGCGGCCAGTTTGGCCTGGAACTCGCTGAAGTCAGCGCTGCCGTGGATGTATTCGTTGATCCACGCGGTGAAGGTTTCACGGTCGCGGGCAATCGGGTCCCAGGCCTGGTAGAAGCGGTTGTCGCGCTCGTTGTAGCCGTGGGCGTAGGACGGATGCGCGCCGCCAGGCACGTGGCAAACCGCGCTCAAGGCCCAGGTTGGCAATACACAGGAGTTCATCGGTGCATTGAGGTCGTCGACGATTTCCTCAACGGTGACGATGCAGCGCTTGGCGGCCAGCGCGGCTTCTTTCTGCACGCCGAGGATGCCCCAGAGCAGCACATTGCCTTTGCGGTCGGCTTTCTGCGCGTGAATCACGGTAATGTCCGGGCGTACCGAAGGCACGGCGGCCAGCACCTCGCCAGTGAACGGGCAAGTGACGGATTTGATCAGCGGGTTGACCTTCGGCAAGTCGGAACCGGCGTAGGCACGCAGGACCGCGAATGGCAGGCCGGAAGCGCCGGCGACATAGGCATTGGCCAGGTCGGCATGGCTGTGTTCTTCGATTTCCAGCGCGTGGGGCCACTGCTTCTCTACGGCGTCACGCAGACGGTGCAGCGAGCCTACGCCAGGGTTACCACCCCAGGAGAAAATCAGCTTGCGGGCACAACCGGCACCGATCAACTGGTCGTAGATCAAGTCAGGGGTCATCCGCACCAGGGTCAGGTCTTTCTTGCCCTGGCGAATGATTTCGTGACCCGCCGCCGTCGGGATCAGATGAGTAAAGCCTTCGAGCGCGACCGTATCGCCGTCGTTTACGAATTGCTTCACCGCGTCGTGCAGCGAAAGGATTTCAGCCATTGGGGCAGGCTCCCGTTTATTGTTAACCGACAGTGGAAGAAGGCGCCGATGCGCAGCGCCGGAATGACTGAAGGTTAAGCCTGTGAAAAACGCCAAACAATCCGATAATCGACTAAGCGTTCGATTATCGAACACATTGTTGTCTGGCTACCGATCCCCAAAAGCTTCGCGGGCAAGCCCGCTCCCACATGGATTGCACAAAATCCTGTGGGAGCGGGCTTGCCCGCGAAGAGGCCATCAAACTTACTGAAGATTCCGAAGCCTGAACTCAGGTCGCATCCGCATGACTGACCATGCCCTTGATCACCACCGCCGTCGTCGCCAGCACCGCCGGAATCACCAGCGCCGTCAGCACTTGCTCGAAGTTCCAGCCCAGCCCCAGCAGCGTCGCGCCCATCCAGGCACCAAGGATGGCACCGAAGCGGCCGATGCCGAGCATCCACGACACTCCGGTGGCCCGCCCTTGAGTCGGATAGAACCGCGCCGCCAATGACGGCATCGCCGATTGCGCACCGTTGACACACATCCCGGCCACCAGCACCAGGGTCGCCAGCAGTGCGATGTTGCCCAGGCTCTGCCCTACCGCGTAGGCAAACACCCCGGCCAGCAGGTAGAAAGTGCCGATAACCTTGTGCGGATTGAACCGATCCATCGCCCAGCCCACGCCCACTGCACTCAGCACGCCACCAAACTGGAACAGCGCGCCGATGAAGGCCGCCTGCTCCATGCTCGCGCCACTGTCACGCATCAGGGTCGGCAGCCAGCTGGTCAGCAGGTAAACGATCACCAGACCCATGAAGTAGGTCAGCCACAACAACAAGGTGCCGGTGCTGCAGGTGCCGGAGAAGATCACCGCAAACACATTGCGCGCCTTCACGGTTTTCTGTTCCGGTACGCTGAAACTGGACGCTTGGGCCACCACCATCGGGTCTATCGGCGCCAGTGCCTTGCGCACTTTGTCCGTACCGCGGTTGCGCACCACCAGGTAACGCGCCGACTCCGGCAGCCAGAGCAACAAAACCGCGGCAAGGATCAGCGGCAGAATCCCGCCGATCAGCAGCAGGCTGTGCCAGCCAAAGGCCGGAATGAGCTTGGCCGAGATGAATCCGCCGCCGGCCATGCCGAGGTTGAAGCCACAGAACATGCTGGTCACCAGCAGGGATTTTTTGCGCTCCGGGGTGTACTCCGACAGCAGCGTGGTGGCGTTCGGCATGCCAGCACCCAGACCCAGGCCGGTCAGGAAGCGCAACACCAGCAACTGATCGACATTGGTGCTGTAGGCCGAGGCCAGGCTGAAGGCACCGAACAACAGCACCGCACCGACCAGTACGACTTTTCGCCCGAAGCGGTCAGCCAGAGGGCCGGAGCCCAGTGCGCCGAAGACCATGCCGATCAACGCCGCACTCATCACCGGGCCGAGACTGGCACGGTCGATACCCCAGTCCTGGGACAGGGCCGGGGCGATGAAACCCATGGCCGCGGTGTCGAGGCCATCGAGGAAGACAATCAGGAAACACAGGATCACCACGCGCCACTGGTAGCGCGAAATGGGTTGGGCATTGATGAAGGACTGCACGTCGAGGCAGTTACCTACAGCAGACTGAGGCTGGTTCATTATTTTTATTCCACGGATCGCAGTCGAACGGTATCAGCAGATGCTGACGAAGCCGCGACAGTAATGATCCCGAGGAAACAGCGTCAATTCGATAAACGCGACTCTGTGCGTTTATCGAACAGCTTAGGCAAACAGCTGGGCGCTGAGGTCGCGGCTGGCGCTCAACAAACCGGGCAGGAAACGCTGTTCCAGTTCATTGCGGCTGACCCGCCCCGCATGGGTGCTGACGTTGAGGGCCGCCACCACCTGCCCGGAAGCATCGTACACCGGCACGGCAATCGAACGCAGCCCTTGCTCGAGCTCCTGATCGACGATGCACCAGCCTTGCAGTCGTACTTCTTGCAGGCATTCGAGCAACGCCTCGGGGGTGTGGATCGTGCGGCTGGTCTTGGCCTGCAATTCGGCGTGGTCGAGGTATTCGCCCAGCGACGTGTCATCCAGAGCGGCCAGCAGGATCCGCCCCATCGACGTGCAATAGGCCGGCAAGCGTCCGCCTACCGACAGGTCCACCGAAATCAGGCGCTGGGTGGTCGCGGAGCGGGCGATGTACAGAATGTCATCACCCTCCAGCGTGGCCATGTTGCAGGCCTCGTGCAGTTGCTCGCTCATGCGGTCCAGGTAAGGCTGGGCGGAAACCGCCAGCGGCGTCGATGAAACATAGGCATGGCCGAGGGTCAGCACTTTGGGCAGCAGCGAATAGGTGCGGCCGTCGGTGGTGGCGTAGCCGAGCTTGATCAGGGTGTGCAGGCAACGGCGCACGGCGGCGCGGGGAATTTCCGTGCGGTGGCTGATCTGGGCGATGGTCAGGTGCCGTTTGCGCTCCTGGAACGCTTGCACCACGGCCAGGCCACGGGCCAGGGACGTCATGAAGTCCGGGTCGCCGGTCAGTGCCTGGATCCGTTTGGCCGGTGAGGCAACGATGGGAGGAGCCACTGAAGCGAAGGAATTGCGCATTTGATCGTTCATACAAGGTCCTTTTACCCATTCGGATCAGCGACTATTACAAAGGGCTGGCGCCTGGCGCTCAAGCCCGACTCACCAACTCCGTGCGATTATCGAACGATCGACCGATAATCGCAATCCACCGATGCCCGATTTTCATCGACTCTCGTCCCCCATGTTTACGTCGAATCGGCACCGGACTTAATGGGGAAATCCAATTACCGTAACTTGCCTGACTTAATGGCATCAGAAAGGCATCGCAGCGATCTGGTATCAGTCGACGCTCTACTTAATCGTAAAGTTGCGAGCAACAAAACGGTCACACACCAAGAACAACTTTTAACTCTTTGGAGATAGTGTTCTTCAAATCGCCCGCTATAATACAATTCAGTAGCGCTTCGGTTTTTTACTTGCCGAACCCGCTGCCCGGCAATGCGATGTTCCATCACCGTTGCCCGTTGCAAGCGCCAGATCCGCATTGCACAGCCTTGCCGATGCGCTTGCCGAACCAGGAAACTGAAGCTACGTCAGCTGTTTATCTCTGGTGCCGTGGCCGCCTGTGACATGGAAGTATTGATCACGTTATTGTCAAAAACGATGCCTGGACGGGCATTGACCATTCGACGAACGTGGCCAAACGATTTGATGCAGCGCGTTTTCACCAGAATTTATCCCAACTCAATCAGGTAGCACTGTGACGAAAGACGAACTGCGCGCGGAACTAGAGCGCCAGGAACAACGTTACAAGGAAGTTTACGGCGGAGAAGTCACCACTTACGCCGCTCAACCCGAACCGGAACGCAAACCCTGGCGTAAACGCGCCACCGTTCAGGATCAGGTTTTCCAGCAGGAAATTCAAAAAATGGAAAAGGAACTCAAAGCCGAAGAGCCGTGACTGCTTCGGCCTGATCCTGACAAGGGCCTGCCTCTGCACCCGTTAAAAGCGGGATGTATGGATGTTGCCTTTCGCGCCCGCTACGAGCGGGCAGCGGCCATCACCGTCGCCGAATCCGGCAGATTTCCGGTATCTGACCTATTTCTCAGATTTTTCTCACAGCCGTTCAGACACCTCTTACCGGGTCGTGAAGGTTTTGTGACAGAGTATTTTTTCATTTAAATCAACAACTTAAAAAACGCAGCAAAACCGTGGGTTTTCAGGTACGGCGGCAAAAAAAATCGTTGAAGAATGTAACCGATGAGCAGCTAGTGCATTGATTAGCAGTCTTTTCTGGCATAATCGCGCCCCCTTATGACCGGGTCAGAAAACCTTCATGATCGATTTATTCAGCGGACTGGATGCTTGGGTGCTTGTGAGCCTCTTGCTCGCCCTGGCCTTTGTCCTCGCCTTCGAGTTCATCAACGGCTTTCATGACACCGCTAACGCGGTGGCGACCGTTATCTACACCAAAGCCATGCCGCCTCACCTGGCGGTGTTCTTCTCCGGTGTGTTCAACTTCCTCGGCGTGCTGCTGGGCGGGGTCGGCGTGGCGTATGCCATCGTTCACCTGCTGCCGGTGGAGCTGCTGATCAATGTGAACACCGGCCATGGCCTGGCGATGGTGTTCTCGTTGCTCGCCGCAGCCATCACCTGGAACCTGGGCACCTGGTACTTCGGTATCCCCGCCTCCAGCTCCCATACGCTGATCGGTTCGATCCTCGGCGTGGGCCTGGCGAACGCCTTGATCAACGACATACCGTTGGCCGATGGCGTGAACTGGCAGAAGGCGATCGATATCGCCATGTCGCTTGTGTTCTCGCCGATGGCCGGTTTCCTGATCGCCGCACTGATCCTGATCGGCCTTAAATGGTGGCGCCCGCTGTCGAAGATGCACAAGACGCCGGAACAGCGCCGCAAGATCGACGACAAGAAACACCCGCCGTTCTGGAATCGCCTGGTACTGGTGATCTCGGCCATGGCCGTGAGTTTCGTGCACGGTTCCAACGATGGCCAAAAAGGTATCGGCCTGATCATGCTGGTCCTGATCGGCATCGTGCCGGCCCAGTTCGTCCTCGACCTGAACAGCACGACCTATCAGATCGAGCGGACTCGCGACGCCACGTTGCACCTGAGCCAGTTCTATCAGCGCAATTCCGAAACCCTGGGCGAGTTCCTGGCCCTGGGCAAGAGCCTGGATGGCGATCTACCGGAGAAATTCCGTTGCAATCCGCAACAGACCGAACCGACCATCACCGCCCTGCTCGGCACCCTCAAGGGTGTAGCGGACTACCACTCGCTGTCGGCGGAAAGCCGCATCGAAGTACGTCGTTACCTGCTCTGCCTGGACGACACGGCGAAGAAAGTCAGCAAGTTGCCAATGCTCGGGGCCCGTGAAAAGGCTGACCTGGACAAGCTGCGCAAGGACCTGACCACCACCACCGAATACGCCCCATTCTGGGTGATCCTGGCGGTTGCACTGGCCTTGGGCCTGGGCACCATGGTCGGCTGGAAACGCGTGGTACTGACCATTGGCGAGAAGATCGGCAAGCAAGGCATGACCTACTCCCAGGGTATGTCGGCGCAGATCACCACCGCCAGCCTGATCGGCATGGCCAACATCTTCAGCCTGCCGGTTTCCACCACCCACGTACTGTCCTCGGGCGTGGCGGGCACCATGGTCGCCAACAAAAGCGGCCTGCAAAGCGGCACCGTCAGAACCATCCTGCTGGCCTGGGTATTGACCCTGCCAGCCACCGTGGCCCTGTCGGCCGGGTTGTTCTGGCTGGCCTCGAAGGCCCTTGGCAGCTGATAAGCAGCCAAACGAAAAAGGCGCGCTCCGCAAGGAACGCGCCTTTTTTATTGCCATAATTTTCGCCACACCACAAATCATTGTGGGAGCGAGCTTGCTCGCGATAGCGGCCTTGCAGTCAATATAGATGCTGAATGTTATGGCCTCATCGCGAGCAAGCTCGCTCCCACAGGGTTTGCGTGTATCGATAGAGTTTTACAGGCAAAAAAAAGGGCAACCGAAGTTGCCCAAAATGCCTTGCGTGCTCATTGCATCCAGAAAGAACTACGGTTATTTCCGCTTGTGCGAATCTTTCCAGATAAAAAGTCCGAACCCTGCAAAAAATACAAACATGAGGCTGACGGTCAGCACTCCGGCGATCACCACGTTGTCGAAAAACATGACGCGTCTCCTGTACCTGCCCTGTTGCGATAGGGCTAAGTTAACCAAACGGGCAGGAGAGAATATTGACCGGGATCAATGTCGCCCGAGACTGGGCAAGAGGAAGGGGGAAGTTTGACCCGCATCAATGAATGCGGGGGCTTTCAGCGCTTTTTCGGTTTGTTCTTCGGCTTTTTTTTGGCCTTGCCCAACGGCATGGCCTGCTCGAACGCATCGCGAACTTCATTGAGTCGCTTGTCATTGAGGTCATGAACACGCTTGGCGCGCTCAGCATTGAGGTCAATCAGTTTGTCGTCTTGGCTCATGGCGGTCAGTGCATCGCTTGAAATGAGTTTAAGCCGCCGTAGCGTTCGGCAACCCTGCGCCAATAATGCGGCCTGACGGCCGTGCTGACCAGCCTGCGCTCAAATCTCGATATCAACCCACAGCCCCTGCCGCGGCTGATCTTCCATCAACGGCGCCACCGGCACGGTGTTGTCGGCATTGAGCTCATCCCCGGGAATCGCCAGGTGAGCCTCGGGGTCATTATCAGCCTCGTGGCGACGTCGTTCCTGCTCCTGCCTGCGGCGCTGTTCCTCGCGCAGCACCAACCCGTCCTCTTCAGGATTGCGCTTTTGCAGGTCGATGGTGCTTTCACTGGAGCTTTCCTGCACCGGCACCACCGGAGGAATATCCGGACGCTGACGGATCGGGTCGGTCTGTGAAGTGATCGGCACGGCACTCAATGGGAGCATCGGTGGCAGCATGTTTTCAGTCTCCTGTCAGCAGGCTGTCGGCTGCGGGGATGGCGACTTGAGCCATCGGTCGCAAACTGTGACTCATTTGGCACTCATTCGTGCACCGGACGGCGCGTCATGCACGGGTGGGCTAACGTATGACTGTGAGTTTTTCTGAGAGTCCTTTGGCCCTGAAGCCCTCATTCCGTTAAGATAGCCCGCTTTTTCAGGTGGGAGTCAGGCAGCATGGCGCAGCAGTATCAACCGGGGCAACGCTGGATCAGTGACAGCGAAGCCGAGCTGGGTTTAGGCACCGTTCTGGCACAGGACGGCCGCTTGTTGACCGTGCTCTATCCGGCCACTGGCGACACTCGCCAGTACGCGCTAAGGAATGCGCCCCTCACCCGTGTGCGGTTTTCGCCGGGTGACTCCATCACTCACTTCGAAGGCTGGAAGCTGACCGTTCGCGAAGTCGACGACGTCGATGGCCTGCTGGTCTATCACGGCCTCAACGGGCAGAACGAAGTGGTCACCCTGCCGGAAACCCAGCTGTCGAACTTCATCCAGTTCCGCCTGGCCAGCGACCGTCTGTTCGCCGGCCAGATCGACCCGCTGGCCTGGTTCTCCCTGCGTTACCACACACTGGAGCACACCAGCCGCCAGTTGCAGTCCTCGCTATGGGGTCTGGGCGGTGTGCGTGCGCAACCGATCGCGCACCAGTTGCACATTGCCCGCGAAGTCGCCGACCGTATCGCGCCACGGGTTCTGCTGGCCGACGAAGTGGGCCTGGGCAAAACCATTGAAGCCGGCCTGGTGATCCATCGCCAATTGCTTTCGGGCCGCGCCAACCGCGTGCTGATCCTGGTTCCGGAAAACCTCCAGCACCAATGGCTGGTGGAGATGCGCCGCCGCTTCAACCTGCAGGTCGCGCTGTTCGACGAAGAACGCTTCATCGAAAGCGATGCCAGCAACCCGTTCGAAGACACCCAGCTCGCGCTGGTCGCACTTGAGTGGCTGGTGGACGACGAGAAGGCCCAGGACGCGCTGTTCGCGGCGGGCTGGGACTTGCTGGTGGTCGACGAGGCTCACCACCTGGTGTGGCACGAAGATCAGGTCAGCCCCGAGTATTCCCTGGTCGAGCAACTCGCCGAGACCATTCCCGGCGTGCTGCTGTTGACCGCCACCCCGGAACAACTGGGCCAGGACAGCCACTTCGCTCGTCTGCGCCTGCTCGACCCGAACCGCTTCCACGACCTGCAAGCCTTCCGCGCCGAGAGCGAAAACTATCGCCCCGTGGCTGAAGCCGTTCAGGAGTTGCTGGACAAGGGGCGCTTGTCGCCGCAAGCCCACAAGACCATCCACGGTTTCCTCGGCAACGAAGGCGAAGCCCTGCTGGCGGCCGTCAACGATGGCGACACCGAAGCCAGCGCCCGTCTGGTGCGTGAATTGCTCGACCGCCACGGCACCGGCCGCGTGCTGTTCCGTAACACCCGCGCCGCCGTGCAGGGGTTCCCGGAGCGCAAGCTGCACCCGTACCCACTGCCGTGCCCGGACGAATACCTCGAACTGCCGTTGGGCGATCATGCCGAACTGTACCCGGAAGTCAGCTTCCAGGCTCAACCGGACGCCAGCGAAGAAGAACGCTGGTGGAAGTTCGACCCGCGCGTCGAGTGGCTGATCGACCAGCTGAAGATGCTCAAGCGCACCAAAGTGCTGGTGATCTGCGCCCACGCCGAAACCGCCATGGACCTGGAAGACGCCCTGCGCGTGCGCTCCGGCATCCCGGCCACGGTGTTCCATGAGGGCATGAACATCCTCGAGCGTGACCGCGCCGCTGCCTACTTCGCCGACGAAGAGTTTGGCGCGCAAGTGCTGATCTGCTCGGAAATCGGCAGTGAAGGTCGCAACTTCCAGTTCTCCCATCACCTGGTGCTGTTCGACCTGCCGTCCCACCCGGACCTGCTGGAACAACGCATCGGTCGTCTGGACCGGATCGGCCAGAAGCACATCATCGAACTGCACGTGCCGTACCTGGAAACCAGCCCGCAAGAGCGTCTGTTCCAGTGGTACCACGAAGCGCTGAACGCGTTCCTCAATACCTGCCCGACCGGCAACGCCCTGCAGCACCAGTTCGGCCCGCGCCTGCTGCCGCTGCTCGAAGAAGCCGACGATGGCGAGTGGCAAGCGCTGATCGACGAAGCCCGCACCGAGCGTGAGCGCCTGGAGGCCGAGCTGCACACCGGCCGTGACCGCTTGCTGGAGCTGAACTCCGGTGGCGCGGGCGAAGGCGATGCGCTGGTGGAAGATATCCTTGAGCAAGACGATCAGTTCGCGCTGCCGATCTACATGGAAACCCTGTTCGACGCCTTCGGCATCGACAGCGAAGACCATTCGGAAAACGCCCTGATCCTCAAGCCGAGTGAAAAAATGCTCGACGCCAGCTTCCCGCTCGGCGACGACGAAGGCGTGACCATCACTTACGACCGTAACCAGGCGCTGTCTCGCGAAGACATGCAGTTCATCACCTGGGAGCATCCGATGGTTCAGGGCGGCATGGACCTGGTGCTGTCCGGCTCCATGGGCAACACCGCCGTGGCGCTGATCAAGAACAAAGCGCTGAAGCCAGGCACCGTGTTGCTGGAACTGCTGTATGTCAGCGAAGTAGTTGCCCCGCGCTCGCTGCAACTGGGCCGCTACCTGCCGCCGGCCGCCCTGCGCTGCCTGCTCGATACCAACGGCAACGACCTGTCGGCCCGCGTGTCGTTCGAAACCTTGAACGACCAGCTCGAAAGCGTGCCGCGTGCCAGCGCCAACAAGTTCATCCAGGCCCAGCGTGACCAACTGACGCCACGGATCAACGCCGGTGAAGCGAAGATCCTGCCGCGCCACACTGAACGTGTCGCCGAGGCGCAGCGTCGCCTGGCCGCCGATACCGAAGAAGAACTGGCGCGCCTGACCGCCTTGCAAGCGGTCAACCCGACCGTGCGCGACAGCGAACTGGTGGCCCTGCGCAAACAACGCGAGCAAGGCCTGGCCATGCTCGACAAGGCTGCGCTGCGACTGGAAGCGATTCGGGTGTTGGTGGCGGGTTAATCCCCTGCTCCACCCTGCTTAAAAAGAAGGCCCGCAGCGATGCGGGCCTTTTTTGTTTGCTTCAGTTTCAGTAGTGCTGCTGATGGCCTCTTCGCGGGCAAGCCCGCTCCCACAGGGATCTCATATGCACTGAAGATCCAATGTGGGAGCGGGCTTGT
>NZ_AKJG01000168.1 GCF_000282455.1 Pseudomonas sp. GM74
TGTACACAGTCAACAAAAGACAAGCCGCCTTCGCGAGCAGGCCGCCTTGCAGACAGGCGCAGGACAATTCCCCAAATAGCCATCCCCCCGCCAGCCCAGGGTTATAGCTCAGACTCGCGAGACGCCAGCTCTTGCAACTTGATCGGCGCCAACGGATGCCCGGCTTTCGCCGCGATCTCCCAGAACCGCGCGGCTTCAAGCGGATCCGGAGCCTTGCTCGCCGTCCCGGCCAGACTGATCACCCCCACTTGATACGCCGCCTTGCCATCGCCCGCCAGCGCCGCCAGGCGCAACAAACGTACGCCCTCCTCACGAGCACCCAGGCCGACGCCGCGAAACGCCAGGATGTGCCCATAGAAGCTCTGGGCGCCGACATTGCCCAGGTTGGCCATGCGTGCGAACTGGCCCTCGAGCCAGCGCCAGCCTCGTGGCTGACGGACAAACCATGACCAGTGGAACAATCGGCGCGCGAGCCAGTAACCGGCCCGCGCCTTGAGTTGTAAAAACACTCAGGCCTCGGCCGATTCCGGGTATTCGTACTCGAACACCCGCACCACTTCCGACGCATGCCAGGACGCGGCGGCAACGCCGTCCGACGGCCCGGAAAAACGCCCGAGACGCTCGACACATTCAAAGAATCCGGTGCGCGGCAAGCGACTGGCGCCCTGACTGATCACCAGTGAACTGCGTAAAGGCTGCTCCGCCCTGGCGTCCAGGGCCGCCAGATGCTCAAGGGCCGCCGTCAGGGTCTGCATGGCCGGGGTCGGCAGCTGCAAACGCTCCAGCAATGCCCGATACGTCAACAGATGGCGCTGGCGACGCGCCTGATCCAGTTCGCCCAGCAATCCGTCCCAATGTTGACGACTGATGCGTACGCTCACGATTCATCCCTCCACCCTGGCACCGTCAATTCCCAGGCCAGACTACGGCGAATCGCAGCGTCGGGCAGACGCTCGCCGCTTTCGATCATGGCCAGGTAAGACGGGCTGATGCCTACCGTGCGGGCCAACGCCTCAATGGCGATGCCCTTCCCCTCGCGCAAACTGCGTAGTTGATCCAGACCCGGAAGAATCGCGTCCGGTGTTGCCGCCTGGGCCTTCGTGGCTTGAAGCGACGCTTGCTCCTTGATACCCGCTGCTTTCAGTAATGCCTGATACTGAGCCCATGGCAGAACCGCATATTCGGGCTCGCCTTCGCGTGTAATTATCTGAATATCCATCACTACCCCGTAGGACAACAACACTTAGCGAGTCAGCACTTTTCCCTAGAA
Source organism: Pseudomonas sp. GM74 (assembly GCF_000282455.1). Lineage (GTDB taxonomy): Bacteria > Pseudomonadota > Gammaproteobacteria > Pseudomonadales > Pseudomonadaceae > Aquipseudomonas. The sequence goes on from NZ_AKJG01000168.1 coordinate 1,271, forward strand.
GTGTAATCCTAACAGCGGCCAAGGTCGCGGGGGACATCAATCTGTGAACGGGTCAAAATCGACTCAGTGCTTTTTCGGGCCTTGAAGTTGAAGTTGCTCGGGGGTAGCAGGCAGACGCTCAACCACCGCGAGCTTCTCCGGCACCTGCCGTTTGCGCCAGACGCGGAAGGCATTGAGTTCGTCGTCGAGCACTTTCATCAGCCACGCCAGTACCGCGATGTCATCGAACATGCCAAATAATGGAATGAAATCCGGGATCGCATCCACCGGACTGAGGAAATACATCAGGCCCGCGACCACCGAAATCAGCGCCTTGGGGCTGATGGCGCGATACTCACCACGCCAGTAGGCCAGGCAGAGTGCCTGCAACAGCTTCAAGTCGTCCTTGATCTTGCCCAACCGGTTGCCCTGGCTTGCGACTTTACTGGCGACCGCGAACAACAGGGTCGGCAATCGACCGCGTGCCAGCAGGCGTCCGGCCAATGGCAGGAAACGAGCGAAACTCCAGGGTGCTTTCATCATTCCTCCCGTTGAAATGTTATCCACACAAATTGTGGATAACCTTGTGAACAGAGCTGCTTTTCATCGCTGTAAGCCCCGTTTTACAAGGCCTGCGTTCAGATCGGGCGTTTTTTACTCATCAAAAAAAACCCATAATTTCATTGACTTGGCGGCCTTGTGCGTCTACCGCCGACACTACTATGCCTAAGACTCCGGCCTAGAGCGTCTGTTCGTTTTGTTTACCCCTGCCGAACGCCAGATGCAACAACGCCCCGCATGAGCGAGGCGTTGTTATCGAAGCGGGCGCTGGTTACTTGGCAGCGGCGTCTTCTTTTGCCGGGTCCTTGATGGCCAGCAGTTCCAGGTCGAATACCAGCACCGAGTTGGCCGGAATCGCCGGGCTCGGGCTTTGAGCGCCGTAAGCCAGGTCAGCAGGGATGTACAGCTTGTACTTCTCGCCAACGTGCATCAGTTGCAGGCCTTCGACCCAACCCGGGATCACACCGCTGACAGGCAGATCGATCGGGCTGCCGCGCTCGACGGAACTGTCGAATACGGTGCCGTTGGTCAGCTTGCCGGTGTAGTGAACGGTCACTACGTCAGTCGGCTTTGGCTGAGGGCCATCGGCTTTCTGCACGACTTCGTACTGCAAGCCCGAAGCGGTGGTGGTCACGCCAGTCTTCTTGCCGTTTTCTTCGAGGAATTTCTTGCCGGCGGCAGCCGACTCTTCACTCATCTTGGCCATGCGTTCTTCGGCACGCTTTTGCAGTGCGGCGAACGCCTCGACCAGTTCTTCGTCTTTGAGCTTCTGCTCTTTCTTGCCGACGGCGTCTTCGATGCCCTGGGCTACAGCCTTGGAATCCAGGTCATCCATGCCTTCCTGAGCCAGGCTCTTGCCCATGTTCAGGCCAATGCCGTAGGAAGCTTTTTGCGCCGGAGTTTTCAGCTCTACGCTGGTCTGCGAATCACAACCCGCGAGTACCAGGCCAACCAGGGCTACCGCCGCCGCCAACCGATGCTGTTTCATGCTATTTCCTTGTTCATGCGCCTAAAGGGCAATCGAGTAAAGCCGCGAGCTTATCAGGCCGCCACGACCAATGGCTACCGGCATGAGAGCCGGAAACATTTGATAAGTTCAGGTGTTTAAACGCATTTCACAATTCGGCTGATGAAGCTTCTTTCATCTTGATCCGACGCAGACTGATTCCTGAACCTACAACATCTGGCGTAATGGCCTCTTGCCGCACCTTCGGCACTCGGGCATAACAGCATGATAATTCGACAAGGATGTTTATCTTGCGCCTCTTCTTTCGCTTGCTGGCTCTCGTCGCAGTACTGCTCGGACTGGTCATGGCCGTGGTTCTGTACTACGTCGCCAACCCGAAACTGCCTGCCTGGTCGCCTGCGCAACAGGTGCATTACCTGGAACAATGGAGTGCAGCCGATCGCGAGACCTATTACTTCACCCCCCAGGGCACTCAAGTCAAAGGCTTGCGCTACGACTGGTTCACCGCCCTCGAACTGCCCTTCTCGCAACAACGCTTCGCCGCCCCCGAATACCTCGCCCGCTTCGGTTTTCTGGTGGACCCCGGCCAGAAACCGACACCGAACAACCCCGGCAACCTCCCCGCAGGCTTTACCCGGCATCAGAATGCGGGAAGCACGGATGTGTTTCTGGATATCACCTGCGCGGCCTGCCACACCGGCGAACTACGCTTCAAGGGTCAAGCCGTACGTATCGACGGCGGCTCGGCGCAACATGTGTTGCCGTCCAGTGTTCCTACACTCAAAGGCGGCAGTTTCGGACAGGCTCTGGTGGCCAGCCTCGCCTCCACTTACTACAACCCGTGGAAATTCGAGCGCTTCGCACACAACGTGCTCGGCCAGGACTACGAGACGCACCACCAACAGTTGCGCAAAGATTTCAAATCCTCACTGGATACGTTCCTCAAAGTGGCCTGGAACGACACCCATCGCGGGCTCTATCCGACCGAGGAAGGCCCCGGGCGCACAGACGCCTTCGGGCGCATTGCCAACGCCAGCTTCGGTGATGCGATATCTCCCGACAACTACCGCGTGGCCAATGCCCCGGTCGATTATCCGCAGTTGTGGGACATCTGGACGTTCGAATGGGTGCAGTGGAACGGCTCGGCGAAACAACCGATGGCTCGCAACATCGGCGAAGCGCTGGGCGTCGGCGCCACGCTGAACTTCTTCGACAAGAACGGCCAGCCGCTGACGGGCGATGCCCGCTATCCCTCCAGTGTCCGCGTGCGCGATCTGCACCTGATCGAAGAAACCCTGCAACGACTCGCGCCTCCAGCCTGGCCGGAAGAACTGTTGGGCGCGGTCGACAAACCCCTGGCAGCCAAGGGGCGCGCCTTGTTCGCCGAAAACTGCGCAGGTTGCCATGTACCGCGCACCAGCCAGGGCGAGGGGCGATACGTCCAGCACCTGAAAATGCTCCCGGTGAATGACATCGGCACCGACCCCGGCGCGGCCAACAACATCGCCGACCACCGCTTCGACCTGACAGCGCTGCAATGGAAGCAGGCGGAACTGGAAAAGCTCGATGTCGAGCCAAAACCCGACGAACCAATGGACCTGAGCAAGATGTCCGTGGCCAAGGGACTGGCCTACGTCACCGCATTTGTCCAGGACCGCGCGTATCAAGACGCCAATGTCACCCCTGCCGAGCGTCCTGAAATGGACGGTTTCGGCCTGCCAATCGGAGTGCGCGAATTGCGCTCGTACAAGGCCAGGCCATTGGCGGGTGTATGGGCGACAGCGCCGTTCCTGCACAACGGTTCGGTACCGAACCTTTATCAATTGCTGTCGCCTCAGGATGAGCGTGCAACCACCTTCTATAAAGGCACGTTCGAATACGACCCGGGACACCTGGGTTACCGCACCGAAGCCTTTGCCAACGGTTTTCTGTTCGACACGCGAATCACCGGCAACCACAACAGCGGCCATGAATTCCGTGCCGGCAAACTCGGCAATGGCGTAATCGGCCGCGGGTTGCAGCCGCAAGAACGCTGGGCACTGCTGGAATACTTGAAAGTGCTGGGCGGCCCGCTGGAAGCGCAATTGCCATGACCACAGCTTCAGTCAGGAGGACTTTCCCATGCTGATAACACTCTGGCTGCGCCTGGGCGCCTTCCTCGCCAGGCTGTTGCTGTGGTCACTGGGTCTTGGCTTGCTGGGCTGGGCCCTGGCCAGCGCCTGGTTTGCCTGGCAGCATCGCGGACCGGTCTCGGCGCAGGAGTTGATTGCGGACGACGAAGCCGCGATGACCCGGGACATCATCCAGACCGCCGTGCGCATCGTCGATCAGCACCGCGAAAGCACCCGCTACCTGCGCGACGCCCATGCCAAGGCCCACGGCTGTGTGAAGGCCGAGGTTCAGGTGCTGCCGCAACTGCCAGGCGAATTGCGCCAGGGCGTGTTCAGCGAACCGGGCAAAACCTGGCAAGCGACGATGCGCCTGTCCAACGGCAATGCCTACCCGCAGTTCGACAGCATCCGCGACGCCCGGGGCATGGCGATCAAACTGTTCGATGTGCCTGGCAAGCAACTGTTGAGCGACCGGCAGGGGCAAAGCGAACAGGACTTTGTGATGTTCAGCCACCCGAACTTCTTTGTCAGTAATGTCGCCGAATACCGTCAGAACGTCGCCGCACAGGCTGACGGTAAAAAAATGATGGCGTTCTTTCCGGGCTGGGATCCGCGTTCGTGGCAGGTTCGCCACCTGTTTATTGCGCTGGCGACGTTGTCTCCTGCTCCATCGAGCCCAACCCGGACGACGTACTTTTCGGTTTCACCCTACAAATTCGGTGAGGCCAATGGGAAGTTCCGGGTCATGCCCGATCCGGATAACTGCCCGGCCTACAACCTGCCGGAACAGAATCGCAAGTTGCCGAACTTCCTGCGAAATGCGCTGAACCAACAGCTGTCGACCGACCGGGTGCCTGCGTGTTTCGCCTTGCAGATCCAGCGACAGGACGCCAACAAGTACATGCCGATCGAAGACACCAGCATTGAATGGCGCGAGAGCGATGCGCCCTTCGAGACGGTGGCGCGGATCAAGGTGCCGGCGCAGGACTTCGACACACCGGCGCTGAACCTGCAATGCGACAACCAGTCGTTCAATCCCTGGTTCGGCGTCGAGGCGCACCGTCCGATTGGCGGGATCAATCGCCTGCGCAAGGCCGTCTATGAAGCTGTCAGCGACTACCGGCACAGCCGCAACGCCGAGCAATAAACCGTCAGAAATGAAAAAAGCGACCCCACAGTTAATGCCAGTCAGTTAAGCGGTAATGCGATCTGTAGCAGCTGCCGAGCCCGCGAGGCTGCGTTCGGCTGCGAAGCAGTCGTAAAATCAGTCATTGCGGTACGTCAG
>NZ_AKJG01000169.1 GCF_000282455.1 Pseudomonas sp. GM74
AAGATTGAATTCCGAAACCCCTGTCTGCTAACGCAGACAGGGGTTTTGTCGTTTCAGGGGTGCTGAAAAGCCCGTTGTGGACCCTATCCACAACGGGCTTCTTCACATCTTACGCAAACAGTTTCAGCACATTGTTCATCGCATCATCGGCAAAGCCCTGCACGAAATCCTTGAAGCCTGGCAGCGCCTCGGCACTACCCTGCGCAGGTTCGGCGATGATGGTCCAGGTGGCTCGGGACTTGCCTGCATCCAGTGGTTCAACGCTCATCGCTGCCCACAGATTGGCCACACCCAGGGTGTTGTAGATAGTGGTCCAGGTCATGTGCCGTGCCTGGTCGTCCCGGGAATTGAGTTGTTCGACCACCAGGTTACCGTCCTTGAAGAACTTTTTGCGCAGCGATGAAACCCCTTCGCCGGTCATCTCGATGTGCGACAGCGCCGGGATGAAGCGATCGAAGCCGGCAAAGTTACCGACTACGGCCCATACCTGCGCAGCATCGGCGGGTACGTCCACCGAGGACACAACGTGGCAGCCTTGGGGGTTTTTGATCAGGGTATCGGGATGCAGAGTACTCATGGTTTTGCTCCGTTGGGGGTTGAGTCAGATGAAGTTGATTTCTTTGAGGTAGTCGCAGCCGCGACGTAGCAGTGCCGGCGTCTTTTGCGGGTAGTGCGCACCCATCAACCGAACGCCGGCCTGGGCGTTGTCGTGACCGATCATCGAGATGTCGCCGATGTCCTCCTCGAAGCCGTTGAGGTAGAACCCCAGCACGCCGAACAACGCGTTGTCGCTGTCAACCCGACTCAGTTGCTGTTGCCAGTCGGCGACGCTGACCATCGCGAATTCGCGTCCCGCCTCGCGGAAGGACTCCACGTAGTTGTCCCAGCTCAAGGGCTCGGGGTTGTGCAGGTTGAATACCGCTTGTTCCGGTTGATAACGACTGGCGTGGAAGGCGATGAATCGGGCGAGAAAGTCCACCGGCATCAAGTCGAAGTTCAAGGCGAACTCCGGCACCTGTCCCAGCTGGATCGAGCCCTTGAGCATCAGCATCAGGCGATTCTTGTGCGGCTGGCACACGCCCGTAAGGCTGTTGAAACTGATGTTGCCGGGGCGGTAGAGATTGACCCGCACCCCCAGCTCCCGCGCCCGTTCGAGGATGCGCTCGCCGACCCATTTGGACAGGTTGTAGCCGTTCTTGATGTAGATCGGTGGCGTCGTTGCGGCCGGCACCTCAAGCACTCGGCCGTCGGGGGAAATCGTGCTGGAGGCCGAGAGTGTCGAGACGAAGTTGAAGATTTTTTTGCTGCGACCTTCGCACAGACGCAAGCATTCGAAAATCGGCTCGACGTTGTCCCGCGCCAGTGACTCGTAATCGAGGACGTGATTGACGTTGGCCGCGTTGTGCACCAGAGCGCCAAACTCCTGATCCAGTCGCTGGTAAACCTCATCCGTCAAACCGAGTTCCGGCCGCGTGATGTCTGCCGCGTAAACCCGCACCCGGCTCATATCCAGATGCTCCAGACGGTTATCCCGCAACGCCTGGGTAAAGCGCTCGTTCGCCGATTGCCCGTTGCCGTCGCGAACCAGGCAGGCAACTTCGCTGGCACCCCAGGCCAGCAACGCCTCGACGATGTGTACACCGACAAAACTGTTGGCACCGGTGACGATCACCTTGTGCACATCGCCCATGCGGCTGACGGGTAGCGGCTGAACATCCAGTTCGCGGAAGGCATCGCGCATGGCCTGTTCGCTCAGCACTTCTTCGCTGTCGGAGCCGCGGACCAGTGTCGCCAGTTTCGCGATAGTGGGCAGTTCGATGAAGCGATTGATCGAGATGCTGCGCCCGAACTCCTCGCGCAGTCGCAGGAGCAAGCGCGACAACAGGATCGAGTGCCCGCCAAGATTGAAAAAGCTTTCGTCGGTGGAAATGTCGCTCGCCGGCAGCTCCAGCAACTCGGCCCAGATCTCCTGCAGCAAGGTTTCATCGGCGCTGGCGGGCAAGCGTCGTGGAGGGTGCTCAGTGACGTTGAGCGGCAGCTCCAGAAGCGCTTTGCGGTCGACCTTGCCATTACTGGCGTAGGGCATGGCTGGCAGTTCGGTCCATGCAAGGGGGTGCATGTAGTCCGGCAGGTGTTGTGTCGCGTGGGCCTTTAACGCTTGGCGAGCGCTGCCGGGAAGGTCCTCTCGGGGTTGGGCAAGGAAAGCCAGAATCCGCCGCTGGCTATCGATGACCACGGCAACCTGGCGGTACAACTGGCTGTCGCGCAGGCAGCGTTCAATCTCTTCCGGCTCGACCCGGAAGCCGCGAATCTTCACCTGATTATCACGCCGACCGCACAACTCGATCCCTTCGGCCGTCCACTTCGCCATGTCCCCGGTGCGATAGACGCGCAGGGTCCGGCCATCAGGCAAGTTCAGGTCCAAGTAGCGCTCAGCGGTTTGCTGCGAGTTGTTCAGGTAACCCAGGCACACACCGGGGCCGGCGATGTACAACTCGCCGACCGTCTGTTCGGCCACCGGCTGAAAGTCGTCGTCGAGAATCAACACCTGGCTGTTTGCGATTGGAGCGCCCAGAGAACGGTTGTTGTCGCCTGCCTGGAGTTTGCGCGCGGTAATCAGCACCGTGGCTTCGGTGGGCCCGTAGAGGTTGTAGAGCTTGCCCTGGCGGCTCAGTTGCTCGATGACCCACGGCTCGCAGACATCGCCGCCGGTCATCACATGCTCCAGGCACTGCAATTGCTCCAGCGGCAGGATGCTCAACAAGGCCGGCGGCAAAAAGGCGTGGCTCAATTGCCGATGACGAATCAGCTCCACCAGTTGCAGGGGATCGCGGCGTTGGTCATCGCCGGGCACGATCAACTCGGCGCCCAGCAACAGGGTGGGGAAGATGTCGATCAGCGATGAGTCGAAACCCAACGAAGAAAACTGCAACACCCGGCTCTGGCGGGTCAGCTGCACATAGTCGGCGTACCAGTGGGTGAAGTGCGCGAGGTTGGCCTGGCTGAGCAGCACGCCCTTCGGATGGCCGGTGGTGCCCGAGGTGTAGAGCGCTATACAGGGCGCATCGAGGTCGGGGCGTTGGCGCATCAACGGTTGAGTGAGGTCTGCGTCATGGACGTCGATACTGCTGATGTCCAGCCCTGGCATCTCGCTCGCCAGGGGGTGCTCGCCGTCATGCAGCAACAACACCGCGCCGGCGTTCGACAGGATGTACTGCTGACGTTGCAACGGATGGCTTGGCTCCAGTGGTAAGTAAACCGCACCGCTGCCCAGGATCGCCAGGATTCCCGCATACAGCGCACTGCATTTGGGCAGGCAGATCCCGATGACTGCCGGGCCTTGATACTGATTCAGAAGCACCTGCAGACGTTGCTCGATGGCGCGGCTGTGGGCGTGCAACTGGCGATAGTCGAGGGTGTTGCCGTCGATGCTCAAGGCCGGATGGTCAGCACTCTGGATGCACTGTTGCTCAAGCCTCTCGATCATCGGCGTTTGCGCGAGTTGTTGCAGTCGTGGGTCGGTGGTGGCATTGAGGTGATGCACGAACGCGAGGCTGTCCAGAAACCGCAGGCTTTCGATGCGCTCGAAGCGTGCAGGTAAGGCGGGTTCGGCGAGTCGAAAATAGTCGGCATCGCGCGAGTAGCGGCTGACCAGCAGCGCCACGTGGTCAACCAGGACTGTCATGGCCTGCATACGCAACGCCTGGCCGTTACCCGACGGTTCATCGGCGATGGGTACACGGGTCAGCAGCGTTGAGCCATGGCAGCACAACACGTCCAGCGATGGCACGCCGGACGCCTGCGGCAGGCCAAGGCCCAACTGCAAGGTCAGTCGTGGCGCCTGACAGGTGAACTGATGCAGCGTGCCATCGTCGATCAGTAGATCCGCAGGCCCCGGCATTTCGTCGGGTACGGATATCCGCGTCAGTGAGTGACCCTGTTGTTCGAGTTCCAATGCCAGCTCGGTCAGGGCCTGGCTTTGTCCGGTGAGCAAGATGTCGAGACGTCTCATGATGGGCTCCTCGTCAAACCAGATAGTCGCTGAGGGCGGTTTGTACGCACGGTGAATCGAGCAGCGAACTGCTGTGGAAAAACCGCACAATGTTGGCCACCAGCGGGTGGTGGCGACTGATTGGGAAGGCCAGTGCCGACACTTCGTTCTTGAGAGCGTGGCGCGTCGTGTCGTTGAGCTGCAGTGCGTCGATCAGGCGGAAATCGAAGGATTTCTGGATGTCGTTGGTCAGGTATTGGGTAATGAATACCGGCAGGATCTGCGCGATGCACTGGCGCTCTTCTGCACTTGCGGCATGCCAGTAGATGCGTACCAGCCGCGCCCAGAATCCGGAATGGCGTCCCTCGTCCAGCAAGTGATCGGCCATCAGGCCCTTGATCGATTGCTTGACCGAGTCGTCCTTGGCGAACGCGGCGACATCACCAGTCACAGTGTTTTCAGCAATGGCCACGCAGATCAGTTCTACAGCGCTACGCAGGTGCTCCGGTGCGAGCGCCACGGCCGCCGGTATCGCCCGGCTCAGCTCGATCTCATCCGGCAACTCAATGGGGGCGATGCCGGTCATGGCGATGGTCTGTTGCATGAAATCCATCGCCACCAGCGCGTGGTAATCCTCGTCCACCACCACAGTCATGGCGTCGTAGCGGCAGGCGAACGGGAACTCGACCACAAAGCGATTCTTGGCGATGCTGCGGGCGGTTTTGTCGACGATTTCCGTTTCGAAGATCACCACATCGTTGATGAACTTGTAGAGCGTCTGCACCAGGGCGAAGTCGCGCAGTTCCGGGCATTCGCGCAGAAAGGTTTCGCTCAGCACCAGCGGTTGCCGGCTCAAGGGGTAGATCAGTTTGTCGTCGTTTTCCAGCACGCGGCGCGGGCGCGTACGGATGGTCGCGCGGCTCTCCCAGGCGTCGGCGAAGGATTGGTAGTCGGTGGCGTTCATGCACTCACCTCCACGACGGATTCGTTCATGCTCAGGCGCAACCCGTCCCACAGGGCGATACGACTCTCCACGGCCGCGATGGCGCTGGCGTACACGTCTTCCTGCCGTTGGGGGTCGCTATCGACCAGTCGCGACAGGAGCTTTTCCGCTGCCGGGCCGTGGTCCTCGGAATCGACCTCAATGTGCCGTTCGAGGTAGTACCGGAAAGTCGGCGCTTGCTCGATGCCGATCCCCCAATCGTCGAGGATGCGCTGGAACATCTGCGGGATAACGCTCTCGCGACCGTGCAGAAACGCCGCCGCAACACTGTGACCCGGCGCATGCAGTGCGGTGTGTAGCGTATGGCGAACGAAATTGGCGGCCGCCGGATCGACGTTGATGCTCTGTAAGGCCACGTCATAGCTCACGCCCTCTTGCTGCAGGGCTACGAAGCGTTCGATGGCATCGGTGCACGCCCCGACTTCGCGCATTGCGTCCAGGTACAACTCGAAGTGGCTGTAATGACCCTGGGCCGGACGATCATCGGACTCCTCACCCAATACGATCTCGTTGATCAATCTCGCGGCCTGGGGATCCTGCGGTGGCAGCCAGGGCAGTCGCACGCAGGTCAGCTCCTGTTGCAGGCGCTTGGTCAGCGACATGAAGTCCCATACGGCAAACACGTGGGTTTCCATGAAGCGTCGCAGGACCGGCAGCGAATGTATTTCAGAGAAGATCGGGTGTTCGCCAAGTTCAGATTTTTTTTGCAGCAGACGTTCTTTAGTTGGTTTCATGGATGAGCCTGTAAATGATCTTGGGTAAGAAGTCATCGAGCACTGAAGTTCGCTGGAAGTTTTCTCCTGGCGAGCGGGTACCTCAAACGTATTGATCTTTTTCAGTGCCAAGGATGCCGGGTAACTCAGGTGTTACTGCCGCTTGCGGCTGGCAGCGAAGAAAAACTAATACACATATAAAGTGTTGATCAAGTTGTTTTGTTATTATTTAAATATTCAACTTTTTTGAAGTTGATAAGTCTCGATAAAACTTTTTATATGAGTTTTATTTGGGCGTAGTTACTCCTTCCGGTCTATATGGAACAGAATTGAATAAAGAGTGAATGCCTCACTCGAAGTAACTTTTTACGGGCGTCGTTGTGGGTGTCTGAGGGGGTGGAGGTGGGTCGCGAGCGATGCCGATCCTTCCATTCCCGTGATGAGGCTCCTTCCTTCGCTTCCGGGGGCAGGGACTGCTCCATTCGCACGGAGCGTCACCCGTTTTTTGTCCTGGTTATCCAGAGTGGGCGTAAATCGAGGTGGCCGCCATTACTGAGGCATCGCGCAAACGTTGCAATGGCAGGATTTCAGGCGGCGGGGCGTTGGGGCGGGGTATGGCGCCGCAAGGGCGGTGTGGTATGGGGGCAGGGGATTTGTAATCAAATCATTCGCGGAGCATTTTTTTTGTGGGGGGGGAGAGGGGGGATGCGCGGCAAGCGAGGTGAACCCTTCGGTACGTTCCCCGGGCTTGCCCGCCGCGAATTACTTCGACCTGTTCCTGGCCTGGACTTCAGGGCTGTTGAGGTAGCGCGTAATGACCTCGACTCCTCGGTTCAGGTGATGCTCGAGCAACTGCACGGAACGTTCGACGTCCCGGGCTTCGGCTGCCTGCAACAGTGCCTTGTGGTCATCCTGGGAGAGTTTGCCCAGGCCCATGGCTTCCAGGTTGAAACGCAGGAACCGCTCTTCCTCGTTCAGGCCGTCCTCGACCAGTTTCAACAGCCGGCGATTCGGCGCCCGGGTGTAAAGCGCCATGTGGAACAGGCGATTCAGTCGACCGATTTCGGTGTAGTCGCTTTCCGTTTCCAGCTCGTCGATGTAGCGGGCAGCTTCTTCGAGATCTTCGTCCCGAAGCAGTGGCACCGAGAGACGCAGGGCTTCGGATTCCAGCAGGATGCGCAGCGCGTAGGTTTCCACGGCATCGCCCTGGACCAGTGGCGCTACCACGGCGCCCTTGTGGGCAACCACGTTGAGCAACGATTGTGCTTCGAGTTGGCGCAAGGCTTCGCGTACGGGCATGCGGCTGACGCCGAACAGGTCGGCGAGGTCTTGCTGGCGCAGTGCCGCACCGCAAGGAATGCGCCCGTCGAGTATGGCCGCGCGCAGGGTTTCTTCGATCACCGAGCGTGCCATGTGTGCGGGAATCGGCCCGTTGACCTTGATGCTGCTGAGAGGGTTGGGCTTTTGTGTCACTAAACGCACCCTGATTGATGGAATATTTTTGGATCCAAATGACACTAGTAACTGACTGACTGCTTGTCAAACAAGCTCTCGAGTGCCTTTCTTGCAGTTTAGCGCGCTGGCAGTGATCTCACCGTGCCATTGTCTTTTTCCGGGCTAACCTTCACCATTCGAACGACTCCCTCCTGCCTATCCAGGATGCCTTGCATTGGTGGCAAGTTTAACGATCCCCCGGGTTTTACGCTGGCTGTGCAGCGCATTGCTGCTGACTGGCGTAATGCTGGGCAGCTTGAGCGCCGATTGGGATTTTTCCCTGATCAGCCGGCGGGCGCAGGCATTGTACGGACCTTTGGGAGAAGGTCAGCAACGCATTAATGATTGGCAATACTTATTGACTAGCCAGAAGCAGATCGGCGAGCTGGAACAACTCAATGTGGTCAATCGCTTCTTCAACAAGCAGTTGCGATACGTCGAAGACGTCGATCTGTGGCATGAAGTCGACTATTGGGAAACCCCGATCGAAGCCCTCTGGAAAGGCGCCGGCGACTGTGAAGACTACGCTATCGCCAAGTACTTCAGCCTGCGGCACCTCGGTGTAACCAGTGAAAAGCTGCGTATTACCTACGTCAAGGCACTGACCCAGAACCGCGCACACATGGTGCTGACTTACTATTCAAGCCCGGAAGCCGAGCCCCTGGTGCTCGACAGCCTGATTGATGCAATCAGGCCGGCAGGTCAACGGAAGGATTTGCTGCCGGTCTACTCTTTCAATGCGGAAGGGATGTGGTTGCCCGGTGCCAAGGGCAATAAAAAGGTCGGCGATACCAAACGCCTTTCGCGTTGGCAGGATGTGTTGAAAAAAATGCAGGCCGAAGGATTCCCGGTCGAGACGACTAACTAGGAGCACATGCTCAGATGTCTTTGTTCAAACAGCTGTTGATTGCTATCTGTCTGTTCCTGGTGGTCGCCTTCACCGGCAGTTTCATGGTCAGTCTGGAGAGCTCGCGCACCCAGTATGTCAACCAGTTGCGTTCCCATGCCCAGGACGCCGCGACGGCGCTGGCGCTGTCCCTGACGCCCAACATCGATGACCCGGCGATGGTCGAGTTGCTGGTCAGCTCGATTTTCGACAGCGGTTACTACGCGAGCATCCGCGTGGTCGATCTGAAGACCGACCAGGCCCTGGTCGAGCGCACGGGCATTCCGGCGGTCAACAGCGTTCCGGACTGGTTCGTCAAACTGATCGGCCTGGAGCCCGCCGGTGGTGATGCGATCGTCAGCCGTGGCTGGGAGCAGGCTGCCCGGGTCGAGGTGGTCAGCCACCCGATGTTCGCGCTGGCCAAGTTGTGGCAAAGCGCTTTAGGCAGCCTGGGCTGGTTGTTGCTTTGTGGCGCAGTCAGTGCGGTACTCGGCGCGCTATTGCTGCGTCAGCAATTGAGACCGCTCGATTACATGGTCCAGCAATCCCACGCCATCGCCCGGCGGGAATTCCTCAGTCTGCCGGAACTGCCGCGCACCCCCGAACTTCGCCGTGTCGTGCAGGCCATGAACCAGATGGTCGAGAAGCTCAAGGCGCTGTTCCAGGAGCAGGCCGAGCGCAGTGAAAAGCTACGGGTAGAGTCCTATCAGGACTCGTTGACCGGGTTGGCCAACCGGCGTTATTTCGAGATGCAACTGAATGCGCGGGTCAGCAATCCGGAGCAGGCCAGTTCCGGTTACCTGCTGCTGTTGCGGGTCAAGGATCTGGCCGGTCTCAACCAGCGTCTCGGTGGACAGCGCACCGATGAAGTACTCAAGGCCGTCGGCGAGCAACTGTCTCGCGAGTGCGCCAAGTACCCGGAAACCCAGAACCTGGTCACCCGTATCCGTGGCGGCGAATTTGCCGTGCTGGCACCGGGACTGGTGCGCGCGGAAGCGCTGCAACTGGCACAGAACCTCGACAGCGCCTTGGCTAGCCTTCACGCAACCGGCGCCACCGATGTGGCTGCCGTGGCGTCTATCGGCCTGGCGCCTTTCGCTCACGGTGACTCACCGCAGACGGTGCTCAGCCTCGGCGATCAGGCGCTGGCGCAGGCCGAAGGCCAGGGCGAGCGGAACTGGGCCTGTATCGAACACAGCCTCTCGGCCAGTGTTGGCGACGATCACCACGCCTGGCATCTGATGCTCGACCAGGCGCTGACACAACGACGTTTCGAGCTGTATTTCCAACCGGTAGTGGCCGCCCAGGACACGCAACTGGTGCTGCACTACAAAGTGTTGTCGCGACTGCTCGACGAGCAGGGTCAGACCATCCCCGCCGGGCGTTTTCTGCCTTGGCTGGAGCGCTTTGGCTGGACTGCACGTCTGGATCGGCTGATGCTCGAGCGGGTGTTGGAGCAAATGAGCGGGCATGAGGAGTCGCTGGCGCTGAATCTGTCGTCGGCAACCCTGGCCGACCCGCAGGCGCAAAACAAAATCTTCGAGATACTGCGCGCGCATTCCAACCTCGGCCCGCGTCTGACCCTGGAAATTGGCGAAGAGCAACTGCCTGACCAGGCGGTGCTGGAGCAACTGACCCGGCGCCTGCGCGAACTCGGGTTCTCCCTGAGCCTGCAACGTTTTGGCGGCCGCTTCAGCATGATCGGCAACCTGGCTCGGCTGGGTCTGGCGTACCTGAAAATCGATGGCAGCTACATTCGGTCGATCGATCTGGAGAGTGACAAACGCCTGTTCATCGAGGCGATCCAGCGAGCGGCGCACAGCATCGATTTACCGCTGATTGCCGAGCGGGTCGAGACGGAAGGTGAGTTGTCGGTGATTCGCGAGATGGGGCTATACGGTGTGCAGGGCCAGTTGTTCGGCGAGCCCAAGCCCTGGAAGTAATTCTTTAGCGCCGGGTTGTCAGTGATGCCCTCATCGCGGGCAAGCTCGCGATGAGGGCATCACTGAAGATCAATGATCAGATCAACCCGCCTTCATCCTCATCTATCAACTGACTCAACCCACCCAACGCCTCACGCGCCTGGTTTCGGTCCATGAGCTTGGCCTGGGCCGCCGTCGGCAGGTCGGTGACGCGGATCACGCCTTTCTGGGTCAGCACCTGAATCAAGTCATCGAGTACCCGGATCATTTCCAGGTCGCTTTGCTTGAGCTGTTTGAGGCTGTTTTCCACAGCCGCGTTGGCAAACCAGGCCTGGATCTCATGATTGTCGGCCGACAGCGTTTCCGTGGCCTCGGCATAGGTGGCGGGTTCCACGCGTACCAACAGGCCCTGCGCATCGCGTTGCACGTAAAACATTGAGCATCCCTCGGAATTGAACCAGCGTCGTGCTGTCAGCAGCATAGGTCAACTGCACGCCAGTATGTGGCGCAGCGACGATATCGTCACCGGGCAGTGGGCGCAAACGTGACGGCCGCCCCATAGGGAGCGGCCGTTTTCGTGCATCAGCTGTTGTTGTGATCGATTTTGATGGTCGGGTCGCTACCGGCAATCAGGTTGTGCAGGTTGGCGCTAGACCAGTTGTTGCCCTCCAGCTTGATCGTCACGTCCGGTGTGGCGGCTGCGGCATTGCCCGAGTTGAACTGGCCGGTCGAGCTGACTTGCAACGACGACACGCCATCGACCGTGGATATCTTCAGGAAGTTGTCGATGGTGCTGCCGGTTTCGCCCTGCAACAGATCGCGCAGGTCGATCCGGTCACCTTCGCTGGCCTTGAAGTCCTTGATCACGTCGTTGCCGGTTTCGCCCGCTTTCCAGACGAAAGTATCACCGCCGGAACCACCGATCAGGGTGTCGTTGCCCTGTCCGCCCATCAACGTGTCGTTGCCGGTACCGCCGAGCAGGATGTCATTGCCCTTGCCACCGTCGAGGCTGTCGTTACCGCCCGAGCCGAACAGGATGTCATTGCCCGCACCGCCCAGCAGGGTGTCGTTGCCGTCATGGGCGCCGGACACATCGAACGCGGTGTAATGCTCGGTGATGTACTGGTGCACGTTGCTGGTGGTGACTTTGCTGACTTCCACACCGGATTGCTGCGCCACGAAGGCTTGCATGGCCTGGTAACCCTCGCCGGCAATGCCGTTGAAGCTCACCAGGTCGCCGAACAGAAGGTCGTTGCCTTCGCCCCCGTTGACGGTGTCGTGACCCGGCATCGTCGCTTCGGTGTGGCCGATGATCGAATTGGCCAGATCCTTCGGATCGATGTTGGTTTGTGGCGTTTGATTCGAGTCGTACGGTTTCAGGTCGTTGAGGCTCACTCCGTTGTTGAGGCCAATGGCCTCGACATTCGACAGGTTGCTCAGCAGTGCAAAGCTGCCTGTGGAGTTGCTGGTGGTGTCCCAGTCGGTACTGTTGCCGTCGCCATCACGCCCCGAGAACTCGTAGGTGCCGTCACCCTGGGCATGCAGATAGCCGAAGTCCTTGGATGACCAGCTTGAGCTGCCACTGCCGTTGCCGTTGCCGTTGTTGCCGTTGCTGGTCTTGGTCCAGACCGTCACTTGGCCCGAGGCGGAAATGTCGATCTGGTGCGTGCTGTCGGGGAACAGGCTGATCGCTTTACCCAGCTGATAGTTGCTCGTGGTGATCAGGCTATCGAGCGTTGTGCTGCCATACAGGGTCGGGTTGGTCGACTCGCCGCTCTGATAGTAAGTGGGCTTGCCGTCAGTAATGAAATACGTGAGGTTCTTCGCCCCGGTGTTGGCCACGGCTTCCGCACTCTGGAACCAGTTGGCCGTGGTTTTGAACACGTCCTCGTAGTTGGTACCGCCGCCGGACGACATCAAGTCCAGAGTCGCTTTCAATTGAGTCAGCGCAGTGGAGTCATTGAGGTTCACCGACACCGACTTGTTGACCTGGGTATCGAAGTCCACCAGGAAGATGTTCACCGTACCCGAGTTGCTGCCCAGGCTTTGCTTGAGGGTGTTGAACACCGACGTCAGCGAGTCCTTGGCCGAGTTGATTGACGAGGAACTCATACTGCCGGAGCTGTCGACCATGAACGCGATGTTGTAGTTGGTGCCCGGCACCACGGTCAGGCCGCCGATGTCGGCGACGATGATGTCATTGCCGTCGGTGCCAGTGACGGTGTCATCGACGGCGGTGGCGGTGGCGGCGTTGTAGACCGCCGGGAACACGGTCACTGGGATCTGCGAAGTGCTGCTGGCCGAACCGCCCAGGGCCTCGGTGGAGGTCGAGGTCACGGTCAGGTTGAACTGGCCGTTGTAGTACGGGGGCGGAGTGACGGTCAGAGAGCCGAGGCTCCAGCCTGTCACGTTGGCCTCGCCATTGGTCGCGGTGACCGTGAAGGTATGTCCCGCGCTGTCGGTGAGCACCGAGCCGACCGGCATGCCGCTGATCTTCAGGCTCATGCTTTCCGAGCCATCGGTGTCGGTCAGCGCGGTGGTGATGGCGGACAATTTCACACTGGTGCCTTCGGCGCCGGTATTGAGTTTGTAACCGTCGTAGTAGCCTTCGCCATTGGTGCCGTGCAAGTCGGACACGGTCACGCCGGCATTCACCAGATCCGTCACGCCAGTGTAAATCGGTACGCCGGCGCTGCTCAGATCGATCGGCGTGCTGCCATTGACCGACAGGTTGACGTCATAGCTGCCCGGGCCGCTCTGGTTGTGGTGGTAAATGTCCAGGGTGTAGTAACCGCTGGTAGTCGGGGTGTACGAACCATTGAGGTTGCCGCCCGCGCCCCAGGTGATCGCGGCGACGTTCTTGCCTCCGATGGTCACCAGCAGGCTGTCATCGCCGGTACCGCTGAAGGTGTAGGTCTTGCCGGCTTCGAGGTAGATCAGGCCGGAGGTCTTCGATGCCGTACCGGCGGTCACGCTACCGTCGGACTGCACGTTGGTCACGGTACCTGTGGAGTTCGGCGTACTCGCGGCGTCGATCACGTTTTTCAGCGTGGTCGAGTCTGCGCCGCTGCCGCTGGTGCCCAGGCCCGACAAACCGGTCCAGACTTCCTTGATCAACCCGGTGGACCTTACGCTGTTGTCGGCAACGCTCAGGGTCGGGGCATCCGCCACTGGAGTGATGTCGATCTTGATCATGCCGGTGTTGCCCAGCGTCTGGCCGTCGGTTGGCTGGAACTTGATTTGTGCGTAGTCGGACTGGTTGTTTCCCAGGTTGGTACCGCCGTATCCGTCCACGCCCGATTCGTTGGCATCCGGCATGAAGCGCAGTTTGCCAGCGTCGATGTCGGCTTTGCTGAGGGGCTGGTTGGCGGCGACATCTTTCCAGGTCGAACCGTCCAGGTACTGCAGTTTGCCCTCGACCGGCAGCTGGGTGATTTTCACGCCCAGGCTGGTTGCCGGGCTGTCGACGTCGCTGACGCCGAAGGTCGACCAGCCGAGGACCAGCGGCGTGTCTTCGGTGCCGGTGACATTGATCGGTGCTGCGATCGGTGCGTCGTTGACCGCCACCACGTTGACCGTGGTGGTCGCGGTGTTGGAGTAGTTGCTGCCATCGGTCACCGTCACGGTGATGGTGCGTGGCACGGTGCTCGGGTTTTCACTGCTGTTGGTGAAGGTGATGTTCTTGATCTGCTGCATGTAGTCGGCCAGCGTCGCGTTACCCGACAGGGTCAGGGTGACGGTGCCATTGGTGCTGTTGGCATTGATGGTGATGCCGTTGACGCTGTTGCCCAGGTTCAGCGCATCGCCGTCCTGACGGTTGGTCAGCACGATGCTGGCGCCGGTCAGCATCGTGCTGTCCGGGTCGGTGATGCTCAGGTCGGTATCGCCGATCGACACACCCGCTCCCGGGGTGTTCTCGGTGAATGTCACCTTGTAATCGGCCCCGGTGGCGCCGCTGGAGTTATTGGCGTCGAGGTCCAGTACTGGTGGTGCATCGTTGTCGATGATCGAAGTGTTGACGCTGCCATTGGACGTGCTGATCGCCAGGTTTTCGAAGTTGCCGCCGGTGGCCGAGTCGATCTTGACCACGAAGTTTTCGGTGCTTTCGGTGATCCGGTCATCGATGGTCGAAATGTCGAACGGCACACTGCTGGCATTCGCCGGGATCTTGACCGTCGTCACACCAGTGAAGTCCACACCATTGGCTGCGGTGCCGGAGTAGGTCAGGGTTACGGTCACTTCACCGTGAGCCGGGTTGGTCAGCGCGAGGGTGTAATGCGCTGCCTGACCCTCGACGACAGATGTATCACCCGAGATGCTGATGGTGGTGACGTCACCGGTGTTGGCCGGCGTATTCGGCGTGCCCGAACCTGCTTCGTCGGTGACAGTGGTGGTGAACTGGTCTTTGCCCAAGGTCAGCTTCTCGAAATTGTCAGCGCCGCTGACCGATTCCAGTTTGTTGACGATGGACGGCTGGCCACCGGTGTAGACGTCATCCTTGGCGATGATGGTGGCAGAACCGGTCGCAGCATTGGCTGGAACGGTGACTTTGGTGCCGTCGGAGAGGGTGAACTCCAACGGGCCGTGGTTGTTGATCGGCAGACCGGCCGCGTTGGTCAGGGTCACTGTGTAGGTGACCGAGCCGCCTTCGGCGACGGTGGATTTGTCCGCGGTCAGGGTGGCGATCACTTCGCTGACGGTGTCGGTGATGGCGACGTTGGCCGCCGTGCCGTCGATCACCAGGTTTTCGAAGGCCTTGCCGTCGACGCTGGCCGAACCGAC
>NZ_AKJG01000170.1 GCF_000282455.1 Pseudomonas sp. GM74
CGGGATTAGTTGACCACTACAAGGCCGACCTTCCTCACCATGTGTAATACCTTGCCCCGCATCTTCCCCCAGGAGGTGCGGGGATTTTTTCGTCAATGCTTTAAAACCACCCGCTACGACCATCTTCCAACTCTTGGCGACACACTTTCAGTTGCGCGTTGTAAATCTCTGACTGCTTTTGCACTTTCTGGGCAACCTGCATCAGCCACGGTTTACTGCGATAGGTATTGCGGCTAAAGCCCCCACGCCCCTCGTGATACGCCAGATACTGATTGTAAGTGTCCCATTTGGAGATTCCGAGCTGACGCTGGGTGCCAGTGGTGTACCAACCGATAAACATGATCGCGTCGTCGAAACTGTCACGCGAACCACCGTTGCCCGTATTGTCCTTGTACTCACCCCACACAGGGTCTTGAGCCTGCGCATAACCGTAGGCCGAACTGACTCGCCCCCAGGGGATCACCCAGAGCAGGTAGTCACGAGGCGGCAATGCGTCCGCCACGTAGCTGCTTTCCTGCCTCATGATCGCCATGGCCACATGCAGGGGTGTCCCATATTCACTCTGCATTTGCAGCGAATCCTCATACCAGTCGGGATACTCACGGTAAATACTGCAGAGATTGTCTTGGTCTTTTGGTGGCGTAGTCGTGCAACCCGTCAAAAACATAAACAACAAAGCCAACAGCAGAACTTGTCCCTGTTTCATTCAATACCCTCAAAAGTAAGGGCATAAGGTACCCTCCGTTTACTGCAAGGAGCCTGAGTCATGCAGGTGCAGGCAAAAACGTCAGAAGACATCCAGCTTGCCCGCGTCACCCTTTTGAGTGAATCGTCCCTGGATTTCCAGTCGCTGTGGCAGGTCGGGGTTGGGTGGTTGCCACCCGTCGCGGCAGGCAACAATCGGCCAAAAAAACCTCATGGCCATGCTTCAGCCCAATCATGTCCATCACCTGCAGGTTGCGGCCCCGTCCTCTTATCTAGCGTGCGGACATTGAACCTTCATTGGAAAAAATGATCGCAGGTGTCTAGGATCTGCCTCTGCTGGTCAAGGAAGAACAGGCTTGTCAAGTCAAGCCATGGAAAAGGAAAGCACTGATGATTGTCGGAATCGATCTGGGTACCACCAACAGCCTGGTGGCTGTCTGGCATAACGATGCCAGTGCTCTGGTACCTAACGCACTGGGCCAATTACTGACCCCTTCGGTCGTGGGGCTGGACGATGAAGGCCGGATCCTGGTCGGCCAGGCTGCCCGCGAGCGGCTGCACACCCACCCTGCCATGACCACTGCGTTGTTCAAGCGTCATATGGGCAGCGCGCACACCGTGCAACTGGGTACGAAGTCGTTGCGCCCTGAAGAACTTTCGGCGCTGGTGCTCAGGAGCCTCAAGGAAGACGTCGAACGTGCCTACGGCGAACCGGTGACCGAGGCGGTCATCAGCGTCCCCGCGTACTTCAGTGACGCGCAGCGCAAGGCAACCCGTATCGCCGGCGAACTGGCCGGCCTGAAAGTCGACAAACTCATCAACGAACCGACCGCCGCCGCACTGGCCTACGGCTTGCCGCAGCACGGCAAGGAGACCTCGTTCCTGGTCTTCGATCTGGGCGGCGGCACCTTCGACGTGTCCATCCTGGAGCTGTTCGACGGCGTCATGGAGGTACGGGCCAGCGCTGGCGACAACTATCTGGGCGGTGAGGATTTCGACCAGGTGCTGGCCGAGCGCTTTATCCAGACCCAGCGCGACCAGCCAGGATTTGCGCCAGTGCAATCGATGGCCCAAGCACTGCGCCGCGAAGCCGAGCGGGTACGCCAGGCGCTGGGGCAGGAACTGGCGAGCGAGTTTGTCCTGCGTGTGGACGGCCAGCAGTGGAAGCATGTTTTTACCCAGGACGAGATGGCCACATTGTTCGCGCCCTTGCTCGAGCGCCTGCGCAATCCAATTGAACGCGCCCTGCGCGATGCCAGAATCCGTATCAACGAGCTCGACGAAGTGTTGCTGGTAGGCGGCACCACCCGCATGCCATTGGTGCGCAAACTGGCCGCGGGGCTGTTCGGCCGCTTCCCGTCCATCCACATCAACCCCGACGAAGCCGTGGCTCATGGCGCCGCGATCCAGGCGGCGCTGAAGTCCCGCAGCGCCGCCCTGGAAGAAGTGGTGTTGACCGACGTCTGCTCCTACACCCTGGGCATTGCAGTGTCGCAACGGGTGGGCCAACACCATGAGCAAGGGCACTATCTGCCGATCATTGAACGCAACAGTACGGTCCCGGTCAGCCGGGTCGAAACCGTGTGTACCGTTCATGACTTGCAGGAAAGCGTACTGGTGAAGATCTACCAGGGTGAGAGTCGCCTGGTGCGCGACAACATTGCCCTGGGTGAGCTGGAGATTCCGGTCCCGGTGAACACCGGTCGCGTCGTCGAACTGGACGTGCGCTTCACCTATGACAACAACGGCATTCTGGAGTGTCAGGTGAGCATTCCCATGACCGGTGAACAGCACGCCCTGGTGATCGAAAACAATCCGGGCGTGCTCAGTAGCGAAGAAATCGCCGAGCGCCTCAAAGCGCTGGCCGAGCTCAAGGTGCATCCCCGCGATCAGCAGGCCAATACCCTGCTGGTAGCCCGCCTGGAGCGCTTGTATCAAGAAAGCCTGGGCGAGCTTCGTGAGCAGATTGACCAGTGGGCAAGCCTGTTTCAGCAGGCACTGGCAAGCCAGGACGAGCGAGTCATCCGCCAGGCTCGCAACGCTCTGAGCGAGCGCATCGGCCTGCTCGAAACCGGTGGTGGATTCTGAGCCATGGAGCCTGTTTTCGATTGCTGGGAAGTCCTCGACCTGCCCGCCCGATCCGACGAACGCAGCATCAAGCGGCAATACGCCAGACTGCTCAAGGTCAGACGTCCGGATGAGGATCCCGTCGCCTTCCAGCAACTGCGTGAAGCCTATGAGCAAGCCCTGCAAATCCTGCGCGAGGGCCGGGACGAGGTTGATCGGGTTGCAACTGACATTACCGCTCGGCCCGTTGCACAACACCGGCCACACCCGAGCCTGACACCCACGCGGTCCCTGCACGAGCAGGCCGTTGAACTGTTATCCGGATTTGATGATCAGGCGGTTGATCGCTATTGGACCGAGGCATCGGCCAGGGGCTGCAACGCCGAATTCGAACGGCTGCTGTTCCAGCGTTGCGTGGACGACCCTCAAACGCATGAGTCCCTGCTGACCTGGGGTCTTGAACAGCGTCAATGGTTGACGCCCTGGCAACAGATCCCTGCCAGTGAGTTTCACCAGCAACAGTTGACCCTCGCCCTCACCGCAGCGCTTTACCGCAAGCTTGATCATCTGCTGGCAAGTGGCGAACAGGAGCTCTTCCTGGACTGCCTGGAACACCACAGCCGCCAACCCTGGCTCGGTGATTTCGCTCGTCGTCAGGCGCTTCAGGTACAGGTTCTGAACCTGTTCCTGAATACCGAGGACTGGTCAGAGCAACTGTTCCAACGAGTGTGTCAATTGTTCGCCTGGGATGTAGAAGCGGCGGTTGTGCCCATTGCCGAGGACCAGTGGCAAGCACTGCGTCGGCGCTGCGAGCAGCAAGCCTGGCTCGGCGAACTGCGTTCCCTGATGCAGCAACGCCAGCAACATCCCAGTGCGCGCGCCAATGCCGCCGCGCTGTTCCTGCTGTCGACCCAGCCAGCGCAGCAGGCGGAACTGGCCCAGGGTTTCGTCGAGGCTGACTGGCAAGCCTGCGAACAATTGGCACAGGCCTTTGCCACTCGCTTCCCCGATTTGACGGGCATGTTCCCCAACCACGATCCGTGGTTCTGGAAGGCACTTATCGGCCACAAGGACCCGCCCTATGGCGTGAAACGCGCGGCCTGCGTGTTGACCATCGCCCTTGCACTGAACAACCTGGGCGGTTCCGGACTCGTTGTGCTACTCATGCTGCCACTCTATGCACTGGGTGGCTGGTTGGCGGCGCAGGTCGGCAAATGGCTGCTCAGCCATTGGACCACCTTGACGGAGAACCTGTACGACCTCGACCTGCGCGCCAGCGAATGGTTTGTACGACACAAACTGACCGCGGATCGTCGCTACCTGGTGATACGCAATGGCGGTCCGTTGCTGGCACTGGCCTTGGTTATCTGGAACTGGCTCGGGGTACTGGGGCTGGCGACTTATGTGATCACCGGAGTGATCGGCCTGCTGCAGCCCGCCAGTGCAGTCCCCACGGACCGCCAGTACCGCTGGCGTAAGCCATTGCAGGCGATCTACCGGATTGCCGGGCTCAGCCGGCTGCAATGGCTGTTCTGCCTGTCGATGGTGCTGGTCATTGGCTATGTGCAACTGCACATGCCCGGCACCCTGCTCACTCAAGGTCGATTGCGCTGAATATCGCATCACAGGGAATCAAAATGGATCACCCGTTCAAGGTGTTTGAAGACTTTGTGAACTTGCGCCACACAGAGAAAAACCCGCCTGCCGGCGTTGAAAAGATCACCCATGCAACACAACAGCTATCCATCGACGCCTTGATCAAGGAAGTTGTTGGCTGATCCCATCCATCTGAGGCCCCGATGATGACCTACAGCATCCGCGAAGTTCTGCAGCGCATGCGTTTTCTGCACGACTACTCCTTTATTTACATTTACGAGGATAAATAACGTCTGTGTTGGTAGCCAGGCAGTGATGCCGTAGGCATGAGGCCAAAGGCTGTACGCCGGGTTTCGATCTAGAGCATTTTCTCCAGGCCGATCTTGTCGCTGAGCCAGGCCTTGAAGCTGCGCCATGTGCCGCCGGGTTCCTTGCGCAAGGTCTGCTGGCGACCGTCGTCCTCGGTGAGCCAGACGACTTCGCCGTTTTCCAGTCGGGCCTGGTAACTCATGGCCGGCGCCATGCCCTCAAGCGCAAGCTGGCGCACTTGGCCGGCCAGCTCGGGACTATCGACCAGCACCCCGACTTCAGTGTTCCAGAACACAGAACGCGGGTCGAAATTGAACGAGCCGATGAACACTTTCTGCTTGTCCAGGATCATGGCCTTGGTGTGCAGGCTGGAGTCCGAGCCACCACTGAAACCAAACGAAGAGCTACGGCCGGGATCGTCCGGCTGACGCCGCAGCTCATAGAGTTTCACACCATGTTCGAGCAGAGTCTTGCGATAGGGTGCATAGCCGCCATGCACCGCCGGCACATCGGTAGCTTCCAGTGAGTTGGTCAGCAGGCGCACATCAACGCCAGCATCGGCACGACCCAGCAGATAGTCCATGCCCGGCTTTTGCGGGACGAAATAGGCCGAGATCATGATCAGCTCGTTATTGACGCCATCGAGATCAGGCCGCAGTTGTGTGGCCATCAATAGCGCACGGGCCGGTTCGCCGTCGGCCAGGACTTTGCTCGGAGCGTCCCACATGGCCTTGTTATGGGCCCAGATCAGTTGCTTGCGCCAGGTCTCGAGCTGCGGTTGAGTCTGGTAGGACATGAGATGGTTGTACAACACCTTGCTCTCGATACGTGAGGTCTGGAGCGATTGCTCCAGGCGTTGACGGCTCTGGAGCAAGTCTTGCGTTGTCGGCTTGTTGCGCAGCAAGTCGCTGATCGGCTGGCTCAGGGCGCTGTTCCAGTACTGATCGAAGCTGTGCCCCAACTGCTCGGCGACCGGACCGATGCACAGCAAGTCCATGTCGGTGAAGTTGAGGTCGGGCTTGGCGTCGAAATACTCATCACCCAGGTTGCGTCCGCCGACGATGGCTGCGCTATTGTCGGCCAGCCACAGTTTGTTGTGCATGCGTCGGTGTTGTTGGGAAAGATCAAGCAGACGGCCCATGGTTCGGGTGACCACGGTGCTGCGCCCCAGATGCAAAGGGTTGAAGACGCGGATATGGATGTTCGGGTGCACCGCCAGGGTTGCGATGACTTCTTCCTGGCCGTCGCTGGCCGTGTCATCGAGCAAGATGCGTATCCGTACGCCACGATCGGCAGCCAGCAGCATTTCACGCACCAGTGCCCGGGTGCTGAGTCCGTTATGCACAATGTAGTACTGCAGATCGACGGATTTCTGCGCATTGCGGATCAACTCGGCGCGCGCCCGGAATGCTTCACTGCTGTTGGGCAGCAAGCGAAAACCCGAGCGCCCCTCATGCGTGGCGGCCTGAGCCTGGATCGAACGCCCGAAAGCCGAATCGCCGGCGGGTATCGCCTCGCTGAATTCGTGGGGCAAGCGCGTGGTGGCGCAGCCGACGAGCAGCAGCGCGAACAGCATGGCGCAGAGGAACCGGGACATGGGCTGGTCCTCAACCTGGGCGTGTGTAGATTTGAACTCGGCATCCAGCCAGTACTGGCTGCCAAGAACACGCAGCCCTCGATAATCCGCACGACTTGTTCCAGTAAAGCCCCTTTTGAAGCAGCGTGTCGAAATTTTCCGGCAACTGCACCCGGAGCATGAAACCACCCCCGGTGCCTCGTCGCGCTACTGATCCGGCGGCAGATTCGCTACTATGTTTACCCGCCTTCCCTGTCTGCGGATTACTTCTTTCTGGAGCCCGAATGCCTAGTCAAAAGGACATCGCCGCCGAAAGCGGCGCACCGATGATCCCTGAACAGCGCCGTGAGTTGATGCTGCGACAGTTGCGCAAGCATCAGGTGCTGAGCGTTCATCAATTGATGGAAATGTTCGACTGCTCGCACATGACCATACGCCGCGACATCGCGTTGCTGGAGCAGGAAGGTCGTGCTTACTCGGTAACGGGTGGGGTGCGGATCGCCAGCCAGTTGCACAGCGAGCCCAGCCATCAGATCAAGGCGGTGGTCGAGTTGCCGCAGAAGCAGGCCATGGCCAGGCTCGCCGCCCGGCTACTGCATGCCGACATGACGATTTACCTGGATGCGGGAACCAGTACGCTGGAAATCGTCCCCTACATCAAGGCGCTGTCCGGCATGACCGTGGTGACCAATGACTTCGGCATTGTCCAGGCACTGATCGAAGCCCCCCATGTCACGGTGATTCATACCGGCGGGCAACTGGATCACTCCAATCAATCGTGCGTGGGCGGTCTGGCGGTTGCCACCTTGCGTCAGGTCGTTACCGACATCGCGTTCATATCCACCAGTTCATGGGATTTGCGTCGCGGCCTCACCACCCCTTCGGCGCTGAAGGTTGAGGTCAAGCAAGCCGCGATGCAATCGGCTTCGCAAGTGGTGCTGGTGGCCAGCAGTTCGAAATACGGCACCTTCAGCATGTACAGGATTGCCGGACTCGAGCAGTTCGACATCATCCTCAGTGACGACGCGTTGACCCCTGCCGCGGCCGATGGCATCCGCAAGCAGGGTGTCGAACTGTTGCTGCCGGCTGACAATGCCCCGGCCTGAAACGACGGGCTCCTGGCCTAATGCCAGTCAGTTAAGCGGTAATGCGATCCGTAGCAGCTGCCGAGCCCGCGAGGCTGCGTTCGGCTGCGCAGCAGTCGTCAGTCCAGCTGAC
>NZ_AKJG01000171.1 GCF_000282455.1 Pseudomonas sp. GM74
CCCAAAGGCCGCCAAGGTCAAAAGCCTAACGAACATCCAAAGCCACAGACATAAACTGACCGATCCGCGACCGCAACCAGCGCTCTGCCGGATCATTGTCATGCACCCCGCTCCAGGCCATCGACAACTGCGCCGCCTCAATCTCGAACGGCGGATCCTCGGCCCGTAACCCACACCCCTCAACCAACGCACACGCCGCATAATCCGGCACGGTGGCAATCATCTCGGTACCGGCGAGCAACGCCCGCAACCCACTGAACTGCGGCACCCCCAGCACCACACGACGACTACGCCCAACCTTCGCCAAATCCAGATCGATATTGCCGCTCAAGTCACCGGAAAACGACACCATCGCATGGGGTCGCTCACAGTACTCATCCAGGGTCAACGTCCCCGGCCGGGTATCGCCGCGCAGCACTTTGCAGGGAATATCACGCAGCTTCTTGCGCTTGGCATTGGCCGGCAAATCCGTGGTGTAACTCACGCCCACCGAAATTTCCCCCGACGCCAGCAGCGCCGGCATCAACAGATAATTGGCCCGCCGCACGACCACGACAATCCCCGGTGCCTCTTCCTGCAACTGACGCAACAACGGCGGAAACAAACCGAACTCGGCATCGTCCGACAGCCCGATGCGGAACACATCGCAACTGGTCGCCGGATCGAATTCCTTGGCCCGGCTGACCGCGCCGGAAATGGTATCCATCGCCGGTTGCAGTTCCTTGAGAATCGCCAGTGCCCGCGCCGTCGGTTCCATGCCGCGACCGTTGCGCAACAGCAACGGATCGTCGAACAGATCACGCAATCGCCCCAGCGCGGCGCTCACCGCCGGCTGGCCCATGAACAGTTTTTCCGCGACACGGGTCAGGTTCTTTTCGAACATCAGGGCTTCGAAAATCACCAGCAGGTTCATGTCGA
Source organism: Pseudomonas sp. GM74 (assembly GCF_000282455.1). Classification (GTDB taxonomy): domain Bacteria; phylum Pseudomonadota; class Gammaproteobacteria; order Pseudomonadales; family Pseudomonadaceae; genus Aquipseudomonas. The sequence continues at coordinate 919 of NZ_AKJG01000171.1, forward strand.
CGCGACGCAGATCATTTCGGTTCATAGGCACGGGTTCCTTGTATGTTCGGCCAGGCGCGAGTGCTCTGGACTTTACTCGATCAACGGCACGTTTGCCGCTCGTTTGTACGGCCCGTACTCCACCGGCACCCACTCGAAATGCTTGCCTTGGGCGGTGATATGACCGATGCCGGGGAATGGCAGGTGCGCAGCCGTCACCCAGCTCTTGCTGGCGGCCGCGGCACTGAACACCTGGTTGCGACTGTTGATCGCTTGCCGGCTGTTGACGTCGAAACCGATCGATACCCCAGGGTGCAGGAACTGCACGGCGAGGTTGTGTACCAGGTCGCCCATGAACAGGATGCTTTGCCCTTGGGAGGTGAAACGGTACGTGGTGCTGCCCGGCGTGTGCCCGGCTTCCAGTTGCGCCTCGACCACACCCGGCAGCGGTGACTGGCCGGGGGTGAAGGTCTTGAAACGACCAGCGGCAACGTAAGGCGCGGTGGAGTCCTGGGCCACCTTGAAGAAGCCCTTGGCCGCTTCCGGTGCCTTGGCCAATGCCTGCGGGTCGAGCCAGTAGTCGGCTTCGGCCTTGGCCGCGTACACCGTGGCGTTGGCGAACACCGGTTGCTGCTGGCCGTCCACCAGACCGCAGACGTGATCCAGGTGCAAGTGAGTGATCAGAATGGCGTCCACCTGCTCCGGTTTGTAGCCGGCCGCTTGCAGGTTGGCCGGCAACTGGCCGGCCGTAGGACCGATGCACTGCCCTGCCCCGGTATCAATCAGAACAAGCTGTTTGCCGGTGTTGACCACAAAGGCGTTGAAGGCGGTCTGTACACCCGGGGTTTCAATCGAACGACGGGCCAGCAGTGCGCGGATCTGGCCCTGGCTCATGCCCTGCAACAGCTTGGGCGACAGATCGTTGTAGCCGTCGAACAGCGCCGTCACTTCGTAATCCCCCAGCGCCAGCCGGAAGTAACCGGGTACTTGCGTGCCCACCTGCGCGGGCGCCTGGGCCAGTGCGCTGGCGGATATCAGAACCAGGCCGATGGCGCCCAGCGTTCCCTGCCATGTCCGTTTCATCTGCTCACCTTTTCAAGCCAACCGGCGGTCCGTTATGGCCCGCTCCACGTTACGCATCTTGTGCCAATCGCCGTTACTTACACTTGCAGCGATGTGCTCTGTTCACACCTTCGGGCATGGAATTAACAACGTTTAACTCGTCAGCCACTCGGGCCGCCTCCAACAATGAAGCCCTCAGCGCAGAACTGTTATTTCCAGAGTAACGGTGCTGATCGCTCGAACCGGGCGCCAGCGCTTTTCCTCCCCCGACCGGACAATGGCCATGGCTTACCCACAGCACACCACCGCCTGCACACCCCGCAAGACCAACACCGGTGGCCTCAGCCCGCAGCGCGAAATACGGGTTAAACAACTGATCCTCGAACGCCTCGGCGACAGCCTGGAAGTCACCGAACTGGCACAGGCCTGCGCCCTGTCGCGCAGTCATTTTTCCCGCGCGTTCAAGTGCAGCACCGGCCTCTCGCCGCAAGAATGGATCCGCCAGCAGCGTGTTGCCCTGGCCAAACAATTGATCCAGTACACCGATATGAGCCTTACGCAGATCAGCCTCGAATGCGGCTTCTGCGATCAGGCACACTTCTGCCACATCTTCACCCGTAGCGAAGGCATCAATCCGTTTGCCTGGCGCTGTCAGTTTGTCCGCCGCAACGGCAAAAGATCGCAGCCTTCGCCAGTTCCTATGGGCATGCACGCTAGCGTGTAGGAGCTGGCGCAGGCTGCGATCTTTTGAACTGGCTTTTTAACCTTTCAAGAACGCCAACAGATCCGCGTTGAGCTGATCCTTGTGGGTGTCCGTCAAACCGTGAGGGGCGCCCGGGTAAATTTTCAGCGTCGAGCCCTTCACCAGTCTGGCGCAGGAGACGCCCGCCGCTTCGTACGGCACGACCTGATCCGCGTCGCCATGCACCACCAGGGTCGGCACGTCGAACTTCTTCAAGTCTTCTGTGAAGTCGGTTTCCGAGAACGCCTTGATGCAGTCATAGGCGTTCTTGTGGCCGGCCATCATGCCTTGCATCCAGAACCAGTCGATCATGCCTTGGGACGGTTTCGCCCCCGGTTTGTTGAAGCCGAAAAACGGGCCGCTGGCGAGGTCGATGTACAGCTGCGAACGGTCGGCCAGCGAGGCCTGGCGGATGCCGTCGAACACTTCCAGCGGCAAGCCACCGGGGTTGGCTTCGGTCTTGAGCATCAGGGGCGGCACCGCGGAAATCAGCCCGGCCTTGGCCACGCGCCCGGTGCCGTGGCGACCGATGTAACGCGCCACCTCGCCACCACCGGTGGAGAAGCCGAACAGCACGACGTTTTGCAGATCGAGCAGCTCGATCAACTGCGCCAGATCGTCGGCGTAATGATCCATGTCATTGCCCGACCAGGGCTGGCTGGAACGCCCATGGCCCCGACGGTCGTGGGCGATGACCCGGTAGCCCTTGGAGGCCAGGAAGATCATCTGCGATTCCCAGCTGTCGGCGTTCAGCGGCCAGCCATGGCTGAAGACAATCGGCTGGCCGGTGCCCCAGTCCTTGTAGTAAATCTCGACGCCGTCGCGGGTGGTGAAGGTGCTCATGGGTGATGCTTCCTTAACGAGGGTTGGGGGGGTGAATCAAACCGGTAGTTGGTTCATGCGATCGGCCAGGCGCGCCACACGTTCGCCCAGGTGCGCGGCGGTGCAGCGATCCTCGGGCGGTGGGGCATCGTTGGGGGATTGCTCGACATTCGACTGGGCCATGGCGCCGAGAGAGCTGCCTAATCGGTTCATTTGTCCGTTGAAAGCGCCGGTGCTGGAACGCGCCGGCAGCAGGTCGAGGCCGACCCAGATCATCGAATGCTGGGCGGCGAACACCGCCATCTGCAGCAAGGTGTTGAGTTTGTCGCCGCACAGGCTGCCGGAATTGGTGAAGCCCGCCGCGAGCTTGTCGCGCCAGGGTCGGGTCAGGTAGAACGCCGCCGTGGCCTCCATGAACGCCTTGAAGGCTGCCGAAGCACTGCCCATGTAGGTCGGCGCGCCAAAGATGATGGCGTCGGCGTTGTGCAGCCGCTCCCAGTGCGCTTCCACCTCCTCGACCGGGATCAACTGGCAGGTGCTACCCAGGTGCCGTTCCACGCCCGCAGCCACGGCTTCGGCCATGACCCGGGTGTGCCCGTAGCCACTGTGATAGACCACCACCACGTTGCTCATTGCTCTGTCCTTGCGATGGGTTGAACTCCCTTTGTAGGAGCTCGCTCCTACAGGGATAGAGTTTTGAGCGCAGACCGGATGCAGGACGAGTTAAACGTTGTTAATTTTCCATGGTGAGCAATTTCAGCCGCGACACCCTTTGTAGCAGCTGCCGAGCCCGCGAGGCTGCGTTCGGCTGCGAAGCAGT
>NZ_AKJG01000172.1 GCF_000282455.1 Pseudomonas sp. GM74
GAGCTGGCGCGGCACTACGGTGCCGAACCGGAGCCGACTCGCCAGTATTACTTTTCACTGTTGAAGCAGATCGAAGAGGGGGGGTATCACGCCAGCGCTGCTGGATGTCGTGGTGCCGATTTTCTTCCGGCCGGGCATCGATCCGCAGTCGGCGCTCTACCGGGATTTTCGTGCTTCCCTGGAGGCTCTACCCGCTGATCGCCTGCGTGAAAGCATCGTGCCGATGGGGTGGATTACGTTTGGGCGCGATGACCGGTTATTGCGGCTGGGCGAACTGGACGCTGCGACCACACTGGTGATGTGCGGCGATCAGGACAAGCCACGGCCACCGAGTGAAGCCCGTGAAATGGCTGAGCTGATTGGCTGCCCTTGGGTGCTGGTGCCGGAGGCGGGGCATATTTCCAATCTGGAGAATCCGGAGTTTGTGACTGAAACCTTGTTGGCATTTTTGGCCGACCGGGCTTAGTTGAATCTACCGCCGCCATCGCGAGCAAGCTCGCTCCCACAGATAATCACCTTTCCCTGTGGGAGCGGGCTTGCCCGCGAAGGCGTCAGTACTGTCATCGCAAATCTGAAGGTAAAACTACTTCGGCCCGAGAATCTTCGCCAGTTTGTCCGGCGACGGCGCGCCTTGCTGCTGTTGCAGATTACCCTTGTCGTCCATGTAGAAAATCGCCGGCGTCGCCTGTAACTCCAGCTCTTCCATCAATTGCATGTTGGCCGCGAACTTTGCCTGAATCGCCGGCGGTACTTGCTTCAAGGCCTTGAGCGAACTGTCTTTGCCAGCGCCTTCGTGATCCTGCAGGGCTTTTTCCGGGTCTTTGGCCGCGAGCAATGCGGCGGATTTCCCCGGGCTGTCCTCGCGGATGATGCCCACCATGATGTGGCGCAACTGCACCTTGCCAGCCGTGACCCACGGCCGGGCCTGCTCCCAGAACATGTTGCAGTACGGGCAGTTCGGATCACTGAACAGGTACACCACGCGCGGCGCATCCTTCTTGCCGTCGCCGATCCAGTTGCTGGTTTCGAACTTGGCCCAGACTTCCTTGGCCATCGGGGCATACACCAGTTTCTGCAATGGCGCGCTGCTCAGGTCATTGCCCTCGGCGTCATACAGATTGCCCAGCAACACGTGTTTGCCATCCGGGGTCAGGTACAGCGCCATGCCGCGGTTCTGGTATTGCGCGGCATAACCGCGCAAGCCGTCGGGGGCGTCGAACTGGCCGACGATTTTCGCGCCCTTGGCCTCGATTTTCTTGATCGCATCGGGCAACTCTTCGGCCTGCACCGATGGCAGGTGCAACAGGGCAGCACCGAGGCTCAGGGTCAGCAGGTGGCGGAGGCGGGGCATGGCAGTTTCCTTGAAGAGGTGGCGGGTACGGTGTCGAAGTTTTCCAGCGCACGGGCCAGGCTGGCTTCCGACAATTCACCCAGATGGCTGCCCAGCAGGCGACCCTCGGGGTTGTAGAACAGCGTAGTCGGCAACGCCATGGAGCCGACGGCCTGGCTCAGACGCCCGCTGCCGTCGAACAACACGTTGGACAGGCTCAGGCCCTGGGTTTCCAGAAAGGTCGCGACGCTTTGCATGCTTTCCGCCTGATTGACGAACAGGAACGTCAGGTCCGGCCGTTGTTGCTGGGCGTTTTCCAGCACCGGCATTTCCCGGCGGCACGGCGGGCACCAGGTGGCCCAGAGATTGATCACCAACGGGCCGCCCTTGTAGTCGGCCAGTTGCACGGTGTCGCCGGCGGCGTTGCGCAGGGTGATTTCCGGCAGGCGTGTGCCTTGTTCATAAATCGACAGGGAGAACGTCGCCAACAACCAGAAGGCCAGGCCACTGGTCACGCCAAAGCCCAATGGACGGCGCAGACCCGGGCGACGCCAGCCGCGATACAGCGTGGCGAGCAATACGACAACTACCCCGGGCCAGGCGAGAAAACCGCCATCGCGCAGGTCGATGACCTGCCACGGATCGTTGCGATAGTGCACCCAATAGGCCGCCACGAAACTGATTCTGGCCGCCAGCATGCCCAGCAGGAACAGGCTGAACAGCACCGACTCGGGGTTTTCACCACCACGCTTGGCAATCCGCCAGCCGACAAGAGTGGCCAGCGCCAGCGCACTGATCAGCAGCAGGTGATTAAGCGCGATGGCAAAGGTGCCGAGGGTGAAGGTCAGCATTAACGGGCGTCTCGGGTGGTGGTCCAGCGTTGCAGGAACGTATCGGCATCGACCTCGCCGGTGATGCGCTGGCTGCGTCGCTCTTCACCGTCCACGCCAATCCACAGCAGGCTCGGTGGCCCTGGCACTTTGTAACGGCCGAGCAGTTCGCGGCTGGCGGCATTGTCGGCGGTGACGTCCAGTCGGAGCAAGCGCACATCGCTCAAGGCTTCGAGGACACGGGTTTTGCCGAAGACCTGTTTTTCCATGACCTTGCACGACACGCACCAGTCGGCGTAGTAGTCCAGCAATACCCACTGGCCCTGTGCCTGGGCGGCGTCGAGTTCCCGTTGCAGTGCCTGCGGATCCTTGATGGTGGTGAAGGCATCGTGGCCAACCGGCACGGCGGCCACAGCCTGGTTCGAGGCGCGGTAGACCTGCAATGGCTTGAACGGATCATCGCCGCCACCGGCCGCACCGATCACCAACAGGCCACCCCATAGACCGAGCAACAGCGAACTGGCGCCAAACAGGTGCGCGATACGGCCAAAACCTTCCGACTGTTTCCAGGCGCTATAGGCCGCGATCAAAAGCAGCGCACCGCACAAGCCGACCCACAGGGATTCGTCCAGCACCGGGCGCACCATCAACAATGCGGTGGCGAGGAACAGGAAGCCGAAAATACCTTTGACCAGGTTCATCCAGGCGCCGGGCTTGGGCATGAAGCGATTGCCGACGGTCACCAGCAACAGCAGCGGCACACCGATGCCGATACCCATGGCGAACAGAATCAGCCCGCCATGCAACGCGTTACCGCTTTGCGCGATGTAGAGCAGGGCGCCGGCCAGCGGTGCGGTCATGCACGGGCCCACCAGCAGACCGGACAGCGCCCCCAGCACTCCGGCGCCGATCAGATTGCCGCCGCGTTGATTGCGCGAGACATTTTCCAGGCGATCACGCACGGCCACCGGCAGTTGCAGTTCGAAGAAACCGAACATCGGCAGCGCCAGCAGCACGAAAATCGCCGCGAAACTGCCCAGCAGCCAGGGGTTCTGCAACCAGGCTTGCAGGTTCGCCCCGAGGGAGGCGGCCAGCACACCCATCGCCGCATACACCAGCGCCATGCTGACCACGTAGCTGCTGGCCAGGGCGAAACCGCGTTTGGGCGAAGCGCCACTGCCGACGATCAACCCGGCGAGAATCGGCAGCATCGGCAATGAACAAGGCGTGAAGGCCAGCAACAGGCCCAGGCCGAAGAACAGCAAAAGGCTCCAGCCCAGCGCCCGTTGTTGCAGACCGCTGGCCAGCGCCTGGTCCGGTGCTTCAGTGACCACATCCAGCGCATTGGTATTGCCCAGGTCCACGACTCTGGTTTGTGGCGGATAACACAAACCGGCATCGGCACAGCCCTGGTAACTGACCTTGACCTGACCGCTGGCACCCGCCGGAATCTTCAGTTCCAGGCCCTGACGGTAGACTTGCTGTTCACCGAAAAACTCGTCGCTGTGGGCTTCACCCTCCGGCAACGCTGGATGCTGTTCGACAGGCAAACCGTCGAACTTCAAGCGTTTCTGGTACAGGTAATAGCCGTCTGTGATCTGCCAATAGAGCTGGGTCTCACCGGATTCCAGGCGTTCAGAGGTAAACGTGAAGGCTTTATCAACCGGGAGGAATTCAGGTTTGGTGTCGAACGGATTGGTTCCCGCCTGGGCCAGGCCCGCGATCAAGAAGGTAAAAAGTAAAAACAGACGACGCATGGATAAGCCTTTGCCCTGTGCTAATGAGGTGCACAGTGGCGCGTGGCGATTAACCGATGATTAACCGCCCTGGCCTTGTGACGGTGGCACTTGCGGCATAATGTCGACTTAATCGGTCAACGGCTTAATAGGCTTTATTTCTACGAGGCTCCCCATGCACGTACTGGTTTGCGAAGACGATGAATTGATCGCCAGCGGTATCGTCGCCGGTCTGACCGCTCAGGGCCTGACCGTGGAACACGTCGCCACGGCGTCCGCTGCCCGGGCGATGCTCAAGGTGGCGGAGTTCGACGTTATGGTGCTCGACCTCGGGTTGCCGGACGAGGATGGCCTCAAGCTGCTGCAGCAGTTGCGCCATCAAGGCCTGGAGTTGCCGGTCTTGATCCTCACCGCCCGTGACTCTGTCACTGACCGCGTCGATGGCCTGCAAGCCGGTGCCGACGACTATCTGCTCAAGCCGTTCGACTTGCGCGAACTCGCCGCACGCTTGCACACGCTGTTGCGGCGGGTGGCGGGGCGTAGCGTCAATCTGATCGAGCATGGTGCCCTGACTTACGACCCGAGCAGCCGCGAAACCACGCTCGCGGGGCAGCCGGTGGACCTGTCGCGTCGTGAGCAGTCATTGCTGCAAGCCTTACTGCATAACCGTGGCCGCGTGTTGTCTACCGAGCAACTCAAGGACAGCGTCTACGGTTTCAACGACGAACTGGAAAGCAACGCCCTCAACGTCCATATCCATCACCTGCGGCGCAAGCTCGGCAACGGTATTGTCGAGACCGTGCGCGGCCTGGGCTATCGCCTGGGGCCGGCTGATGGCGGAGAAGAATCGAAGTGATGAGTCTGCGTTTGCGCCTGAGCCTGACGCTCGGCGCCGCCTTTGCTTTGATCTGGGCCCTGGCCGCGGCCTGGATGCTCAGCGATTTGCGCAATCAAATGATGTTCTCCCTCGACCAGCGCCTGGTGGCGTCGGCGCGCATGGTCGCCGGCTTGATGGAGCAACTGCCGCCCGTGCCGAGCAAGGGCGAGGGCACCCACTTCAGTGCCGAACAGCTGAACATTCCAGGTGGCATGGCCTGTCAGGTCAGTTCGTTGCGCGGTGAGATCCTTGCCCGCAGCCACACCGATCCGCAGCAGACCCTGGAGGCCGAGAAACTCGGTTTTCACGATCAGATGATCGACGGCGCGCCGTGGCGCAGTTTCACATTGGCCCGGGGCGATCTGCGTATCACCACCGCCGACCGGCAGATCGAGCGCGAGGCGTTGAACATGTCGATCCTGCTGGCCGCTTCGGTGCCGGTGGGCGTGGCGCTGCTCGGTTGCCTGTGTTTGCTCTGGCTGGGCATCGGCCAGGGGCTGGCGCCGCTCAACCGCATGCGCGACGCCTTGATGCGCCGCAGCGCCGACTCCCTCGAGCCCTTGCAGATCCAGCCGCTGCCCAGCGAGCTGCAACCCTTGCTGGAAACCCAGAACCAGTTGCTCCAGCGCATCGGCAAAGCCATCGAGCGCGAACGGCGCCTGACCGGGGATGCGGCCCACGAACTGCGCAGCCCGCTGACCGCGATCAAGACCCACCTGCAAGTGGCGCGCATGACCGACGGCAGCGCCCGGGATCAGTCCCTGGCCCGGGCCGAAGAGGGCGCCGACCGCATGCACCGGACCCTCGAACAATTGCTGTTGCTGGCGCGCGTCGAGGGCAGTCTGTCGTTTGACGACGGAGTGCAATGCAACGCCGAGCAAGTGGCGAAACTGGCGATCCAGGACGCGGCGAGCGGCGATCGCCAACGCATCAGGTTTCAGGCCCCGGGCAAGGTTTCCGCCGCGCCGGTACAAATGCCCGCCGTGCTGTCGATTGCCGCGCTGCGCAACTTGCTCGACAACGCACTGCGCCATACCCCCGCCGACAAATCGGTGGAGTTGAGCCTGGAAACCACCGGCAACCGTGTGCAATTCGTGGTACGCGACCATGGGCCGGGGATTGCCGAAGAAGATCTGCAGCACCTGACCCAGCGCTTCTGGCGCAATGGCCAGAGCACCGGTTGTGGTCTGGGGCTGGCGATTGTCCAGGCCATCGTTCAGCGTTGCGGTTGCACGCTGCATTTCGATAGCCGGCCGGACGGCTTGCGGGTCGAGCTGACGATGCCGTTGCAACCGGCCTGAAAAACACCACCATCCCCTGTGGGAGCGGGCTTGCTCGCGAAGAGGCCATTGCATTCAACATCATTGTTGACTGTTACACCGCCTTCGCGGGCAAGCCCGCTCCCACAGGGTATTGCGGTGACCGCCAAGAAAGCGGATTGAAAGTCTAAATCCTCACCCCGCTGATGCGTTTCCAGAACAGGAAAACCGTATTGAGGGGTCGAGAGATGTCAGTCGCTACCAGCCTGATCGAAGAGCAACCGGCGACGCCCGCCGAGACGCTTTATCAATTCAACGAATCGCCGCTGCTGGCCCGTCAGAGCCGGCAGGAATCCAATGCCCGCAGCTATCCACGGCGCATTCCCCTGGCACTCAAACGCGCCAGGGGCCTGTATGTCGAAGACGTCGAAGGCCGCACCTTCATCGATTGCCTGGCCGGTGCCGGAACCCTGGCCCTGGGGCACAACCACCCGGTGGTGATCGAAGCCATCCAGCAAGTGCTGGCCGATGAACTGCCGCTGCACACCCTGGACCTGACCACGCCGGTCAAGGACCGGTTCGTCCAGGATCTGTTCGCTCTGCTGCCGCCAGCCCTGGCCGCTGAAGCGAAGATCCAGTTCTGTGGCCCGACCGGCACCGACGCCGTGGAAGCGGCACTGAAGCTGGTGCGCACCGCCACTGGTCGCAGCACCGTGCTGTCGTTCCAGGGGGGGTACCATGGCATGAGTCAGGGCGCGTTGAGCCTGATGGGCAGCCTGGGGCCGAAAAAGCCCTTGGGCGCCTTGCTCGGCAGTGGCGTGCAGTTCATGCCGTACCCTTACGATTACCGCTGCCCGTTCGGGCTTGGCGGCGAGCAAGGGGTCAAAGCCAACCTGAATTACCTGGAAAACCTGCTCAATGATCCCGAGGCCGGCGTGCAATTGCCCGCAGCAGTAATCGTGGAGGTGGTGCAGGGCGAGGGTGGGGTGATCCCGGCGGATCTGGACTGGTTGCGCGGTGTGCGGCGGATCACTGAACAGGCGGGTGTCGCGCTGATCGTCGATGAAATCCAGAGTGGCTTCGCCCGCACCGGCAAGATGTTCGCCTTCGAGCACGCCGGGATCATTCCCGATGTCGTGGTGATGTCCAAGGCCATCGGTGGCAGCCTGCCGCTGGCGGTGGTGGTCTATCGCGACTGGCTCGACACCTGGCTGCCGGGCGCCCATGCGGGGACGTTCCGTGGCAATCAGATGGCCATGGCCGCCGGTTCCGCAGTGATGCGTTATCTGGTCGAACACAAGGTCTGCGAGCATGCCGCCGCGATGGGCGAGCGCCTGGCCGAGCACCTGCGCATCCTGCAGCGGGACTTCCCGCAACTGGGTGACATTCGTGGGCGTGGCTTGATGCTCGGCGTCGAACTGGTCGACCCGACGGGCGCGCTGGATGCCCAGGGTCATCCGCCGGCCTTCGCCCGCCTGGCACCCCTGGTGCAGCGCGAATGCCTCAAGCGTGGCTTGATCCTGGAACTCGGTGGCCGCCATGGCGCGGTGGTGCGCTTCCTGCCGCCGCTGGTGATTACTACTGCGCAAATCGATCGCGTGGCCGAAATCTTCGGCCGGGCCCTGGCCGCCGCCACCGTCAGTCTTTAAATTTTCCGCCCTGCGGAACGTTCTTTCTACATAACGGCTGCGCGCACAGCGCAGCCCGCCCGATAACGATGGAGAGACACCATGACGTCAGTATTCGACCGCGAGGACATCCTCTTTCAGGTCGTGGTCAACCACGAAGAGCAATACTCGATCTGGCCCGACTACAAAGCCGTGCCACAAGGCTGGCGCACCGTGGGCAAAAGCGGGCTGAAAAAGGAATGCCTGGCCTACATTGAAGAGACCTGGACCGACATGCGTCCGCTGAGCCTGCGGCAGAAAATGGACGAGCAGGGGGCTGTGGCGCACTGATCCGTCATGCAAAAAGAAGCCCGCTGGACTGGTGACAGTCAGCGGGCTTTTTCAGGTCTGGAATTTGTGTTGTCTGTCAGGCCGCTTTCGCGAGCAAGCCCGCTCCCACATTTGGAATGCTGTGCCCTGTGGGAGCGGGCTTGCTCGCGAAGAACGATAACGCGGTCCAGCTGAGGTTACACGCCACTAAGCCCGTCGATGACCAGCTCCACATTCCCCTCCAGCTCCGCCACCGGATCCTCGGCATCGGTACTCAGCACCACCAACCGGCTACCCGACCCGGCAATCAGCGCTTTCAGCGCATCCGACGGTTGCCTGTGATGCAGCACTAGCGCGACGTCATTGTCCTTGAGCGTCGTGGCCAATTGCGTGAGCGCCTCCGGTGTCCACTCGGCATCGGCGCGTGCGTCCTGGCCGATCAATTCCAGATTGAGACCGCCGATCAGGTAGCCGAAGTGATCGCTGAGACTCAGCACACTCAGGTTGTCCGCGTTGGCCAGCCGCGCTTCGCTGGTGGCACTGAGCTTGAGCAAGCGCTGTTTCAACGCGGCCAGGTTAGCGTCGATTTTCGGCTTGGCCTCGGGGGCCAGGCGTACCAGGTCCGCCGCCATCACATCGGCCATGCGCCCCATGTTATTGCTGGAGAACCACGGCTGGCTGTTCAGCCCGTCGACCTTGTTGTCGGGTTGCACGGCTATGCCGGGCAGGGCGCCGTCCACCGGGCGGGCGGCGTCGACTTCGACGATGCGGATATTGCTGCGCCGGGAGATCGGGTACAGCGGGTCATCCGGCCACAGTGAGCGCAGGCCGATCACCGCATCGGCACCGTCCGCCAGCCTGGCCAGCGCCGGGGCACCACGGCCGGTGAAGTAGGCGGTCTGGCGGCTGCCGGGCAAATTGGCCGGGGCTGCACGTTCGAGGCTGACATCGGTGCCCTTGAGCAACACTTCACCCAGCCCATAAGTAATCGGCAAGGAGGCCAGCACACGCAGCGGTTTGCCGTTGTCGGCGGCGATGGCCGTTGGCGCCAGCCCGAACAGGGCGACGGCGAGGGTCAGTTGACGCAGTGAAAAAGTCATTTATCCAAGGTTCCCTTTCAGGCTGGGGACAACGCCGCGCGCGAGGGCGGCCATGGCGAAGGCGATACCGGCCACGAGGATGATCGCGGCACCGGACGGGATTGGCAGGTCGAAGACAATCGGCGCGAGAATCCCGCACAGCGTGCTGACGGTGGCGATCAGCACCGAACACCAGAAAAAGCCCTTCAGCGATTGGCTGAGCAGGCGTGCCGCGGCGGCCGGAATCACCAGCAGGGCGCCGACCAGAATCGCGCCGATGACTTTTACGGCGGCGACGGTGATCAGCGTCACCAGAATCACGAACAGATAATCCAGTGCCTTCACCGCCACCCCGCGCACCGCCGCCAGTTGCGGGTTGAAACTGGCTAGCATGATGCGGTTGTACAGCGGCAAGGCCAGGGCCATCACCAGCGAACCGACGATGGCCAGCACCAGCAGGTCATTGCCGTTGACTGTCAGCACCGAGCCGAACAGCACGTTTTCCAGAATGTGCACGTTGATCTTGCCCGCCAGAATCAGCAGCAGGCTCGCGCCCAGGGCAAGCGACACCGAGAGAAACACACCGATCAAGGTGTCCGGCGCCAGGCCGGTGCGGTTGCGCAGGTAATTGAGCAGGATGCCGAACAGCAGGCAGTAGCCGAACAGGCTGCCGTAAGGCCCGGTGTAGGGTTCGCCGAGCAGGATGCCGATGGCCACGCCGGTCAGCGCGGCATGACCGACTGCTTCGGAGAAAAACGCGAAGCGCTTGACCACCACCAGCGTGCCAAGGCCGCCCAGCACCGGGCCGATCAGCAGTCCGGCGATCAACGCGTTGACCACGAACCCATAGGCCAGCGCCTCGGGCAGATAACCTGACGACGCCCAGCCCTGGACCATCAGGCGAAAAGCTTCGTAACTCATCAGGCAAGGCTCCGTGGGTGGGTCGAGAACAGCGTCAACAAACGCTCCGGTGTCAGCGCCTGTTGCGGCGTGGCGTCGAACAGCACCCGGCGATTGAGCCCTGTGACGTGATCGGCCAGGCGCCCGACCGCCTCCAGGTCGTGCTCGATCCACAGTACGGTGATGCCCGCCGCTCGCCAGTCGCTGAGCAAGCGTTCGAACACCCGGATGCCGGCCTCATCAAGGGCCGACATGGGTTCGTCGAGCACCAGCAATTGTGGAGGCGGAATCAGCCCCTGGGCCAGCAACACCCGTTGCCGTTCGCCGCCGGACAGCGCGCCCATGCGGCGCTTGCGTTTGTCCTGCATGCCGACCCGCTCCAGCGCCTCGCCAATCGCCGCCGCGTAGTGTTTGCTCAAGCCAAGAAAGGCCGGGCGACGCTGGCACATGGCAGCCATGAAATCGTCGACGGTCATCGGCAAGCCCCGGTCGAACTCCAGCGCCTGTGGCACATAGCCGATGGTCCCCGGCTCGGTTGGCCATTGCAGGCTCAAGCGCCCCTGGTGCGGCATCTGCCCGAGCAGGGTTTTGATCAGCGAGCTCTTGCCACCGCCGTTGGGACCGACCAGTGCGTGCACGCTGCCGGGGCGAACCTGGAAGGTTACGTTGTCGAGGATCGTCGTGCGGCCCAGCGTCAGGCTGACGTCGGCGAAATCCAGAGTCGGTCCCACAATGGATTCGGAGTCACTTGGAACGGGGTTTTGTGCACTGATGATCTCCTTGGCAGTCATGCCCCCGACTCCTGAATCGCCCGCACCACGGTGTCGAGGTTGCCGGTCATTTCCTTTTCGTACTTGTCGGCGGTGTATTCGCCGTAGGAAATGTGCGACAGCGGATACAGCTTCACCCCGGATTCGCGCTGGATGGTGTCGACGTAAGTGGAAGGAAAGTCAATCTCCGAGAAGATTACCTTCACGTCCAGCTCACGCAGTTGATCGATGGTTTTTTTCAGCTGACTCGGGCTTGGCTCGATACCGTGGGCCGGTTCGACCACGGCCGTCACTTCCAGGCCGAATTCGCGCAACAGGTAGTCGTAGGCCGCGTGCACCGTGGCCACCCGCAGTTCGGCGTTCGGTGCCTGGGTCAGTTTGGCCAGGGCGTCGGCGCGCATCTTGCGCAGACGCTTGCCGTAGGCGCGGGCGTTTTCGGTATAGGTCCTGGCATTGGCCGGGTCGAGCTTGCCCAGCTCCCGGGCGATGTTGTTGATCTGAGCGATGGAAGCACTGATCGACAGGAAGGTGTGCGGATTCACCACTTTGCCGGCGCCGCGGGCGGCCACGCCGGTGGCGGCGAGCAGCGGCACATTCTCGTTGGCTTCGATCACCGGCACGTTCGGGGTTTCGCTGGCGGCGATCATGCGGTCGGCGAAGTCGTCGTGGCCGACACCGTTGAGCACGATCACGTCCAGCCCGCTGATGCGCTTGATGTCTTCGGCGCGGGGCTCGTAGGCATGTGGATTGAAACCGGCCGGAATCAGCGGCACCACCTCGGCCTTGTCGCCGACGATGTTCGCCACATAGCTGTAGTAGGGATGCAGGGTGATGCCGATGCGCAGGCGCTTGGCTTCGTCGGCGCTGGCCAGTGATGGCAACAGGCAGGCGAGCAAGCTGACCAGCAGCAGGCGTAAAAAACAACGGTGAGATGAATTGGGCATGGGAAAGCGGTCTTCTCTCGGAAAAAGGCGAGGGTTCAGTGCCGGTGCTGGCGGGTCACGCCGGCATCGAATTGCGCGACGACCTGCTGCCAGCCGGCGCTTTCGAGCGCGGCATCGCTGAGGTCGGCAGGGGGCGTGAGCTTGCTGGCGCGGTTGAGCCAGATGTCCGGTGCGCCATCGTCGGTTGCGCTCAGGCGCAGCAGGAACGAACCGGCAACCGTCGGCGTCTGGCTCTGGCCGAAATAGGCCCTGGCGTCGAGCAATTGCCAGTCATGGCCGCCCCGGCTGACGGAGCTGGCGTCCCGGGCAAACGGCGCAAACCCTTCTTCGGCCAGCGCCTCGGGTGTCGGCAGCGTTTGCTGCTCCTGGCGCAGCAAATGGATCTCGTCCAGCGTCACTCGCAGATCGGCGTAGATACCTTGCTCGGATGCACTGAGGTCACGGCGCGCATCCAGTTGGTGGCTGCTGACGCTGCTCACCTCATGGGATTCACCACGCCAGAGCACCACCGAGCCGGCCACCGCCAGGATCATCAGGCACAGCAGCAGAACGTAGAGGGTTTCGTGACCGGCACCGGCCGGGCGCACGACTTGGGTCGTTGGTGTGCTCATGGTGCCTCGATATCCGCTTGGTCGATTTCCACGACGTGACCGGGACCTGCGTCGAACAGCACGTAGAACTCGGCGCCGGGCTTCTTGAAGGTCAGGGTCGAATCAGGCCCGAGCTTGCCCGGCACCAGGATGGTTTCGTCGTAGCCGATCACATCGAGGGTCACGCCCGGAGCGCCGCTGCCGTCGGAAAACCCACCGGTGCACTTGATCTGCTGCGCGTCGATGGCCTTGCACTCGCACATCGGGTTGTGGGCCAGGGCGCTGGCGCTGAAGCCGGCGCAGAGCACCAGCAACACGACGCTGAGCGGGCGAAGGGGGTTGATCATGGTTTGCCTCCTTGTTTGTTCAACCAGGCGATGGTGGCGGGGGAGGCCTGGCTCAAAGGAATGGATGCCTGATGCATGGCGCCGTCCCAGCCTTCCATGGTGATCCACAGTTCGGCGTCGGCCGTGGTCCTTTCCGGGACGGGCAGCGAAGCGCCCATGCGGTACGGGGCGCCGAAGAAAATCACCCCGGCGGCGCGCAGGCTGCGGGGCTTGCCGATGCGCAGGTAAGTGGCCTTGACCTGGCCGATACAGGCTTCGCACAGAGCGGCGTTGAAACCCTTCATGTAGCCGGCGGGGCCTTCGAGCATCGGTGCTGAATTGCGCAATTCCGCCAGGCGCAGGCTCCAGGGGCCGACCCGGACTTCGCCGACTTCTCGTTCGCCAAGGCCACTGTCGCCGCGCATCAATGCCTCGTCGGCGAAGTACTTGGGCATGAAACCGAGTGGAATCAGCAGCAACAGGACGTTCAGGTGAAAGCGCCATTGGTGCCAGAACACAATCAGGCGCGAAGGTAGCGGGGCTGCAATGTTTTTGCTCACAGGTCGACCTCCGATACTTCGTTGTTCCTGGCCGGTTGCGCCCTGGTGTCGCGCTGTTTTTTGTTGCTGCGTTTGAAGGCATTGGCCGTGGCCAGCGCCGTGCGCTTGGTCCAGATCAGCAGGCCGCTGAGCACCATCATGCTCAGCAGCAGGCCGAAGAACGCCCAGATCAGCTTGATCCACAGTCCGCCAAAATCGCCGGTGTGCAGCGGGCGCATGGACTCGGTGACGAACTCCAGGGCCGAGCGGTCCGAGATCAGGCGCGAGGCGGCGATTTCGCCGTTGTACGGGTTGATCGTGGCGGTCTGGAACATCAACGGATACCAACCGCGTCCGCCGACATCCAGGTGGCTGTAGGCATTACCCGGCAGGCTGACGAAACTGGCCTCCAGCCCGGAGATTTTCTGTGTGGCGATTTCAACCGCGCGATCAAGGTCGATACGCGGCGGGGGCGAGCCATCGGCTGACAGCGGCACCGCTTCGCGGGACATCGCCGGGATGATCTTTTCCGTGGAAATGGAAATCTGGTTATCGGACAGCACTGCCTGGATCAGGAACCAGGTGCCGGTAATGGAAATCACCGCGATGAACCAGATCGACCAGATGCCGCTCAAGCGATGAAAGTCGCCCCAGAAAATCCGCGCGCCGTGGCGAATGCGCAGGGTCGGTCGGAAAAAGCCTTTCCAGAAGCGTTTGTAGACCACCAGTCCCGTGACCAGCGAAGCCAGCAACGGCAGGCCGAGAAACGACACCAGGTACCAGCCCCAGCTATAGCCATTGGTAAAAGGCACCAGCCACCAAGCGTGCAGGGCGCGGGTGAAGGCGCGGAAGTTGAATTGCGGCGCGACACCCTGGATCACGCCGCTGTACGGATTGACATAAATCACCACCGAGCGCCCGTCGGGGTAGCTGACTTCGACATCCAGGGCGAAGTGCGACTCGTCGGGGCGGCTGATGCTCTGCACCACGGTCTGCGGTTCGGCCTTGTTGATGGCCTCGATGACCTGCTGATAGCTGAGCAGCGGAACATCGTCCGAGGGCTGGGTGGCACGCATTGGCGGGTTGGCCAGCCAGACGATTTCCTGGCTGATGACGGCCAGGGTGCCGGTCACACAGACGATCAGCACGAAAAACCAGATCGGCAGCGCCAGCCAGCTATGGACCAGGAACCAGATTTTTGAACGGGACTTCTTTGACATGTTGGAGGTCTTGCCTGGATGAGTGGCCGCTCGGCTGCGGGCTTCGCAGGGATGAGCGACATGAAGGTCCAGTCGTGGCTTTTGCCTACGCGAACGGACTGCATCTAGGTAGGACGGATGAGCAGGGGAAATCCCGAAAGGGGAAATGAAAGAAAATGTTTCGCGAGGGGCGGAGAGGCAGAGCAATCCGCGCACGACCGACCGCAGGATTTACATTCACTGAAGATCAAACGGTGGGAGCGGGCTTGCTCGCGAAGGGGACGGCACATTCAAAGTCAATGTTGCCTGACACACCGCCTTCGCGAGCAAGCCCGCTCCCACAGAGTCCGAGCGAGCCTGCTCGCGAAGATTTCAACCCTGCTGAAACATCTCCTTCGCCCGTTGTTCAATCTGCTCCTGGGTCAGGTCTTCCTTGTGCGTGGCCAGGAACCACAGGTGCCCGAAGGGATCCTTCAAGGTGCCCGTACGGTCGCCGTAAAACTGATCCTTGACCTCCGATACAACGGTTGCGCCGGCATCGATCGCCTGTTTGTAGGACTTGTCGACATCCGTCACATACAAATGCAGACCCACGGACGGCGAATTGTCCGGGTTGCTCAGCGGCCCTTGATCACACGGTGTGCCGAGCATGATCGGGCAATCGCCGATGCGCAGTTCAGCGTGGCCGACACTGCCACCGGGCATGTCCAGGCGCATGATTTCAACGGCGCCAAAGGCTTTTTTGTAGAACGCGATGGCTTCGGCGGCTTTGTTGATGCCCAGATAGGGGGTGACGCTGTGATACCCCTCTGGAATGGGTTTGACGCTCATGATGGATCTCCCTGTTGTTGTTTTGTGAATAGAAAGTACCTGTGCCGTTGTACGACCGAATAAATATAGGCCAGCCACTTTCGCCTCACCGAGTGCCCGACGAGCAGCAGCGCCATATAAGTGCCATCAAGCCGGCTCCAACGAGTGCGCTCCTGGCCCGCGTTCTCCCGGCAATCGACAATGATCGCCATTTCTTGATAGCCACTATTGAAAGCGTTGATTTCTGCTGCCCGGGAGGCGCGGGTAGCCTGTGTTCATTGCCTCGAACCAGTCGCCAGGACGCCAAAATGAAACCGATGATTGCCACTTTACTGATGCTCGCCGTCTCCGTACTCGCCGGATGTGCCAGCCATGTTTCCCCTGAACTTCGGCCTTACACGGCTGAAGAAAGCAAGGAGCTGGCATTGGAAGCGCTGAACCGCCGCGGTCTGTCCTTCGACGAATACCACGCGAAAAAAGCCGAACTGCTCGGCCAGCCGCAAAAGTCGTTCAATTTCGACAACCAGGGTGAAATGAACGCCGGGCGATCTGTACAGCTTCACGGTCGTCCAAGCTGAGGCGAAACTGTACCGCTCCAAGTTTCGCGTAACTGTCCATGGGTTTCGCCCAAGGGGTGCGATAGGGTCAACACCTGACCGACCCTGACGGACTGCCACCCATGACGCTCTCACTCGACCTGCTGCTGGGCTTCGCCCTGTTTGCCCTCGTCACCTCGATCACACCCGGCCCGAACAACACCATGTTGCTGGCATCCGGGGTGAACTTCGGCTTCAACCGCACGATTCCACACATGCTCGGTATCACTTGTGGTTTTTTCGTACTGGTGGTGGCGGTCGGTTTCGGCCTTGGCGCAGTGTTCCAGACTTACCCTTTGCTCTACACCGTGCTGCGTTATGCGGGGGCGGCGTATTTGCTGTATCTGGCGTGGAAAATCGCCCATTCCGGACCAATGTCGGAGAGCCAGCAGGGCGAGGCGAAACCGATCAGCTATTTGGGCGCCGCCGCATTCCAGTGGGTCAATCCCAAGGCCTGGATCATGGCCATTGGCGCCATCAGCACCTACACGCCGATGCAGGGGTACTTCACTAATGTGATCGTGATCGCCGCCGTCTTTGCGATCATCAACCTGCCGAGTGTCGGTGTCTGGGCCGCTTGCGGCACGCTGTTGCGCAATGTTCTGAAGGATCGCCGCTGGCTGCGCCTGTTCAATTGGGGCATGGCCGCACTGCTCGTGGGTTCGCTGTATCCGCTGTTGCTCGAAAGCTTTAGCTGATGCATTGCTTCAACCGGTTGCCCGATGCCTGTTAAGCTGACTTTTCAGGAGCGTTCCTACGCACTTTTAAATGAAGTAATTCTTCTTTAACGGCATCCGATCAGGTATTGGTAACGTTCTGAAAACAGCGCGCAGCTCACAAGGCTGCGCTTTGCCGTTTGCAGTCACGAGCTTCCTGATCCCGGAACACGCTCTGCGAGTCTTTTATGAATAAACGTCCGTTGTATTTCGATTACGCCGCCACCACGCCGGTGGATGAGCGGGTCATCAAGGTGATGGTCGAGTGTCTGGGCTTTACCGGCAATTTCGGCAACCCGGCCTCCAGCTCCCACGTCTTCGGCCAGCAGGCCCGGCAATCGGTCGAACAGGCGCGACGCCAGGTCGCCGAACTGGTCGGCGCGACGCCCGGGCAGATCGTCTGGACCTCCGGCGCCACCGAATCCAACAACCTCGCGCTCAAAGGCGTGACCCAGGCTCGCGGCACTGGCGGCGGCCATATCATCACCAGCCAGATCGAACACAAGGCCATTCTCGATACCGCCAGGCAACTGCAGGATGCCGGTGTCGCGGTGACCTATCTGGTGCCGGACGCCGAGGGCCTGATCACCGCTCAAGCGGTCAGCGAAGCGATGCGCGAGGACACCTTCCTGGTGTCGCTGATGCTGGTCAACAACGAACTGGGCACCCTCAACGACATTCCCGCCATCGGTCAGGTCGTGCGTGAACGCGGGGCGTTGTTCCATGTCGACGCCGCACAGGGCGCGGGCAAAGTGGCGATCGATCTCGGGCAGTGGCCGGTGGACCTGATGTCGTTTTCCGCGCACAAGCTCTATGGCCCCAAAGGCATCGGCGCGTTGTACGTCGGCCCGCGCGCGCAACAGCGTTTGCAGGCACAGATCCATGGCGGCGGGCATGAGGGCGGTTTGCGTTCCGGCACCCTGGCGACCCATCAGATCGTGGCCATGGGCGCGGCCTTTGCACTGGCGGCGGCTGCGTTCGATGAAGAGAAAGCAACCATCGTGCGTTTGCGTGAACGCTTGCTCGAGCAATTGCAGAGCATTCCCGGCATGCGTCTCAACGGCAGCCCGACCCGGCGCATTCCCCATACCCTGAGCCTGACCTTCAGCGAAGGCGAGTTCAACCCGGCGGCGTTGCTGGCCTCGATCGCGTTTTCTGCGACATCCGCCTGCAATTCCGCGAGCAATACCCCATCCCATGTGCTGCTGGCCCTGGGGCATGATGCCCGGTCGGCCAGTCGCACCATCCGCTTGAGCCTCGGGCGTTTCACCTCCGAGCAGGACATCGACCAGGCGGTTCAACTGATCAAGGCAGCCTGCACCAGTGCTCCGGCATTCTGGCAATAGGGCAACGAAGCGCCGACATTGATCGGCACTCAACAATAATGATGACGTGGTTAGCAGGAGACACGATGAATACGCAGCTTTCGATCAATGGATCGGTGCCCCAGCGCCTGGCGCAAACCCGCGAACTGATGAGCCGGGAGGGCATTCACGCCCTGTTGGTGCCGTCGGCCGACCCGCACCTGTCCGAATACCTGCCGGGCTACTGGCAGGGGCGCCAGTGGTTGTCGGGTTTCCATGGTTCGGTCGGCACCCTGATCGTGACCCCGGACTTTGCCGGCGTCTGGGCCGACAGCCGTTATTGGGAGCAGGCGACCAAGGAACTCAAAGGCAGCGGCATTGACCTGGTCAAGCTGCAACCGGGTCAACCCGGGCCACTGGAATGGCTGGCCGAGCAAACCCCGGAGGGTGGCGTTGTCGCGGTCGATGGCGCGGTCATGGCCGTGGCTTCGGCACGGACCCTGGGCAGCAAACTTGAAGAGCGTGGCGCTCGCCTGCGCACCGATATCGACCTGTTGAGCGGCGTCTGGAGCGACCGCCCAGGTCTGCCGAACGAACCGATCTATCAGCATTTGCCGCCACAGGCGACCGTCAGCCGTGGCGAGAAACTCGCCAAACTGCGTGAAACCCTTCAGGCGCGTGGCGCCGACTGGCATTTCATCGCCACCCTCGATGACATCGCCTGGCTGTTCAACCTGCGTGGCGGCGACGTGTCGTTCAACCCGGTGTTTGTTTCTTTCGCCTTGATCAATCAGCAACAGGCCACGCTGTTTGTCGCCCTGAGCAAAGTCAGCACGCAGTTGCGCGCCATTCTCGAACAGGACGGCGTGACCTTGCGCGATTACAGCGAGGTCGCCGCCGCACTGCGTGCCGTGCCGAGCGGCGCGAGCCTGCAAGTCGACCCGGCGCGGGTCACGGCAGGGTTGCTGGACAACCTGAACAGCGGGGTGAAGCTGATCGAAGGCCTGAACCCGACTACCCTGGCCAAATCGCAAAAAAGCCTGGCCGATGCCGAACACATTCGTCAGGCCATGGAGCAGGACGGCGCAGCACTGTGCGAATTCTTCGCCTGGCTGGACTCGGCACTGGGGCGCGAGCGCATCACCGAACTGACCATCGACGAAAAACTCACCGCCGCACGTGAGCGCCGTCCGGATTATGTGTCGCTGAGCTTCAATACCATCGCCGCGTTCAACGCCAATGGCGCGATGCCGCACTACCATGCCACCGAAGAAGAACACGCGGTGATCGAAGGGGACGGTCTGTTGCTGATCGACTCCGGCGGCCAGTACCTGGGCGGCACCACCGACATCACGCGGATGGTTGCGGTGGGCACACCGACCGATGAGCAAAAGCGCGATTGCACCCGCGTGCTCAAGGGCGTGATTGCCTTGTCCCGCGCGCAGTTCCCGAAGGGCATTCTTTCGCCACTGCTCGATGCCATCGCCCGTGCGCCCATCTGGGCGGAAAGTGTCGACTACGGTCACGGCACCGGTCATGGCGTCGGTTACTTCCTGAACGTCCACGAAGGTCCGCAAGTCATCGCTTATCAGGCCGCGCCTGCACCGCAAACCGCGATGCAACCCGGCATGATCACGTCCATTGAGCCGGGCACCTATCGTCCGGGTCGTTGGGGTGTGCGGATCGAAAACCTGGCGATGAACCGTGAGGCAGGCAAAAGCGAATTCGGCGAGTTCCTCAAGTTCGAAACCCTGACCCTGTGCCCGATCGATACGCGCTGCCTGGAAACCTCGCTGCTGTCGGACGAGGAAAAGCAGTGGTTCAACGCCTACCACGCCGAAGTGCGCGAGCGCCTGAGTCCGTTGGTCGAGGGGGCTGCGCTGGAGTGGCTGAACACTCGCACTGCGGCTATTTGATCGGGTGCAGTTAATTGTTCCTGTGTAGCTCAGGCGCGTTATCCAGCGCCTGAGCCATATAGTCGACAAACGCTTTGACCGTGGCGGATTGGCGACGATTCGCCGCAGATACGGCATTTATCTATCGCCGTGGCGGCGCGGTTGATTGAGGCGGGTAAGCTCTTGCCGTTGCTTGACCCGCACTCGTTCACATTGCAGACCGCAGGAGCCGCCCATGTACTGCTCTTGTCGGGAGCGGCAAAGGGTCGGTTGGTGGTCGAGATTTAACTCAAGGCTTCGAGCACGAAGCCCAGTCGATCCTGGCCGAAGTACAACTGGTTGCCGACAAACATGCTCGGCGCTCCGAACACCCCTCGCTGCACAGCTTTTTCGGTGTTCTCCTTGAGCACGGCTTTGACTTCTGCATCAGCGGTCAGGGCCAGCACCTCTTGCGGGTCGAAAGCGTTTTCGCTCAGCACTGCCGCGACAGTTGCCGGTTCATCGAGATTCCGACCGTCGACCCAAATGGCCTTGAACAGGCAATCGATGAACGCGCTAAAGCGTTCAGGGTGGCGCAACTGCATGCCTGTTACGGCGCGCATCAGCATCAAGGTGTTGATCGGGAAGTGCGGATTGAATTTCAGAGGCACGCCGTAGCGTCTGGCGTAGCGGTCCAGATCCTGAAGCATGTAGCGGCCCTTTGCCGGGACAGTAACCGGAGAGGCGTTTCCGGTGGCTTTGAATACCCCGCCCAACAAGAGCGGAATGTAGACCAGCCGGGTATCGGTCTGTGCACAGATTTTCGGTAGCTGGGTATAGGCCAGATAGGTGGCGGGGCTGCCGAGGTCGAAGTAGAACTCCACGGTTTTGCTCATGTTCAAGGCGCTCGTCTTGTTGTTATGTGTGGGGAGTTACCAGCGCTCGCTCCAGGGGCGAAGGTCCAGTTCGAAAGTCCAGGCATCACGGGGCTGGCTGTGAAGGTACCAGTAGTTTTCGGCGATATGCTCGGGATCGAGGATGCCATCCTGATCCTTGGTCGCGTATTTCTCGGGGAAACTGTCGCGGATGAAGTCGGTATCGATGGCGCCGTCGACGACGACATGGGCAACGTGAATATTCATGGGGCCGAGCTCTCGGGCCATGCTTTGCGCCAGCGCTCGAATGCCGTGCTTGGCTCCGGCAAATGCGGCGAACCCGGCAGCGCCGCGCAGGCCTGCAGTGGCACCGGTGAACAGGATCGTGCCTCGCTGGCGCTTGGCCATGCGTATGGCCACTTCACGGGCATTGAGAAAACCGGAAAAACAGGCCATTTCCCAGATCTTGAAATACTTTCGGGCGGTTTCTTCGAGAATGCTGCACGGCACATTGGCGCCGATGTTGAAGACAAATGCCTCGATGGGGCCGATTTCGCTTTCGATCTGCTCGACCAGTGCTACCACATCGTCTTCCTTGCGGGCATCGCAGGCGAAACCGTGGGCCTCGCCACCATCGGACTTGATGGCATCCACCAGTGGCTGGAGCTTGTCCGCACTGCGGCGGGTGACGCAGGCGACAAAACCCTCCTTGGCAAAACGCTTGGCAATGGCGCCGCCCGTGGAATCACCTGCACCGACGACCAGTACGACCTTCTTGTTATTCATGGGTAGATCCCTTTTGGTAAACGATCGTTAACTAAACGAACGTTATGCTATGATTCGACAGACGTCAAGGCGAGCAATCCAGGGGGGAAGGACAATGCGTTATTCGGCCAGTCACAAGCTGGAAACCAGGCAAAGGCTGCTGGAAAGCAGTGCGGTATCGGCCAAGAAGTCCGGATTTTCAACGGTGGGCGTGGACGGCCTGATGAAAGCGATTGGCTTGAGTGGCGGCGCCTTCTATAGCCACTTTTCGTCGAAAGACGAGTTGTTCGCAAGCATTGTCGAACGTGAGTTGGGACAAAGCCTGACGCGACTGGGGGAGGGGCAGGACCGTGACAAGCTTGAGCGCTGCTTGAAGCAGTACCTGAGTATGTCTCATGTCGAGAATCCGGAAACCGGGTGTGCATTGCCGGCATTAGGGGCGGAAATTGCCCGTTCCGACCTGACTGTCCGTCAACAGGCAGAGCACTGGATTTGTCGGCTTCAGGAACGTTGGGCGGGTGTACTGCAAAGCGACAGCCTGGCGTGGGCGATACTGTCGCAATGTATTGGCGCGCTGGTCGTGGCGCGCATGCTGGCTAGCCCGGATATCCAGCGTACAGTGCTGAAGTCCAGCTACGAGGAAATTGGCCGTCAGATCGCAAGTCCGAGAACCTGACGCGACGGCCGTGCCTATTTGCAGATGACAATCATGCTGCGGCTGGTATAACCCGCAGGATTGAGGCCGAACGGGTAATCGCCGGGCTCTTCCACGGCATCTCCCGATTTGGCGATGACCTTGTATCCCTTGGGGGCGCAGGAATTGGCGGCGCTGGCGTAGCACTTGTCCCAGGATGAAGACAGTCCGGAGCAGTTGATGTGTAGCCCTTTCTTGCCGTGCTTGATCTGTGTTTCCGAGGTCGCTGCGCAGCCCGCAATTGCAAGTACGGCGACCAGTATCAAAAATCGTTTCATTACTGTCCTTATAGCGTCCCCGGATCTTGTGCCCGGGTCTGGCTGCATTCGCTTTCGCTAGACGCGTACTGATATCCCTATCTGAAATTGTCCGTGGCATGACTCTGGATTGCGGGGCTAAACATGGCCTAATTGAGCGGCAAATACCAGAGCCGTGTCATATCTGCTTTCAATCTGCCGCTACTGCTGGCCTGGTGGCAGAACTCATGGTCATGGTGGCACCGACGGATGCCAGAATAATGCACATGATTGCCATCCATTGTGACAGCGAGAGGTATTCATGAAGGAACAGCAAGCCGGATAGCGCGCCAAAGGCTGGCTCGATACTCATCAGGGTGCCGAAGGTTCTGGCCGGCATGCGGGTCAGCGCGACCATCTCCAGGGTGTAGGGGAGGGCAGTGGACAGGATGGCGACACCCAGGGCCACAGGGATCAATGACGGGGTCAGCAAAGCGGAACCGGCATGGACAATACCGATGGGGGCTACGAACAGCGCCGCGATCATTACCCCCAGTGCGGCGGTTTGCACGCCATTGTCGGCCCCGGCTTTTTGACCGAACAAAATGTACAGCGCCCAGCAGACCCCTGCACCCAAGGCATAACCGGCACCTACCAGATCGATGCCGGCGGTCGCTTCCCCCGTCGGTATCAGTAACAGTAAGCCGACGGCTGCCAGTGCGATCCACAAAAAGTCGATCGCACGACGCGAAGCGTAGATCGCCACCGCCAGTGGGCCGGTGAATTCAAGCGCCACCGCGATGCCCAGCGGGACGGTTTGCAACGACATATAGAAGAGGAAGTTCATGCCGCCCAGCGCCATCCCGTAGACGATGACAGTGCGCAGGGATCTGGCGGTGAGTTTTGCCCGCCATGGACGCAGTATCAGCATCATGATCACGCTGGCAAAAATCAGTCGTAATGTTGTCGTCCCCTGAGGTCCGACAACGGCGAACATGCTTTTGGCCAGGGAGGCTCCGGACTGGATCGACGCCATGGCTATGAGCAGCAGCCCAACCGAGAACAGGGTAGAGGCTAGGCTGCGAGACTGGTCATTCATTACGTGGCATCGTCCGAAATATAGGAGTCAAGGGCGTTTCTATTTGTGTTGGGCAATATACTGCGCATTCCCTGCAGGCGCGTCTATATATAAGCAGTGTTTTTGCACATATCGATAGAAATCCGAATCAGTGCTTGACGGCAGATTCTGGAGGCCTATAATTCGCCCCACTTCCGGCGCAGTCGAAACGGAAAACTCCTTGGTAAACAACGAGTTACGCAGTTTTCGGCAGTGGGTTGCTTCAGTTCATCGAAGC
>NZ_AKJG01000173.1 GCF_000282455.1 Pseudomonas sp. GM74
TGGCTTAACTGATCGGCATTAGCCAACTAGCCTGGCGTTTTTTATGCGAACAGGAATTGCAAGATACTGCAGTAGTTGAGGTGCTGCGGGGACAGTGGCGAGGGGGCAAGCCCCCTTGCCACAGAGGGTTAGCCGATGCTGATCGCGGGCAGCGTGGTCAAGGTCACGCTTTGTTGCTTGCGTGGCGCAAGGATTTCCGCCTCGCCATCCACCACCAGTTCATCGCGCTGGTTGAACACGCGAGTGGCGATGCGCACGCGAAACTTCGGCAGTTTTTCCAGGATCTCCAGGCGCACGGTCAGGGTATCGCCGATCTTCACCGGTTTCTGAAAGCTCATTTGCTGGCCGATGTAGATGGTCCCCGGGCCAGGCAATTCGCAGGCGACCGCCGCGCTGATCAACGCGCCGCTGAACATGCCGTGGGCGATACGTTCCTTGAACATGGTGCTGGCGGCGTATTCGGCATCCAGGTGTACCGGGTTGTGGTCGCCGGACATCGCAGCGAACAACTGGATGTCGCGCTCTTCGACCGTCTTGCTGAAACTGGCGGTCTGGCCGACTTCGAGGGCTTCGTAAGGGGTGTTGGTAACCTGGGTCATCTGTCTCAATTCCTGTGACGAATTAAAAAATTCACAAAAAAACTATTCGGACCGGTGCGGCCGAGGAGCGCTCAAGGCCTGTGCGATCCAGTTCAGCACATCGGCGATGATTTCATCGCGGTTGCTCTCATTGAACAGTTCGTGCCGCGCCTGCGGGTAAACGGTCAGTTGCAGGTGCTGGTTGCCGGCCGCTCGCAGCGCGTCGGCCAGATTCTTGAGACGTTTGCCTTCGCTCACCGGATCACATTCGCCGCCAATCACCAGCAGCGGCAGGCCCGGGTCGATCTGGGCGAGATTGGACGCTTTGCTGATTTGCTGCAAGCCGCCGAGCAAATCGATCCACAGTTGATTGGTGCAACGGAAACCGCAGAGCGGGTCGTTGACGTACAGATCGACCTGAGCCGGATCACGGCTGAGCCAGTCGAATGGGGTGCGTGCCGGTTTGAATTTGTTGTTGAACGAGCCGAACGACAGCCATTCGATTAATGCGCTGCGTCCTTTGCGGCCCTGGCGCAAGCGTTCGAGGCGGGCGATTTGCCGCGCCGCGCGATAAAGCGCCACGGGCTGGAAGTTCGAGCCGCTGAGGATTGCCCCGTGCAGGCTGGCACTGTGGTGCAGCAGATAGGCCTGGGCGATATAACTGCCCATGCTGTGACCAAGCAGCACGATCGGGATGCCAGGGTGCTGCTGGCCGATGTGCTGGTTGAGGCTGGCCAGGTCGCTCACGACCTTGCACCAGCCATCGTCATCGGCGAAATGCCCGAGTGTCCCGTTTTCGGCAGTTTTGCCATGTCCACGCAGGTCCGGCGCGCACACGCCATAGCCCTGGTCACAGAGCTTTTGCGCCAGGGGGCCATAGCGGCCGCTGTGTTCGGCCATGCCGTGGGCCAGCAGAATCATTGCCTTGAGGCTGCCGTCGGGAAGCCACTGGTTGACGAAGAGGCGGCTGTGGTCGCTCGTGGTCAACCAGAAAGTGTCATGGATCATGGCGGTTCCTTTGCATGAGGCTGCTTGGTCTGAAACAGCTCGTTGCAGTTTATAGCGCATCCTTGGCTGGGCGTCTGATCAGCCTACGCCACGGCGAGTAGATTCATACGGTCAATGACGGCCGTGGGCATATTTGCCTGCTACGTCATAACTGCTAGTGTCCGTGAAGCTCCGCTTTTTGCATTTTTTTTGAAAAGTGACAGAAAAGTGGCCCCGGATAGATTCAGGTAAAGAGGACAAGAACAATGCAACCTGATTTCTGGAATGACAAACGCCCGGCCGGCGTACCCCTGGACATCGATCTGGGAACCTACAAGTCGGTAATCGAGGTGTTCGAGCGTTCCTGCAAGAAGTTTGCTGACCGCCCTGCGTTCAGCAACATGGGCGTGACCCTGACTTACGCCGAACTGGAGCGCCAGAGCGCTGCCTTCGCCGGCTACCTGCAAGCCCACACCGACCTGGTGCCCGGTGACCGCATCGCGGTGCAGATGCCCAACGTCCTGCATTACCCCATTGCCGTGTTCGGCGCCTTGCGCGCCGGGTTGATCGTGGTCAACACCAACCCGCTGTACACCGCGCGGGAAATGCGCCACCAGTTCAAGGACTCCGGTGCCCGGGCGCTGGTGTACCTGAACATGTTCGGCCAGAAAGTCCAGGAAGTACTCCCCGACACCGATATCCAGTACCTGATCGAAGCGAAGATGGGCGACCTGATGCCCACCGCCAAGGGGTGGCTGGTCAACACTGTGGTGAGCAAGGTCAAGAAGATGGTCCCGGACTATTCCTTGCCCCAGGCCGTTTCCTTCAAGAGCGCACTGCGCATGGGCTGTGGCCTGGGTATCAAGCCGCTGAAGGTCGGCCTCGACGACATCGCCGTACTGCAATACACCGGCGGCACCACGGGCCTGGCCAAGGGCGCGATGCTGACCCACGGCAACCTGGTGGCGAACATGCAGCAAGCGCGGGCTTGTCTCAGTCAGCATGGAAGTGACGGCCAGCCGTTGTTGCGCGAGGGCCAGGAGGTGATGATCGCGCCGCTGCCGCTGTACCACATCTATGCCTTCACCGCGAATTGCATGTGCATGATGGTGACGGGCAACCACAACGTGCTGATCACCAATCCACGGGACATCGCCGGCTTCATCAAGGAGTTGAAGAACTGGCGGTTCTCGGCGCTGCTGGGGCTCAACACGCTGTTCGTCGCGCTGATGGATCACCCGGACTTCAAGACCCTGGACTTCTCCAGCCTCAAGCTCACCAACTCCGGCGGCACTGCGCTGGTCAAGGCCACCGCCGAGCGTTGGGAGCAACTGACCGGTTGTCGCATCACCGAAGGTTACGGCCTGACCGAAACTTCGCCGGTGGCCTGCACCAACCCCTATGGCGACCAGTCGCGGATCGGCACGGTCGGCTTGCCGGTGCCGGGTACCACGCTGAAAGTCATCAGCGACGACGGCGTCGAGCAACCTTTGGGCGAGCGCGGCGAGTTGTGCATCAAGGGCCCGCAAATCATGAAGGGCTACTGGCAGAAACCCGAGGCCACGGCCGAGGTGCTGGATGCCGAGGGCTGGTTCAAGTCCGGTGACATTGCGGTGATCGACCCGGACGGTTTCGTGCGCATCGTTGACCGCAAGAAGGACATGATCATTGTCTCGGGCTTCAACGTGTACCCGAACGAGATCGAAGACGTTGTGATGGCTCACCCGAACGTCGCCAACTGTGCGGTCATCGGTGTGCCCGACGAGCGGTCGGGGGAGGCGGTGAAGCTGTTCGTGGTGGCCCGTGAAGCGGGCGTCAGCCTTGAAGAGTTGAAGGCTTACTGCAAGGAGAACTTCACGGCGTACAAAGTACCCAAGCACATCGTGCTGCGTGAGTCGCTGCCGATGACGCCGGTGGGCAAGATCCTGCGGCGGGAATTGCGTGATATTGCCTGATCGGTGAATGGCCGCGCTTCGCGCGGTTCGCGGGCAAGCCACGCTCCCACAGATTCACTGTTGCACACACACTTTGTGTACGACGCGAACCTTGTGGGAGCGGGCTTGCCCGCGATGCTTTTCGGCGTACGCTAGAACCCCGAATTCCGTGGCTTTCAGGACGTTATAGGTTTTTTGCTCTAAAATGACTGCTTGCAAGTCTTGAGTCACAATTGTGACCGTAGAGGCCGTTTTTGGCTCTAGTCGACCCTTGGCAAAGCTGCTACTCTCGGCGCGCTTTGTGACTTCTCGGCCTTCTATCAGCCAGATTCACCAATGGCCAAACACCAATAATAATCGCATCAAATGCGGTGCTGAATTCGCGTTGCTGAGGAGTGGGCTTCCATGATCGAAGACTTTTGGAAGGATAAGTACCCAGCTGGAATTGCTGCCGACATCAATCCAGACGAGTATCCGAATATTCAGGCAGTGTTGAAGCAATCCTGCCAACGCTTCGCCAACAAGCCGGCATTCAGCAACCTGGGCAAGACACTCACCTACGGTGAACTGTACGAATTGTCCGGTGCGTTTGCCGCTTACCTGCAACAGCATACCGATTTGCAGCCGGGCGATCGAATCGCCGTGCAACTGCCCAACGTGTTGCAGTACCCGGTAGCCGTCTTCGGTGCAATCCGCGCCGGGCTGATCGTGGTCAACACCAACCCGCTCTACACAGCGCGGGAAATGGAACACCAATTCAACGACTCCGGTGCCAAGGCCCTGGTCTGCCTGGCCAACATGGCGCACCTGGCGGAAACCGTGGTACCGAAAACCGGCGTCAAGCACGTGATCGTCACCGAAGTCGCCGACCTGCTGCCGCCGCTCAAGCGTCTGCTGATCAACAGCGTCATCAAGTACGTGAAGAAGATGGTGCCGGCCTATCACTTGCCAAAAGCCGTCAAGTTCAATGAAGTGCTGAGCAAAGGCATGGGCCAGCCAGTGGCGGAAGCCAGTCCGGCCAGCGGCGATGTCGCGGTACTGCAATACACCGGTGGCACCACAGGCGTGGCCAAGGGCGCGATGCTGACCCACCGCAACCTGGTGGCGAACATGCTGCAGTGCAAGGCGCTGATGGGTTCCAACCTTAATGAAGGTTGCGAGATCCTGATCACCCCGCTGCCGCTGTACCACATCTATGCCTTCACCTTTCATTGCATGGCGATGATGCTGATCGGCAACCACAACATCCTGATCAGCAACCCGCGTGACCTGCCGGCGATGGTCAAGGAACTGTCGAAGTGGAAGTTCAGCGGCTTCGTCGGTTTGAACACACTGTTCGTGGCCCTGTGCAACAACGAAGGCTTCCGCAAGCTGGACTTCTCCGCGCTGAAAGTCACCTTGTCGGGCGGCATGGCCCTGCAACTGGCCGCGGCCGAACGCTGGAAGGCAGTCACCGGTTGCGCCATCTGCGAGGGCTACGGCATGACCGAAACCAGCCCGGTGGCCACGGTCAACCCGATCCAGAACATCCAGGTCGGCACCATCGGCATTCCGGTGCCGTCGACCCTGTGCAAAGTCATCAACGATGCCGGTGTCGAACAACCGATGGGCGAAATCGGCGAACTGTGCGTGAAGGGCCCGCAGGTCATGAAGGGTTACTGGCAGCGCCAGGAAGCCACGGATGAAATCCTCGACAGCGAAGGCTGGTTGAAGACCGGTGATATCGCGCTGATCCAGCCAGATGGCTACATGCGCATTGTCGATCGCAAGAAAGACATGATCCTGGTCTCCGGTTTCAACGTGTACCCGAACGAACTCGAAGACGTGCTGGCTACCCTGCCGGGCGTGCTGCAATGCGCGGCCATCGGTGTGCCGGACGAGAAGTCGGGCGAGGCGATCAAGATTTTCATCGTCGCCAAGCCGGGCGTGACCCTGACCAAGGAACAGGTGATGGAGCATATGCGCGCCAACGTCACCGGCTACAAGGTCCCGCGCTCCGTGGAGTTCCGCGATGCATTGCCGACCACCAACGTCGGCAAGATCCTGCGTCGTGAATTGCGCGATGAAGAGTTGAAGAAGATCAACGCGAAGAAAGCCACCGCGTAATCAGCAAAAAGCCCCGCAGATGCGGGGCTTTTTTTTGTTTGTCTAAATGCTCGGTGGTGCCTGTCAGACCGCTTTCGCGAGCAAGCCCGCTCCCACATTTAACCGGGTTCCTCCAGGAGGAATGCGATCAAATGTGGGAGCGGGCTTGCTCCGGGCGGCGTTCCGACGAAGCTTTTGCTTTTATTGGCGAAACGGCGCGAAGTTGACGTTGGTGCCCGCCGGACGCATGTCCTGCAGGAAGGAGTCCTTGTCGGCGCTCAGTTCCAGGCTCAATGCCGCCTTGCGCTTGCCTTCATTGCGCACCACCAGGCCTTCGAGCTTCTCGCGCAGGAACACAGTCGGCACTTTCAGGTGCAACAACTCATCGGTGGCCGGCGTGTGCATCAGCAGGTGAATCCACTCGTACTGACCGATTGCAAGGCGCGTCACCGGGAGGTCGAACCACCAGATGTTGCGGTTACGGTTCAGTTCGGCGAAGTGGCAGTTGTTGACGCCAAGCACAGCACCGCCGAGTTCCTGGTTTCTGCGGGCAATGGCCTGCTTTTTATCGAGTTTCATAACGTTCCTACGGGATTGGATCTTCAGCGCCATGGCCTGAATGTGTTGCGCATTCTCAGGGGTTGGCCCGCAAACATAAAGCGCAACCTGCACTGAACGATGAAATGTCGTGGTGAAATAAATGAAACACCCTGCAAAAGCCCTCGGTCAACCTTGTGTATCGGCTTTCCTGAATTGAAATGTCTTTAATGAAAAGAAGATGCGGCCATCTTCAGATGGCCGTTTTTGTGTCAGCCTGAACTTGCACTCTGAATTTGTTTCAAAGTCGCCAACTGGGCTACCTTGATGAAAGAAAACAGCCCCTGAGTCGCCACGACTTCAACCCAAATCCGTATGCGGCGAATGGAGACGCGAATGATTTTTCCGGACATGAGAGGCTTGCCCCTGCACCGTGTGATGATGCGCACGGTCACCGAGTTCATCGCCGACGAGATGTCGACCTATGCCTCGGCGCTGGCCTATCAAATGCTGTTTTCGCTGTTTCCGTTCATCCTGTTCCTGATTGCCCTGATCGGCTTCCTGCATCTGCCCGACTTCTTCTCCTGGCTGCGCCTGCAATCGGAACTCGTATTGCCGCCCCAGGCGCTGGAACAGGTGAACCCGGTGATCGACCAGCTTCAGCAGTCCAAGGGGGGGCTGCTGTCAGTGGGTATCGTTATTGCGCTGTATACCGCCTCCGCCGGCGTGCGGCTGATGATGAGCGCGATGAACGCCGCCTACGACGTGGTAGAAGGGCGCCCATTGTGGAAACGCTTTCCGTTGTCGATCATCTACACCGTTGGCATTGCCGGCATGCTGCTGATCGCCGCGGCACTGATGGTGCTCGGGCCGCAGGTGATGGAGTGGATCGCTGCGCAAGTCGGCCTTGAGTACTTTATCGTCACCCTCTGGACCATCGCGCGCTGGCCGGTGATCGTGATTCTGATGATGGTCGCGGTGGCGTTGATCTACTACGTCATGCCCGACGTCAAACAGGAGTTTCGCTTCATCACCCCAGGCTCGGTGCTGGCGGTGGTCGTGTGGATCATCGCCTCCCTGGGCTTCGGTTTGTACGTCAAGGAGTTCGCCAACTACAACGCCATGTATGGCAGTATCGGTGCGATCATCGTGCTGTTGCTGTACTTCTACATTTCCGCCGCGGTGCTGCTGCTGGGCGCGGAAATGAATGCCGTGATCGAGCACATGTCACGAGAGGGCAAGGACCCTGGTGAAAAAGTGGCTGGCGAGCATGGTCCCGTCCATGAGGAAAAGCACCACGTGTCGGGGTTGGGCCGCGATCACTCACACAAACCGACCATTGATGAAACCTGATCATGATTCGTGAAATTCTGAAAATGGGCGATGAGCGCCTGCTGCGCATTGCCCCGCCCGTGCCGGCCGAGATGTTCGACAGCCCCGAGCTGTGGCAACTGATCGATGACATGTTCCAGACCATGGAAAGCGTGGGGGGCGTTGGCCTGGCCGCTCCGCAGATCGGCGTCGACCTGCAATTGGTGATCTTCGGCTTCGAGCACAGCGAGCGTTATCCGGATGCCGAGGCTGTGCCGCAGACGATCCTGATCAACCCGTTGATTACGCCGCTGAGCCCGATCCTGGAAGAGGGCTTCGAAGGCTGTTTGTCCGTGCCTGGCCTGCGTGGCGCGGTGCAGCGTTACCAGCAGATTCGCTACGAAGGCGTCGACCCCAAGGGCGAGCCCATCGTACGCATGGCTTCGGGGTTTCACGCACGGGTGGTACAGCATGAGTGCGATCACCTGATCGGCCGCTTGTACCCGTCGCGCATTACCGACTTCAGCAAGTTCGGCTTCACCGAGGTGATGTTCCCGGATCTGGATCCCAACGCCGACGACTAAAGCCACCGCCGCTCCCACATTCGATCCTCATCAGGCTTGAGCAGGCTCCAGCCCCATCGCAATCATCGGCTTGCTGCGGGCATAACGGCTCAACCGTTCAACCATCGCGTAAGGCATCGGCGGATCGAACGTAAACCCGCGTCGCTCATAAAACCCTCGCAAGTCCGGATGACAGAACAACCACACCGGCAGTTCGCACTCCTTCACCGCGGCCGCGATCAACCCGGCGGCAATCCCTTGTTCGCGACACCCCGGATCGACCAGCAAACCGGTCAGCCAATGCCCGCCGGACACCGGGCGCAAACATAGCGCGGCAACAATCTGGTCGCGCCGGGCCACCCACAGCTGCGCGTCGCGCACGGCTTTCATCGACGATTGGTGAGCGCGATAGAACTTGTTCATCAACGGCCATAACGGCTCGTCGAGCAGGGCGTATTGGGTGTCGGGCATGGTCTCGGACTGTCGGTGTGCAAGCGGGTGATTATAAAAGAACACGCGCGCCGGGATAGGTGTATACCTGATCTCACATCCCCATGAGAGGAGTACGCATCATGTCCAAAGGTATGGATTCAAAGAAAGCAGACAAGAAAAAGCCGGCGAAAACCGCTATCGAAAAGCGCGCCGACAAGAAAGCCAAAAAGCTCAATGTGTTCGGGCATTGAGCCTGCGCTGACCGATCGCTCCCGCGCAATGCGGGAGCGATCACATTGAAAATAATCTGCAAGAAATCCGGGCGTTGTTGCACAGAAGAGGATTGGTCCCCGATCCGAGCAATGCCATGCCTCATTATTTCGATGCCGCCCACCGAGAAGAAATCGAAACCCTGCGCCAGCGCGTCACCGCCCGCACCGAGTGGCCGACCTGGTTGCTGTTGATTGGCGTGTACAGCGCGTGGTTCGCCCTTGTTCTGGCCAGTGATTCATTGGGCCTGTGGTTGAGCACGTTGTTGCTGATTCCCGTGGTGGTGGTGTGGCTGTCGGTGCAGCACGAACTGCTGCACGGTCATCCGACCCGCTGGCCGCTGTTGAACAAAACCCTCGGCTACGCACCGTTTGCCGTCTGGTATCCCTACACCTTGTATCGCGACAGCCATTTGCTGCATCACCGCGATGAGGACCTGACCATCCCCGGTCGCGATCCGGAAAGCCGTTACCTGAATACCGAGCAGTGGCAGGGCAGTTCGTTGTTCGAACAAAGCCTGCACTGGTTGAACAAAACCGTACTCGGGCGCTTTCTGCTCGGTGCGCCATTCGCCTTGCTGACGCTGGCCCGGGAAGAACTGCAACGCCTGAAAAGCGGCGAGCGCCAGGCCTGGTTGATGTGGCTCAGCCATGGCGCCTTGACCCTGATGATGCTGCTGTTCATCGCGCGCTACAGCGTGTTGCCGGTGTGGCATTACC
This sequence comes from Pseudomonas sp. GM74, assembly GCF_000282455.1. Lineage (GTDB taxonomy): Bacteria > Pseudomonadota > Gammaproteobacteria > Pseudomonadales > Pseudomonadaceae > Aquipseudomonas. The sequence continues at coordinate 9,417 of NZ_AKJG01000173.1, forward strand.
TGTTGCTGGTCAGCGTACCGGCGCTGTCGATTGCGATGATTCGCTCCTACTATGAACATCGACCTCACGCGGCGCCGGAGCAGCGCACCGTGCTCAATGAAGCGGCCTGGCCGTGGCGCTGGCTGTTCCTCAACCTCAATCTGCATTTGGTGCACCACGATTTGCCGGGGCTGCCCTGGTACGACTTGCCCCGCGCCTATCGGGCCCGCCGCGAGCAATGGCTGGCGCGCAGTGGTGGATTCCTGGTGCAGGGTTATGGGCAGCTGTGGCGTGAACATGGAGTGAAGGCCATCGACAGCCCGAGGCATCCGTTTCACTGATGCATAGATCACCTCCAAACCCTGTGGGAGCGGCGGTGCGACGATTCGACTTGCTCGCGAATGCGTCGTCTCTGCCAACATCAATGTTGAATGACACACCGCATTCGCGAGCAAGCCCGCTCCCACATTGGATTCACGCTGCTCTGGAACACTTCGATGACCCAACACATCGCCGAACTGCTGATGTACACCGCCCCCGAACCCATCCACCAGGCCAACGAACGCTGGCTGGCGCGAATCCTCGAGTATCTGGGCGAAACCCGCGGCGATGCCGAAGGCCTGTCACTGATGGATATGTGGTTGTCGCCGCATTTGCTGCTCACCCAAACCTGCGGTTATCCGCTGATGACAGCCTTGCGCGGCAAGGTTCGGGTGCTGGGGCGGCCGCGTTACGAGCTGCCGGACAGCAGTGGCGGCGATCACTGCAGCCTGATCCTGGGCCGCGTCGATGATCGGCGACAGACCTTGGCGGATTTTCGCCACAGCCGAGGGGTGATCAATGGTCAGGACTCCAACAGCGGCATGAATTTGCTGCGCCATCGGTTGGCGCCGTTGCAACGTGACGGGCAGTTTTTTGCGCAGGTCGGAATCAGCGGTAGCCATCGCGAAAGCCTGCGCTGGCTGCGCGAAGGCCTTGCTGATCTGGCGGCCATCGATAGCGTGACCTTTGCCTATCTGGCGCGCCATGCCGCAGAGGAGGTGGCCGCTTTGCGGCTGATTGCCCGCAGTGCGCCCAGTCCTGCCTTACCGTTCATTACCGCCGCGACGGTCAGCGATGAGCAGGCTGAAGAGCTCCTGCGGGTGATGAACCTGGCGTTGCGCGAACTGCCGGAGGTTGCCGAAACCCTCGGTTTGCCAGAGGTACTGCCCGCCAACGAAAGCGATTATCAGGTTGTGCTCGACTACCAGCGTGAGGCCGAGATGCTGGGGTATGGAGATTTGCGATAGGGCGCAAATGTTGGGTCGACAGGTCCATTTTTCGCGGGCAAGCCACGCTCCCACATGTACACCGAAACCCTGTGGGAGCGGGCTTGCCCGCGATGACGGACTGTCAGGCGCAAGTGATCTTTAATTCTTGATAGGAATATAAAAATAAGTTTTAAGTATTATTAATGAATAAGGCTCCTTGCTAGGATTCGCCTCACCGGACCACCGGACATTCAGCGACCCCTAACCCAGGAGCCCCTATGTCCGGCGCCGATATTCTTCATCGCAAATACGTGGACGGATTGTTCCGCGCCCACTACCACTGGCTCTGCACACGCCTGCGTCAGTCCCTGAACGATGCCTCCACTGTCGAAGACATTGCCGGCGAAACCTTCGTGCAACTGCTCCAGGCCCCAGGCCTGACGGCAATCCGTGAACCCCGTGCCTTGCTCACCACCATCGCCCGGCGCCTGCTCTATCAGCGTTGGCGTCGGGGTGACCTGGAGCGCCAGTACCTTCAGCAACTGCAACAGGCCGAGCCGATCCACGCCCAATCGCCGGAGGCACTGGCGCAGTTGTCCCAGACCCTGACCCGTGTGGATCTCAGTCTTCGGCGGCTGCCAGGCAAAGTTCGCTCGACCTTCCTGCTGTCGCGGATCGACGGCCTGACTTATCCGCAAATTGCCGCTGCGCTGGGCATCTCCCTGCGTTCAGTCAGCGACTACATGGCCCGTTCCCAGGCCCTGTGCGACCGGCACAGCGCCAACCAATCCCTGAACCGTCCCCTCCAGAACAAGAGGTCCGCATGAGATCGATCAAAACCCTGCTCGGCAGTTCGCTGCTAGCCCTGAGCCTGTTGTCCCACCCGGCATCGGCCACGGAAAAAGCGGCGCCTATCCATTTTGGCGACATCACTTGGGAAAGCGGCAGCCTCATCACCGAGATCCTGCGCCTGATCGTTGAAAAAGGTTACGGCTACCCGACCGACACGCTGCCGGGCAGCACCGTCAGCCTGGAAGCGGCGCTGGCCAAAAACGATATCCAGGTCATCGGTGAAGAGTGGGCCGGACGCAGCCCGGCCTGGGTCAAGGCTGCCGCCGAGGGCAAGGTATTCGGCCTCGGCGATACGGTCAAAGGCGCCACCGAGGGTTGGTGGGTGCCGGAGTACGTGATCAAGGGTAACCCCGAGCGCGGCATCAAGCCCTTGGCTCCGGAACTGAAATCCGTTGCTGACCTGGCGAAATACAAGGACGTGTTCCGCGACCCTGAAGACCCGAGCCGCGGACGCTTCCTCAACAGCCCGACCGGCTGGACCTCGGAGATCGTCAACAGCCAGAAACTCAAGGCCTACGACCTGACCGAAAGCTTCGTCAATTTCCGCACCGGTTCCGGCGCGGCGCTGGATGCAGAGGTGGCGTCGTCGATCCGCCGTGGCAAACCGGTGCTGTTCTACTACTGGTCGCCGACGCCGCTGCTGGGGCGCTTCAAACTGGTGAAACTCGACGAGCCGCCGTTCGACGCCGAAGCCTGGAAAACCTTGGCCGACGCCAACAACCCGAACCCCAAAGGCACGCGCTCGATGCCTGCCAGCCTGGCTATCGGCGTGTCGGCACCGTTCAAGGTGCAATATCCGGAGCTGGTGACGTTCTTCGAAAAAGTTGATTTGCCGATTGATTTGCTGAACCAGACCTTGGGCCAGATGAGCGAAAAACGGCAAAAACCCCGGGAAGTCGCCGAAGCGTTTTTGCGTGAGCAACCGCAGGTGTGGAAGGGCTGGGTGCCGGGGGAGGTGGCCTCCAGGGTGAGTGCCAGCTTGTAGTTTTGTGGTGCCTGGAAGGTAGCCATCGCGAGCAAGCTCGCTCCCACATTGGATCTGTTGTGCCCACACAACCCGTGGTCAGCAGAGATCCCCTGTGGGAGCGAGCTTGCTCGCGATGCGATTTGAAGTCTTACGCCAATTCGGCAGCCAACGCCGCTTTCACCGTCGGTCGCTGAATCGATTTTGTCCTCGATGATGGCATACTAATGGCCTTGCAAACCCAAGGTGGCTGTCTATGATCAGCTGTAACTAACTATGTCGACCGTGATGGGGCGGTCGATGTATTGGCGAAAGAGTGCGCAATCGAAGGCGCCGACACTTGATGACAGGGAGCCGTGCGCTAAATGGACTTTGATTCGAATCTGTTAGGGCTGGCCCGCATGCGGGCTATCAAGAGAAGGATGTCTTGATGAGAGTGCCAATTTAGGACCCTCCGATTGATCATCATTTATCACCTGACGAGTCCTTCTTTTTGGAGGGATGCGTGTGCCTGTTCCATGGAACGTAGTGGTGGATGTGAAAGACCTGCAACTTTCATCAATCAAAAAACCGCGCTGAAGGTGATACAACAATGTTCAACCTACATCACAAGGCTGACCTGCTGGAAATCGAACGCTTCAGCTGTGCGCTGACTGAGGCTAACGCCAAGTTGGCGGCGATCAGTCGTTCGATGGCGATGATTGAATTCACCCCCGACGGCATCGTCATCGATGCCAACGAAAACTTTTGCAATGCCATGGGCTACAGCGCCGACGAAGTGCGCGGCAAGCATCACCGGGTCTTTTGTGAAGAACAGTATTACCGCAGCGACGAGTACACCAAGTTGTGGCGTGACCTGGCGCAGGGCGAGCCGCTGAGCGGGACCTTTTTGCGCTTGCACAAAAGTGGCCGGGAGATCTGGCTCGAAGCCAGTTACATGCCGGTGCTGGGCCCCGACCGTCAGGTGAGAAGTGTGATCAAGGTGGCCACCGATATCACTGCCCGGGTCAACAGGGAACACGAAAACGAAAGCAGGCTCGCCGCGATCGGCCGCTCAATGGCCGTGATCGAATTCACGCCCGAAGGCAAGGTCATCAGCGCCAACGAGAACTTCCTGAAAACCATGCAGTATTCGCTAAACGAAGTGGTAGGGCAGCATCACAGTCTGTTCTGCCACCGTGCCGAAGCCGAGTCCCAGGGGTACCGGAATTTCTGGGCTTCGCTCAATCGCGGCGAATATCACTCCCATCGTTTCGAACGCAGGAACAAGCAGGGTCAGACGATATTCCTGGAGGCGTCCTACAACCCGTTGTTCGACGCCAAGGGGCGGTTGTACAAAGTGGTCAAGTTCGCCAGCGACATCACCCACCAGATGACCACCCTGCAAACCGCCGCAGAATCGGCCCACAGCACTTCGGTGCAAAACGACGTCTGTGCGCGCAAGGGGTCCGAGGTGGTGCAGCAGACGGTGCAGATCATCCAGGACATTTCCCGGGACTTGAACGAGGCGGCACTGAGCATCGACGCCGTGAGCAAACAGTCCGACATCATCGGCACCATCGTGCAGACCATCCGCGGCATTGCCGATCAGACCAACCTGCTGGCGCTCAACGCGGCAATTGAAGCGGCTCGGGCCGGTGAACACGGGCGCGGGTTTGCGGTAGTGGCCGATGAAGTGCGCAGCCTCGCGGCGCGTACCAGTCAGGCGACGCTGGAGATCGTCGAGGTGGTGCGCAAGAACCACGACTTGTCGCTGAGCGCGGTGTCGAGCATGCAATCGAGTCTGAGCCGTACCGGGCTCGGGGTTGAGTTGGCGAACGAGGCGGGGGAGGTGATCCTGGAAATCCAGCAGGGTTCGCGGCATGTGGTGGATGCGATCAGCCAGTTCAATTCGACGTTGCAACTGAACTAGTCGTGGCAAATGAAAAAGGGTCCCGGTAGAGGGTAACGCCAGCCAGTCAAGCGCTAATGCGATCTGTAGCAGCTG
>NZ_AKJG01000174.1 GCF_000282455.1 Pseudomonas sp. GM74
CGGGATTAGTTGACCACTACAGTTGCCGACTCGATCACCGAAGCCCCCTTCCCAATTGTTTATCGGCGGCGAAAGCCTGAGAGGCATTGGCAATTCACCTTATGGTGGGGGGCCGCCGAGCGGAGTCAGCTCCAAAGGCAAATCTGCGTTAATTGGCCCACCAAGGGTAACTACTTGAGACTCCCGGCCAGGAACTGCTGCAACCGCTCGCTTTGAGGCTGTTCCAGCAGCGTGCCTGGCGCTCCCGACTCCTCCACCCTCCCCTGATGCAGAAACATGACGTGGTTCGACACCTGCCTGGCAAACGCCATTTCGTGGGTGACCACCACCATCGTCCTGCCCTCTTCGGCCAGTTGCTGCATGACCTTGAGCACCTCGCCCACCAGTTCAGGGTCAAGGGCTGAGGTCGGTTCGTCGAACAGCATCACCTCAGGTTCCATGGCCAGCGCACGTGCAATGGCCACCCGCTGTTGCTGGCCGCCGGACAAATGCACCGGGTACTGGGCCTCGACTTTTTGTGGCAGCCCCACCTTGGCAAGGTAATGACGCGCCCGCTCCAGTGCCTGCGCCCGACTGATACCGAGCACACTCATCGGGCACTCGATGATGTTTTCCAGCACGGTCATATGGCTCCACAAATTGAAGTGCTGAAACACCATCGACAACCGGCTGCGCAGGCTCCGTAACTGCCCGGGGTTAACCACACACAACTCGCCCCTTGAGTTTCTGCGGGTGAGCAACTCTTCGTCATTGACGACAATGCGCCCGGCCGACGGTTGTTCAAGATGGTTGATACAACGCAAGAAGGTACTTTTCCCGGACCCCGAGGAGCCGATGATGCTGATCACATCACCCGCCCGGGCCTTGAGCGAAACCCCTTTCAACACTTCATGGTTGCCGTAGTTTTTATGGACATCTTCAACGATCAATTTATACATTCGAGCAAGTCCGATAGGGGTCAGTGCGTGCGCGGTTTGAGGTAGGCCAGCCAATGCAGTTCGCCGCGTCGAAACAGCCAGATCAGGAAAAAAGCACTGGCGGCGTACAACACCCCGGCAATGCCAAAGGCGGTAAAGGATGCATAGGTCGCCGAGTTGACATCCCGGGCGATCTTCAGCAAGTCGGGCACCGTGGCGGTAAAGGCCACCGAAGTGGAATGCAACATCAGAATCACTTCATTGCTGAAAAACGGCAGCGCACGGCGCAACGCCGACGGCAGAATAATCCGCCGATAAAGCGTGAACCGGTTCATTCCGTAGGCACTGGCGGCCTCGACTTCACCGTGGGCGGTCGCCCTGATGGCGCCAGCAAAAATCTCGGTCATGTAGGCACAGGTGTTGAGCCCGAAAGCCAGCACCGTACAATTGAAGCCGTCACGGAAAAACGCGTTGAGAAAATCCTGGGACCGCACCACATGCAAGCTGTACACCCCGGTGTAGAAGAACAGCAGCTGGATGTACAACGGCGTGCCACGAAACACGTAGGTGTAGCACCACACCGGCAGGCGCAACAGCGGGTTGCGGCTGACGCGGGCAATCGACAACGGCACCGCGAGCACAAAACCCATCACCACCGAAAGTATGAGCAGCCACAAAGTCACCGCCAACCCGGAAAAGTACGGCCCGTCACTCCACAGGTAAGCCTGCCAGTAGTCCTGAAGAATGTTCATAGCGCAGCCTTCCTGACACCGACCGAGTAGTGGCGCTCAAGCCACAGCAACACGCCATTGGAGACCGTGGTAATGGCGAGGTAAATCAGGCCGCCGACCAGGGTGAAGTAAAAGAACTGCATCGAGCCCTTGCCCGCATCCTGCGTGGCCTTGACCACATCGGTCAGGCCGATGATCGACACCAGGGCCGTCGACTTGATCAGCACCTGCCAGTTATTGCCAATGCCCGGCAAGGCGTGGCGCAGCATTTGTGGAAAGAGGACCTTGCGAAAGGTTTCCCCGCGGGTCATGCCGTAAGCCCTCGCTGCTTCGATCTGACCGACCGGGACCGCCTGAAAAGCACCGCGAAACGTCTCGGTAAAATAGGCGCCGTAAATGAAGGCCAACGTCACGACACCGGCCAGAAACGGGTCTATGTCAATCTGAGTGATCCCCAGCCAATCGGTCATCCGGTTGAGCAACATCTGCAGGCTGAAAAACAGCAGCAACATGATCACCAGGTCCGGCATGCTGCGGATCACGGTCGTATACCCTGCGGCCAGTGCGCGCAACAATCGATTGGACGACAACTTGGAACTGGCGCCCATCAGCCCGGCCAGGACGGCGATCAGCAATGAACAAAGCGCCAGTTTGATGGTAGCCAGGGTGCCCAGCAGAATCTGCGGGCCAAAACCTTCCAGAAGCATCTCACTCTCCTTGTTCTTGTTAGGGTGAGGTGAAGGGGGCAATAGAGCGCTCGATCGAGCGCCCTGCTCAAGGTCACGACGACGGCTTACCGGGCGCCGTTACCGAGCGCCGTAGACGTCAAAGTCGAAGTACTTGTCGTTGATCCGCGCGTAAGTACCGTTGGCGAGAATGGTTGCCAGGGCTTTGTTCAAGTCTTCGCGCAACGCGACATCTTCCTTGCGCAGACCAAGGCCATCGCCGACGCCGAAGAAGCCCGGGTCCTCCAGAGTGGCACCGGCAAATTCATAGTCCTGACCCGCCGCTGTTTTCAGGAAGCCGTGACTGGCTTGAATGGCACCCTGCAACGAGGCATCAAGTCGCCCCACTACCAGGTCGGCGTACACCTGGTCCTGATTCTGATAGGAAAGAACGTCCACGCCCTTGGAACCCCAAACCGCTTTGGCATAGGACTCCTGGGTCGAGCCCTGCTCCACACCAATGCGCTTGCCCTTGAGCGATTCGAGGGTCGGCTGTAACCCCGATCCACGTTTGGCCACCAGGCGTGCCGGTGCATTGGACACCTTGTCGGTAAACGCAATCTGCTCGAGGCGCTTGGGGGTGATGGTCATCGAAGACGCCACCGCATCGAACTTGCGCGCCAGCAGTGCCGGGATCATCCCGTCCCAACTGCTTTCCACCCAGACGCAGCGGGCCTTCAGTTCGGCGCACAACGCCTCGGCGATGTCGACCCCGAAGCCGGTCAGCGTGCCATCCTGGTTCTTGTATTCCAGCGGTGGATACGTCGGGTCCACCCCCAGCTTCAACACTTTGCCGGACCAGTCGGCCGCCCCCGCCAGGCTCGAGGCCGTCAGGAACACCAGGGAAACGGCTGCAATCATCTTGTTCATTTTTATTCCTCTCAGACCGTAGATTTTTTACAGGCACAACGGATGAAAATACGCCGTCTCAACTCAGAAAACGTTCGACCAACTTGACCCAATAGCTCGCGCCTACCGGCAGGCAGCCGTCATTGAAGTCATAGCCGGGGTTGTGCAGCAGGCACCCGCCTTCGCCCTCGCCGTTGCCGATCACCAGATAGCTGCCGGGGCACTTTTCCAGGACAAAGGCAAAATCCTCGCTGGCCGTGAACGGCCGCAAGTCATCGATCAGGTGTTCATCCCCCAGCCACTCGCGGGCGACTTCATGGGCAAATGCCGTCTGTTCGGGATCGTTGATCAACACCGGATGGCAATGCTGGTAGTCGATGTGGACCCGGGCGCCGAAACTCTCGGCCTGGCCCTTTGCCAATTCGGTGATCCTGAGCTCCAGCAAACGGCGAACCTCGGGGGTCAGGGCGCGTACGCTCAGACTCAAGTCGGCGCTGGACGGGATGACATTCGAGGCGCTCCCGGCATGCAGGGAGCCCACGGTGATAATCGCCATCTCCTGCGGGTTGACGTTGCGCGAGACGATGCTTTGCAGGGACATCACGATCGAGGCGCCGACCACCACCGGGTCGACGGCTTTGTGCGGCACCGCGCCATGGCCGCCGTTGCCGATGATCTTGATGTTCACCGTGTCGGCAGACGCCATGAACGGTCCGCTGTAAAAACCCAAATGCCCGACGGGATAACCCGGCACGTTATGCATGGCGAAGATCGCGTCACACGGAAACCGTTCGAGCAGTCCGTCCTCCAGCATTTTCCTGGCACCGCCCAGCCCTTCTTCGGCCGGTTGGAAAATCAGGTGCACGGTGCCGTTGAATGCCCTTGTCCGGGCCAGATACTGACCCGCCGCCAGCAGGATGGCGGTATGACCGTCGTGACCGCAGGCATGCATGACACCGTCTATCCGGCTGGCATAAGGCAAACCGGAGGTTTCCTGGATCGGCAACGCATCCATGTCGGCGCGCAAGCCAATGGACCGACCCTCGCCATTTTTCAGGGTGGCAACGACTCCGGTCTTGCCCACCCCGGTGCTGACCTCAAAGCCCCACTGAGTCAGACACGCTGCAACCCGCTCACTGGTGGCGAATTCTTCAAAACCCAGCTCAGGGTGCGCGTGAATGCTGTGACGTATCGCGATCATTTCATCTTGCATCGCGGCAATACCAGGCAGGACCAAACCGGTATTCATGAGTGTTCTCCTTCGACAGGGGCTGTGCGGCAGCAAAAGCGCTGTTGGGCTCGATCTTAGGGAACTGGCACTGGGCTGGGGAGGCGCAGTTTGGTTATGATGACAACCATGAGTTGTCACCAGGGTGAGCAGATGAAACTGCATCAATTACAGGCGCTGATTGCCAGCGCCGAAACCGGCAGCATCCGCGCGGCCGCTCGTTCGCTGGATATTTCCCAGGCCGCTGTGACCAAAGCGCTGCGCGAGCTGGAAACCAGCCAGCAGCTACCGCTGTTTACCCGAACCGCCAGCGGTCTGAACTTCACCGAATACGGCAAAGTGCTACTGACTCATGCCCGGCTGGTGATCAAGCAACTGGAGCACGCACAGACCGAGCTTGATCACATGCGCGGGAAGGCCCAAGGCCGGCTCTGCGTCGGGATCACCCCATGGATCGCCCTGACCTTCCTGCCCGAAGTCGTGTTGGCTTTTCGCGAACGTATGCCACAAATCAAGCTGGAATTGTTCGAAAGCCTGATGGCCGTTGCCCAACCGCTGCTGCGCGACGGCAGCATGGACTTCGCGATTGGCCAACTCCATCCCACACAATCGACCCAGGAATTCGCCTGCGAAACCTTGCTCGATTACCAGACCTCGGTGCTGGTCCGCGAGGGTCACGCCCGACAGCATGCGCGATCGATCCACGAGTTGCTGGAAGAAAACTGGACCCTGAACTACGCGCCGGACGGTCATGATGGGCTGATGCAGGAACTGTTCTGGAAACACGGCGCGCAGATTGATGAGAATCGAATCGTGCGTGCTCATTCACTGGCCATTTTGCAGATGATGGTCGAGCGGGCCGACATGTGCACCTGGGGACCGTCCATCGTGAGCACAGCCCCGCCATTTCTGGGGCGCGTGGTATCCCTGGGGCTGACCGAGCAGTTCGAGCCCCGACAGCTGAGCATCGTGACTCGCCGCAATGGCGCACTGAGCAATCCGGCGATCTGCTTCACCGAATGCCTGTTGCAGGTCATTCGGCGCCATGCGCGCTCGGCCAAAAAGGAAGACCGCGCGCTGTTTGAAACCTTACGGCTGCTGCTGTGAGGTGACCCCGCAGTTTTATGCCTGATACGTCAGGACGTCTTTGGGTCAAATCCGGCCGCAGGTACCGGCGCCAAGCGCTCACTTCTGACTGATTTCTGCACGTGGCGAGAGGTGGCTCTCGGCCACAAGCGGACGTTCGGGAATGGCGGCTAACGATCCGAAACGGGCATGAAACTTTGAAGATGAAACGCTTCAGCTTATCGGGAGAACCTTCAGATCCGGCCAGGTTGCGAGCCAGTTTTTTGAGCGAAGACGGTTCAGATAGACCTGCCGTTTATCTGCCCGGAACTTCACCGTAGGTCGGACGACAAGGTTAAAGAGATCGTCTAGGCCGAGTGGTGCCGCGACCTCGACCACACCCTCTACTCCAAGCCGTACAGTTACCTTGAAACCTCAGGGTCAGGTCTTGTCTTTTGCCATCGCTATTATGCAAAAGGCAAGACCTGACCCCGCATTGCTTTGAGAAATACGAAAACCCCTGATTTCGAAAGAGATCGGGGGTTTTTGCTTTCTGGCTCCCCGGGGCCGTGTCGAAAAAGTGTCGAAGCCCCTAGAGCGCCCCAAGCGGATTGAGCCTTACCGCATCCTGCATCCAACGCCCGCTCGCCAAGCTGCGAGCCGCGCACTCAAGCAATACATGAGGACGGAAGGTTGAACCGCGGCTGTGTGTCGGTAACCGGCGTCGTCTAGGCTCAATTTCTCGGTCACATTCCATCTTGGAGGCCGTTTTCCCGCAGGAGGACTGTACATGCACATCACGACTTTCACTCTCATCTTACCGACTGCCCTGTTGGCATTAGCCTGCAGTTTCGCCAGTCAGGCCCAGCAAACGGACATGACCTTCTTTGTCACTAGCCTCGGCATGGGCAAGGGCGCCGAACTAGGTGGTCTGAGCGGCGCCGATAGGCACTGCCAGACGCTGGCCTCCGCCGTCGGGGCGGGCCAGCACACCTGGCGTGCTTACCTCAGCACCAGTGCCGTCGGCGGTGCGGGGGCGGTCAATGCCCGTGATCGCATCGGGCAAGGTCCTTGGCAAAACGCCAAGGGGGTCGTCATCGCCCGCGACGTCGCGCAACTGCACGGCGACAACCAACTGACCAAGGAAATGGCCCTGGACGAACACGGGGCGCTGGTTAAGGGGCGCGGCGACACGCCGAACATGCACGACATCCTCACCGGCTCGCAGGCGGACGGAACTGCGTTCGCCGGTAGCGATGACCATACCTGCAGCAACTGGACCAGCAGCGGCGAAGGGACGGCCCAGGTCGGTCATCATGACCGAATAGGACTGCGTGACGATGCGGCGGCACGCTCGTGGAACTCCTCGCACCCCTCGCGTGGCTGCAGCAGCGAAGCCCTGGCCGGCTCGGGCGGGGCGGGGCTGCTGTACTGCTTTGCCGCAGAATGACGGGCGATGCCGCTGCGGGGTCGCAAGTTGCAAGCGGGCCAGGCCGAGTAGAGCGGCCGGGGTCGCCGCATTTTCCTAGGCACGGCGGATCAGTGCAGAAAGTCTGTGAAACCTCAGGGTCAGGTCTTGTCTTTTGCCATCGCTATTAGGCAAAAGGCAAGACCTGACCCCGTATTGCTATCCTTGCACCAGACGGAGTATCCGCCAACGTACCGGATCGGCAGCGATGATGGTCTGCACCTGCGAGAGCTGGATCATGGGCGCTGGCCTAGATGTTAAAAGTCGGAGCGAGAGACTACCAACCCAGCTGCGTTAATGTCTGCTTCTGGCCGTTCTCCGCCGTTCATGGTTACAAAGCCTGCTGGTAAAATCCGATGCAACTGGTGGTCTAGTGGACTGCAATTTCCCACCTGACGACCAAACCACTACTGCCCACACAAAAAACCCTTCCTGCGCGTCAACGCAGGAAGGGTTTTTTGTTTGCAGCTAATCAGTCTTTAGCCTGGCTCAGTTTGGTGAACAGCTCGGTCGGCACTTTCTTGCCATTGGAGGTGTACTGGTTGGTGCGGAACTTGTACACCTCACCCTCGGACAGGAAACCGTCGCCGTTGGTGTCCATCGCCTTGAATTCCTCTGTGCCCTTGGGCGCCACTGCCAGCAGTTCCTTGAGCGACACGCGTCCGTCATCATCGGTGTCTGTGCGTGCGAAAGACGCATCGCCGCACTTGCCTTCACCGCACTTGCCTTCGGCCTGGGTCTTTTGCGCGCTGGCTTCGCCGGCACCGCACTTGCCTTCGCCACACTTGCCTTCGCTGGTCTTTTCCGCGGAGGCCAGTTGATAGCCCTGCGGCAAGGCTTCGGCGGAAAACGCCGAGGACGCGAAGTTGATACCGCCGACCAGTGCAACAGCGATCAGGCCAATACGGGTTTTGTTCGACTGGATACGAGACATGTTGATACTCCGGATCAATGACGTGGCGGGACCACTATTGGTCGTACCACTAGGGTTGATGAACCTGGTTGCGAGCTGCGTTGTGCTTCTCGCTTTGGCAGGTCTATTTGGCCCCAGTGGTGTATCCCGGCTGTATCCGTGATGAGTGGGTTTTGTATGGTTGTAGTCGGATCTCGTGCGCTGATACACAGCGATACACGAAAGCTGGTAGTCAGTGACCGGGGATGTTTTTTGCTTGCGTGGGGATCGCTCGACATTGCCCACGAGCGCTTGTTTAAAAAGGTTGTAGGGTATTTCCGGCGGGCTACAAGACCTTGCGTCGTTGCCTACGGGTACGCCAGAATCCGCCGGCTTGTGCGTCTAGGGGTCGGGTTCTATCGTTCGCGTGCCGCTGCTTACTCAGCGGCCGGGTCTGGAAACCCCGAAATGAAAATGGCGCCACTGCGTCCTTCATAACCTATGCTTGCACGCTTTTGAGTGTGCACTCCGTTATGGCGGCTGTGCGCGGGAGACCTTCGGGTCTACCGGGTTGCCGTTTCCCCGGGTTTCCAGCCTGCGTACAGCTGCCACCTATTCGTCTGGAAACGAACGTGGCAGCTTCAACCATGAAGCGGAGACTCCCATGTTCAAGGTCACCCCCAACCCGCCGGACACCGATCCGACATCACCCTGCGAACCCGATTCAAACAGGCTCAACGAGGCCGCCGAATCCGCCTTCCACTTCCCCTCCACCGCAGACATCAAAGCCACACCGCGCACGCCTTGTTCCCTGTTTACCGTCGCCCCCGAGGCCGATACCGAAACGCTGATGGTGTATCTGGTCGAGACGCTGGCCTCGGTCGATGTGATGGTGCATCAGTTGGTGGATCATCTGGATGGTGGGTCGCGCAATGCCCTGTTGGGGATTTCCAATAGTGTGATGCTGGCGGAGATTACGGCGAACCGGGTGCTGGATCAGATTGATCCGCGTGAATAAACCCCGTCAATTGTAGGAGCTGGCTTGCCAGCGATGGCGACGGCAAATTCACCATCGCATCGCCGGCAAGCCGGCTCCCACAGGGTCGTGTTCACAACGTTCAATTGTGGGAGCTGGCTTGCCAGCGGTGGCGGCGGCACATTCACCATCGCATCGCCGGCAAGCCGGCTCCCACAA
>NZ_AKJG01000175.1 GCF_000282455.1 Pseudomonas sp. GM74
GCGGCGTTCCGACGAAGGCGGCATCGGCCATGCCCGAGATGTTCCCGCCTACTGACCAGTGTTAGGCTCTTCCCCGAATCCTGCATTCAGTGAAGGAAGACCCATGTTGAAGATGCTCGCGCTGCTCACGTTCCTGGTATCCACCGCCGTCCACGCCCAAAACCCGCTGCAAACCGACCTGCCGCTCAAGTACCTGGCACAGGCCAGCGCCGATTCGAACCATCAACCCCTGGTGATTTTTCTCCACGGTTACGGCAGTAACGAGCAGGACCTGTTCGGCATCAAGGATGGCTTGCCCGCGTCCTACACCTACCTGTCGGTGCGGGCACCCTTGGTGATGGAGCCGGGCAGCTATCAGTGGTTTCGCAAGAAGGGCGAAGGGGCCTACAACGGCGAGACCGATGATCTGAAGTCCAGCGGCCAGTTGCTGCTGGATTTTGTCGCACAGGCCACGAAGAAATATCACACCGAACCCGAGAAGGTGTTCCTGGTCGGTTTCAGTCAGGGCGCGATCATGTCCTACGAAACAGGCCTGCGGCATCCCGAGGCGCTCGGCGGGATCGCTGCATTGAGCGGGCGGATTCTGCCGGTGCTCAAGTCCGAGCTTCAACCGGATGAAAAACGCCAGTCGCTGGCGATTTTCATCGGTCATGGCGAACAGGACAAGCGCCTGCCGTTGAGCGACGGTACCGAAGCCAACAGCCTGCTGCAGAGCGTGTCACTCGAACCCGAGTTCCACGCCTACCCCGGTGTCGGTCACAGCATCAGCGCCGACGAGATACAGGATTTGAGCGCCTGGTTGCAGCGTCTCAACCCCTGAGTCTCATTTGCCGTTGACGATCTGTTTGACCAGGGTTTCGTGGGCCGCCATGTCACCGGGACGGGAAATCACCTGGATCACCGCCATGCGAGTGCCGGATGCCGCCATCAGCGTGGTGGTGAGGGTCATGCCACCGCCCTGCGTGGCAGTGCCGTCGATCTGGCGCAGACCCAGCCCGGTTGTCCGGGTCAGGGCTTTCTCGCTGAGCTTGTTGTAGTCGGGCAGGGATTTGTGTTGCGCCGCTTCGAAATCGGCCACGGTGCCGTCGAGGAACACGCCGTCGTTGTCCTTGACGCTGACACCGTTGGGCAGGGTGTTTTCAGCGGCGATCACCACGGTCTTGGTGGTTTCATTGCTGTACAGGGTGCCGCTGGCACCGTCCGGGCTGGCCGGCAGCGGGTTGGCGATGAAGCCCTTGGGCAGGTTGAAAGTGAACTTGCTGCCGAGCATCGAGACTTTGTGGGCGGGCGCATTGCTGGAAGTGGCCTTGGCGGCCTGCGCATTCAAAGCCCCAAGGCCGGTAGCGACGGCCAACAGAAGGACAAGGGCTTTTTTACTCAACAATGACATCGGGATCTCCAGGGATGGACGCGCGGTGGGGCGCGATCATCCCATGGAGGTTGCGATGCGTTCCAGTGTGCTCTACCGAGCGGTCACTTTAGTGATCACTCATTTCATCACCCTCGAAGGCTGGAACAGGCGGGTTACGCCTGGTTTTGCGGGAACAGGTTGCGACGGGTTTCTTCGTCGAATTCGGTCTTTAGCACCAGTTTCTCTTTCAGGCCGTGGGCACGCCGGGCGGCCGGGCGGGCGCTGATTTCATCGTACAGGCGCTTGACGTTCGGGTACGCCGCCAGACCGCTCTCGCCGAGGATATAGGGCGCGTAGTTGGCCCAGCCCCACAACGCGATGTCGGCGATGCTGTAGGTGTCGCCCGCCAGGTACTGATGCTCGGCCAGACGCTCGTCAAGGATGCGGTAGTGACGTTCGACTTCCTTGAAATAGCGGTTTTTCGCGTAGGGCAGATCTTCCGGTGCGTGGTGCAGGAAGTGCACCGCCTGGCCGGAGAACGGCGACAGGCCGGTGCCGATGAACATCAACCACGACAGCATCTCGGCCTGGCCGGCAGCGGAGCTCGGCAAGAAGCGCTGATGTTTCTGTGCCAGGTGCAGCAGGATCGCCTGGGAGTCGAACACGGTGGCATCGCCATCCACCAGCGCGGGTACCTTGGCGTTCGGGTTGATCGCCAAAAAGGCTGGCAGGTGTTGCTCGCCCTTGAAGGTGTCGACGCCGATCAGCTCGTAAGGCGTTTGCAGCTCTTCGAGCAGCAGGGCAACTTTCATCGGGTTCGGTGACGGGTGGAAAAAGAATTTCATGGTGCGGGCCTCAGTCGGGTAGGGGTTGGAACTGAGGCTGATGTTGAAGCAAACCCGTTCGATTGACGTGCAAGCTTGTTGTTCTACTCGTGCGAAATTATCGAATGGGTTTCGTTGCTTTGACGGTTCCTTCAGTGTTCGTCGCCGGCCTGGCCGGCCGCGCCAGCAGACGTTTGGTCACGCCCAGCATGGCCACCGATACCGCGATGCCCAGCACAAAAGCGTTCATCCCCATCGTCGGCAGGGCCAGGGCCAACACCAGGCAGAAGGCGGCGAACGAGTACATGCCGGTGGCGGTGGCGCGCAGCAGCGCGGCGGTAAAGGCCGGGCCACGGGTTTGCTGGGAGAACACCGCCATCACGCTGCCCAATACCGGGAATACCGCCAGCAGGCCGCTCCAGCGGTCGCCGACGGTGCTGGCCAGCAGTGTCACGACCAGGGTGAGCAAGGCTCCGGCCACCATGCGCAACAGGAGCTTGTCGGATTTCGGTGCCGGGCCACTGAGCACCGGTTGCACGGTGGGGAACAGGTACGGTGCGGCGAGCAGCGCGGTGGCGGCGGCACACACCGAAAACACCAGGGAAGCCGGGATCAGCGACAGGACAACCGCCACCAGTGCCCAGACCGACAGCGAGATCACCAGCGCCAGCGGCCACCCGGCCCGTTGTGCGACCTGGGCGTAAGTTATGCAGAACGCAATCATCGCGAACATGGCCGACAGCGCGGCGGTGGCCGATTGCGCGGCGAACGCCTGGCCTTGTTCGAGGGCGAGGAACAACAGGATCGGTCCGACCACCACCGGCAATCCCGATAACCAACCGGCCACGCTCGGCCCCCAGCGTTTGCCAGCCAGGGAAATCAGCAGCAGGAAGCCTGGGATCACCAGCAGTTTGAGGATCAACACGCGCACGTCTCCGACCTGTGTGAGGTAGCAACGGTAACATTGCGTCGGGTAGATTGCTTTATCTGTATGCGGATTTTGTATACAAAAATACGGCCCGTAGAAAAATGTCCAAATGGGTCTTTTGCGCATACGTTTTTCTGGGCATCCCGCGATGAGGCCAACCCGCATGAACCGCCAACGATTACCGCTGCGCCATGGTCTGTGGCTGCTTGTTTTGCTGAGCTGCCAGGCCCTGGCCAATTGGCAGGATTCGCTGCCCGGTGCGCAAGTCATCGGCAGTGGGGAGTTTCGCAAGTACGGCTTCGACGTCTACAGCGTGCGGCTCTGGAGTACGTCGCGGCCCTTGGCGGGCGATCAACCGTTCGCCCTGGAGCTGATCTATCAGCGCAGCATTTCCTGTGAAGATTTGGTGAACGCCAGCGTCAGGGAAATCAAGCGACTCTCTGGCACCTCGGTCAGTGCCGAGCAACTGGCGTCCTGGCAGACGCAGATGCAACAGTCGTTCGTCGATGTGCAGGCCGGCACGCGGTTGACCGGGGTGTATCTGCCGGGGCAGGGCGCGCGGTTTTTTCTTGGCCAGCAGTTATTGCGTGAAGTGAAGGACCTGCAATTCGCCCAGGCATTTTTTGCCATCTGGCTCGATCCGCGTACCAGCAACCCCGAATTGCGCCAGCAGTTGCTGGGCATGGCTCCGTAGACTTTGCTTTGTGGTGATCAGTGGGGCGAGCAGTTGGTTGATTTTGCAGTTTTGGGGGTGACAGGACTGGCCCCTTCGCGGGCAAGCCCGCTCCCACAGTGATTGGCGGTGTGGCTCCATTTTGTGAACAGTACAAAACCTGTGGGAGCGGGCTTGCTCGCGAAGAACGATGATGCGGTCCACCTGAAAAAACGCAGGCAAAAAAGAACCCGGTGCGACTTGCATCGCACCGGGTGTTTTTCCAGACGGTCACGGATCTTCGTGGGTCCCCGCGCCCTCTGTTGAACGCTGTGGGCTTACGCCCGTTCGAGCGCCAGTGCCACGCCCTGACCACCACCGATACACAGGGTGGCGAGGCCTTTTTTGGCGTCACGCTTGAGCATTTCATGCAGCAGGGTGACCAGCACGCGGCAACCCGAGGCACCGATCGGGTGGCCCAGGGCGATGGCGCCGCCGTTG
Source organism: Pseudomonas sp. GM74 (assembly GCF_000282455.1). GTDB lineage: Bacteria > Pseudomonadota > Gammaproteobacteria > Pseudomonadales > Pseudomonadaceae > Aquipseudomonas. The sequence goes on from NZ_AKJG01000175.1 coordinate 4,257, forward strand.
ACGTTGACCTTGTCCAGGTCCCATTCCAGGTCCTTGGCCACCGCCAGGGATTGTGCGGCGAAGGCTTCGTTGGCTTCAATCAGCTCAAGCTGGTCGATGTTCCAGCCGGCCTTGTCCAGGCAACGGCGAGTGGCCGACACCGGGCCGATGCCCATGATCGCCGGGTCGACGCCAGCGTTGGCGTAGGCGGCGATTTTCGCCAGTACCGGCAGGCCCAGGGTCTTGGCTTTTTCCGCGCTCATCAGGATTACGGCGGCGGCACCGTCGTTCAGCGACGAAGCGTTGCCGGCGGTCACCGAACCGTCCTTCTTGAAGGCCGGCTTGAGCTTGCCCAGGGATTCGGCGGTGGTGCCGGCCCGTGGCTGCTCGTCGGTGGCGAAGGACAGCGGGTCGCCCTTGCGCTGCGGGATCAGGATCGGGGTGATTTCATCGACGAAGCGCCCGGCTTCGATGGCAGCCACGGCTTTCTGTTGCGAGGCGGCAGCGAAGGCGTCCTGCTGCTCGCGAGTCAGGCTGTACTTGTCGGCCAGGTTCTCGGCGGTGATGCCCATGTGGTAATCGTTGAACGCATCCCACAGGCCATCGCTGATCATGGTATCGACGATTTGCCCGTTGCCCATGCGCAGGCCGGTGCGGGCACCGGGCATGACGTAGTTGGCCAGGCTCATGTTTTCCTGGCCACCGGCAATGATCACCTCGGCGTCGCCGCAGCGAATTGCCTGGGTGCCCAGGTGCAGGGCCTTGAGACCCGAACCGCAGACCTTGTTCAGGGTCATGGCCGGTACAGCGAAGGGCAGGCCGGCCTTGATCGCGGCCTGGCGCGCAGGGTTCTGCCCGGCGCCGGCGGTCAATACCTGGCCCATGATCACCTCATCGACTTCGGCCGGGTCCAGGCCGGTTTGCGCCAGCAACTGGCGGATCACCGCAGCGCCCAGGTCCACGGCGGACACATTGGCCAGGGATCCCTGGAAGCTGCCAATCGCGGTGCGCGTGGCGGCAACAATGACGACTTCTTGCATGGAATGATTCCTCACTGGGCAGCGAACTGCATTTCCGGCACGTGGTCCGGCACGATCAGTTTACCGGCAGTCTTGGCGACGATCTCTTCGACGCTGACGCCCGGCGCACGTTCTTTGAGAATGAACGCGCCGTTTTCGATTTCCAGGTAGGCCAGGTCGGTCAGCACACGCTTGATGCACCCGGCGCCGGTCAGCGGCAGGCTGCATTGGGACAGCAGCTTGGACTCACCATCCTTGGACGCGTGGGTCATGATGACGATGATGTTGTCGGCGCCGGCCACCAGGTCCATCGCGCCGCCCATGCCCTTGACCAGTTTGCCGGGGATCATCCACGAGGCGATGTTGCCTTGCACGTCCACTTCAAAGGCACCCAGCACGGTCAGGTCGACATGGCCACCGCGGATCATCGCAAAGGACTCGGCGGAGGAGAAAATCGACGCGCCGGTCCGTGCGGTCACGGTTTGCTTGCCGGCGTTGATCATGTCGGCATCGATGGTTTCTTCAGTAGGAAAAGGACCCATGCCCAGCAGGCCGTTTTCCGACTGCAGCATGACTTCCATGCCTTCGGGGATGTAGTTGGCGACCAGGGTCGGAATGCCGATGCCCAGGTTCACATAGAAGCCGTCCTGCATTTCGCGGGCGACGCGTTGAGCCATTTGTTCGCGGGAAAGTGCCATTGTCGTTATTCCTTCATTCGGTCCGGGGGCAGGGGATCACTTACGCACGGTGCGCTGTTCGATGCGCTTTTCGAACGTGCCGCAGATGATCCGGTCGACGTAGATGCCAGGGGTGTGGATCTGCGTCGGGTCCAGCTCGCCGGGTTCGACGATTTCTTCGACTTCGACCACGGTGATCTTGCCGGCGGTGGCGGCCAGCGGGTTGAAGTTCTGGGCGGTGTGGCGATAGATCACGTTACCGAAATGGTCGGCTTTCCAGCCTTTGACGATGGCGAAGTCACCGGTGATGGACTCTTCCATCAGGTACTTGCGGCCATGGAATTCGCGCACTTCCTTGCCTTCGGCAACGGGAGTGCCAACGCCGGTGGCGGTGAAGAAGGCTGGAATGCCAGCGCCGCCAGCGCGCATTTTCTCGGCGAGCGTGCCTTGCGGGGTCAGGATGACTTCGATTTCGCCTTTGAGCAGTTGCTCTTCGAATAGCTTGTTTTCGCCGACGTAGGACGCCACCACTTTGCTGATCTGGCGGTCGGTCAGCAGTACGCCAAGGCCAAAACCGTCGACGCCGCAGTTGTTGGAAACCACGGTGAGGTTGCGAGTACCTTTGCGCTTGATCTCGTTGATCAGGTTCTCCGGAATGCCGCACAGGCCGAAGCCGCCGGCGATCACGGTCATGCCGTCTTCAAGACCTGCCAGAGCTTCCTCGTAGGAACTCACGCGCTTGTCGAAACCTGCCATATGCACCTCTTTTATTCTTTGTGGGCGGCTGGCTAGCCGAATGGAATGGAGTGTCTCGCTGCAAGATTAATTTGTTAAGTTGTTTTTTAGATCTGATTGATTGATAAAGCTCATTAAACCGCTGCTTTAATCTTGCAGCTTGAAGCTTGTAGCTTACAACTGGAGCGAAGCGACTATGACCGTCAAGCAGATCCGTGCCTTTCTGGCCGTGGCCCAGAGCCTGAGCTTTGCCGTGGCCTGCGAGCGCCTGCACCTGTCGCAATCGGCTCTGAGCCTGACCATCAAGGCGCTGGAGGAGGGCCTGGGCGGGCGCTTGTTCACCCGCAACACGCGCAACGTGGCGCTCACCGCCGAAGGCGAAACCCTGGTGCCGCTGGCGCGCCGGTTGATCGCCGACTGGGACAATGCCGAGGATGAGTTGCGCCAGCGCTTCACCTTGCAGCGCGGTCGCGTGACCCTGGCGGCAATGCCGTCGTTCGCCGGCAACCTGCTGCCGCCGATCCTCAAGACCTTCCGCGCCCGTTATCCGAATGTCAACGTGACGGTCAATGACGTGATCAACGAGCAAGTGCTGGAAATGGTCCGTGACCGCCAGGTGGAACTGGGGGTGGCGTTCGAACCGACCCAAAGCTCGTCGCTGCAATTCACGCCGTTGTACATCGACCGATTCGTCGCGGTGGTGCCCCTGGATTCGGCGCTGGCCGAACTCGATGATATCGACTGGCAGACCCTGCTCAAGGAGCCGTTCATTACCTTGCAGCGGCCGTCGACGGTGCGGGTGATGCTGGAAGAGCACTTGCAGGCCCGCGGCATGAAGTTGCCGGTGGAGTTTGAAAGCCATCAACTGGCGACGGTCGGGCGCATGGTCGCCAGTGGTCTTGGCGTGAGCGCGGTGCCGGCCTTGTGTGCCGGGCAGATGCGTGAACTGGGGGCGCGTTGCATTACCTTGCGCGACCCGGTGGTGGAGCGGGCGCTGGGGGTGCTGACGTTGCCGGGGGGGGAGCTGTCGGCGGCGGCGCAGGCGTTGTTTGATGTGCTGAAAGAGGAAAACCTTGGGCAGCGTTTCTCCATGAACTGATCACAATACCTGTGGGAGCGGGCTTGCTCGCAAAAGCGGTGGGTCAGGCAAAAAAGATGTTGGATGTGCCGCCCTCTTCGCGAGCAAGCCCGCTCCCACAGAGTTTTGTGTTGATCAGGAAGAGAGACGTTCGGCCAATAACGGCAACAACCGCTCACAAGAACCCTCGATCTTCAAATCCAGCATCTCATCGGCCCGGGTCTTGCCCAGGTTGATCGCAATCAACGGCTTGCCCTGATCCACCACCGCTCGGCACAAGCGGAACGCCGAATAGGCCATCAGCGACGAGCCGACCACTAGCAGTCCTGCAGCCTGTTCGACGGCGGCCATCGCCTTGGCCGCCGTGGCCTGTGCGACGTTCTCGCCAAAGAACACCACATCCGGCTTCATCCGTTCCCCGGCGCAATGCGGGCAGCGGGGGACCTTGAAGCGTGCCTCGAAGGCCGGGTCGAGCAAGGTGTCGCCGTCCGGCGCCTGCACCGCGTCGACGCCGGCCAGGTACGGGTTCTGTGTTTCCATCAGACGCTGGATCGAATCGCGCTCGCTGCGCCGGCCGCAATCCAGGCACAACACCCGGTGCAGGCTGCCGTGGAGTTCGATCACGTCACGGCTGCCGGCCTGGTCGTGCAGGGTGTCGACGTTCTGGGTGATCAACCCGCTGATCTGCCGCGTGCCTTGCAATCGAGCCAGGGTGTCGTGGGCCACGTTCGGTTGCGCCAGACGCACCCTCGGCCAACCGAGCATCGCCCGCGCCCAATAGCGTCGCCGGGGCTCCGGGGCCGAGAGAAACTCCTGGTACATCATCGGCTGCCGGCCACGCCGCACGCCCTGGTTGTCACGATAATCCGGGATGCCCGAGGGCGTGCTGATACCGGCACCGGTCAGCACGGCAAACGGCTGATCCGCCATGAGCTGATGGAGGCGATCGAGTTGGTCACGGGTCTGACGGTCGAGCATGCCGGGAAACCTGTAGGAGCGAGCTTGCTCGCGATGGCGTGTCTGTCGACATCAATATAGCTGACACACCATCGTCGGAACGTCGTCCAGACCAGGCTCGCTCCTACAGAGATGGCGGCGGGAACTATTTACGCGCCTCCAGAATCAGGTTGAACGGCGTTTCCGTGGCCCGGCGGAAGTGCGTGAATCCAGCCTCGCTAAACACCTTGCGCAACCGCGCCTCACCGGCCTGGGCGCCGAGACCGAGGCCGACTTCCTGGGACAGCGAGTTGGGCGTGCAGATGAAGGTCGAGGCCGCGTAGAACAGGCGTCCGACCGGGTTGACGTTGTCGTCGAGCAAATCGTTGGCGTAGGGCTCGACCAGCAGCACGGTGCCGTCGTCCTTCAACGACTCATAGGCATGCTTGGCCGCGCCCACCGGGTCGCCCATGTCATGCAGGCAGTCGAAATAGCAGATCAGGTCGTAGTCGCTGCCAGGGTAGCTTTTGGCCGTGCCCTGGAAGAACCTGGCTCGCCCGGACACACCTCCTTCTTCGGCCCGTTGGATGGCAACGGTAACGGACGGCGCGTGGTAGTCGAAACCCACGAAGCGCGAATCCGGAAACGCCTGGGCCATGATCACCGTCGAAGCGCCATGGCCGCAGCCGATGTCCGCTACTTTGGCTCCGGCTTCCAGTTTGGCCACCACACCGTCGAGGGCCGGCAACCATTCGGCGACCAGATGGGCTTTGTAGCCGGGGCGGAAGAAGCGTTCGGTGCCGCTGAACATGCACGGATGGTGATCGCCCCAGGGCAGGGCACCGTTGCCGCGCATGGCGTTGACCAGTTTGTCCTTGTCATGGAAAAACGACGCGACCACGCCGATTCCGCCCGCCACATAAACCGGTGAGTCTTCTTTTGCCAGAGCCATGGCTTGCTCTTCGGGGAGGCGGAACTGGCCGTCACGGTGTTCCATGTAGCCTGAGGCGGCGTGGGCGCTGAGCCATTCGCGCAGCAGGCGAGTGTTGCAGCCGGTTTTCTCGGCAAGGGTTTCGGGGGTGATGGGCTGACTGTCGGCCATCGCCCGGTACAGGCCGAGCTCTTCGCCGAGAATGACGTTGGCGAGCATCGCCGCGCCGCCCATGTCATTCACCAGTTTGCCCATGAAATCGTTGAGTCTGGCCTCGTCCATCATCTGTGCTCCTTCAGCAGGATCACGGTCCAGGGGCATTGTCTGGCGAGGCGTTCGCCGCTGGGCGGTGGTCGTGGGAATGTACAGGGCACCAAGCGGGTCCTGTGTGCATTCAGTTTAGTTCGCAGGCCATACAGCGCCGCGTTGAGCGACGAAAGCTAACTTTCCCTGACCGACACGGGTATCGGCAGTGCCCGCAAGGATCGTGTGTATCCCACTGTATCCAGCCCCCTTTTTGACACAGTGACCTCTTATTCCGGCCCCAGCCGAACACAGTCCCGATACACCCCTTCGATTAACTGTGTCTCATGGCGGGCACCGGCTCGCGTCCTTGAACATCTTGTGAGATCGACACCATGCAGACCTCCATTCCCCCAGAAGCCAAGGCCAGCGTCGGCCTGGGCCTGCGCCGCGGTTTTATGAAAGACCTGCAGGCTGCGCCGGCGGGCGATTTCGACTTTCTGGAAGTCGCGCCGGAAAACTGGATCGGCATCGGCGGCGCCCACGGCGCTGCATTGCGGGCCCTGGCTGAACGCTATCCGTTGTCCTGTCACGGCTTGTCCCTGTCCCTGGGTGGGCCGTCGCCGCTGGACGTCGATTTTCTGCAAGAGGTTCGCAGCTTCCTCGATCACTACAACGTGCCGCTGTACAGCGAGCACCTGAGTTACTGCAGTGATGACGGTCACCTGTACGACCTGTTGCCGTTGCCCTTCACCGAAGAAGCGGTGCGCCACGTCGCTGCGCGGATCCGTCAGGCCCAGGACATCCTTGGTCGGCGCCTGGCGGTGGAAAACGTTTCCTATTACGCCGCACCCCAACAGGACATGGACGAGGTGACATTCACCAATGCCGTGCTGCGGGAGGCCGACTGCGACCTGCTGCTGGACGTCAACAACGTCTACGTCAATTCGATCAACCACGGCTTCGATCCGCAGGCGTTTCTCGCCGGCATCGATTCGGGCCGGGTGGTGGCCATGCACATTGCCGGGCATTTCGACGAGTCCGACACCTTGAAAATCGACACCCATGGCGCTTCGGTCAAACCGGTGGTGTGGTCGTTGCTGGAGCAGGCGTATGCCCGGTTCGGCGCACAACCGACCTTGCTTGAGCGGGACTTCAACTTTCCGGCATTCGCCGAGCTGGTGGCGGAATTGCAGACCATTCGCCGCTTGCAACAGGAGGGCGTGAACCGTGGATAAACATTCGCTGCACCAACAGCAAAGCATCATGGGCCAGTATCTGCGAGACCCCGAGCATTGCGCGCCACCCACCGAAATGGACCCGGTGCGGGCACAGGTTTACCGCGACCTGGTGTTCGCCAACCTGTGTTCACTGCTCAGTGGCACCTTTCCGGTATTGGTGAGGATTCTGGGTGATGAACGCTGGCGCTCGCTGGTGCGGATCTTTCTGCGGGACTACCGTGCCCGCACGCCGAAATTTGGTGAGATCGCTCAGGAGTTTGTCGAGTTCCTCGCGACCGGGCCTGAGGCGTTGACCGGTGGACCGTGGCCACCTTTCATGGTGGAGCTGGCGCATTACGAGTGGGTGGAAATGGCGCTGCAACAGTCCGAGGCCGAGCCTTTGGTCACGGGCGATGCCGGGTCGTTGCTGGATCGGCCGTTGCAAGTGTCGCCGCTGGCTTGGCCGTTGGCGTATGCCTGGCCGGTGCAGCAAGTGGGACCGGATTATCAGCCTGACGCTTTACCTGCTCAGCCGACGTTGTTGCTGGTGCGTCGCGCCGAGGGCTGGAGTGTGAAGTTTTCCGAGTTGAGTCCGTTAGCGTGGCGGTTGTTGCAGCGGATTGGCGAGTTTCCAGAGCTGACTGGGCGTGAGCAGCTGCAAGGATTGGCGGTCGAGGCGGGGGCGGTGGGGGATTCGGGGTTTCTGGAAGGTGGGTTGGTGTTGTTGCGGCAGATGCGTGAGGAAGGGGTTGTTGGGGTTGTTTGATCTACTTTGACCTTGGCGGCCTTTGGGCCGACCAGGTTCTATGTTGATTGAGTACATATCCGTTTCTGCGGTAACGGCGGCTTAGGGGGTGTCAGAAATTTTGTGTTCGGGCATAACATGAGTAAGAGGTGCATGTATGCCAACCAAGAAGAAACCCGCATTGCGAGAGCTGCCGAAAATCCCGAAAGAGCTGCGCGCCCATCCCCGGATGAACACTGGAACGAGGCCTCCCGAGGGGGCGGGTAGATCAAGATCAAGAGCTGCAGGCGAGCTAACGCTCGGCCTGATGAGTGGTGAAAAGCGGGGTGTACGCCGCTCTGCCTTTGCTCTTCTGTGGGAGC
>NZ_AKJG01000176.1 GCF_000282455.1 Pseudomonas sp. GM74
CCTCACTCGAATGTTGTTTTTACTGCTGAATCTCTCACTGGGAATAGACTTACGTGCACGTTTGCCCTGTGCCCGTGGCGCCCATACAAGCAGCCAGCTTACCGAGCTTGGCAATAATGGCGGTGCCCAAGGTGGTAAAAGCAGTGACAACCGCCAGGGTTATTAGCCCACCCGCCACCGCATATTCCACAATGGTCAGGCCATCTTCGTCTTTGACGAACTTCACTACCGAAGCCTTGATTGTTTGCATGATCATTTTGCCCACCTCACTCGAATGTTGTTTTTCTGCTGCATCTCTCACTGGGAATAGACTTACGTGCACGTTTGCCCTGTGCCCGTGGCGCCCATACAAGCAGCCAGCTTACCGAGCTTGGCGATAATGGCGGTGCCCAAGGTGGTAAAAGCAGTGACAACCGCAAGGGTTATAAGCCCACCCGCCACCGCGTATTCCACAATGGTCAGACCATCTTCGTCGTTGACGAACTTCACTACCGAAGCCTTGATTGTTTGCATGTTCATTTTGCCCACCTCACTCGAATGTTGTTTTTCCGGAGGCAGTACGTTCTGCTCTGCCTGATGCAACCCTAGTCAGGGTGAAGGCATAAGCGTTAGGAAGATTTTGCGTATCGCTAGGACTTTTTTGCGGGGCGGCCAATACGGAGCATTGACCTTTGCGGAAGTAACGGGGGAGGGGTAAACAAGGCACTGAAACGCAAAGGCAATTGTAATTAATTCACAAGCGACAGGCGGTTCAACCTGGGTTTGTCGAAGACACACCAACAAACAGGCGCCCGGGGCTACCCCTCAGGTGATCCATAGAGCGAAAAGAACTAAAAATCGTCTTTTCTATCGGGATTAAATCTGCAAAGTGATAGCACATTGGCAATACTGGCGAAGAGAGTCACTAGAACCTCCAGAGTAGAGACATGACGTCCAATTTGACCAAAAGGCCATCGCTCCTGTGGTTCGATCTGACTCATGATCGGTCCACGAAAGAACTCGTCGCGCAGTTCGAGGATGCCTGCGACTGCAATCTGGCGAAAAACTCCGTGTTGCCCATCAGGGAACGGGCAGACATGATCTGCATCCATTTTGATCGCCCCGACACGCCAGGTTTGCGGCTATTGCTGGAGATCAAACGCACAACCCCCACCATCCCGATCTCCATGTTCACCGTGCAACATTCAGAGGAACTGGCGGTTTGGGCCATGCGCTCCGCCGTTTGGGAATACATGGTGCTACCGCTCTCGAGCACCGAGAAGAAGCGATACCTGACGGCGGTGGCTCAACTCTGCGAGCTGCGTCGAAATGCCAACGGCTCGGGCAAGTCTTCGCAGATCGACCACTCCCCAACCCTGCCGGACAGCATCCGGCTGACCTCAGGACACCAAAAACACCAGGCGCTGAACAGCGTCATGCTGTACATCGAACAGCACTTTCGAGACAGCATCGATCAGAGGGAATTGGCACAGCGTTGCGGCATGACGACATTTCGCTTCAGCCGCCTGTTCAAGGAAGCCAATGGGCTTGGGTTCACGGATTACATCCTGGACAAGCGCATGAACTTCGCCAAAGACCTGCTCGACAACAGCCAGATGCCGATTACCAGCATCGGCTATGAGGCCGGCTTCAAGGATCCTTCCTACTTCGCCCGTGCCTTCAAGCAGTTCGCCAACTGTACGCCCAGCGAATACCGCCTGGCACACCAACTCAAAGCGGCTGCAGCCGCGCAATTGGTAGAGGATGAGAAAACCACTGAAGCGCTCGAAAGCCTGGTACAAACCCTCAGCGGTTGATCCGGTTTTTTACGCGCAAACAAAAACGCCGCTCAATGAGCGGCGTTTTCGTTAAATATGGAGCGGGAAACGAGACTCGAACTCGCGACCCCGACCTTGGCAAGGTCGTGCTCTACCAACTGAGCTATTCCCGCAAATGGCGTCCCCTAGGGGACTCGAACCCCTGTTACCGCCGTGAAAGGGCGGTGTCCTAGGCCACTAGACGAAGGGGACACGCTACCCGGAACACATGGTGTGTGTTTCGGTGTCCAGAGCCGCATCCGAAGACTTGGTTCTGGTTTCACTCAGCCCCGCCCGAAAGCAAAGCTGTTTAAAATTGGAGCGGGAAACGAGACTCGAACTCGCGACCCCGACCTTGGCAAGGTCGTGCTCTACCAACTGAGCTATTCCCGCATTGGCGTCCCCTAGGGGACTCGAACCCCTGTTACCGCCGTGAAAGGGCGGTGTCCTAGGCCACTAGACGAAGGGGACACACGTACAACATTCACTCCCTGCTTCGTTTCGCTGTGTGCTTTACGCTGCAAGTGGCGCGCATTCTATGGATGGATTGAGAGGTCGTCAACCCCCTGATATAAATTTATTTAAATCAATGACTTCGCCCTGCTTTCGGGAGCCATTGCGGTTTTTCCGCTGCCCGGCGTTTGACGCCTATATTCTGTCACCCGCCAAGGCGTTATAGTCCACCGGATGATGGCAATCTGTATATCGAGTGCCATCATTTATAGAAGCGGGGCTCCGGCCGATATAAGAACAAGCATGTCCGATCCAACCCGTCGTGCGGGCCTGGGCGCTCAAATGCCAAGCCACCAGACTCCCATGCGTAACCTATAAAGAGGTCTTACCGGTGACGCCACTCATGATCACCCTGCTAGTTGTAGCCGGGATCGCACTGTTGATCGCCATTGGCTACATGAACCATGTGGTGGAAAACAACAAGCTGGAAAAGGCCCGTACCAAGATTGAGCTCAACGATCGCCTGCGACGCTGCGGCGAAATCACCGAGACATTCCCCGGCCAACTGATGACTCCGGCACTCAAGCTGCTGTTGGCCCGCCTGGAACTGAACGTCTGCCAGCGCCTGCTCAACCTGGAAAAATCCAGCGCCAACCTCAAGGCACGGATCGCCGAACTGCAGGCCCTTGTCGGCCAGGGTGAATCCATCCCGGTCAACAATCCGCCGGCACCGATCCAGACCGAAGCCAAGGCCAAGGATGTCCGCTTCCTGCTCGAAGCCCTGCACGGCCAGATTACCCGCGCGGCACAGGACGGCTTCCTGCCCCCCAACGAAGCCAAGCGCTGGATTCGTGAAGTGCGCCACATCCTGGTGCTGCTGCACATCGAGTTCTTCAACAACCTCGGCCAGCACTCCCTGCAACAGAACCAGCCCGGGCAGGCTCGCCTGGCATTCGAGCGCGGCGTGCAATACCTGCGCAAACAACAGGAGCCACAGGTCTACGCCGAGCAACTGGAGTACCTGGAAAAACTCCTGGCCCGGGCCAACGACCAGGTCATGGACCGCATCGCGCCGGTCGAAGGCGAGGTCAACCAGTTGACCGAAGGCCTCAAGGACGTCGAGGCCGACGCGGACTGGAAAAAGAAAGCGATCTACGACTGATCAGTGAAAACAGAAAAGCCACCGAGACAGGTAATGCCAGTCAGTTAAGCGGTAATGCGATCTGTAGCAGCTGCCGAGCCCGCGAGGCTGCGTTCGGCTGCGAAGCAGTCGTAAAATCAG
>NZ_AKJG01000177.1 GCF_000282455.1 Pseudomonas sp. GM74
CAGCCGGGCCCTGCCGGCGGGTACGGTCGGTGGGCGAATCGCGGTCACCATCAGCCCGCGTTCGCGCAGCATCTGCGAAAGACGCACCGCGCGCCCCGCATCACCGACCATGATCGGCTGGATTGGCGTGAAGCTGTCCATGAGTTCCAGGCCAATCTGTTCGGCACCGTGGCGGAACTGGCGGATCAGCGTCTGCAAATGCTCGCGGCGCCAGTGTTCGCTGCGCAGCAGTTCCAGGCTTTTCAACGTGGCGCACGCCAGCGCAGGCGGCTGGCTGGTGGTGTAGATGTAGGGACGGGCGAACTGGATCAGGCTTTCGATCAGCTCTTCGCTGCCGGCGACAAAGGCACCCGCCGTACCGAACGCCTTGCCGAGGGTGCCAACCAGCACCGGAACGTCATCCTGGCTCAAGCCGAAGTGTTCGACGATGCCGCCACCGTTGGTACCCAGCGGTCCAAAACCGTGGGCATCGTCGACCATCAACCAGGCACCTTTGGCCTTGGCCTCTCGAGCCAGCGCAGGCAAGTCGGCGATATCACCGTCCATGCTGAACACGCCGTCGGTGACCACCAACGTATTGCCGGTGGCTTTTTCCAGGCGTTTGGCCAGGCTCATCGGGTCGTTGTGCAGGTAGCGATTGAACCGCGCGCCGGACAACAGCCCCGCGTCGAGCAGCGACGCATGATTGAGCCGGTCTTCAAGCACCGTATCACCCTGCCCCACCAGCGCCGTGACTGCACCGAGGTTGGCCATGTAGCCGGTGGTGAACAGCAACGCGCGCGGGCGACCGGTCAGGTCGGCCAACGCCTCTTCCAGGGCATGGTGCGGGGAGCTATGGCCAATGACCAGATGTGATGCCCCTCCACCCACCCCCCACTTCGAAGCGCCAGCGCGCCAGGCTTCGATCACTTGCGGATGATTGGCCAGGCCCAGGTAGTCGTTGTTACAGAACGCCAGCAACGGCTGGCCATCGACCACCACTTGCGGCCCCTGCGGGCTTTCGAGCAGCGGGCGCTGGCGGTAGAGGTTTTCGGCACGACGGGCGGCAAGGCGTGCGGCGAGATCGAAAGACATGCAGGCCTCGAAGTTCAGATCACCGAAATCAAAATGAATGCGATCCCTGTGGGAGCGAGCTTGCTCGCGATGGCGGCTTCACATTCAACATTGATGTCGACGGACCTGACGCTATCGCGAGCAAGCTCGCTCCCACAGGGGTTTTGCATTCATTCAGTGGACGCAGTGGTTGCTCAAACCGCCGCGTTATAGAACTGCTCGCTGCTCTTCTGCTCCACCAGCGCCTGCTCGATCGCCGCCTGATGCACTTCATCGGCGTGCTCTTCGCGGGCTTCCGGCAGGATCCCCAAGCGCCCGAACAGTTGCATGTCCTTGTCGGCCTGCGGGTTGGCGGTGGTCAGCAGTTTTTCGCCGTAGAAAATCGAGTTGGCACCGGCGAAGAACGCCAGGGCCTGCATCTGCTCGTTCATGGCTTCGCGGCCGGCGGACAGGCGCACGTGGGATTGCGGCATCAGGATGCGCGCGACCGCAAGCATGCGGATGAAGTCGAACGGGTCGACGTCGTCGGCATTTTCCAGCGGCGTACCGGCGACTTTCACCAACATGTTGATCGGCACCGACTCCGGATGCTCCGGCAGGTTGGCCAGCTGGATCAGCAGGTTGGCGCGGTCGTCCAGCGACTCGCCCATGCCGAGGATGCCACCGGAACAGATCTTCATCCCCGACTCACGCACATAGGCCAGGGTTTGCAGGCGCTCGCTGTAGGTGCGGGTAGTGATGATGCTGCCGTAGAACTCCGGCGACGTATCGAGGTTGTGGTTGTAGTAGTCGAGGCCGGCCTTGGCCAGCGCTTCGGTCTGGTCCTGATCCAGGCGACCGAGGGTCATGCAGGTTTCCAGGCCAAGGGCTTTCACCCCTTCAACCATCTTCAGCACGTAGGGCATGTCCTTGGCCGACGGATGCTTCCACGCCGCGCCCATGCAGAAACGGGTCGAACCGATGGCCTTGGCGCGAGCGGCCTCTTCGAGGACCTTCTGCACTTCCATCAGTTTTTCTTTTTCCAGGCCGGTGTTGTAGTGACCGGACTGCGGACAATATTTGCAATCTTCCGGGCAGGCGCCGGTTTTGATCGACAGCAGGGTCGACACCTGGACGCGGTTGGCGTCGAAATGCGCACGGTGCACCGTCTGCGCCTGGAACAACAGGTCATTGAATGGCTGAACGAAGAGTGCTTTGACTTCGGCCAAAGTCCAGTCATGACGCAGGGTTGCAGTGGTGCTGGCACTCATGGGCGTTTCCTTTGAATTATGCTTTGGCAGGCGGCTGGCTAATGGAATTTCACAGTCGCTTCACAGATGTTTCGGCATATTTAAGGAAGAGCGATGCGCTGTCAACCACGATACGAAGGACCGGTTTACATCTGGTTAAAAAACAAACAATCATGTCTTTTGTGCGATGAACCGGCCGACGGCGTCCCACCTGTCTGCACGGCCTGCGAAATCGAACTGCCCTGGCTCGGCGATCACTGTCTGACCTGCGCCCTGCCGCTTCCGGCCACGGGCCTCACCTGCGGCCATTGCCTGAAGCAGCCACCGTCCTTCGAACAAGTGATTGCGCCCTGGACCTACAGCTTTCCGGTAGACAGCCTGATCACCCGCTTCAAACACAACGCAAAATGGCCGTTTGGCCGCCTGCTCGCCGAACTTCTCGCTCAATACCTGCAACATCGCTTCGAAGACGATCTGCTGCGCCCCGATGCGCTGATCCCGGTGCCGCTGGCCACCAGACGCCTGCGCCAACGCGGGTTCAATCAGGCAGCGATGCTGGCTCACTGGTTAAGTGCGAGTCTCGATATACCTTGCGACGAACGGTTGCTGCTACGCACCCAGGACACCGACGCCCAACAGGCCTTGAACGCCCAAGCCCGCCGAAAAAACCTGCACAATGCTTTCGCCCTGGCACCCGGCGCCGTCGTCAAAGGCCAGCACCTGGCCCTGGTCGACGACGTACTGACCACCGGTGCCACGGCCCAGGCCCTGGCTCGCCTGCTGATGGACGCCGGGGCGGCGAGGGTCGACGTCTATTGCCTGGCCCGTACGCCCAAACCCGGCGAGACACCCTGACTTGACTCGCGCGGCCCAAGCGGCCAACGTCCTCACCATCCTCACCATCGTCACCACCCAAAGCGACTTGTCATGTCTTTGCCAACCTTGCTGTCCCAGCACATTGTCCGCCGTCCGCAGCGCATCGCCCTGTTGCAGCACATCGCCGAACAAGGCTCGATCACCCGCGCGGCCAAAAGCGCGGGCCTGAGCTACAAGGCCGCCTGGGATGCGATCGATGAGCTGAACAACCTGGCGCAGAAGCCGTTGGTGGAGCGGATTGTCGGCGGCAAGGGCGGCGGTGGCGCGCGCCTGTCCAACGAAGGTGAGCGGGTGCTGCGCCTGTACCAGAAGCTGCAAGCCTTGCAGGCCCAGGTGCTGGAAGCTGCTGAAGACGCGAGCGACCTGGATCTGCTCGGGCGCCTGATGCTGCGCACCAGCGCGCGCAATCAGTTGCATGGCAAGGTGGTGGCGATCGAACCTCAGGGGCGCAACGACCTGATTCGCCTCGAAGTCGCCGAAGGCTTGATCGTCGATGCGCAAATCACCCACGACAGCACCGAGCGCCTGGAACTGCAAATCGGCAGCGAAGTCGTGGCATTGATCAAGGCCGGCTGGCTCGATGTGCTGGAAATTGATTCCGACGAAACGCCTGGAAACAATTGCTTGAAAGGCACCATCGAGAAGATTCTCGACGCCGACGACAGCCCCAGCGAAGTGCGCATCACCCTGCCCAACGGTCTGACCCTGTGCGCCTTGGCCGAACCGAGTCATCTGCAAGCATCGGGGCTGACCTGCGGCAAACCGGTGCGCGTCGAGTTCTCGCCGTCCCGGGTTCTGCTGGGAACACCACTGTAAGCAGAACTGCAACAAAAGGTTCATTACTCATCTTTAAGGTGTCTGCAAAATCCGCAGGGAGCCTGAAATGAGCCTATTAGAAGAAAACCAATCCACCGACCTCGAAACCATGGTCGGCCTCAGCCGTCGCGGCTTCATCAGCGCGGGTGCCCTGTGCGGCGCTGCGATGTTCCTCGGCGGCAATCTGCTGAGCCGCAGCGTGATGGCCGCCAGTGTCAGCGCCGGCAACAGCCAGTTGCTGGGCTTCGACAGCATTGCCGCCGCCACCAGCGACACAATCACCCTGCCACCGGGCTACAAGTCCTCGGTGCTGATCAGCTGGGGCCAGCCTCTGCACAAGGACGGTCCGGCGTTCGACCCGAGCGGCAACGGCAGCGCCGAACATCAGGAAG
Organism: Pseudomonas sp. GM74; assembly: GCF_000282455.1. Lineage (GTDB taxonomy): Bacteria > Pseudomonadota > Gammaproteobacteria > Pseudomonadales > Pseudomonadaceae > Aquipseudomonas. The sequence continues at coordinate 4,367 of NZ_AKJG01000177.1, forward strand.
TCCAGTTCGGCGACAACAACGACGGCATGAGCCTGTTCGAATTTCCGGGCGAAAAGGACCGGGCGCTGATGGCGATCAACAACGAATACACCAACTACCGCTACCTCTACGCCCACGGCGGCATGCCGCAATCGGCGCAAGAAGTGCGCAAGGCGCTGGCCAGTGAAGGTGTGTCGGTGATTGAAGTGCAGCGCAAGAACGGCCAATGGCAATTCGTCCAGGGCTCGCGCTACAACCGCCGCATTCATGGCAACGCCCCCATCACCCTGAGCGGCCCGGCCGCCGGGCATGCCCTGCTCAAAACCAGCGCCGATCCCCACGGCAAGAACGTCCTGGGCACGTTCCAGAACTGCGCCAACGGCAAGACGCCGTGGGGCACCTACCTGACCTGTGAAGAGAACTTCACCGACTGCTTCGGCAGCAGCAACGCCGAGCAGAAATTCGACCCGGCGCAAAAACGCTATGGCGTGGTGGCCACCAGCAAAGAGATTAACTGGCACCCGCACGACGAGCGCTTCGACATGGCCAAGAACCCCAACGAGCTCAACCGTCACGGCTGGGTGGTGGAGATCGATCCGTTCGATCCGAAATCGACGCCGGTCAAACGCACGGCACTGGGCCGCTTCAAACACGAAAACGCCGCCCTGGCCGAAACCGCCGACGGTCATGCCGTGGTGTACATGGGTGACGATGAGCGCGGTGAGTTCATCTACAAATTCGTCAGCCGCGACAAGATCGACCACAAGAACCCCAAGGCCAACCGCGACATTCTCGACCACGGCACCCTGTACGTGGCGCGTTTCGATGCCGGTGACGGCAACGTCGATCACCCGAAAGGCCAGGGTGAGTGGATCGAACTGACCCACGGTAAAAACGGCATCGACGCCAGCAGCGGTTTTGCCGATCAGGCCGAAGTGCTGATTCACGCCCGTCTCGCCGCCAGTGTGGTGAAGGCCACGCGCATGGACCGCCCGGAATGGATCGTGGTCAGCCCCAAGGATGGCCAGGTCTACTGCACGCTGACCAACAACGCCAAACGCGGCGAAGACGGGCAACCGGTGGGCGGGCCGAACCCACGCGAGAAGAACGTCTACGGGCAGATCCTGCGCTGGCGCACCGAGCGTGACGATCACGGCTCGAAAACCTTTGCCTGGGACCTGTTCGTCGTCGCCGGCAATCCGGGGGTTCACGCCGGCACACCAAAAGGCGGATCGTCGAACATCACGCCGCAGAACATGTTCAACAGCCCGGACGGCCTGGGCTTCGACAAGGCCGGACGCTTGTGGATTCTCACCGACGGCGATTCGAGCAATGCCGGAGACTTTGCCGGCATGGGCAACAACCAAATGCTCTGTGCCGACCCGGCAACCGGCGAGATTCGCCGCTTCATGGTTGGCCCGGTAGGTTGTGAAGTGACGGGGATCAGCTTCGCGCCGGACCAGAAAACCTTGTTTGTCGGGATTCAGCATCCGGGTGAAAACGGCGGCTCGACCTTCCCCGAGCATCTACCCAATGGCAAGCCGCGGTCTTCGGTGATGGCGATTTCGCGGGAAGATGGCGGGATCGTCGGCGCCTGATCCGGCCTCTTCGCGGGCAAGCCCGCTCCCACAGGGATTCATGTAGTCCTTGTGGGAGCGGGCTTGC
>NZ_AKJG01000178.1 GCF_000282455.1 Pseudomonas sp. GM74
GGCGCCCGCCGGTGCCGGCGGTTGCCCGGCCTGTTCCAGAGAGTACGGTGCGACGAAGCTGTACCCACGCTGGGCCACTGTGATGATGTAGCGCTGACCCGCCTGACCGTCGCCGAGCGCCTTGCGCAACGCGGCCATGTGGACCCGCAGGTTGATGTCTTCGACCACGCTGTTGGGCCAGACCCGGGCGATCAGTTGTTGCTTGCTGACCACGTTGCCGGCGTGCTCCAGCAGGATCAACAGGATGTCCATGGCACGCCGGCCCAGGCGCAAGGGATGGTCGGCCTCCATCACCAGGCGTTGTTCGGGGTAGACCCGGTAGGGGCCGAAATGCACAGCCTGTTCGGGGGAAAGGGTCAACGAGTCGCTCCTGTTGCATCCGTCTGGTACGCGGTTTTCGAGCATTTTCCTCAGGTTTTTTACGTAGCGCAATGCACCGCCCGGGTGACTGTCGGGTGCAGGCGTTGACTGTCGCGTATCGGCCAGTGGCCGTCGGTCCCGTGAACATTGGGCGCAACAGATGGACAGGGCTTGCCGGTAATGCCAGTCAGTCAAGCGGTAATGCGATCTGTAGCAGCTGCCGAGCCCGCGAGGCGGCGTTCGGCTGCGAAGCAGTCGTAAAATC
>NZ_AKJG01000179.1 GCF_000282455.1 Pseudomonas sp. GM74
CCCGCTCCCACAGGGATTGCGGGCGACCGATTTACCCTGTGGGAGCGGGCTTGCCCCGGGCGGCGTTCCGACGATGGGGCCCGAATAGTCACCTCAATTCTTGCCCGCTTGCTCCTGCAGTTGATCCGACTCGAACAACCTGCCCAGTTCGACCCGCGCTTCCTGCGCCGTCTGCATCACTTTCACGGCGTCGTCGTACACCGCGTGCTGGGCTTCAAGCACCTCTTCGTCGTGCTGCTTGAAACGCTTGATCCGCGCATCCGCCTGGGCCTGGGTCAATCCCAGGCCGATCAGGGTTTGCCGGCTCATTTCCAGGCTCGAATGGAAGGTTTCGCGCACGGCGTGGGCGCCGACGTCCATCAGTCGATGCACGTGCTGGCGGTTACGGGCACGGGCGATGATTTTCATGTGCGGGTAGAGCTTGCGCACCAGTTCGGCGGTCTTGATGTTGGTGTCCGGGTCGTCGGTGGCGATCACGAAATACTCGGCTTCCCCGACCTTGGCCGCATTGAGGATTTCCGGGCGCATCGGGTCGCCGTAGAACACCGGTACGCCACCGAAGCTGCGGGACAGTTCGATGGTTTCCACCGAGGTGTCGAGGGCCACGAACTTGATGTTCTGTGCGCGCAGAATCCGCGCAACGATCTGACCCATGCGCCCCATGCCGGCGATCACCACCCTTGGCGCGTCGGCGTCGATTTCGCGGAACTTCTCCGGCACTTCCACCGGTTGCACCTTCGGGCTGACCAGGCGTGCGCAAAGCAGCAGCAACAGCGGCGTCACGGCCATGGACAGGGTGATGGTCAGCACCAGCAAGTCATACAGTTCGGTGGCGAACAACCCGTGGTCGCGGCCAATCTTGAACACCACGAAGGCAAATTCACCACCCGCCGCCAACACGATTCCCAGGCGGATCGCACTGACCTTTTTCAAGCCCCCGGCCAGGCGACCGACCAGGAACAGCAGCGGCAGTTTGATCGCGATCAGCAGCAGGGTCAGGCCCAGCACCGCCACCGGCATGCTCAGCAACAGGCTCAGGTTCGCGCCCATGCCGACGCTGATGAAAAACAGCCCCAGCAACAGGCCCTTGAACGGTTCGATCTGGGCTTCCAGTTCATGGCGATATTCGGAATCCGCCAGCAGCAGGCCGGCGAGGAAGGCGCCCAGGGCCATGGAAATCCCGACCAGCTCCATCAGCCATGCCGTGCCGATCACCACCAGCAACGCCGTGGCGGTGGAGACTTCTGGCAGCGCGGTCTTGGTCACCACGCGAAACACGGGCCGCAGCAGATAACGCCCGCCGATCACCACCACGGCGATGCTGGCCAGCACTTGCAGGCCGTGGTTCAGGTTTTCGCTGGCGGTTGTGCTGTGATCGCCACCGGCAAGCAAGGGCACCATGGCGATCAAGGGGATCGCGGCGATGTCCTGAAACAACAGGATCGCGAACGCCAGTCGCCCGTGGGGACTGGTCAGTTCCTTGCGTTCAGCCAGGCTTTGCAGGCCGAATGCCGTGGACGACAGCGCCAGGCCCAGGCCGAGGACGATGGCGGTGTTCAACGGCTGGCCAAACAGCCACAGCGCCACCACGCCAATCACCGTGCCAGTGAGCAACACTTGCGCCAGGCCCACGCCGAACACTGATTTGCGCATCACCCACAAGCGTCGCGGCGACAGTTCCAGGCCGATGATGAACAGCAGCAACACCACGCCGAGTTCGGAAATGTTCGCGACGCTTTGCGGATTGTCGATCAGGCCCAGCACCGACGGGCCGATGATCACTCCGGCAAACAGATAGCCCAGAACCGCCCCCAGTTGCAGGCGCTTGGCCAAGGGAACGATGAGCACGGCCGCCATCAGAAATACGACAGCGGCTTGTAGCAGGTTGCCTTCATGGGGCATGGGCGAAACTCCAGAACTCGACACAGCGGGGGCGTCAAGGATAAAGGCTGGGCTCGCCGAAGATCTACCGTGGGTTGCCGTTTGGATCTTTACAGTGACCTGGGTGTCAGATAAACGCCTCGATATGCGCCATCCCCCGGGCCACATACTCATCCTTCTCGCCCACCGGGGCGAAATTGTTCAGCACTTCCCGGGCTGTTTCGCGGCCTTTCAACCGGGCCAGGATCCACGCCGCGAGGTACGGCGACGCCAGGCAGCCACCCGCAGTGGCAATGTTGCCGTTGGCGTAGAAGGCCTGGTTGACGACATTGACCCCGGCTTCCACCACCCAGGGCTTGCTGATTGCATCGGTGCAGGCCGGGGCATCGCCGAGCAGACCGAGTCTGGCCAGCAGGAAGGTGCCGGAGCACTGGGCTGCCAGCAGTTGACGTGCGGGATCGAATTGCAGTTGCTCCATGATCCCGGGTGTGGCAGCCACTTCCCGGGTCTTGCGGCCACTGCCCACCAGCACTGCATCCGCCTGACAGGCCTCGACGAGATCGATGTGCGCATCGACGGTCAAACCATTCATCGAAGTGACCTGCGGCGTCGGTGACGCGATGGTCACGCGCCAATCCTTGTCCCCGAGCAGGGAAACCCGGCTGAGCATGCCGTATGCGATCAGCGAGTCCAGTTCGTTGAAGCCGTCAAAGGTCAGAATGGCAATGTGCATGGCGAACTCCGATGGGTTTTCGAGCAGCCTGTCCGGGTGCAATTCAAGGGTGCCGGTACAGTTTGAATGATTATTATGATAACAGTCATGTAACGCACCCGGGCACCCGTCGACGAAGCGCTATTCGCTGTGCGCCCGCACCACGCTCTCGGTGCCCAGCCGATACTGATTGTTGCCGCTGCGCTTGGCCTCATACATCGCCAGGTCGGCAATGTGCAGCAAGCGGTCGATGCTCGGCGCATGATCGGGGAATACGGCGACGCCGAGGCTGGTGCCGATGTGGCGCTGGTCGTTGCCGATGGTGACGGGCGGGGAGAGTTCGACGAAGATTTTCTGGCAGATGCTGCGCGCTTCGTCTTGCAGGTTTTTGCCCTGGGGCAGGTCCTGAAGGATGACCACGAATTCGTCGCCGCCGATCCGGGCGACGGTGTCGGTGCCGCGCAGAATGCGCTTGAGTCGTGTGGCGGTCGTGACCAGCACCCGGTCGCCGGCCGCATGACCATAATGGTCGTTGATGGCCTTGAAGCCATTGAGATCGACAAACACCAGCGCCACCCGCGTGGCACTGATGCGCGCCTGCGCCAGCGCTTCGGACAGGCGCTCTTCGAGCACCAGGCGATTGGGCAGGCCGGTCAAAGGGTCGTAATGGGCCAGGTGCTTGAGGTAGTTGGCCGAGGCCTTTTCTTCGGTGATGTCGCGTACCACGCCCATCATCTTTATCGTTTTGTCGTGGTCGTTCTTGACCACGTTACCGGTTTCCCGCAGCCAGCGGATCGTTCCGTCGGGCCAGACCACGCGGTATTCCTCGTCATGGTTTTCGCCGGTTTCCAGGCAACGCAGTTCACCGGCCCGCACCCTGAGCCGGTCGTCCGGATGCACACAGGAGCAGAACAGCGCGTAGGAGGGCGTCACTTCGCCGATCTTGAAGCCGAACATGCCGAAAATCGCATCTGACCAGTACAAGCGGTCGGTGTCGACATCCCAGTCCCAGGTGCCGATGCGGGCAAAGTACTGGCTGCGTTTGAAGCGCTCGGCGTCGCCGTCCTGATGGATGCTCTGGCCTTCGGACAGACTGGTGACGATGCTGCGATATTCGGCCAGTTGCTTTTGCAGCGAACGTTCGCGCCAGACCAGCACGACGATCAGGCTGAGCGTCGTTGAACCAAGGATGACGCTGGTCCAGAGCAGGATCATTCGGGGATGGCCATCAGGGCTGTGAACCGTAGGGGTGATAGTTGATTATTTTAGTTCAGCAAACCGCTTTGAACGCCGCGCGGGAGGCGGCAATGGTTGCCAATCGAGGGCAAATCTGGGAAAACGGCGCCCATCAGGCCCTTGAGGGCGAGAGAGCATACGAGTGAATTCAATGAATGACGAGCTTCAGGTAATCGATCTTCAACCAGGTGATGGAAAGGCCGCCGTAAAAGGCGCGCTGATCACCACCCAGTACCGTGGCTGGCTGGAGGACGGCACCGAATTCGATTCTTCCTACAGCCGTGGCAAACCCTTCCAGTGCGTGATCGGCACCGGGCGGGTGATCAAGGGTTGGGACCTGGGCATCATGGGCATGCAGGTCGGTGGCAAGCGCAAGTTGCTGGTGCCGGCGCACCTGGCCTATGGCGAACGCACCATGGGCAAGATCACGCCGAATTCGAATCTGATCTTCGAAATTGAATTGCTGGAAGTGCTGACGCGGGATGACTGACCGTCAGGCCTGAAAGGTTTCCCGGTACGCATACAGGCCGGGGGTGCCGCCGGTCATGACGAACAGCACGTTGTCCCCGGGGGCGAAGCGCCCTTGCTGCAAGTCGGCCAGCAAACCCGCAAAGGCTTTGCCACAATACACCGGGTCGACCAGCAGGCCTTCGGCACGGGCCATCAGGCGTACCGCGTCCTGCATGGCGGCGGTTGGCAGGCCGTAGCCGGCGCCCAGCTGGCTACCATCAATCACCATCCCGGCAGCTTGCACCTCGGCACTGCTGCCCAGGAGCACCAGTGTCTCGCGGGTCAATTGCAGGGTTCTCGCCGCTGATGAGTCCTGGTCCGACAACACCGAAAACGACTTGACCACCGACGTACCCCGTCCAAGCAACTGGAAACCCGCCGCCAGCCCGGCATGGGTCCCGGCGCTGCCGTTGGGGACCACCACTTGATTGAACCTCAGATCCAGTTCCGCCTCTTGCCGGGCGATTTCTCCTGCGCAGCGGGCATAGCCGAGGCTGCCCAAGGGGGTCGAACCACCCGTCGGCAGCACCATGACCTTGCGTCCGATATCCCGAAGCTGCGCGGCCCTGGCCTCGGCTTTGGCCAGTGAGTCGGTACCGCCGGCAAACACCTGCATCTGCGCGCCGAACAACTGGTCAAGCAGCACGTTGCCGTTGAGTTCGTAATCCACCTCGGCTTTGGCCACGGCCCGGGTCAGGAACAGCTCGCAGGCGATACCCAGCCGGGCACACACCGCGGCGGTCAGGCGCGCATGGTTGGACTGGATCCCGCCCACGGTAATGATCGTATCGACCCCGGCTTGCAGCGCCGCGCCGATATGGAATTCAAGCTTGCGCAGCTTGTTGCCGCCCCCGCCGATCAACATATGGTCGTCGCGTTTGAGAAACAGGCCGATTCCCTGCTTGTCCAGGCCCAGCAGTTGTTCGAGTCGCGCAGCCCGCTGAATGGGGGTGGGACCTTGCAGCAGGTCTGCCCGCGCAAAAACACTCAGGGACTTGTCCAGTTGGGTCTGCATCAATCGAGCCTCGTTGTTTACCATGGTAAAGGTGACTCTATGGAGAAACGCCAGCGGGATAAACGCACTGTCAGTCATGACTGTTTTAACCCGGTGTAACTAATCCTACCTGGCAGCAGGACTTTCAAGGAAGGCCGCATTGGATAGGCTGGACCGGGCTTGAGCGCCTGCATTGGTTGCACGCTCACGCGCCTTACAGTCTGCTGGCCCACGGTACTGAAGACGATCCTCTGTTCTTCTACGCCAATGAACAGGCGCTTGCCTAATGCCTATCAGTTAAGCGGTTATGCGATCTGTAGCAGCTGCCGAGCCCGCGAGGCTGCGTTCGGCTGCATGGCAGTCGTGAGTCCAGCTGACGTGGCCTGCCTGACGTACCGCGAT
>NZ_AKJG01000180.1 GCF_000282455.1 Pseudomonas sp. GM74
GGAAGTAGTAAAGCTGCTGCTCTTCACCCTCCGCCTGATCGACACGCGCCAACGGCGCATAACTCCCCGGCTCATACAGGTAACTAAAAATCATCCCAGGGCGCATACCGATAATCATCATCTATCTTTTTAAAGGTAAGACCATGGATTTTCTTATTAATACACTCATTAAGGAAGCGAGCAGAACACGCAACCTCATGAATCTCTTCAAAATAGAACAAATCAGAATCAACACTTTCCAAAACAACAAGCTTATCAATACGCTCATAATTTGAACCCTTCAAATCGAAAGCGCCTGACTTCACATTACTATCCAGCACGAAAGAGGAACTATCCAGATCCATAGCCCTCAGCTTTTCGACAACTGCGAAGAAAAAATATGATTTGTCTTGCTTTGCCACCCCCTGAGTAAAAAGTTCAACCGGCCTGCTAACGTACTTGCATTCGAAAGCATCGCAGACGTCCAAAAAATCTTTGGACGCCAAAAAATGGTCTGGCAACCAATCTGCCGTTAACTGCGAAACATCAGCCTTAGCTCGATAGCAGGAACTTAAAGCCCCTTGCACTGGATTTTCGGAGGGATAGTGAAAGGTTGGCAAATCGGGAACCCAACTCAAATCAAAAAAATATGGTGTACCCACACCATCCGGCTCATAACCAATGATATATATATCCTTCATTCTTCCACCTTTAAAGCAACCGACCGGTTATGGCATCAACTTTAAATAGCCCACCTTCTAGACGCTGAGAAGCCCACGCTTTAACTTTTTTCACGCCAAGCGCCAGATCTATATCTGGTCAAACTATTTAGGTTATTGTTAAGTTTCACCAACTTGTTTTTTCAGCCTCAGTGCTTTCCTAGCGAAAATTCTTAAGCAGTTCCCAAGGGGAGAACTCAAGCAATGGAAAAGTCCCAATCATCGGTGGAGGCATCATTTTGAAGCTTCGGGAGCTGCCCCACAGGTTTGAACTCCAACTCATAACCTAGAGAAACAAATGGTTCGCCCAGCCCCCTGAAACCACTAATACTCAAATCATACAAACCATTTGCAACATCTAGATAATCATTATTCCCAAGACTATCAACACACGACTCTCTGTAATTCAGAAAAAAATCACTATCCCAATCCATTAGAGCATTTAGATCAGCAATAACAACCAAACCTGAAACAACTACCAGTGGAATTCCAGAATAACAAAACCTCTTTGCTGCGCTATTAAAGCTCGACTCTTGACCAGCCCCCTTTAGAAAAACACTATATTCCATTTCGGGAATTTGATAGGCAGGAAATATCACTCCCTTTTCCACCGCACTTAACCCAATAGTTTCATCACTTAAAAAAAAGTCGAATAAATTACCAGCATCCACCCCATTACTTAGGACAAAATCATTCAGTACAACCGGATCAAAAATAACGATTCCGGGCTCAAATATTTCAATTTTTGCTACTTTTTTCACCCACAACCTCCTGCCGACTTTATATTAGTTCCTTTGCCGATAGACTTATTCAACGCATCGCCTATCGTAATGTTTTCAGCAAGCACCTTACCCGTTCTAGGTATTTTCAGCGTGCCTTTCTGAGGAAACCCTTCATAAGCTTTATTTAATTTACTCACTAACTCATCGGAAGTGCCAGAAAACTTTTTATTGAATGGCACACCTTCTTTTTTAATTGCCTCGTGAAATTCTTTATGAAGCTCATCTGACCCCACCACCTCATTCGGAAACCATGATGGCGAATCTAGTTTCGTTCCCAACTCGGGAAACCCATGAGTATTGGCATGCGCTCGCGGAAAGGGGTGATGCCCCATTCCATCAGGTTTAAGGGGCTTCCAAAACGCCATCCATCCCCAAGGGTCAATCCACCCATAAGGATTTGGTGCATAGTGATAAAGATTCGTCCCGCCACTAAGTCCAATCGGATCCTGCGTAACAAACCGCCCCACCTCCGGATCGTAGTACCGAAACGTGTTGTAGTGCAGCCCCGTCTCGTCATCGAAATACTGCCCCTGAAACCGCAGGTTCTGCTCGACTTC